>PGXL01000017.1 GCA_002839095.1 Tenericutes bacterium HGW-Tenericutes-2 | reverse complement strand
TGCGTGGTGTATATCTAATTGCTCGAAAATATGTCGTTTCGTGTACGTCGGAAACATATTTTTAGCCATTTTATGTTCCCCCATTCCAGACTTTTTCCAGTGTGGGAACATATTTATACCTAAATACTTCATAAATCAGATTGCATTGACACACCCCGATTGCTCGAAAATATTGGCTTGCAGTCCTTATTCAAAATATCACACATACTTATTTTTGTCACTTGCGTAACCTAATCATTCAAATTAATCATAATTGTTTTCTCGAAGATATGTTATTATTTCTTTTAAATTAGTTATTGTCCATTCTGACTCTTTATGCTTTCCTTTTCTATCAATAAGAAAAGCAGTCATCCCCATACTTCGAGCGCCATCAACCTCATTTGGAGTATCATCAACATATAAACAATCCTCTGCTTTTTGTCCCAAACTGTCCAATGCATATTGATAAATTATTGGATTAGGTTTTCCAACACCAACAACTGCGCTTGAAGTGAATGATGTGAAGTACTTACTTAACCCAATCAATTCAAGTGAATATTCAAGTGAAGGGGGACAATCGCTTATAACTCCCATTACATAACCCTTTGATCGAAAATAGTTTAATACATCAAGGACTTCATCAAAGGGTTTCTTATAAACATACCATAGTTTTTCGCCAAGATACTTGGCTTTTTCCTTCACGTCTTTATTTACTCCATCATCAATAAGAAGCAACTCATAAAAATCCGTAAAAAAGAGCATCTCATCTTTGATAGTTTTATATGGAATATATGGCTTATCTTGCGCATGAGCTTTGTTAAAAAATTTGATAAACCTATCATATGGTAGTTCTAGTTTTACTCCAGATAACTCTATGTATCTTCGATGCAATTCTTTATCCATATCTTGATCATTCATTGTAAGTGTTCCGTCTCTGTCAAAGAATATAGCTTTATACTTCATTAGTAATCTCCCTTATATTTTGAGCATGTCATTACGGGATTATCTGTTATTATTTTGCAATCAACTTGATTCGACATTTTTATCATCAAACCCAACAATATGTACTACAGCATCTTGACATAATTCATCAAAGTTTATCATACACCAAATTGAGTCTAATCAATAACTTTGTAATTATCTACAGTTTCATTATTAGATGCCTTAAGTAGCATATTCATTTCAAGAATAACAACATATGCAATTTGCATCTCAATGTTGCGGTATTTTATATCATTCAGTTTTTATTCTAATGCACAATGATAAAATCAATAGTTTAATTCAATTAATTATACTATTTAATTTACCTCATAGATACAGACCATACCTTAAATGAAATAATCTTGTATTATTGGCACATGTGTTTCTGCGACTTCAATATTACTAATTTCATTTTTTGTAAAAAATCGTAGCTTCCTAGATTCAGCACTACATTTCAAAATTGGACACCTTGAAAGCTCAGTTTCATAAACCACAGTAATTACACGTAGAACATTACCATCCGGATAACTTACTATACGAGATGGATCATCGTAAATTTTTAAGAACTTGACTTTATTTTCCAATAAAGATATCCCTGTTTCTTCGAATGTTTCACGAATAACACCTGAAATCAAGCTTTCGTTTACTCTTAATCCACCGCCAATAATAGCCCATCTGTCACTATCACTTCTTTGCTCTAGCAAGATCTTCTCATCAAATTTAATGATGACTGTTGTTCCAATATGATTTGGTTGATTGGGTCTTGGTGCATTGCTATCATTATAGTAGAACTTGGCTTCATTCATATTAGAATTCCTTTCAATTTAGTTATATTTCTTTTTTGCTTACTCTATTTATGTTTTTTCTTATTGAATACAAATATTCTTCAATATCGTTCCTATAATACTCAGAACTGTTTTGAAGTTCAAAAACTAATAATAATAATTCTTCTTTATCTTCAAATGATGGTTTCTTATGATCAATAAAAAACTCTCCCTTGACAAAATCACTCGATTTTTCAAACATTTTATTCTCAATGTTCTTTAGTTCGATATAGTACTCTTGTGTGATAATTCGAGAAAACTTACTCATCAATCTGAGATGTTGTTTTAAAGTATTATTGATATTTACGATATCTAGTAAAAACTTACCATCATTCATGTGATTGACTTTAATACTTTCAATATCAGTTTTTTGGATTTCCAAGTACCTAGTGACTTCATTTCGTATATATCGATCTTGAAATTCAAGGCGTGAAATAGCATTCTTTATTTGTCGATTAATTAAAGTTACTATGAGTGCTGCTAGAATACTGCTTGCAGCACCTAAAAAAAGACTCGATAACCATTGATTATCATTCTCGATAAAATAAAAAGATAAGTAAATCATTACAAACAAAGATACGAATGCAATAATGCTAAGATAAAATCTTTGAAATGAATCAGCTACCCATAAACCAAATCTAGCTATTCCGTATACTATGTCTTCTTTTTTAATGTCACCAGATCCATACTTGACATCAAGTTCAAGATTAAATGGAATCAAGCATCTCACGTAAATATCTTGCATCAAATGAATTTTACTTGTATAGAATTTTTCAATATCATCAATGTGATATTTGGCTTTGAAATATTTCCAAAATACATCAACAGCATATGTTGCCTCATCGGTTGAAATCAAGAAATTCATTCTATCCTTGTCGATTGCAATCTGCGTAGCTTCCTTATCTATTCTTGTTTTTATTTGATTAAAAATGCCTTCTAGAGCCAATTCTCTTTGATTATGTTGCTCTTCAGTTAAAATAATTTTATCCATTTTATCCTCCCACGATAAAAACTCAAACTTATAGTACGATAACAACAAACACTGGCAAGCACCATTCGACTTGGTTGATCTTCATCTTATCTCCATCATCTTCTAGGATAGCACACGTGTTAATTTCATTTATGAAACTTTTTCTAATCTCAATGTCAAAGTGATTAGCTAAATTCATGAGATTGGCATGTAATGACCCGCTTATTCTGCCACCTATATTACATTCTTTAAAGCTAAGATAATTTAATAAGAACCTATTATGACTCACAGCATTTCTTAGTTCAGCAATCGCTTTAAGATTTTTTGAATCAAATATAGTATTTGGAAAAATCGCATTAATATCTTCTTCAGAAAGATCTAATACCTGAGCTATAAGATCAGAGAATAATGTCTTGTCTAATGCTTTATACAATACTTTTTCGTTTTTCAGTGTGTTCGCAATTTTTGTTGTTAATTTAATTTGATCCATTTCATCTGAGTATTTATTATCTATAAAAGCTCTTATCATTTCTTCCATTAGGCCAATATACTTATAGAGGACTTTTCGAATACGTTTATCGTAACGATAAGTGGTTGCAATTTCACAATATTTGATTTTCGAAGCTGTGTAGCTACTCAAATACGAATAAATTGAATGATGAAGATTAACACCTTTCAAATCCAAATAGTGCTTAGCTTTATCTATCTCTTCTTGTTTAATTTCGATAAGTTCAATAAACTCATGTGCTTTCATAGTTACGCCTTATTGAAAATACTCATTCAGTGTTTCTAGAAAAACAGAGAATGATGGAGTTTCTTCATTTCTAGTTAAATGCAGATTTTTATTGTCCAGATATCTTTCTTTGAAGTCTTCCCAGTACCCCTTTTCTTTGATTCTTTTAAACTTGACACTATAATCTTTTGTTTTTCGGACTTCATTCCATAAGTATCTACCAGAGGTTTTATCAAAAATCAATTTGTAAAGATTACCATTGTTTCCTTCTATCATAATTGCAACATCAAAAGAAAACTCAAGTTTTCCACCTAATACTAATTTAGATGTTATTACAGACGTTGAATTGCTAGCAAATTTAAAACTAAGTTTAGGATTTACCTCATTAAATGCATTTATGAAAATGTTCTTAATCTTCTCAGGATAAGAACTCAGTTCCTGTTTATCTTTTTTTAGAATAAAATTATAATCCAAATCAAAAGGACCACTCTCACCATTTCGAGTAATTAATCTTTTTTCACCACTTCCAATAAGTCGATATTCAAAAGTAAAATATTCTTTGACACTCTTTTGTACATTTAGAATAATATCTTCACATGCTTTCGCAAGTGAGTCTCTTTCTTCTTTTGAAACATATATATACATAAAAATACATCTCCTTTACAATTGATTTTGGCTTCAAATACTGTCCTTGATAAATTTAGGTAGTAATGTTTTTACTCCAAAGAACTCATAGATTTTGTGATGAGTAAAACCAATCGCATCAATCTCGATCGATTGATTTAAATAATCATGATCATCAACTTCATTATTCTTTCCAGTAGGACGAATATAATTCAACGTTTCATATTCCCATTTATCTAGAGTATCTTTTGACTCTAATGTCCTAGTTCTTATACAATATCCTTGATATGCATGTCTTGTTTCATGAAAGGCAGTAACTATAACCTCAATCCATTGAGATTTCGCAATCCATTCTTCATTGAATATAATTTCGTCAGATTCGAACAGATACATACCGGTAATCTCATTATTAGATACTTCTGAGGGGTCAAAGAAGCTGATGTGCGGTACAGGTATATTTAATATTTTAGCTATAATTTTTACGCCATTAATTGCTACTTCGTGATTATTCATTATGCCATCCAACTTTCACTTACTAAAATTATATGCTATCTAGATTTTGGAACTCACATTAATCACTGTATTTATTGAACAACGCTAGACAGGCACCTTCAATTGCTCCACCAATGATAGTTGGAATAATTAAAAAGAGAATAATCCACACAAGAGCTGGTAACGGTGCAGATAATATTTTGAGTGGTTCATAAAACTCTGTTAGAATTGGCAATAAGAAAATTGCTGTAATAATCTCGCCGATAATGAATGCCAGGAGTACAAATAATGCTTTATTCACGATTTTACTCCCCCAGTCTAGTAAATTTGTATAGTTTAATTATAACATCACACTTAATAGAATAAAAATAAAAAATGACCATACCCGATTGAAGAATAAGGTATGGTCATATACTACTTTTTAAGTTGTTCTTGAATGATTTTCTCAGCTGCAGATAAAGTCGCTCTTCCCTGCATCTTGTTACTGAAGGAAATGTAGTCATCAATGATTGCTTCAATCTTTGATTGATTGGTCTCTACAAACGTTACAGCTTTCTCGGTTGAACCCGTGAGATTGCTAACCCACTCGCTTAATCTAGATATGACAGCGAGCTTTTTGTCATCACCGACAAGATAGGCTTCACCCTTTTCTTTTGCGAGCCTATTCTTTTCTTCGACAATCATGATGAATTCTTTGATGGTTTTCTGTACACTTTCATCAAAGACGATATCTTTAGCTTTGCTTACTAAGTCAGACACATTCTCTGCAGTGTTTTTGAGATCTTGCTTCACCTCTTTGATCACATCATTCAATGATTGATCTTTCCCTAGTTTAGATGTCACATACAGTGCCAAAAGTAATAGAGATGTGATGAGTAGAATGATTTCAAGTGTTGTCATTTTCTTTGCCTCCTAAGCGTTTATAGATATTGACTTGTGAATCTTCAAGTCTGGATACACGATGTTCCAAGACATTGACATCTTTCTTTAACGATTTGATATCTTGTGCATGCATTTCTAATAGATTAAGCATTTTGATGTTTTGCTTCTCTATAGTTTGAAGATTGACAAGAATCTCATCGTTATTCGTTTTGTTTTTCTGTTCTTGACGATTGAACTGCTTGATCGTTGTCATAATCACAACCACCATTGTTACAATCCAATACACCAAGTTTTCCATTCTAAATAGACTGAGTAAGTTATCCCAGTTCATTGCTAATCACCCGATCTTTGTATTTTTCTATGTAGGTAAGTGCTTCTCTCAACAACAGTATGTATTCTAAGCCTTTGCTATTGTTCCAGTTCTTTTTATAGTCAATCATGTACGTGTACCATGGCTCATGAACAACATGCCTATATTTTCCTGATTCATCCACATGATCCAAAATACCTCGAACTCTAAAAATGTGATAATGGGACTTCTGTGGTTCTGGGTAGTCGATTCGCATTTTATAATGTTCTACAAAACTGTCCAGAAACAATCCAAGCTTACTGGTTAAATCGATATTTTTGTATGCTTCATACTCGTCTCGGTAGTTTTCATCCAAGTAAATCAGGTTGTCCTTTTCAGACAGAACCTCATCGATATAAGCACGATCATAGAGCGGGACTGATGGATCTAGATTTTGCTTCTTGAGATAGATATCCCTGCCATAGGCAAACACATCCAGAGTTCCTAAACTTAAATGTACATTCCCTTTGAATCCATCAAGTACTACGGTTACATCATCATCGCTGTTCTCATCGTTTATTCCAAAGGCTAAGGAACCACAGTAATAGATGAACATCACTGTGGTATTTGGAAATATCCCTTGAATAATTTCAAGGATACTTTCGTTAGATTGGATCTTCTGTTTCACTTGGAGCATTGACTATGGGTTCAACCACTTCAAAATCGTCGATGGAATCGTCAAATCCGACCACGTTTTCTTTTAGCCATAGATAACCTTGTTTGATAGGATTTGTGTTTTGAAACTGAGTGAAATCTGAGGTAGGAATCTCAATATCGATTTCTTCAAGTGGTGCACTTTGGTTAGCTCGTACCTCTTTAGATAGATAGGAAGCGACACAGATGACTGCTTTTTTTACTACGTAGTTGATGTTGAATGCTGTAATTCGGTGATAGGATAGTGAGATGCCAAACTTTGATTGCATGTCTTTTATGATTGCCATAATATGCCTACTTTCTTAACGTGCGATAAATCGTCACAGAGATTAAATCAGGAGAGCCAAGATTAAGTCCTGGATTGATGTATAGATTACCGATAGTTCCATTAATGGTATGTGCAAAATCGACCATCGTTATTGTTGCATTTCCTTGGCCAGTTACTGAAGTAATGGCTTTTCCGTATGCTAGCCATTGTTGTGTGTCATTTAGTGAGAGTGCAAATGTAGGTGACAACTCGAAATCAATCACCTTTGAAATACCGCTTGTGAGTGTAACACCAGAGGAATGAACATCCGGAATCGTAAAGGATGAAGTGTTTCTTGCAGAGGTCTTTGTGATAGAACTAACAACATCGTTTGAATAGGTAGCTACATAAGAACCGATGAGATTGGATAGTCCCGAAGTACGGTAATAAATAAGTGTCGATGATGAATCAACCGATGTACCTTGAGTCGTTGCCACCACATGAACCTTATAGATAAATGCCGGATCAAACACCAATGAAGCACTGCACGTATACGCAATGCCTTCATAAGCATAGACTAGTTCAAGCTCACCACCCACCTTCACCACAGACGTTGAATTTCGGGCATAGAGCGCATTGTTTGAGTAGTCGAAGGCTAATTCCCCTACATAGGAAAGGTTCGCTGTCGAGGGCTTTGTGGTGCCACGTTTCACCCGAAGAATTGCCATTAGTATGTTCCGCCATCAATGATGGATGAAGGTTGTAAAACTTTCGTGGTATCAATACCGATTTGGTATTTCACAACACTCGGTGTGTAGTTCGAATCTACTACTTGATACACTTTAATCGCATCAGGAATAACTGCTGCATCAAACCCTGCAAGCGTTCCTAATGATTCAGAACCAGTGCCATCAAAAATTCGGGTGTTGAGCACATTAGCAAGGATATTCTTTTGAGTTGTTGTCAAGTGAACGTCAGCTGCAACGTGGGCATTATAGGTAGTGGTTGACACACCACCAAGTCCAGCGAGTGTGACTGTAACAGCTCCGGTAGATCCGTTGACACTGGTTACTGAGTCCGTAGGTGTTAAGAGTTCTTGCCAGTTTGCTAATGTTGCATAGCCAGTGGTTTTAAGAATAAAGGATTTGTTGATGTCAGTTCTAACTGCCACATCCCCTTCTTGAGCATTGGATAAAGCTAACATTGCAGCTTGGCTTGCTACGACCCAAGTGTTCGTAATCGCGACTTTTGGAATCACTGAGTCAGAGAGTTTTCCATCAGCATCAAGAATTGGAATGTTTCCATTGCCTGTGCCTGTGTTTTTGGTTGCGGCTGTTCCTAAACCTAAAGCAGTGATCTTAGTGTCAATTTGGGTATCAACTTTAGCTACTCCAGGTATTTTTAAATAATCCGCTTCTGCTAAAGGTACACTCACACTTGCTGTTTTATCAGCCTTTGCAATGTATAAATGCTCACCACTAAAATCGACTAGTGGTTCACCAGCTTTAACCGTTCCTGTTGTTCCAACGAGCGGACCAGTACCTGCTGTGGTTCTTCGTTTAATTTGAATTGTTGCCATAGTATTTCCTCCTTATTTTTTGAGATACGCTTGTGTCACTCGATGAGATGTATTTCCCAAAGACAAAGTGACAAGTCCATTTGCATAAGATATGCTGAGTGAATAATCCGCTCCTCCATACCGATAGATGAGTGATGAGTTTGAACCCACAACGATAAACAGCTGATTGGTTGGTAAACTTACAATGGTTGTGTTTTCAATCACAACATAGAGAATGCTTTCCATTAAAATTGCTGAGTTAACATCACCAAATCGGAAAACACCGTTACTTATCTTGGTTAATCCAAGTTGTTGTGGATAATAGTAATCTTTCAACTTTGATTCAAGTTCCTCCACTCTTATCCGATCCGAAGTGATCATCTGCCTTTCAAACTCGTTTATAAGGTTAACTGAAGTGGTTGTTTTTGAATAAGCAGCTAATGCGTACTCATATAACCCTTCAGTATTTTGAAGGTTGGTTTGTGAAAGCACAGGATAAGTACCAACCGCCTCTTTAATGTAAATACTTACTGTATTTGCTTGAGTATCTACACCAAGTACAACATACCCATACTTACTTGAATCCGGTGTTACAGATACAGTAGTTTGATTTTCAATATAGATGATTCGTCCATATACTGCGACATAGCCATCTAAAAATGTAATCGTGTTATTGGCTAACGTAAAACTGCACTGTGATTTCACGTATTTCAAAATACCTATATCACTTGAAAATAAAAAATGATACAAATCCGCATCAATTTTTGATGTGACGTTTGCACCATCAAAGGTTACTTTTTGAATTCCCATTTAGAATTCACCTCCATCGAGATCCGTGATCCCTGTTGTTTGTATTGAGACATGGCCTGCAGCTGAGTTCACACTCTTATTCAATAGCTGAATCTTCTCGGTCAGTTTGATTCGATATTCACCAAGCGTCATGGTTGCTTGATGAAATCCATTGTTAAATTTGATACTGGTGACCACCGAATCATAGATTTGATCATTGTTCATGAACTCGATGAAGTCACCTAGTTCGATGTTTTTCATCGGTTGTATGACATCATTATCGGTTCTAATCGTAAATGTGATATTATGGTCTAGTTTCGATGTGATCATCTCTGATCTGGCTTTAGTTAGTAGAGATGGATAATCACTATCCGTATAAAAGGATGCTTTTGGTTTGACACTCTGATACCGATTCAGATGGTTGATATCCTGAGTTAACTCACCATTTCTTAATAAAAAATACTCGATGGTTGATTTAAATAAGACATTTTCACTCTTTGGATAATAGGTGAGTTTATTCACCATTTGACTGGAGCTATCATTGACAACTAAGTCCTGAATAGCTTGATAATTATTCTTAAGTTTGATTCCACGCTGCACTTCACTGATTCGAAAGATGATGCCAGTCACTCTTCCTCTTAAGTACACTGCTTCAGAGGTTAATCTTAGCCCATACGATTTAGTGATAAGCTCCATGAGTGATGCCAATGACATAATCTTATCTGCTTCGAAGGAGAGTTCACCTTGAGCACTTGCATCTCGTTGTATGGAAAGGTAACTCAAATTCTGTAATGCATCTTCGCTTTCCTTAAAATGACTTAATAAAATATTTTCAAGGTATAACCCCAAGTCACCTATAAAACTTTGAACTGGAATGTCTATTGAAAACATTTCTTTAAAATCAAGCACATGAATTGATGTTCGGTGTTTGTCTGCTACTTCTAATCGTTCAACAATACCGATGTAGTGAATCGGTGCGTCCTTTAGGATGACAATATCTCCAATAGATGCATTGAGCTTTGTTTTATTTACTATGAAGGTTGATTTTTGAATGATGACTAGATCAAGTATGATTTCAAAATCCTTATCAACATACCCATAGTCTTTATAGGCAAGGTTTAGTCTATCGAGGAATACAAGTTGCATAACTATACCCCCAGATACCCTTCAAGTAATGTGATGCGACACGTGGTAGGACTTGCGACTCCTGGTTTGAATTCCACTTCGTACTCTCCTGGTTCAACAAAGAGAAAATTGTCGCAAGTAAAATCCTGTGAGCCATAGATGGATAGGATCTCACCGTTATCAATTTGACGAATGTATTGCTTATTCGGGATAGCCGAGATGTGTATTTCCCCGTTTAATTGCGTGTGATAAAGTCTAAGCATCGTAATCACAGTACTGTTTTTTCTGATAATAATCTCTGGGTCACTTACCGCACCCATGATTTCAATTAAAAGAGGTGCCTTTTGGACACCCCTGTTGATGATTTGAATTTTGCCTTCAAAGAAAGCTGAATACTGATAAGGATAACTGTATGCATATCGTTTTCCAACAGTATCTTCATTAACATTAACTGTATAGAGTTGATTCTTTAACCATAAAGATAACTTCTGAAAGATAATCTGGCTTTGTAATGTTCCAGCGACAAGCTCCTGTTTAGATATCGATTTGATATCTACAAAACAAAAAGCAGAATCATCCGCTTCATAGTACAGTTTGAGCTCTTTTTCTCCAAGTTTGAGATAGTTCATCAATTCGGTGTATCCTGGGTATCCTTTGAGAAATGTTAGGGTTGCTTGAATCTCCGTTGGTCCTTGAGTCTGATCAACACGATCATAAAATGTTTCATACTTAAGGTAAGTCATTTCTTGTGAAAAACCAAGTCCACTTATCGCATGGATTAAGCAACCGCTGCGGTAATCAAAATAAAACTTATTTCCAGATGGATTTTCAAGATAGATTTTTCGAATCATATTACACTACCTCCAAGAGCTCTGTTGATGGAATCGATATCGAATGTTGGTGATGTGGTATTGATAGTGATGTTGTTCGTATTCGTGTTTGAGCGATTTACGTTACTAGTTGAACTTACACTTTGAGTTTGCTTTAAGTTAAACTTGTCGCCAAACCAACTGCCTATCTTTCCGAAGAATCCACCAACTTTATCTGCAGCATTCCCGACAAAATCACCCACACCTTTTGCCATGTTTGATGCGAACTCACCAATGTTTCCCGTAATGCTTCCAACCATATCGCCAAAGTTACCTGCGATATCACCCATCTTTGAACCTAAGTCGCCAATCCACTCGAATATTTGAGTTAAAAATTCGACAATCTTTTGAACCACTGCCATGACAGGTTCTAGTACTTTTTGAAGTACTTTGATAGCCGGAACTAAAATGGCTTGGAGCACTTTCCCAATAATTTCAATCAGTGGTGCAAACATCTCTAACAATTCTGCAATGAACTTGATTTGAGTCATTAGTGGCACCAATAATACTTCAATAATGGGAACTAACATTTCAACAAGCATGATGATTAAATCGATCAAGACATCAAGAATCGGTGTTAGTGCAGTCATTAGACTATCCACGATCGTCATGATCGGTGGCAACAACAGCATTAAGGTTTCACCAAGTCTAGCTAGTAATGCTCGAAACTCTTCGCTTTGAAATAATGCCATAGCAATAATCGCTATGAGTGCACCAATACCAAGCGTAGCAAAGTTAAGTCCAGCACCAGCAAATAAACCTGAAGTTCCAACTGCCTTTAATGCGGTCGAGACTATATTTAAAATTGGTCCTACTTTTCCGATGATGGAAAGTACTGGACCTATCGCGGTTATCACCGCACCAAGTGTGAGGATGATTTGTTTTGTTCCTGTATCAAGATTACTCCATTTCTCAGTCCAACTTTTAATCGTTGGAATGATTTCATCTCTAACTTTTTGAAGCATAGCTTGCATAATCGGTAACACTTGAACAGAAATATCCATGGCAAGACTACCGAGTGCTTGTTTGGTTTGATCGACGGTATCGTTGAACTCCCCAGATATTGAAGCTTGTTCATTGGTTATAATGCCAAGTTCTCTGACTTCTTGTCTGAGTGAGTTAACTGCAGATTCTTCTTGAGATAGCATCGGTAGTATTTCCGTACCTATCTTATCTCCAAAAAACTCATTAGCTATACCCACGCGTAGTGCTTCATCTTCAACGCCAGAGAGTGCATTGCGAATTAAATTGAACGCTTGATCAGCATTGAGTCCTTTAAGATCCTCAACAGTTAGCCCTATTTGTGCAAGACTCTCCGATACCTTATCACCGTTACCAGTTGCGATATCGCCAAGAATTCCATTGACCTTAATAAAGGCCTTATTTAGGCTTTCTGTCGAACTTCCAGAGATCTTCGCAACGTAGTTCCACTCTTGTAAACTCTCGGCGCTAAGACCAAGTTTAGCGGCTGTATCGGCAATTTCATCGGCTGTGTTTGCAGTCTTTACAGCAAGTACACCAAGTGCAGAAATCGCACTTAGAACTGGTACAGTTACTGACTTAGTAAATGTTGAACCTAACTTTCCAATCTTCTCAAAGTTTGCATTGGATAAGTCGGAGATTTTACCCCTGGTATTTTGGAGTTCTTTATTGAGCTTAGATACCTCTGCTTCTGTGTAGGAAACATTACGAGCAAGTTTGTTGAACTCAGTTTCACTCATTTCACCAAGTTTAACTGCTTGTTTTGCTTTATCAAGTTCTTGATTCTGCGTTTCGAGTTTCTTTTTTGTCGTTTGAAGAATATCATTAAGCTTAGATTGTTTTTGCTTCCAGAGTTCAACATTTGAGCTATCATACTTAAGTTTGGCATTGATGGCTTTGAGATCTTTTTGTTGTTCTTTGAGATCTGATTGAATTTCTTTAAGTTCATTCTCTAAATCTCTACCATCAAGACTTAATTTAATGTTTAACCCTTTGACTGTTTCTGCCATCTTTACTCACCTCCATTTACTGCAAATAAAAAGCACTTCGATCTCTCGATGTGCATAAATTAATGTATACAGTCACCAAACTCTATCTTCATTGATTGTCATCTGGAATTTTGTCTAGTATCTCATTTTTTACATTATCCAGTAATTCTTCAATGTCATCTTTTTGATGATTCAAGTCATCTTGAATTTCAGTTACCGCTAATGTTACTCTGTCTGCGATCTCATCAACAATTCCGTTCATGACTGATGAGTTATATAGTTGAGGATCATATAATTTGTGAAACCATAATAATGATGCAAGTGTCTTTTTTGCATACCTTTTGACGAGTTTATAATGTGATTCAACCAATTTTCTCAGTTCTTTATTATTTGTGAATTTTTCAAGTTCTTTTGTTCTAGAGACAAGTTCAACGCCTTCTTTAAAATAGTGATATTCGTCTGTTAAACTGAAAGAATTATCTCCTGTTTTAATTTCGTTTTGACTTAAGAAATTAAAGATTGATTCATATGGATTTCTACTGTATGAAAACACATCAAGGACTAATTTATATCTTAAGTCTACTTTGCGTTTTTCTACAAAAACTTGCTTCATTTCAATTGACATGTGCTTTTCAACAAGTTTATTAAGTTCTCTTTCATGTTCCATCATCTTCATTTCAAAATTCCAAATGAAATAGTTTTCCCAGTCGTCACGGAATAACTTTTTCATCATCTCAAGATGTGAAACCGAGTACTCGTGCATTGAACGAAATAGGATGTTTTTACTAATATCATCCTTAGCCTTTGTGTTCTTCTTTAGGTATGACAAATCTGTACAAATAAAAAACATCATTCGATACTTCTCATAATATGAACTTTGCGTTTCTATTAATAAAGGAATTACTATTGTAAAAATTGCCGACTCTATTGGGATTAAGAGATTGAGTAATATACTGTCTGAATAATTCCTCCACATTAAAGCAACAAAAATAGAAGAAAGCAAGAATATGACAATCATAACCCTATATTTATATCTAAAATAAAACGAAACAAACTTCATAATAATCACCCCACGTATTGTATAAATATATTGTATCATTCAATAGTTAAAAACCACACTTAATCTTTTTTTCGTTTTTTTACTTTTGTGATATCATATAGTTAATGGAGGCGATTGAAATATTAGAGTATAAGGTTGTAGCATTACGTATTCCTGCTTTCAAATCAAAGGAAACAGGTGCAGAGAAAATTCAGGAAGAAATGAACAAACAAGCAAAGAATGGATGGCGTGTTCACAAGGTGAATATTACCGACCTTACAATGGTTATAATTACATTTGAGAAAGAAACATAATAGTTAGATTAAGAAAGCATCAATGTCACTTTGGGTAGCCATTCGGTTACCTTTTTCATTACCAATAACTTTCATTTCAAGTTGAACTAGCTCAAAATAAGTCGTTAAATCAAAATATTTCGAATCTTCAATCGATATTCCTAGATGAGCCAAGTTAAAGATAATGTTTGAGGTTGCACCAAACTCGGGCTCATCATTTAGACTGTGGGGATGGTTTGGTGCTTTTTTGGAGAGTCCCTAACATTTCCCCGATGGTTTGAGATAAGATACCCAGTTCTTCTGTATCACTTAAGATGCCAAAATCAAGAGCCATCAAGAAGTCATTGTAGGATGTTTTACTGAATGGACGATGAAGCACGTAGATGATCCTGAAGATCGTATCAATCACGAGTGAGAAATCTTCTTCCTTGATGTTCTTACCCTTTTCTAGTTTTTTGATATCACTGAAAAGTTCTGAACCGAATACATTGCGATAATCGATGATTGTAAAAAGTGACGAATGGAGTTTATACTCTTTGTCACCAAGTTTAATTACTTTTTCCATACTTCAATCCTCCTTAGATGAATGTAGGTAATACTGGCGATGTTGATAAGAAGTTCGTGTAGTTCGTATCTCCAACACTTGCGATAACACGAAGGATCAGATTATTACCTGATTCGATCGGACGAGCAGTGATGTTCAGTGAGATTGAATTGGCTTCAATGGAGTCCGCTTTGGATTTGCTTGCATCCCCTGAAGGTGTAGCTGTACATAGGTAGTACCAAATGCGACGTGCTTTTGCATCGCCTTGAATTTCATAGCCCAATGCGAAGGTCTTGGTTTCATTGTTGACCACTTCGACAAAGTTGCCATTAGTGTCCGTCTTGAATCCAAAGATATCCTTTTTAAATTCATCATCAATCTCAGTGAATTTGAGGGTGACGGTTGAGCCTGAATTGGAGACTAGGGTTGCGATAACCTTATCGTCTGCATAGACCTGCGAACTACCACCGATGATTTCAGTAGTGATTTCTTGAGCACCAACCAGACGCTTTGGTGTTCCAAAAGTCCAGGAACCATCCGTTCCAATCGTAGCGAGTGCATAGTGAACATTGGTAAGTCCGAATGTAACTTTATTACTCATATTTTATTTCCTCCTGTTTGATTTCATAAACTCTGGTTACCGAGTTATCGTCATTGACGTATTCAGTAATCATTTGATAATTGAACCCCGATTGATATAGAGCTGATTCTAGTTGCTCTTCGAAGATTGGGTTCTTTGATTCTGTGACAAGTGTGATTTGATAGGTGATGATACGAACTGCTGATTTGTTATCTGCATAGGTTTGAACTCTATCAGTGATTTCTTGATAAACAATAAAGGGGTATACATGAGTTTCGTTTACATCGACTATATTCGTTCCATAAGACACTCGATTTGGTAAAACATCATCAAGTATTTGGAATAGTTGTTCTATAAAACTCATTCGGACCCACCTCTTTCAATAATCGATTTGATTTTCTCAACCATATCAGGTGCAAATGCATCGTAAGCAGGCCGCATGAATGGACGTGGTCCTACAAATTTACCACCACGATGTGTAAATCCAAACTCAAGTAAATGAGTTAACCTTCCTTTAGTGCTTGAATAGATGGCGATACGCTTATTGATACCTTCACCTTCAGGGACAGCAACAAACGATTCTGCAAAGCCATAGGCTTGACCACTCTTTGGTGCTTTTGATTGAATGTAAGCTAATACTTTATCTGCAGTTTCGTCTAGTACTTTTTCCATTTCTTTGATGACATCTTCTGCATAAGATTCGACAAGCTCACTAATTCCAAGTGCTAATTCATCCAATGAGACCATCAATATCACCTTTTTTAATCTTTGTTTCAACAAAATAAAGCTCAATAAACTGACCGCTGATGTAGGTTCTTTCGACTTTATAAACCTTTGAGTCAATCAATGCATGTCTACTGCCATCATATAAGAAGCTTTGAATCTTGACTGCAACATCAATTCTGATGTCTGTTTTCTTGCTTTCATAATATTCTTTTGAAGTCACTGAAAGATTAATCCCAATAACCTCTTTAGAGCTTGTAAGTAATAGTGTTCGATTGCCGATAGAATCTGGTGTGTTGGCTAGTTTTAGAAGCGTTAATTTGATGTTAGGAGAGCTTGGAAACATTAGGAAGTACTTCCTTTCGTGAATGATAGCTGCTTGATGAGCATTTCAAAACTCTTCGGAAGTTCTTTCACCGATCCATCGTTCTTAAAACCAAAGAACGTCTTACAGTAAATAAGGATGAGGGAATCCACGATCGGGACTCCCTCACCATTTACAACATCATCAGCCACACCGACAGAACGAATGAGTTCTTTACAAGCCTCAATATGAGACAACAACTCCTCATCAGCATATGTTTCTGTTAGAGGAATCAAGAGTGCTTTCTTCACTGTATCGAGTATGGCCATGATTTAGTCCCTCCGATTAGGCAGCGGCTTTCTTCTTGATACGAAGGAAACCTTTATAACCTACCACATTACCACCAGTGAATACGGATGCTTTGTAGCAGATAATGCCGTCTTTAAATTTGTAATCTGTCGATTTGCCGATTTCAACCGGTGAGAAGATAGGTACTTCATAGTTCTTGAGTGAACCATAAGCCATAGCATACTCACCTGCAGTGGTTGCACTATCAGCGATCGCTTTGCAATGTGAGTTGATCACATAAGGAATACCATCGATGGTTTGATTGATGTAATCAACGGTATGAACCTTACGACCTTCGGAAGTGCGAAGACCAGCAAATGCACGCAAGTCATTCTTATTCAGGATAAGAACTGCACCACCTTCGACTTCTTCATCGCCACCATAAGCAAAGATGATGTCATCTAAAGTTGTGTCAGTGATTGCGGGAATTTCAAGCGGAGTCGTATCCGATAATGCAACTGCTTGATCGCTGAAAATCCCCGTGAAAGTGTTCGATGTTCCAGCACCACGAAGGATTTGTTCAGAGATTTTCTTTTTCAAGGATACATTGATGTTTCTGAGTACCTCAGCTTGATATGGAATGCTTGGAAGCTTTTCAAGTTCTTCTGTGATTTCGGTGTAGGCAGTAATCTTAACTTTCGTAATGGTGACATACCCAAATGCTGGTTCAGTTTCAGTGTATGCTGCACCTTCAGCTGTAGTTCCAGCAATGCCATTTGATTTCACAAATGATTTCTTGTAGGTTTCACCACCATTAAGGTTGATGATATTGACCTTGTCCACCAAAGTAGATACTTGGGCATACGGAACTGGTGCTAAGCCATTTGATACCGTTTCAGGAACCAAAACTTCCGAACTGGACACTTGGATAACTCGATTTTCACGGAGTTGTTTACCGCGAAGTTCTAAGGTTTCCTTATTGTCAGTGCGTGTATCAATGACAATAGGTTTAATCTCTACTTTGGATGCAATCATCATCTTTTTATCGATGACAGAACGCTCCTCTTGTAGGGTATTACATTCAGTATCGAATGCTTCCAATTTTGTTACATCTGATTCAGCTTCAACAAGTGAGCGAATCTCAGTTAAACGTGCTTCAATTTCTTTACGTCTTTTTTCTAAATTCATGATTTTTCTCCTTTTGATTTAGTAGTTTGTTTTGATACGAATCTTCATTTTCATCACTTCAACATGCTGTTTCTGCTCTTCTAACTCCATAGCCTTTAGTTCTACATCCATAGACTCTAAAGAACGAGCATATATACTAGTTGAATCGTAGGCTGGAGTATCTACCACTGAGACATCATAGAGCCTTCCGATTTTAGTGATGGTACGCTTAGGGATTTTGCCTTCCTTATTCCAGAACTGTTCTTCAACAGTGAAAGCAAAACTCATCTTATCAAGTAGGCCACTGCGGACCATCTTGTAGATGTCTTGGTTCGATTGGGTGTCGACTAATTCAGCTTGTACTTTAAGCCCAATGTTATCGACCGATAATGTCAGTGATTTGTTCTTAGTTCGAGCGATGATAAGGAAGGAATCCATATGGTTGTATTTCATAGGGACGTCTTTCATTTGGGTATTTTCAAGTGCTCGATGATCGATAGATTCAACGAAACCGTACTCTTCATTTCCGATGAGTGTTTCCTGGTTGAACACAATCGCATAACCTTCTAAGGTCATCTTACCTTCAGCTTCTTCAAACTTAACATCCGCAAGTCTTGTTTCTTTAATCATTGGTTCTCACCTCTATTTTTGGTTTGTTAGGTTTTCCTTCTACAATATATTCAAGTTCTGAATCCTTGTAGTGAAAACTTGTAATCTTGTTCTCTTTGCAAAACTCATCAATGATTTGTGATTTTGCTTTCTGCGTTTCTAGAATCACTTTGAGTGCTTCTTTTGATATCGTTCCATTAACTGTGACTTTCATCTTTGGTCTCCTCACCAATCTGGTATTTATTTGCCTTATCCGCATCCACAAAGTTGAGCGATTGCAGTCGCTTGTTTCCACCCTCAATAGGTTCTAGTCCAAGCAATGCTCTGGATTCATTTAAGGTCATGATCCCTAGGCTCATCAGTTTTTCGATGGCACTCACTTTTGTATTCCAGCTTGCATACTGCAATCGTTCACTATAGAAAATAATCTCTTCACCACGAGTTAACTCATTTTCTGTGAGCAATCCCAAAGAAAAAGCCTCTGATAGCTGAATGGCTAGAGGCTCAATGGTTGACTCATAAAACGAGTTGAAATCTTCTTCACTATATTTGTTTGCGAAGATTGGTGCTGATACACCAAAATAATCGAGTATTTTGGATTGTAAGAATTCGAGTGTTTCTTTGTCTATCAACTTAGGATCTACTGTTAAAGGTACATATTCCGACTTTAAATCAATGGGAATGATGGAACTTCCTTTAGTACTAATTGAATCGTTAAGGGCTATATCAAAGAGCTCTCTTTGTTTCTTCTTGTCAGCTTCTGAAAGCATACCATTCATCTTGATGATTCCTTTAATTTGCATGGATGACCTGACTGCGTTATCGATACCTTGAAGCACATTCTCATTGATTGAGATTGTTTTAAGAATCGCTTCATGATCGCCTGACGATCCATTTCCACCAAAGATATCATTGGAAGCAAAGTATTTTTTCAAGTGGATGACATTCTCATAAGGTAGTGTGAATTGTTGGCCATCCTCAAAGTAAAACTTTAGATAGTAACCGTCTGCATTATCAACCACTGCTTCAACCAATATCGGTCTTAGTGGATAGAGTGCTTTGAGTCCGCCATCCAGTGGGTCAAACATCGGATACACGAATGCATTATCATTCAGTAGTAATAATGTAATCACCTTATAGATAAAGTCATAGGGTGTCATGAGTGAGTTAGGCTTGTGTTTCAATAAAAAAGACAGTCGGCCTTGTTTCTCGGTTACTGTCTTGTCAGCTTCAGTTTTAATGTATCTTGGTTTGAGTTTTGCACACTGGCTCGCAACCCTATCAATACATATCTTGACCACATCACTTTTGGATATGTTGTTTCCGAAAGGAGTGAAGAAGGTATTGTTTTGATTTAATAACTGGAAGGTGTTTGGTGAACCTTCCTTTTTCTTTCTGGTAAAAATGCCCAACTTAATCACTCCTTTATGACATCATGTTTTCGTAATCTATCTTATACCTATTCAAAACTGCATACGCAATGATGAGTGCTACAGTTCCATCGATTCGCTTGTATTTAGAGTTAAGTTTCGAAGGTTGAATATTGCCGTTTAGGTCAACTTTGGCTTGGGTGTTAGATAAACACCATTTCAAGATCGGATTATTGTCATAGTTGATCAGCTTATTCTTTAGGTCTGCTTCTAGTTGTTTCATTGGTTCAGATAAAGAGTAAACACCTTGACGAACCTTCTCCATATTAAATCCTAGCTCTTCCATTTCCTTAATCCAATATTGAGAATTCCAGGGATCGAATCCTACCCAAAGAGGTCTAATTTGATGTTCTTGAATCATCTTCATGAACCACTGAGTCACCAATGAGAAATCGTTCTGACTTCCATCGGTGAGAGTAATTAACCCTCGTTTAATCCAAATATCATATGGGACGTTATCTTCTTCCATGCGTTTCTTAACAACATCACTTGGCATAAAGAAATGTGCTAAAACATATTTCTTGTTGTCATCCTTTTTCTGAATGACTAGAACAGCTGCAGTTAAATCGGTAGTTGAAGATAAATCAACTCCACCGATAGCATAGGAGTTCTTGAGTGTATTTACTTCATACTTCGCTTCGTTATTCAAGTCATCAAAAGACAACCATGCACCTTGATCGACTTGCTTGATATTGAAATCCTTACATAACATAGTCACTCTTGTTGAGTGGTCATTTTTTGATTTGTTCATCACATCTTCGAGATACGAGGAGAGTTTTACCACACCTAAACTGGGATTAGATTTCACCCAATTCTTAGGGTCATCATATATTTCTTGCGTGTTATCTTGGGTATATAACCAGGGAAGTACACGTTCGTCAGTGATTTCACCTTTCAGCATCTTTCTTGCATAGTCTAATTTGTTATCGAGGAATCCACCTACCGTAGTTCCTTCGGTTGTGATGATGAAGATTAGTGGTTCCTTCTTAGTTGATTGACTCTGCTTGATGGCATCATAGACTTTTGAATCTGTCATTTCATGTACTTCATCGATACAACCAACCTCAATATTGTAACCATCTTTATTCCTACTTTGAGCTGATAATTTCTTGATTTTATTCTTGGTTTTCGGAGAATAGATGAAGAATATATTTTTTTTACTACGTTTCTCATTGGACAGTGAGGGAGATTGCTCTCGCATGTTATTGATCTCTTCAAAGAGAATGTTCGCTTGCTCACTCGTGTTTGAAGCACATACGATATCAACCCCACCTTTGGAAAGAAAGAATTCAGCAAGGTCAATCCCTGCGATGAAGGTTGTCTTTCCATTTTTACGTGCGATAAGTAATATGACTTCATTGAATCGTCTTAATCCAGTCTCAGCAATCTTAAACCCGTAGGCAGTTTGAATGATTGCTTTTTCCCAAAGTTCCAAAATGAAGGGTTGTCCATTGAAGGGGGACTTCGTATGCTTGCAGAATGTTTCGATAAAATCAATTCTCATGTTTCCTGGCTTTTCATCAAAGTCATATCGAGGATTAACCATATCATCCATCAGTTTTCGTAGGGTGTTCTTTAATTCCTCTCCAGCTAGTATTTCATTAGACATCACTTTTTGGTAGTACTCAATTAAATAGTTCATGCCATATTCGCTTTCTTGAGAAACTCATCAAAAGCATCATCGCCATCAATTACATTCTTTCCCATGATTGAATTGAGTGTTTTAATGACTGTTCCATACGAGTTGATAAGCTTAGTGTAGTATTTTGCTGCTTCTGTCTGTCTTTGAGCACCTTTGTTGGATACTTGAACAGCTCCATACTTTCTTATTTGTTCTTGAAGGACACCAAGTTCAACCTTCATAAAAGCAGCCTGCTCAATAAGGTTATCGACTAGTTGAGTTTTGATCTCATCTACCGATGAAAAAAGCGACCGAAGTCGCTCAATCTCAATATTCACATCTTTTATTTTAGACATTTCAGTACCTCACTCAGTTGACTCTTTCAACTACCTCAGAGTTTATGACTTCAATCAAATCTTCTTCTGGAATGATTGCTAACCCACCCCAAGTTCCATGTAGCTGATCAAGCCCATCTATGTATTCGATGATTCCTACACGACCGCTGTAATGCTCTTCACCCTTCATGCTAATGATTCTAATTTTGTCTCCAATTTTGTACATACTGATTACCTCTTTATGTTAGTAATATATATCACTCTAAAGAAGAAAAATTGCAAGTAATAAAACAACCTGAGCCGCTATTAAAATAATGTTAAATATAGAAGACTTCTTGTAAAAAAATTATCAAGTAAAATGTCATCAACTGGTTCCTTGAAATAATTAAAAGTTTTCAATCCCACTATGGTAAGAACAATTGCACTGTTGTGACTATTTTAAAAGATTATTTTGAAATGAAAACAGAATTGCCTCAACAAATTTATCGATTTCTTCTTCGGTTAAATTTGCTCTTTTAAGTACCATTTGATAACATATTTTTTCAAAGAGAACTATTTCTTGAAAATCGATATTTTCTTTATTATTGTAGCTTCGACCATGTATCATAGAGTTTCGAAATTCAACAATTTTATCAGTAAAATTTTTAAGGTTAATATTCTTAAACTTCTCATTTAAATAGTTGCTATTATTAACCGTATGCAAAATTTTCTTTCTAAATGATAACTCACTATTCGATAAAAACTGGTTAATTTCACCAACTATTTGAAACTCATTATTGATAAAAGTATCCTTAGCTTCATCCAGTATTTTCTTTATTTTATTGCTTGCAGTAGTGAAATCATCATCAATTGACTTATTTACATCAGGATAAGTGCTCTTGAATTCACTGTCAAAGAAAGAAAATAGAAATGGCAAATCACAATTCTCATAACCATTTACAAGATTGCTTATATGATTGAGATAAATTTTAGCTTCTAAGAAAAGATCAATCAAATTTGAAAAACAAGGATGTATTTTATCAAATTCAAGTCGTTTATTAAGACGAGCTGGTGAAGCTAACGACCTATATTCCATACT
Organism: Tenericutes bacterium HGW-Tenericutes-2; assembly: GCA_002839095.1. Lineage (GTDB taxonomy): Bacteria > Bacillota_I > Bacilli_A > Acholeplasmatales > Acholeplasmataceae > Peloplasma. The sequence goes on along the minus strand of PGXL01000017.1, from coordinate 8,154 downwards.
TCCAAAATTTAAGAATCCAGTTTTATTGAATTTCAATCTAAAATTTGCAGTTCTAAATCTAAAGTCCGAGATTCTAAAAATAAATTTAAGTAGTCTATAGATAGAGAAATAGAACGAATTCAAATCATCAATGGAAAAAACAACATCATTGTGAAACTCAAATTGTAGAGCGCTTTTATAAGATTCGAGGTAATTGCTATCATCTGTGCTAAAACCTCTATGTACAGTGAAAGTATATTCGCAGTCATACCCTTGAAAATGAAACCTTCCTTTTTTCTCAAACAATTCATAATCCAAATCTGTTATTTGATGTTCGAAATTAATGAGATAACCTTCTGAATTTGTTTCCTGTTTAATTTCATCAAACTTGAGCGCTCTCTTTGGAGAAAAAAGCGCATTTATTACATCACCAGTAAAAGTGATTATTTGCTTGAATTCACTCACGTGCTTTCCAAAGTTCGCTTTATTTAAACTGTCGAAAATTACATAGTGAGTAACTCTATAATCAATATTATTATTTGAAGTTGATAAGTAATCGAAATAAAAACGCAAACTTTCACCATCTGTAGTAGTCGCATCTAAATATGGAATTTTATCTAGTTCACCAGATTGGTGTAATCTAAATAGTGTCATGCCACTGAGTGATTTTTGTGGCAAGATCACACTTAATGAACTATTAGACTTATCAAAATAAAAACTACAATCAAATGTTAAAAGTTTAAGATAGCCTCTCATCAAACTTTCCTCCCAATTATTAGAATTTCAATATTTTTGGCTTCCGTTTTTTAATTGCCACCCTGTACGGTACCAATATTATATCAGATTCATATTAGTGGGGGGGATAAATAAGTAGCATTCACCTATCAAATAAGTGAATGCTACTTATCAAAAAATATTAGTTAAAAACTACTGAAACCCCAAGTTGACTCACAATATTATCTATTTTAATTGTTAAACTAGTTGTCCCATCACCTGCGAAATTAATACCTACTAAGCCATAATTAACACTTCGTGGATAGTATCTAACAAGAGGTCCACCACTGTCTCCACCTTCGAGTACTATTGAAGTTTCGATTAAATCATAGAAGTATTCACCAGAAATAGTTTCAGCTGTATCAACACTTAGTACTTGACCATATTGATAATTAGTTGTCACCCCATGAGATTTGACATTTGAACCTTCAACAACGTAGTCCAACCATTTAATGTAATAAGTACCACTTGATTGTCCAACTTGATGAATTTCGTTTGATACTCCCCATGCGTTTTGATCACTGAATGGTACAAATGCTGCATCAACTGTTCCACCGAAAATTGAAATGTTTGCTTTCCCAATAAAAACATTACTGTTAGTGAACATTGAGTAATCATAAGGTGCAACATGCGAGTTCGTGACGATACCATTTAAACCGTTTCTAGTTGCATTAAACCCAACAGTCCCATACCATTGATCAAACCATATAAAGAGAATTTTCTTTCTGTACTTAATCTTGTCTGCTGAATAAACATAAGATAATAATTTTCTTTCTTCTTTAATTGAAATTTCAATCATATTTGAAGCGTAATCCTTATAAGTCAAATCGAGAAATGCAATGACTTCGAATGCTAATTGAGAATCATTTACGGTTACTTTAAGTTTGTTTTCTGATTGATCTATCGATATAGCAGAAATTTTCAACTCAGTAACTTTTAGTAAATAGTCCCTCATTAACTTCAATTCGATCAGAGAAAAAGCCTTTTCTTCAACAATATAACTATTTGCATTTACTCCAGCACTGTCCAAATGCTCCTGATAAGCTTTTACTAATTCATCAAACGATAGCTTACTTGATATTTTAAGTCCTAAAACAATATCGTTTGATTCATTTAAGTATATGCCAGCATAGCTATTAATCAAATAATCATTATCGCTACCCTGCCAAGTTGCTATATGATTATTGATCGTTAACGCTATGTCGGTATTCTCATAATTCTTAATTTCAGATAACTCATTTTCATTGTATGAATCTTTTGAATCACTTGCATTAATCACTGAGGCATTAAAAATGAAAAGCAATAATGCCAATAAAACTAAAATAATTTTCTTATTCATTATTTACTCCTTCTCCTTTGTGTTTAGACATAAACTTCAAATTTATATCACGAAATATCACAACTACAGTGGGAAGCCAGTCAAAACCAAATTATACTTTATAAAAATAAGTCGATTAATTCTTTGGTTCTTTTCCATTCAAACTTACAGTTTGCTAAAAAACTCACCCCTTCCTTTGTAATAGAGTAGTACTTTTTTTTTGGCAGATTATCATTTTTCACCCAATATGATGTGATATATCCAAATTTCTCTAATCGTTGAAATGTTGTATATAGTGTCGCTTCATTAAATACAAGACTATGATTAGTTCTGGTTTCAATTATCTTGTTTATTTTATACCCGTATAAATCTTCATTAGAAAGTATAGAAAGAATTATCTTCTCTGTATAACCTCTTAATGTATCACCAAAAATCACATTCTTGTTATCGCTCATAGACTATTCTTTCAATAACTCCTAAGAACTTGGTATGCATTAATGAGTACATAAACCCAATAATTGTAACAATAAGTGGTATAAGAAGGCTAGTCCTGTTTTCGGATAAAAATAATAACAATATTTGAGATAATACTAAACTTAATATTACAAAACCGTATAATGAAAACCAAAATTTGAGTGAGAAGTTTTTAGTGCACAGTAAATATATTCCAACCGTAAAACTTCCCATAAATGCAATATAAATAGGTGTCATAGCTTGATAAAATCTGCCTTCGAGAAGATAAACCCAAAAGTGTGTAGAATCAATTAAGACTAAGTCACCTTGAAAATCAATACTTGGAATCAACTCATATACTTGTACGTTGCTGATCAAAATCAAAGCAAAAACGAAAATCAAAGTTAAAAATATAGATATGGTTCGACCAAATGAATATGTGGTTTTCTTAATTTGCTCTGACATAATTTTCGATTTAGGTTTGTTAATGCTCATCTTTGACATTTGATCATTTGACAGCAATTTTCTTTTTATAATAATTAGTGATAAAGGATAACCAATAACAAGTGATCCTATTAGCATAATAAATATAAATATTATTATTACGAACCATAATGGTGATACTTTAGTTAACCAATCAATTATACTAATACTTTTAATATCTAGTAATAACCTGAAAAGTAAATCCCAAACAATTATTGTAAAGGAAAAAATCAATAGACCCATACAATAACGTAACAGGTCGATTATTAATTTTGATCTTACATGTTTTGATTCCTCAGGTTCAACATTATCCTTCTGTCTATCATTTTCTTCCAACTTTGAAAGTTCAAATGTGAAATATATGAAAGCGAATGTAAGAAGAATATATCCCAATGGACTAAAGAAAAACATAAATATTGTACCAGTTAATACCACTACAGACAAAATCAAAAGATTTTTTTTATACCAACGCAATGGATTGTTCGTGATATCATTTAGTATTGAAATAGCAAAACTACCAGTCAGCGAAATGGTTTCTTTATAGGCTTCCTCTTCACTCAACCCAGACGCAATAAGTTCGAGGTAACGTTCAGTTAGGTTTGATGTTATCTCATCAACAACTTCTTTTCTATTACTAAAACTGTATTGTTTAATCTCGTTATCTACAAATAATCTAATCCTGTTTTGCATATAATACCTCCACAATTTACTCGGCATTTACCTAGCCTGCCTATGTAGATTATATATTGAATTATAATTGATGTCAATAATTACTATTGCTTTTTTTATTTAACCAAATTTCCATCATTATCAAATCTAACTTCTTTACTGAAACGTTTATGTTCTTTGTTGTGACACTCCCTACAAAGTAATTCCAAGTTATCTTGATTTAAACTTAGAGATGCATCATATACATTATCAATTGAGAGTCTATCTTTATGATGGACTTCAATGCCAATTGCTCCACAACGCTCACATAGCCCGTTGACTGTCACAATCTTTAACTCACGAGCAGCTCGCCATGAATCAGACTTATAGAAGTTATGCAGAACCTTTGGCTTTTTCATATGCACCTTTAAGTTCAGCTGCTTTTGCTTCGACATGTTCCCAACGAACTGGTAAGTCTTCTCTGCCCATATGACCGTACTTAGCTAACTCCTGGAACTTCACTTTTTCGAACTCTAGCTCTTTACGAATGTTTGCAGGAGTGAAGTCAAAGTGTTGTTTCACTAAATCTAGTAATTGGTCATCAGATAACTTACCAGAACCAAAGGTATCAATTGAAACTGCGACTGGGTTTGCTACACCAATGGAATAGGACACACAGACTTCGCACGTGTCGGCCAATTCTGCCTCCACAAGGGCTTTTGCTACGAATCTTGCATAATAACTCGCACTGCGGTCAACCTTGCTTACGTCCTTGCCAGAAAAGGCTCCACCACCATGTTTAGCGTAACCGCCATACGTATCAACAATAATCTTTCTACCTGTTAATCCAGAATCTCCATAAGGTCCACCAATGATAAATGCTCCAGTTGGATTGATTAAAATATTGATACCACTTAGGTCTTTACCTATCAGTGGTTTAAGTACTTCTTCGATGATGATATCCTTTGCTAATGACAATGAAGCTTCTGGTCTTGTTTGTGCTGAAACAATAATCGTATCGTATGCGAATGGTTGACCATCAATATATCTTATAGATACTTGGCATTTGCCATCTGGACCAAAAATGTGATTATACTTAGTTTTTCTAAGTGTATCTATTCCTTTGGATATTTCATGTGCAACCATAATAGGTAGTGGCATGAGTTCCGGTGTTTCGTTGCAGGCAAAGCCATACATCATGCCCTGATCACCTGCACCTTGTTGATGATCTACCGTTTCGTTTACACCTTTAGCAATATCGGGAGATTGTTTGGATATTTTTTCAAGTACGCAGAACTCATCTTTATATCCGATATCCTTAAGTACTTGTTTTGCTATTTCAGAATATTGAACTGAAGCTATAGTTGTTACCTCACCAAAGATAACTACTAAGTCATCTTTGATTGCTGTTTCTACTGCTACTCGTGCGTTTTGGTCTTGTTCAAGGATAGCATCTAGTATCGCATCACTGATTTGGTCGCAGATTTTATCCGGATGTCCACTAAATACTGATTCGCTTGTGATGATTTTCATATTGTCCTCTTTCTAGCAAAAAAAAGAAGCTGATGAGCTTCCCTAGATTGCTTAGAATGTTATTTGTTATTTTAGTGCTGCTTTTGGTAAGTAAGCTGTATATCTAGCATAATGATATCCTTCGCTTTCAACTAGGATACCAAAATCGAGTGAATCGGATGTTACATAGATACAGTGGAATACTTCATCTTGGTCACAATACATATGCTCAAGATTCTCTTTAATAAAATCGTAGTCGTTCAATGGATCCTTGATGAAGCATTCGAATAGGTCCTTATCAATGATGACTTGTTTTTCTATGACGAACTCATCATGTGGAATGAGTTCTGATGATTTAGCTTTGCGTATAAAATTTGTTTTCATGTCTTTATCCTTTAGTCAATCTTCCATGCAGTATAGACGCTTCTGTATGTGCAGTCCCAAGTATCCATGATAACGCCATCTTTACATACTGTAACATGTCCAGTCATTTTGAGGATGTAAGTTCCTTTTGGATATAAACCAGTGAAATCAGAACCCTTTATTCTTGGTTCACCTTTGACTGCCTTAAATATGAGTCTAGGCTTACCTTCGAAATACTTGTATAAGAACTCAGTATCTTTGTAGCTCTTAAACTTCCAGTCACGCTTGAGTTGATTCAGCTCGCGTCTGCATTCCATATAGTCTTTGTTTAAGGCAGTGCTAACTGCTCTCACTACACAATCGGTTGTTTTGATACCTTTAGGATGCGCATTGTATTCTATAAACATTACTTTGCCCATCCTTTGTTGAACCATTTCACTAGTTCTCTTGATGAGTCTGATTGAAAAACTGGTTTTTCAAATCCATCAAGTCTTTCGAATACCGTGTATCTTGAATCGTTCCACACACAATCAATTTGAACCACGAAAAGGTTATTGTTGTTTTCGATGTCTGCAATTCTGAAATCATCATAAAGTGGACCGTTAAGTGGGCAATTGTTCTTGAACCAGACATAACTAGTTTCAAGGTCAACCTTCCCACTTAATTTGATTTGCTTGATGATGTTTCCCATCTTCTTTGTTTTGTTTGCTAGACTTGAATCTCTACAAAACCAATCGAACCACCCAGCTTCGATTTGAGTTTTGCTATCAGGTTTATCAAATTCACCTGTATTAAATCTTTGAATCCATTCTGACAACTTGATTTGTTTATCCATTTTGTGACCTACTTTCTACCTTTTGGTATGTATATATATCACTCTAAAGACCTTTTATATCAAGTCAATTCGACACTAAATGCTCACTATAGTGATAAATTTTGAAAGTCATTTATCGTATCTAGTGATATCTTCTTACCCTTACGGATCAGATAGCAGTTTTCACTTGATCCTTTATGTCTGATGTATCTTTTCACAATAACATCAACGAATCTTTCATCTAGCTCCATCAAGTATGCTTTTCTTTGAAGCTGATCAGATGCGATCATCGTTGATCCAGAGCCACCAAACAAATCTAAAACATGCTCATTGACTCTAGATGAGTTCGCTATTGCTCTACCACATAGTTCTAGTGGCTTCATGGTTGGATGTTCATCATTTCGTTTTGGTTTGTTGTATTCCCAGATGGTATCTTGAGTGCGGTCATCAATAAAGTAATGAGCTGCACCTTCTTTCCATCCATAAAGAATTGGTTCATGTCGCCAGTGATAGTCTTGTCTACCTAGTACCAATGCATTTTTAACCCAAACAAGACACTCAGCGAGTTTGAATCCTGCATTCTTATATGCAGTTCTAAAGTTGATGCCTTCCGTATCTGCATGACAGACATAGATTGCACCACCTTCTTTAGTTGCTTCAAACATGTTTGTAAAAGCATCTAATAAAAAAAGATAGAAGCTATTGTCTTCCATCTTGTCATTCTTAATCTTTCCAGCTGTACCTTCATAGTCCACATTGTATGGCGGATCTGTGAAAATCATATCAATCTTCTGTCCATCCAGGAGTTTGTGAACATCTTGTTTCTTAGTGGAATCACCGCACATGACTTTATGATTACCTAAATGGTAGATATCACCAAGTTCAGAATATGGTGTGTCACTGATTTCATCTGATGGGTCAAAGTCATCATCACTTGCATTATCTGGTACATCTGAATGTAGTTCCTCAAATCCGAATTGAAGCATATCCATATCGATATCTTCGAGTTCTTCTTCAAGCTTGCTGAAGTCCCATGTTGCAAGCTCTGCTGTCTTGTTATCTGCCAAACGAAAGGCCTTAATTTGCCCTTCTGTGAGGTCATCAGCAACAATGCAAGGAACACTTACTAATCCAAGTTTAAGGCTTGCTTTGAGCCTAGTGTGGCCAGCAATGATTACCAGATCCTTGGTGATCACAATCGGAACCTTGAATCCAAACTCTTTGATACTATTGGCTACAGCATCAACTGCTGCATCATTATTTCTTGGGTTGTTTTCGTATATTGACAACTCCGAGGGTTTCTTCATCACTATGTTCATTAATCCAGGTTTCCTCGCCTTTTTCTATGCGTTTGAGCATGATATCTATTTCTTCTTTACGTTCGTTGAACTCACGTCCGAATTTGATAATTAATAAGTATTTGAGTGCATTAAAATCGGGGAGTGATTTCTTCTTGGTTTTCACAAGACGTTTTTTCGTACCCGATGATGTTTCTTCAATGATGGTTTGTACTTCCTCATACTCCATACCAACTGCTCGTTGAAAGAGTGCATCCATGAGTTTATACTTCAGTTCATCATCTCCATTAATAAATGCTTGATTTAACCTGGGATGCGAACGCTTCAATTTGATAAGAGTGTTCTCACTTACGTTCATGGCTTTGGCGATATCCTTTTGGATAATCCGCCTTGCTACCATGTCTTGAATACTTTTTATTCGTTCATCAAGTACTCCATCAGCCTCCCATTGCTGATATGTATCCAGTACCTTTGGCACATCGATTCCAACCTTTCAGGGTTCAGTAAATTTA
>PGXL01000032.1 GCA_002839095.1 Tenericutes bacterium HGW-Tenericutes-2 | reverse complement strand
TAATCAAATCGCTGTTCGCTTCAATTATAAAACAGCTTACAAAGATAGTAAACCTACTGAATGCTTACTATCTTCAAATATATAATACATGCTATAATATCTACAAAGAACATTGTTTGCAGTTAGTAGTGCTTATACTAGATTAAGAGTTAAAAATCTGTACTTACCCTAAGCTTGACAGTTTTACACACAATATGCAAGCGATACTTGACATACACTTGGTGTACTTATTTAGCATATCGGATATAATTTTCATGAGGTGAAATAATGAGCATTGGTGAGAGAATTAGTAAAGTGAGAAAAAACAAAAGGTTTTCTCAAGAATATGTAGCTGAAAAACTTGGAATAAGTAGACAAAGTGTTAGTTTATGGGAAACTAATCAAACAACACCTTCAATGGATAATTTATTACAATTATCTAAATTGTTTGAAATAGATTTAAATGATTTGGTTCAAGATAATGGGAATACTGCTGAAAACATGAAACCAGTAGCTGAATCAAAATTTGTGTATAGTGAAAGCATATTAAATGATACAACCAATGAGATGCTTAAGAAAGCAAAATTATTCGCCATAGTTTCATCAATAATATTATTGTGGGCTACTATTGTATTTATAATTGATGGAATACAACAGAATGATTTTTTTGTGATTATTTCTATTTTTTTAATTATAATTAGTGTTATTCGATTTCAATTTTTGAAACGAAAATATGTAAGTAGTGCTCATAGAAGGATGAAAACTAATCCTAATGAAGAAATGGTTTATTTGTTTTTTGAAGATTATTTTTCTGTAAACATACGTAATGAAAATTCGAGAAGTGATCAAAAAATAAAATATAAAGACTTGGATCAAGCAATCGAAACTGGTAACAACTATTTTTTCATATATTCAAACACATGTCATACAGTTCCCAAAATATATTTAAATGGTGATTTAGTCTTTTTAAATGAATTAATAGCTAGTAAAACACCAAAGTATGTATCTCCAATGAAAAATATTGAAAATAATACCTCGAACAAATCAAAGGCGTATATTGAAAGAAAGAAAAAAATCTCAACTTTAATCTTTATTATCAACTTGTTTGATTTAGTAATAGCATTATTGTTGTTCTCTTTATATCAAGGTGTTTATCCAAGTGTTATTTCGTTTGGTTTTGTATTAAATACATGGATTTTTTATTTGGTTTTACCACTTCCAATATTTTCAATATTTTATGGTCTAAGAATAAAAAGGTTAGGAATTAAGTGGAAGAGAAATGTCGTAGTTGGTATCATTATGAGTAGTCTATTAGTTATTTATGGCTCATTCTTTATTTTCTTTAGTTCTTCGTTTACATATGACTATTCATATATAAACCAAGTAGAGTCTTTTATAGATTTTGAATTACCTGATGCAGGCAAGATTACAACATACAACTATGGTAATGTTAGCGATAGTATTGGAACGAAAAAGGAAAGTGGGGTTATCTTCTTAGATCAGGACGAAATTAACAATCTTAATCTACGAATCAATACGAGTAATAAATGGACTAATGAGATTACGTCAATAAATTTAAGTTTATTACCCAAATATCAACAGATAATCATTGGCGAGTTCGATTATTTTATTATATATAATATTACATTAGATAGCTATAATTCTTTCCCAAATACAAGTGGTACATTTGATTTTTTATTCATTGCTTACAATGTAGATTCTGGACAAATGCGTATTATCGAATACAGACTTGAAATTACCATTTAGAGTATTTTTTCATAGGACCTTCCTTGCCTACATTATTAATTTTAAATGATTCTTTGTATTACAGGAGGTGTCTACTTTTATATTACCAGTATAAATTATTGTATGAATAAAATCTCTCTATTAAGCCATTAATGCGGGGGGTGCCAATTTGTATTAAAATAGGAAGCATCACACATATAGAAATAATAGGAATTTGAGTATCAATCTCATATTCCTTTTTTATATATAAAATGAATTTAGTACTAATAACTATGTTATAATCATCTAAAGGAGTGATGAAATTGAAGAAACAATTACCAAAACGTCATGAGCTTGATGTGAAATTCACATGGGATATGACTAACTTATTTAAGAAGGAAGAATTATACTTAGAAGCCTTTGATTTAGTGGAAAAAGATATAAACTTGTTTTGTGAGAAGTATGAGAATAAATTAAATTCAAAAGAACAAATTAATGAGGCGCTCACTACATTTCAAGATATTCAAGCAAGATTATCTAGAATTGGTTCATATAGCTATCTACAAGTAACAACAGACTCAGTTCTTGAAGAAAATCAAATGCGTCATGGGAAAGCAATGATTCGTATTCAAGATATCTCGTCAAAGATGGCGTTTTTATCAAACGAGTTAAAACAAATATCTGATGAACTATTATTAGAAACTGCAGCACTTAACGAAAACAATCAATACTATTTAAAAGATATTATTAATGAAAAAAAGCATATGCTAATTCCAGAGGTTGATAAAGCACTGGTGGCATTAAATCCAGTCTTAAATGCTCCATATATGAACTATAATCGCTTTAAATTAGCAGATATGAAATTTAATGACTTTGTAGTTAATGACATTTCATATCCAAACTCATTCACACTTTTTGAAAATGAATATGAATATGATGAAAATACTGAAGTCAGAAGAAAAGCATATGAGACTTTTTACCAGAAACTAACGGAATATCAACATGGCTTTGCAAGTAACTATCAAGCGCAAGTACAAAAAGAAAAGATTATGTCAGAGCTCAAAGGTTATCAAAGTGTATTTGATTATTTACTAGATGATCAAAAAGTGACTAAAGATTTCCTAGACCGTCAAATTGATGTCATCATGGAAAAACTTGCTCCTGCAATGAGAAGATATGCACTTTTATTAAAGAAAGTTCATGGTCTTGACAAAATGACATATGCAGATTTGAAAATTGCTGTCGACCCTAAGTTTGAGCCACGTGTCACCATTGAAGAATCTAAAAATTTACTTATTGAAGGACTTTCTGTTTTAGGTAGTGAATATAATCAAATTGTAAAACGTTCATTTAGTGAAAGATGGATTGATTTTCCTCAAAATCAAGGAAAATCTACTGGTGGTTTCTGTTCTTCACCCTATGGAGCTTCATCATTCATCTTAATCAATTGGAATGGGCAAATGGATGAAGTGATGGTATTGGCACACGAAATCGGACATGCAGGACATTTTCAATATGCAAACAGTAATCAAACTGCACTAAACACAAGACCATCGATGTATTTTATTGAAGCACCATCAACGACCAATGAGCTACTCATGGCGAATCATCTCATCAAAAAAGCGAAATCACCAAGAGAAAAAACATGGATAAAATCAGTGATGATATCTAGAACTTATTATCACAACTTTGTTACTCACTTACTTGAAGCTGCTTTCCAAAGAGAAGTATATAGTCGAGTCGACAAAAAAGAGCCTCTTTCAGCTCAGATTTTAAAAAACATTAAACTAAGTGTTTTAAGAAAATTCTGGGGTGATGCAGTAGAAATACCTGATTGGGCTGGTTTAACATGGATGAGACAACCTCATTATTTTATGGGTTTATATCCATATACTTATTCAGCAGGACTGACATTAGGTACAAAAGTATCTAAAATGATTGAAAATAAGGAAATTGAACCACAAGATTGGATTAATGTTTTAAAAGCAGGTGGGACAAAAGCTCCACTAGAACTCGCTCAGATGGTTGGTGTAGATTTATCTACAGATCAAATGTTGACAGAGGTTATTGAAGAGATATCAGCAATCATTGATGATATTATTGCTAACCAAGAAAATTCATAAAAACGCACTTAAAAACATAAAGACTAGGATTGTTTTGATATGATCCCCTTAAAGTAGACACTACAAATAATTAAAGTTTGTAGATGTTTATAGAAAGGGGATTTTTCTTTTATGGGAAGAAAAAATAGTTTTAG
>PGXL01000031.1 GCA_002839095.1 Tenericutes bacterium HGW-Tenericutes-2 | reverse complement strand
AATTGGGGAATGTATTTCACAACGCAAGAATATGAAAGAGAAGTCGACAATATCTTCTCATCCTTATTCTTTGAAAGAATTTATATTCCTGATTTCGTACATGGTACCCCAGAAAAGGCTCGAGAAACACTCATTGCAGAAATAGATAATCTTAACAAAGAAAATGCAATGTTAAAAAGCGAGATGCAAAAAACCGCTGAAGATTTTAAAGATAGATTGAGTTCGATAAAAAGTGAATTACTATTTTTAAATCAAATCTTTGAAGCGAAGAAATATGTTATTGGGTTCGGAGATAGATTCACTATCTCAGGATTTACGGAAGTTGAAAATGTTGACAATGTTAAAAAACAATTTGAAGGCATTGACGACCTTGAAATCGAAGTAAGACCACCTAAGAGTGATAAACGAATTACACCCCCGACAAAATTAAAGAACCGATGGTTCAGTCGTCCATTCTCAATGTTTGTTGAAATGTATGGGGTCCCAGCCTATGGCGATATTGATCCAACACCGTTTGTTGCGATAACCTATTCAATCTTGTTTGGTATAATGTTTGGAGATTTGGGACAGGGCTTAGTATTGATTCTACTTGGTTTCATTATGGCAAAGTGGAAGAAAATGAAATTGGGCGAAATCGGAATTAGAATCGGTATTGCTTCTTCAATATTTGGTTTGTTGTATGGATCTTTCTTTGGAAACGAAGAAATTCTAACGCCATTTTATACCGATATTCTTGGAATGGCAGGGAAACCGATTCATGTAATGGACTCAGAATTTACAATGACATTATTAATTGCGGCTATCGCAATTGGTGCACTTTTGATTATTCTATCCATTATCATGGGAATTATAACGAATATCAAACGGAAACATTATGTTGAAGCATTTTTATCACATAATGGCGTATCTGGGCTTATTTTTTACTCTTATTTACTTGCAGCGGTCGGATTAAACCTTTTAGGAATTGCGAATATCTTGACTTGGTATTATCTAGTTCCGTTTATTCTTATTCCAGTTCTTCTAATCTTTTTCAAAGAACCATTTGAACGAAAATCAGAAGGGAAAAAGATGTTTCCAAATGGATTCGGCGGATTCTTTGTTGAAGGATTTTTCGAATTATTTGATGTAATGCTATCTTATATTACAAACACAATGTCATTTATGCGTGTCGGTGGATTTGTTCTGTCTCATGCTGGAATGATGCTTGTGGTTAGCAGTTTGATGTCAATGGTTGGAAATGCTAGTTTGTTAGTTGCTATATTAGGTAATTTATTTGTCATGGGTCTTGAAGGCTTAATTGTAGGAATTCAAGTATTACGTCTCGAGTTTTACGAAATGTTCTCGCGTTATTATGAAGGTAATGGCGTTGCATTTCAAACTATAAATCATTAATAGGAATGAATGGAGGATTCACATATGTTAAATGCTTTTGAAATTATATTACCTTTAGTTTTTATTATTGCTATTTCTTTACCACTCGTCAATGTCTTTAGAGGAAAAGTTTCGGGTCTTTCTGCTAAAAAAAGATTAATTACTCATATTTCACTTTTCTTTTCAATGACTTTTGGCTTGATGCTTTTGATTCTCATTGGTGGACCAAAAGTATTTGCTGAAGAAGTTACTATTACTAGTATCACCGGAACTTTAGCACAAGGTTTAGGGTTCTTAAGTGCTGCATTATCGACCGGCATTTCAGCTATGGGTGCTGGTATCGCTGTTGCTGCAGCTGCTCCAGCGGCTATTGGAGCGTTTTCTGAAAATGAGAAAAACTTCGGTAAATCATTGATTTTCGTTGCCCTTGGTGAAGGTGTTGCAATTTACGGATTACTTATTTCTATTTTAATCATAAATAAACTATAGTAAGTAGATGATTTTATGCGTTTTTTCTTGTTAAGTGATAATGTTGATACACAAGTGGGATTGCGTTTAGTTGGCATTGATGGTGTCGTTATCCACGAACGTGAACCGCTCATAGATAATTTAGAAAAATTAATGCAGGACCCTGAAATCTGCATTATTTTGATTACGACAAAATTAGTTGAACTGTGTCCAGATATTATTTCTGAATTAAAATTAAAACAATCTGGCAAATTGATTGTTGAAATTCCCGACCGAAGAGATAGTAGTCGGGTCGGACAATCAATTGACAAATACGTCAGTGAAGCAATTGGCATTAAACTGTGAGGTGAAATAATGGAATATTATAATGATGATAGTTTAATACGGTATTTTCATGACGAGATAGAACGTGTTTCTTCTCGTAAAATCGCCGCACTTCAAAAAGAAATTTCTTCAAAAAAACAAGAAGAATTAGCAAAGCTCTCTTTAGAAGTTAAACATCAAGTTGATTTGTCGCTAGGCGTCGAATTAAAAGATATGAAAGATAAGTATCGACAAGATATTAATAATCTTTTATCAAAAAACGCGCATATTTTGTATGAGCGTAGAAAAGAGATCTCTGAGGATATTTTTAATGAAATCCATAAGAAGTTACTTTTGTTTGTTAAAAGTAAAAAATATGAAGAATTTATCGAAAATAAATTAAAAACAATTGAATCACAAATGACCAGTCAAAATCTATCGTTTTACATTCTTCCCAATGACGAAGTATGTAATAAAATGATTTTAACTTTTTTTGACAAATCGATAAATATTGTCAAAGATGATAAAATCAAAATCGGTGGGTTTCGAGTAGTTAGTAGTAAGTTGATGTTAGAAATCGACGAAACTCTAGATACAAAACTTGAAAATAATAAAACTTGGTTCTACACTAATTCAAAACTATTCATTAAAAACTAACTATACATGTTTTCGACAAGGAGCTAATTTATGAGTAATAATCTAATCTATTCCATCAACGGACCAGTCGTTACTGTTAAAAACAGTACGGATTTTCATATGCTTGAAATGGTTTATGTTGGTAATAATCGCTTATTAGGAGAAGTTATTGCAATCACAAAAAGCGAAACTGTCATTCAAGTATATGAATCAACCACAGGATTGCGACCAAATGAGCCGGTTTTTACGACTGGAGAACCTGTATCGATTCTACTAGGGCCAGGAATGATGAGTAATATTTTTGACGGAATTGAACGTCCTTTACAAAAAATCGCTGATGAGAACGGAATTTTTGTACCCATCGGTGGGAACATAAAAATCTTAGATGATGAGAAACTTTGGGATGTTACTGTTTTAGCTAAACTTGGACAAAAAGTTCAATATGGTGATATCGTAGCTTCGACTCAAGAAACTTCTTTAATCGAACATCGGATAATGATTCCAAAAGGTATTCAAGGTGAAGTAGTTGAAGTTGTTAAAAATGGAAAATACACCATCAAAGATGTTTTATTGAAAGTGAAAGATACCCATGGTGAGATTCATTCGATTACAATGGTTCAAAGATGGCCAATTAAAACAGAGCGTCCTGTCAACAAAAGACTCACACTAAACGAACCACTCATCAGTGGTCAAAGAATTATTGATTCAATGTTTCCAATTGCAAAAGGTGGTGCAGCAGCAGTTCCTGGTGGATTTGGAACAGGAAAAACAATGCTACAACATCAATTTGCAAAATGGTGTGATGCTGATATTATCATCTATATCGGTTGTGGTGAACGTGGTAATGAAATGACGCAAGTTCTTGAAGAATTCACGGAATTGATTGACCCCAAATCACGTCGTCCTTTAACTGATCGGACAATATTAATCGCAAACACTTCAAATATGCCCGTTGCTGCACGTGAAGCAAGTATCTACACCGGTGTTACAATGGCTGAATACTATCGTGATATGGGATATCACGTCGCAATTATGGCTGATTCAACCTCTCGTTGGGCAGAAGCTTTAAGGGAAATTAGTGGCCGTTTGGAAGAGATGCCTGCTGAAGAAGGATTCCCCGCATACCTACCTAGCCGAATATCTCAGTTTTATGAACGTGCTGGTTACGTTGAAACCGTTAATGGAAAAAGAGGTTCAATTACGATTATTGGAGCAGTATCACCACAAGGTGCAGACTTTTCAGAGCCTGTTACTCAAAACACTAAAAGATTTGTTAGATGTTTTTGGGCCCTCGATAAGCAATTAGCGTATGTT
>PGXL01000016.1 GCA_002839095.1 Tenericutes bacterium HGW-Tenericutes-2 | reverse complement strand
CTAAAACTATTTTTTCTTCCCATAAAAGAAAAATCCCCTTTCTATAAACATCTACAAACTTTAATTATTTGTAGTGTCTACTTTAAGGGGATCATATCATGGGAAGGGCTTTTTATTGATTCTAACATATCTAATTATTATTTCTATAAGTCATTAAGCACTTACCTTGTCACATTCACTACCGAATTATATAATAACTGATAAAAGGGAGTGAGTCATATGTTTGAAAAATTCAAAATCAGTTCTATAGTGAATCAAGATGTATTCAATTGTTTTCACACCTATCACACACCAGAGCACATCAAGAATTGGAATTTTGCAAGTAAAGATTGGCATTGCCCAAACGCAACTTCTGAGTTTAAAGAAGGTGGACGGTTTAACTACCGTATGGAAGCTAAGGATCAATCCTTTGGTTTTGATTTCACCGGTACTTTTGACAAGATAGAAGAACCCAACTTTATTCATTATCATATGGATGATCTAAGAGAAGTTGCTATTCGCTTTGAAGCACAAGGAAATCAAACATTCATTGAAGTTGTTATTGATGCTGAAAAGGAAAATTCAATTGCTCTACAAAAAAGAGGTTGGCAAGCAATCCTAGACAATTTTAAAAAATATATAGAATCACTATAGTGGATTGGCATGGAAACAAAACATTGGTTGCGACACCATGAGCATAGAAAATTATTTTTAACTCATATGAATCTTGATAGAAAAGTCCTTATTCCAGTTTTAGAATTGAGGACTTTTTTTACATAAAAATTATATACGAATCTCTATTTATGAATTTATGCATACATTATGAATATATATAGCTAAATAAACAAGAGAAAAACATTTGAAAAGTTTATTGAAAAATCATCAGAAAACTCAAGAAAAAACACACGTATTTATCCAAAAATATACTGCCATTTGATGGCGTCATAAAGCCAAAATGTCAGTGTAAATATTTTTCACTAATTTTTTTTTAATAAATATTAGTTAAAACACTTGAAATTACAAAAAAAAGGTCTATAATAATTGCTTGTAAAAGAATATAAATATGAGGAGTGAACCAGTGAACAAAAAACCCTTAATTGAACTTATAAATGTAACAAAAATATACGATGGTGAAACTGTCGTTGACAATCTAAATTTAACTATCTATGAGAACGAATTTGTTACACTATTAGGTCCTTCAGGATGTGGTAAAACAACCACACTACGTATGATAGGTGGTTTCGTACAGCCTGACGATGGACAAATAATTATTAACGGTAAAGTCTTTAATGATCTACCACCTTATGCAAGACCTATTCATACAGTTTTTCAGCGCTATGCCTTATTTCCACATCTCAATGTGATTGGTAATGTAGCATTTGGTCTAGCAAATCGTAATCATGAATATCTAACTAAGTTTTTTGGTGAAGAAAAAATCAATCATGCTTACAAAGAGATGTTTGGAGAAACAGATAAAAAAAGCAGTAAAAAATTAAATAAGGTTTTACATCAACTAATTGAAAAAGAAGCAAGAGATGCGTTAGCCTTAGTTAAATTATCAGGATACGAAAAGCGTAAGATTGATCAAATCTCTGGGGGACAACAACAACGTGTCGCATTAGCGAGAGCACTTGTCAATAAACCACAAATCTTACTTCTTGATGAACCTCTAGCTGCACTTGACTTAAAACTTCGTCAGGCAATGCAATATGAATTAAAGGAAATGCAAACCAAACTTGGAATTACATTCATCTTTGTCACACATGACCAAGAAGAAGCGATGACAATGAGTGATCGTATTGTTGTCATGAAAGAAGGACTTATTCAACAACTAGGTTCTCCAAAGTCTATTTATAATGAACCGGTGAACAGATACGTTGCTAACTTTATTGGTGAAACTAACATTATTCCAGGAACTTATTTAAAAAAGGATTTAGTCAATTTTCTAGGTACGGATTTCAAATGTATGGGTTACACATTTAATGATGGTGAATCAGTTGATGTTGTCATTCGTCCTGAGGACTTTGATGTCGTTGATTTAGAAAAAGCAAAAATTAAGGGTACAGTGACATTCAGTTTGTTTAAGGGTGTTCACAATGAACTTGATGTAGATGTCAATGGTGTCAAACTTATGGTAAACACCTATGAATCCTATGAAGTCGGGCAATCCATCGGATTATCAGTAGACCCATATGAGATTCATATGATGAAGGTTACTGACCTATGAACAAGGTTTTTAAGGCATTAGCCGTTCCTTACCAGGTCTGGCTTTATATCCTGGTATTCATTCCTATCATCGCGATGGTTGGTATAAGTATTTCTAACTATGATTCATCGGTTTTATTAAACCAGATTAATATTGACTTAACCCATTGGTCGATCTTATTTCAATCACAAAATTTGATTGCGTTTAGAAACAGTGTTGTCTTTGCTGTTTCAACAACTGCGATAAGTGCAGTTTTAGGGTACTTTGCTGCATATTATATTTTCCAATCTAAGTTTAAAAATAAGTTTATCATTCTAACTATTGTAATTTTACCCATGTGGAGCAATTTAATTCTAAGAGTAGATGCATTAAATAACGTATTCTCTAGAAATAATATTTTATCCTCACTCTTTGGATTTTCTCCATTTGGTAATATAACAGGGACTAGCTTAGCAATTCTAATTGGTTTAGTCTTTACCTATTTACCCTTTATGATATTACCTGTTTATACAGCACTTGAAAAGATTGATTATGCGCTTCAAGAAGCAGCATTAGACTTAGGTCTTACCCCCTTTAAAAAGTTTTGGAAGGTTATATTCCCACTTTCGATAAAAGGTGTTGTTACAGGGTCAATTATGGTTTTCCTACCGACGTTAGCGGGATTTGCGATTCCAAAGATATTAGGAAAAGGCAATTTCTTGTTTATTGGAAATGTCATTGAAAACAAGCTCTTATCTTCTACAATTTTCTATAATCATGGATCATTACTTGCTGTTGTCATCTTAGTCTTTATTTTAGGATCCATTCTACTCTTAACTAGATTTGACAAGGAAGGGGAGACGCTACTATGACAGAGACAAAGATATATCCTCATGCTACGTTAGAGGAATATGGCTATAAAGACTATTCTAAGTATCAAAAACTATTTAAAGTCCTAAAGACTGTGTTGTTTGTAGTGATATTTCTCATGCTTTATTTATCTATCTTCGTGATTGCTATTCAAAGCTTGAATTCATCAGTTAGAACCTCAGAGTTCCTATCGATAACCTTTAAATGGTATCCAAACATCTTTAGAGAAGAGGATTTGATGACAGCGATTAGAAATACATTTATTGTATCCTTTATAGCTACATCGATTGCAACAGTAGTTGGAACATTCTTTGCAGTAGGTCTATACTCTTTAGAAAAGAAAAAGAGACAGTCTATCATGTTGCTAAATAACGTGCCTATGCTAAATGCGGATATTGTTACGGGCTTTTCATTAATGCTGATGTTTAGACTATTAATGCCATTATTTCCAAACATATTTGGTTTATTCACACTTGTAATGGCACATTTGTTCTTCACGTTTCCTTATGTTGTTTTATCGGTTATGCCGAAACTTAAAGAAACTGACCCCAATTTGATGGATGCAGCTTTAGATTTAGGTGTGAAACCATATAAAGCACTCATCAAGGTGGTGATTCCTGCCATTAAGGCTGGTATCTTCTCAGGGATGTTACTCGCCCTAACAATGAGTATCGATGACTTTGTCATCAGTTATTTTAACACCGGAGCTGGATTTGATAACCTATCCATCTGGATCTACGGTGTAGTTGGAAGAAGAAACCTAACACCATCCGTGTACGCATTTTCAACACTGCTAACACTATTTACATTGGCTGGTTTGATGGTATATACATTTATTCAGCATTCAAATAAAAAAGGAAAGAAGGAACAAAAATGAAGAAACTATTACTTATCATAGTCCTTGCACTAGTTGCAATTGGGGCATCTGCTTGTGACTCACGTCCAGTATTAAATATCTTAAACTGGGGTGAATATATTAACGAAGAAGTTGTTAAAAACTTTGAAAACGAATATGGGATTAATGTGAAAATCAGTGTCGCTGATTCAAACGAACTCTTCTATTCAAAGATTAAGAGTGGAACAACATCCTTTGATTTGGTTATCCCATCAGATTACATGATTGAAAAAATGTATGAAGAAGATATGCTTCATGCACTAGACTATTCGAAGCTTCCAAATTATGATGATGTGACTTATATGGATGGGGTTGAACAAATTTTTGACTCTATGGCTGAGACAACCTTTGAAAGAAATGGCAAAACTGTTGACTACAAAGATTATATGGTTCCTTACTTTTGGGGAACATTTGGTATCATTTATAATAACCGTGTTTCTGGATTGAAGGAAGCATTAAACCAATATGGATGGGCTGCATATTTTGATGCAACCACACATTTCCCTAATGCAAGACGTGGCATGTATGATGTTGCTCAATTTGCTTATGCAGCTGCTATGCTTTATCGCGATCAAAATCCAAACGATTATTCAACAGCTTATTTAAATCAAGTTAAGCTTGATTTACAAAATGCTAACTTCACTCAATGGGGTGATGATATGTTAAAGCGTGATATCGAAGCTGATAACCTAGATATGGCATTTACTTATACGGGTGATTATCTAGACCGTCTATATATTCAACTAGATGAAGGTAAGAGCTTGGAACAAGTTAGAGCTAACTTTGATATTTATATACCAGAAAATACTTTAGTATTTATTGATGGTATGGTTATTCCTAAAACTGCCAAAAATATCGATGGTGCACATCAATTTATTAACTATTTACTTGATCCTGAAGTGGTAGCATTAAATTCTGAAGTTGTTGGTTATGCTACAGCATTAGAAGAAGCTTATGACATTATCGTTTCTTACCAAACATCAACTGATGATTGGTATAAGAATTGGGCATTAGCAAACCTTACTTATTACAATAAGGATCGTGAAGGCTCATTCTATCCAATGACTACTCTAAGTTCTTCAGCTATAGATGCTATTACATCCATGGTTCAACAGGTTGTTACAGGTTAGTCCTAAATAGAATAAAAAACTATAGAGCTTGTGTCCGATAATACATTGGAGCAAGCTTTTTTCATCTTGTTTATGTATCTCTAATCATGATATAATTAAGTTAATTATTTGATGTATAGTTCAGTCTATAGATGCGATTATTTAAAAATTTAATATATTTATAATTGGGGGGCACAAATATGAAAAAAATAATACTGATTGCAATTTTACTTTGTAGTTTTTTTGCTTTAGCTTCTTGTAAAAATTCATTAGAAGATGATGAAATGATCTATTTTTCAGTAATAAAGGATGGAAAATATGGTGCGATTAATCAGTTAGGAGAGTTGGTCATACCATTTACTTATGATATGCTTTCTCCATTTACTAAAGAAGGTATTGCACTTGCAAAGGACAACGAAGGATTTCATTTGATTAACTATAAAAATAAAAAGATTGTTACACATGAAGAGATCAAGCATATAGAACAGCGATATATGAGTTATTCACGTACACCAGAAAGACCGAGTTATTTTGAAGCCATAGTAGATGATGAGAGACTCTTTTATAATTCAAAAGCGGAATTGATTTTGAGATTAGAAAACACAAATCGTCAAGGAATGGTTATTCATGATGAAAAATTAACAGTTTTTATTGAGGATAGGTATTACATCTTTGATGTTAATCATCCTCGATTTGATTTAATAGAGTCATATCATCGTATCATTATGCATAATGATAAAGATGGATATCTTGCTCTTAAGGATAGAGTGTATAGTTTTCTTGATGCAGAGTTTAATATTTTAAATGAAATAGAGGTGTTAAGCGGAACTATTTTTCAATTCAAAGATGTATTCTTTTATCGAGAAGACCCACTGATGTATGTTTATACGAAACAAGGTAACCGTATAGGAAATCAAGAAGGCTACACCTATGGGTCAATAATAGAAGCAAATGAAGAATATATTTTCATTGAAGATACGACACTTCGATATAAGGTAATAGTAGATCATCACTCAGGTTTAAGGTTATCTAATACCTCGTTTTCCTTTGTAAATCACAACAAGAATTTATTTGTTGGAATAGATCAAAACCAAGTTGCTCATTTTTACGAAGGCCTACAAAAACTATTTTCACTAGAAGATTATGAAAGAGTGCAAACCTTTTTTAAGGCAGATGAAAATCTTTACGTTATTTCAAGCTGTTGTAGCGATACGATCTTTGAAAAAGGAGTACAATATGTCAACCAACTAGGCGAACCTTTATCTATGGAATACAATTATGCAGGCGCGTTTAACGAGTATGGATTAGCCTACATTGGAAAAGATAATAACTATTATTTAATCAATAGAGAATTTGAAATAATCAGTAGAGCATATTCTTATATAAGCTATTCACCTGAATTGAAGATGTTTTATGCTTTTGATGACGATGATGTGCAAGAAAAACAAACAACGTTTCTACTTGATGACGAAGGGAATGCAGTTTATTCAGCTGAAAATTTAATACATATTGATAAACAATGGATGGGAGTAATTGATGAATCAATAACCGACAAACAAGCATTCACGAATATGTATTATATAACAGAGAATCATGAAGTAGTAGAAGCCAAAAATATGACGTATGAAATGTTTTCAACACTACAAACCATCGATTATAATAATGGTGGATATACTAACATAAGAGAACATTTGACAGATAATTTCTTTAAGATTGTTACAAAAGATCGTTTGTTTAATTATGAACGCTCGCTATATGATCGATATTACGTATTTAGTCAAGATGGCAAGTATATGATTATGACCTTTGATTTCGTTAAAGTAGGGACAGAGATGTATGATGGTATTTCACAAATGCCAACATATAGTCCCCTCCATTAGTTTGTTTTCTTAATTATAAGTAATTATGGAAAGGAATGATAATATGGAACCATTCAAAGACAATCATCAAAAGATAACTGATCATCTATTTTTAGGAGTATTTCTAATTTTACTCTCTATATCTATTGGATCAATCTTATATGCTAGACTTTATACTGGGAATTTCACAATGACAGTTGGCCCAAGTCCTGCATCAATGAGAGGTATAGAAATTTCTGAGAGTGTAACATTTGATTCATCAACCTCAAGATTAACTATTGATTCATATATATATTCCGAAGTTACATATAATGATATTATTTTAGATGACATACAAAACAGTGAAGGTTATTATATAGATCCGAATAATAAATATATGTCATACAGCTTTTACCTCAAGAATAGTGGAGCAGATACGATAGACGTTCGGTATTACATGAAGATTACTTCGGTTTTTAATCATATTGATGATTTCATTAGAATCATCGTGATTGAAGATGACGAGAGTCAAATGTATCAAAAAATTGATCAAGCAGATGAGTTCAACAACCAACCGACATATGAGCAAATGCCTACAGGTATTGATTTTCTGACACAAAACATCGTTTTTAGAGCGGAAATAGATAATTTAAGACCTGGAGAAATTAAGTTTTTTCGAGTTATTATCTGGTTAGAGCAACAAGACCCCGACTTTGATGAGAGTGTTCAAAGTGGGATGATAGAAGTTCAATTGGCTTTTAGTGCCGATGGATTTAATCAAGCTGGAAGTAATCATTTTCTTGCTTTATCAAATGATGATGAAAACCTATGGTTTCAACTTAGTAGTATTTGTAATGTGAATTTTAAAGTTTATTATGGTGATGAGGATCAATCATAAAAATTAAATAGATTGAGAAATGAATTAACTGTGAACCATCTCCAAAAATAGGAGAACCCATTTGGATAGCAATATATATAAGTGAATCATTTGAATAGAATTTATTGATTGGATAGGAATAAATGAATAATTTTTTATTAATCTAAATCACTTTATTAATTTTCAAACTAAAAATTAATTATATCTAATATCATATAGTTTATAATAGCAATAAATTGATGATATTATAGCGCTCATCTATCGTGTTTCTATGATTCACAAATCAACCTAATATGTAATGAAAAATAAATAAAAACATGAATACTGTATGAAAATGTAAAAAACGCACTCATCTTCACTTTAAAATGGCAAAACAACAACTATTTCACTTGATTTTATGGTTAATAAATGCTACAATTTATATAGAATTTAGTTTTTACTGTTGGAGGTGGAGACAATGAGCGAGTTTAAGTTATACACAATCGAAGAAGTTTCAGAGATTTTAAAAGTTACACCTAGAACAATCTACAATTTCATTAAACTACATAATTTAAAAGCCGTTAAAATCGGTAAGTATTGGAGAGTTACCGATAAAGCACTTCAGGAGTTTATCAGTAGAGGAACAAATAAGCCTGAATAATGTTTGATTGGTATAGTGTACTAAAGAAAAATAACTACAATCAGTAAACTCACAAATAGTTGTGAGCAGAGGTTGTGGTTTTTTTATTAATCTATGCGTATTTCTTTGATTACTACTAGATTGCTAGTTTAATTAACACAAAGGAATGTTTACATATACATGTTAGAATGCTAATATATTAATAAATAGAACTTTCATTAATAAAACATCATTATAACATGAGGTGAATATGGATTATTTGGTAGCAAGAGAACTTAATGGTATGCATATTATATTAGACATCATTTTTCTTATATCGTTGAGTATATTAATTATTCATCTAAAAAAATACAAAGCTCTTTTTTTTGGTATTGCAGGAGCATTCATCTATTTCATTGTTGATTACGGGATTTTTTACTTATTATTACAAACAAGAGTTGTTGAAGGCGCGAATACGATGCTATTTTTACTATGGCTTTCAATTAGCTATGGATTTACTAACTTCCTTTGGATATGGCTATTCTTAGATCGAGATAAACATATTAAAGAATTTTCATTACTCATCGTGATTTGTTGGTTCTCGATTGCCTTGATTTCTCAGAACTTTGGTGGAAATTTTTCTAATATTAGCATATCTCGTGGCACAGGTAGCTATCATGGTGCTATGGCAATTATGTTGCTTGTTGGATATGTATTTGTCATTGTCTATAATCTAATTACGAAAAGTAATGAAAAGGTACCCATTTTCAGACTTTTATTCATTGGAATCATTGTGCAATTCTCATGGGAAGCAGTTCTATTATTGTCTGGAATCAGACCACAAGGGTTTCAACCACTAATTATTAACTCTCTTCTAGAGACTAATCTAGGTATGCCTTATCTATTTTTCATTCATAAAGGAATAACTAATTTGATGAAAAGAAAAACAAATAGTTCCGTTTAATCCATACCATTCATACGCGATCTATCAAATCATTTGACACATCTTATAATAGTGATAAAATGAATGTAAAATAGATAGTTAAAGGATTAAGCTATGATTTTAAATGTATTTAATCAAATTTTTACTTTCGGAATTGCAGTATTGATTGTTTTTGGAATATCTTATTTGATAGACATCTTTATTGTAAAAATAAATAAAAAGGCTGTTTTTGTTTTACCAGCCATATTCTTTTTACTAGGTCTTGTTTTCTGGATTTTAGGACTCGTGTCAGATGATTGGGGTGCTCTAGGATTTTTACTTTACGGATCATTTGCTGCAATAGCATTTGTTGGCTCTCTTTTAGCGGGTTTATTGATGTGGTTTAAGGAAAAGTAAATTAAAAAATTACAATATGATAAAAATCAAAATTCAAGTTTTGATTTTTTTATTTATAAGCGTATCCAATATGATATAATTGTTTGGTAAAAGATAGATAAGGTGATGTCATGAAAAGACAAAATATTATAGTTATTGGTGGCGGAGCAAGCGGGATATTAGCAGCGATTATTGCTAGAAGAAATCAAGCAAATGTCACGATTTTAGAGCGCAACATAAAAATAGGTAAAAAGATATTAGCTACCGGCAATGGTCGGTGCAATTTTACCAATGCAACTGCAACCGAAAATGATTATAATCATCCTGAGTTTGTCTCAAAGGCTTTTCAGGCATTTAGTCCAACAAAGACTTTTGCTTTTTTTGAAGAATTAGGAATTGCTCCAAAGGTTGAAGATCAAGGTAAAGCATATCCATTATCCGAACAAGCATCTAGTATTGTTGATGTCTTAGTCTATGAACTAGACCGCATTGGTGTCAAGGTCGTTACTGAAGCTTATGTTAAAGAAATTAAAAAGACGAACAATTTATTTACTGTTATCCTTGATAATGGAAATACATATACTGCAGATAAGGTTATATTAAGTACTGGTGGTAAAGCAATGCCATCATCTGGTAGCGATGGCTCTGGATATCAACTAGCAAAAGCGCTTGGACATCATACAACGCACATCTTTCCAGCACTAGTTAAATTAAAGCTAGATAGCCCTTATTTAAAGCACCTAGATGGTGTGAAGTTTCCAGGTCGAGTAGAACTTATCCATAGAAACCTTGTGCTACAGGAAGAACAGGGAGATATTTTATTTACGAAATCTGGAATTAGTGGACCAACGATATTACAATTGAGTAGAAAAGCGAATGCTTTTTTAGCTCAAAAAGAAGAAGTATGGGTTAAGGTTATTTTAGTCAATTTATTAACAAGAAAAGATGTAGAAAAGAGATTAAGCTTATCTTTGAATAAGCCAATTGATTTTAGTTTAGTTGGTTTAATCCATAAGAAAATCATTCCTTCTATTTTAAAGGAAGCTGGAATTCATAATCCATCGATGCTTGTATCATCTGTTCCTAATAAAGAAAAAAATAAATTAGTAAACCTACTCTTTGATTGGAGATTTTTAGTGAAGGAAAGTCATGGATTTGAGGATGCTCAAGTCACTGCTGGTGGTATTCAGATTAGTGAAATAGACAGGGAAACCATGGAATCAAAATTGGTTAAAGGATTGTATTTTACAGGAGAAATTATTGATATTGATGGTTTATGTGGAGGATATAATCTCCAGTGGGCATGGTCAAGTGCGTATCTAGCTGGTATGCATGCGAGCAGTTGAGGTCATATGATTAGAATAACTGATATTAAGCTTGAATTAAATAAGGCATTGACTACTGAATCAGAAAAGGTTAGTCTAAAAAAATATATCATTGAAAACTATCGAATGCAGGATAGAGATATATCATCTTTATCTATTTATAAAAAGGCAATTGATGCGAGAAAAAAGGATCATGTTCATTTTGTATATAGTGTAGATATTGAAGTTAATAATGAGAAATACTTTTTAGATAAAAAAATAAAAGGGCTTAGTGAAGCTCCTATTTTAGCATATCAAGATATTGAATCGGGTATAGAAAAATTAGATTACCCACCCGTTATTATTGGGTTTGGTCCTTCAGGTATATTCGCTGCACTTTTACTTGCTAGAAGAGGATATAAACCAATTGTTTTAGAGCGAGGATTTGATGTTGAAAAGCGTTCTAAAAACGTAGATCATTTCTATGAAACTGGTGAATATAATGAAGGCTCTACCATTTTGTTTGGTGAAGGTGGGGCAGGTACGTTTTCTGATGGAAAGCTAACCACATTAATTAGTGATTTAAGATGTCGTCTTGTTTTAGAATCATTAGTTCAAGCAGGAGCACAGCCTGAAATTCTATATATTAATAAACCTCATGTAGGAACTGACGTTTTAAGAGTAGTTATAAAAAAAATTAGAGAAGAAATCATTTCATTAGGTGGTCAAGTTATATTTGATGCGAAGGTAACAAGCTTTATCGTTGAAAATAAGACCTTAAAAGGCGTTATTGTAAACAATCAAGATGAGATAAAGACTAATGTTTGCTTAATGGGTATTGGCCATAGTGCTAGAGATACATTTGAAGTTTTACACAAGCAAAAAGTTGACATCATCCAAAAAGCATTTTCAATAGGTGTTCGTATTGAACATCCTCAGCAAATGATTAATGAAGCTCAATATGGGAAATTTACATCATCACCTAATCTTGGTGCAGCAGATTATAAGCTAAGCTATCATGCATCTAACAATAGAACTGCATACACATTTTGTATGTGTCCTGGTGGATGGGTGATGTGTGCATCCTCTGAAGAAGGAGGAGTTGTCACAAACGGTATGAGCGAGAGTAAAAGAGATTATGAAAATGCAAACGCTGCTCTACTTATTAATGTCAATCCAGAAGACTTTGGATCAAATGATCCTTTAGCGGGAGTTGAGTTTCAAAGAGGATATGAAAGAAAAGCTTTTTTACTTGGTGGATCTAACTATAACGCACCAATTCAACTGGTAGGTGACTTTTTAAATGATCGATTATCTACTAAAATAGGAAGAGTAAATCCCTCCTATAGACCTGGATATAAGTTTGTTAAGATGACAGATATATTCCCTTCCTATATCACAGATACAATGAAGGAAGCGTTGATTAATTTTAATCAGAAAATTAAGGGATTTTCGATGCATGACGCGATACTAACAGGAGTAGAGACTAGATCGTCTTCTCCGATTCGAATTGTAAGAAATGAAGACCATCAATCTAATATATCTGGACTTTATCCAATGGGTGAAGGTGCTGGCTATGCTGGTGGTATTATGAGCTCTGCAGTGGATGGTATAAAAACAGCTGAAAAAGTGATTTCAAAATATAAACCAAATAGAGACAAATAAGCATAATTCATAAATATGAGTTATGTTTTTTATATTAGAAAATAACACATAATAGAGGTTCAACGATATCATTTTTATGGTATTATTTAATTAATAAGAATTTGATTTACATGATATTAAGGTTGGGGAGATATCATTATGAATGAAAAAGAGACTCTAAAAATCAAGAAGCCAAACATTTTCACGTTCTTTTCGATGGTCTTTTTTAACCTACTTTCTTCATTTTTACTATTTAGTTCCACTTTGATTGCGTCATTATCTATGATCTTTTTATATGGTCGAAATGGAATAGCTGTTACAGCTGTCAAGGCAATTCTTGCAGGTGTATCCATTTTCTTAAAGGTATTCCCCATACAAAAATTACTTAGAGAAATTAGACGATTTGAAGCAGAAGAGGGAGATCACGAGAAAAAGCCTGTGCCATTATCCTTGGTTGCTATCATAGGTGTCGATGTTTCTGGGATGATTTACATCTACTATATATTAGATTCACAAGAGTTTTTCTTAACTATTTTAGGTGGATGGATTCTATTAACAGTCTATCTAGCAGTCCTATCTTATAGAGGATTAGTTAGCTATTATCATATGTCACAAGAAGATAATTTGGAGTCCAAAAAAGATGATGATGATCCCTATAAATATGGAAGACGCTAAAATATATACTTATTTTAGGATATAAAAAAGGTGAGAATTAACTCACCGCTTATGGAATTAAATTGATGAATGTATCAAACACAATCTTCGAAATAAAGTCATTTGGAGCCATTTCAGGGTGCCATTGCACGGAAAAGATGGGTAAATCTCTATGATAAACCATCTCGATAATGCCGTCCTCATGGGTTGCTATAACATCAAGAGATTTTGCTAAATCTTTAATTGCTTGATGGTGATAACTATTGACGATAATATTTGAATCTAGTGGAACTCTATGATCCTTTTTTACATGAAGAAGGTGATTGCTACTTATAGATTCATGACCCTCCATGTGTTGGAAAAGTGTTCCACCTAAAAACACATTCAAGGATTGATGACCACGGCAAATACCTAATAAAGGCTTTTGATGTTTAACTGCATATTGAATAACATCACGATCGATTCGATCCAGAGTATCATGAACATTTTTAGATTGCTCTAAGTCATTACTTTCACCATAGCAAGCAGGATTGATATCCCATCCACCAGTGACTAAGAAGGCGTCACATAAACCAAATATTTCATTCTGATTTGGATTATCAAGAGTAAGCATGAGAGTGTTTACTTTGCGCTCAGTGAATCTTTCAACATATCTTGTGTTAACAAATTGTTTTTGGACACCATGTTCATAAATTATTCTTGGTGTAATACAAACGAGCTTTGACATATAATTCCTCCACATTGTCTACATTATAGCACGTATTTTATAACAGAAGTATTGAGATATTTTTACAAAAACCGATTATTATAATGAATGAAAAAATAGAGAAAAGTTGAGGAAGAGAAATGAATATTTTAGAAATACTTATCGATACGTTGAATTCAAGTTTGTTTTACTATGCATTCATCATAGGAGCAGTTTTTTTGATTGTGATTGGAGTCTTATTGTTTATTGGAATTAAGACAAAAGGAAAGGTGCTATTAATAGATTCATTATTTAAAAAAAAGCAATTCGATAGAGAAAAATTACAAAGTAGATATTTAATTCAGGCAGTATATACAACCGTTATTGGATTAGGATTACTTATTTTTCTAATTGTTATGCCATACAACGGTATCATGTACTTTCTTGTCTTATTAATATTCGCACTGCTTGATCTTTTCTATGATATCTTTGCTATACGCACAGCTAGCAAGAAAGAATCTTAATCAAGGAATAATTGGAAGTAAATTGAGTGAATATTGAACTTCGGGGGGCTTAATATGATTTTAAAAAGAGTTATTACAATTTTTCTACTCTATGCATTCATATTTTTATTGATTCCATTTATGGGAGCTGAAACGAATTCAGGCCCACCATCCAATTTAAGATTAACCATTCAAAATGTCGATTTTGATTACTATCTTGAAGTTTTAGTTTATCAAAAAACTCCACTATCAGTTGAACAAATCGAAGAAGCAGAAAACATCAGAGACTCATATAATGAAGATGATTATTGGTCAGGTGATTACCGCTATTCAAACGATATACCAGAGATGCTTACAACCTTTCGAGATAAAGATGGATATGTATCCTATACTCTATTTTTTTCTCATTGGGATTTGTTTGTGGAATCTGGGAAAGACAACCAAAACAACATTCAGTATACCATATGGGTAGATCCTCCAAGACAATTTAAATTAATGCTAATTGGTGAAAATGATCAAATCATCATATCAGAAGTCATTCAAATGGGTGAATATGATTATCGAGTAACATGGGATTTAGAAGGTGTATCCTTGAATAACACCATTCAATATAATATAGGAACTGTTACTGGATTAACGAAGCACCCATTCTTAAGAATATCAACATATATTGACTTTTTCTTCAGAATGTTTGTCACATTAGCTATTGAATTAGGGATTCTCTATCTATTTGGATTTAGAAAAAATCAGAGTTATCTAATTGCTCTTGTAGTGAATGTGATATCTCAATCCATATTAACCGTAGGAACGCTATTTTCCTTCTATTTGAGTAAAAATAATATGTTTGCTGTTGTCTTATATTATATCGCCGGAGAGGTCTTTATCTTTTCTAGTGAGATGATTATATATGGTGTTTTATTAAAAGAAAAACCTATATACATTCGAGTTATTTATGGATTTGTAGCTAATTTAGCTTCAATGATTATTGGATTAATCGCAACCTTACTAATATTCGATAATTTTATTGGCTAATAAAATTTCGTATTCATTAAACAATTGACAAAAAACAAGAAAAGGTGCTATTTCGCATCTTTTCTTTATATTTTATGTTTTTTAATCGTTTTTAATGAATATACAAGGCTTTTGATACCCTTATTTCAAATAATTGATATAATTAAATATCATGAATCAGGTGATTATATGTTAGTAGACGAGCTGACTTCACTCTATCAACGAAATAGGCTTAAAACAACTGATCTTGAAAAAGCTTTAGTTTTTTTAAGTGAACTTGAATCTAGAATAGTTCAAAATCATGTGATTCCACTAGAATCAATTGATATGAAACAACTTGACGATACCATTCATTATCTTGTTCAATCTAAGGAAAACACAGTCGAGCATTTTGTTATGATAATGCGATATTTCATCGTTGCAAAAAGAAATGATCTATTTATACACATGACTCAATACACAGGTAGTCTTGGAGTGATACAAAGTATATTGAATAAGCTTAAAAAAGTAGTAGGAGAAGAACGCTCTAGCTTAATTAGTGAACATGTCCATATTGCAATCCTTGGAACACCTCTAAGTCAAATGCCAGATTATGTAGATCAATTAATCAATCTTTTCAAACAATATTTATCTGAGGAAGAGATAAAAAAAGTACTAGCTGATAATCATCATCAAATTCCTAAAGAAGCATACTTAAAAGAAAAAGTTTACTATGAACAAGCAAATTCGCTTGATGAATATTTAAAGGATTTACATCAAAGAAATATTGAAGAATTAAAGAGATTTCAAAGTGAAAAAAGGATATGGTATGAACAAGAAATCAATGATCAAGTCATTGAATTTGTCAGTAATAATCAAGAAATCCTTTCTGCAGTCAGAGAAAATAATCATCTACTGATTACTAAAATACCATACGATACCAAGGCCTATTTAGAATCGAAGACTATAAATGAAAAAAGATATCATGCCTGTCATTGTCCATTTGTAAAATCTATTCTATTAGAGGACATCAAGCATATATCCTCATTGTGGTGCCATTGTAGTGGAGGATTTACCAAATATCAATTTGATATTTTATTTGATAAAGATTTGAAGATTGAATTATTAAGCTCACCACTTCAAGGTGATGAGCTATGTAGATTTTCAATATCTTTAGATGATATAGATTACAAAAAATAGGAGGAATAGTGATGAATATTGCATTGCTAATCATTGATGTTCAAAAAGCATTTTTAGCGGTTAGAAAAAACACTAAAGAATATAATGATACGTTAGCTTATATCAATGCCACATCTACTGTACTAAGAAAAGCAGGAATGCCAGTTTTCATTATTCGAAATGTTTCAGAGGGAAATGATGAAAGCTTTAACGTTCCTGATGAATTAAAGGTATGTGATAAAGACATTGATCTCATTAAACATTACAGTAATAGCTTTTGGAAAACAGATTTAGAAGAACAGTTAAGAAAAAGAAATGTTGATTTTGTTGTTGTTTGTGGAACCGCTGCAGAACATTGCGTACTATCAACATATAATGGAGCACGAGAAAGAGGATTTAGAGGAGCTATTCTTCAAAACGGGGTTTTTGCAGACTCTCCTAACGGATTACTAGATCTATTTTATAATCGACCTCTTATTTCATATTCAGTTATTTCTTATATGTTTGAAAAAGATATTTGAGAATAATATTAATAAAAAGCATAAAAAAAGACGTCCATAGATGTTTCCATCTACTAACGTCTTTTATTTCATTGTACTTAACGTTTTTTATTTTGATACATTTGACGATCTAAACTTAAAATGAAATCTTCAAAATTATTATATTTTGATGAGTCATATATCTCATAACCTAGACTTGCATTAATTTCTATATCAATAACCTTTGATTTGTTGAATAAATGAATGTTTTCTCTTAATCGTTCGATAAGCAAATCAAAATCACTTTGTTTCTCAAACTCAGCCATGATAGCAAACTCATCACCACCAATTCTAGCGATGAAATCATCACGTCGAAAGCTTTGTCTTAATACATTTGAAAACTCCATTAAGACATGATCTCCTGTAGCATGACCATAGACATCATTGATATTTTTAAAGTCATCAATATCTAGAATAATGCCACCAATCATCTTTTTACTTTCATTCATCTTAGAGACAGTCATTACATAATCATTGAATTCTCGTTTATTATAGAGTTCAGTCAGAGCATCGATATTAATTAATCTGGATTGAATAAATATGAATATAATCATTAAGGATAATGCACCCATTGGCCATATGAGTAGCACTCCATAGAAGAATATTTGGATGACACTACCTACAAAAGGAAGAACTGGAAACATCAATAATGGAACAATATCTTTTTTCTTTATCAATTTGTTAAAACGAACAATTAAATAGATAGAGTATACTAAATATATATAGTTAATCCCAAAATTGAAGATAAAATATCTCCCGCGTTCGTATGTGTTCGTCAAATCAATATGAAAGTATATATTATGAAACATACTCAAAAACGATAAAATGAGATTGATGATAACGGGTATAACTAGTATAGGCATTATTTTTTTTATATGAGAGTTATTTTTAAAAATATGATGATCAACAAATAGCACCCAATAGAAGCTAATAAATACACCAATTGAGTATAAAATCATGTTAAAAAAATTGTTGGAGAATCCGACCCACACTCCTGGTTTACCGTTGAATACAACACTAATCATATCAGCGATTAATGCTACAATCATGAGAATAAGCAGGTAAATAAAGTATGTATTATTCATACTTTTTAAGTCTTTGTGCTTTCTCAAGCTTAGCAGCACGACAAGCAGTATCATTACAGCATAGATGTTAACATGTATAGCATAGATCATAGAGTAATCTCCTTTGTAATTGTATATTCATTTTATCATAAACAGTATGGATGCAATGGCTTGATGCTGCTTCAAGTTGCATTACACTTTTGCTTATGTTAATGAGTTTTTTAATTCTTTTTATATTAGATATCCCCATACTACAGTATTCCCTGTGCTATTCCAATCTGAATTCCATAATGTTGGTTGAACAGCTGATTGAACATAGACAACTGCATTTATAGAATTGCTAAACAAATGACTTCCAACATAGATAACACTCTCAGGAATATAGACAGATAGAAGACTTGCATTGATTTGGAAACAATAATTTCCAATCGATGTTAATGAATTAGGCAATACTATATCGATAACACCTGTTCTCGAAAAGACTCCAATACCTAAGGTTTGTAACGAACTTCCAGTCTCAAAGGATACAACCTCTAAATCATAGCACATCTCAAATGCATAATTATCTATAGTAACTACACTATTTGGAATTACAATTTCAGTGATTGCTGTATTTCTAAATGCAAGGATTCCTATCACCTTCAATTGGTCAGGTAATATAACACCTGTTAGACTCGATGCATTATAAAATGCATGCATATCAATTGTTTCTAATTGACTATTTTCTTCAAAGGTAATAGATGTAAGTGAGGTATTTTCTCTAAACGCGTAGGATCCAATCTTTTTTAATGTGTTAGGAATGTATAAAGTCTCTATGGTTGTATCTCCATCAAATGCTTTACTAAAGATTTCAACTACATTATGTGAAATGACAGTTTTAGGAATGATAATATCTGTATCCGTATTGGTATCTGATCTTCCAAGAAGAAGTGCTTCATCAGTAGTGAATAGTAGATATTTATAATCAATATCTGAGTACTTACTTTCAAATGACCAGTAAATAGGTCTATTGTTTGGATTAAAGTTAGCATCCCAACCAGAAGGTTTACTATCGATTTCCGCATATATAGTGAGCACAGGACACGAAGAAAATGCATTTGAATATATATGGGTCACTCCAAGAGGTATGATAATTTCTTCTAATACATTTGAAGATCCAAATGAGTAAAGCCCTATACTTGTAATAGTTGAAGGAAGAATTATCGATTTTAACTTGAAATTTGTAGAGAAAACATGGTTGAGTATAGCGGTCAATTGACTACCTTCCTCAAATGAAACATTAACTAGCTTCGTATTAGAGAATGCTCCTCCATAGATTGTAGCTACTGAGGCAGGAATAACTAGTGAGCCTTCAATACTTGATGAACGGAATGCATCATAGCTAATTGTATGTATTGTGCTATCCTCCTCGAATATTAAAGTAGACAATTGCTGTGTATTAAAGAAGGCTTCTCTTTCAATTATTTGAACAGTATTGGGAATACTTATACTTGTTATTCCACTTTGCTCGAATGCAGAATCTCCGATAGTTATTAAGTTTGGAGGTAATACAATATTTTTTAAATAAGGTGTATTTATGAATTGCCCACTTGGAATTGATGTCATATCATTTGGTAGAATCAATGTTTTAGAGAGCATTTCATTTTGATAAAGTGTCGGATTTATAAAATTAGAACCCTCTGCGTATCTAATGGAAAGTAAAGTGCCTGGAATATCACCTAATGAAGCACCAAAGTAGTATTTGAGCGTATAAGGAGCTTCACTCGATATTGTCATATGAATCAAGCTAGTTGCTCCATCTAAAACATATGCACCAATGGATGTTGTATGAGGTCCGAATATAATCTCTTCAAGACTTGAGCAGTAAGAAAACGCATTATTACCAACGTGTGTAACATTTGAGCCTAAAGTTATTTTTTTCAAATTTGCTCCACATGAAATAGCTAATGCACCTATATGTGTAATAGGTAAACTAGAAACTGTATCAGGAATAATCAATTCAATATCTGTTTCAGGTACAGCAGTTACAAAAGCGTAACCATCATTTAATGTATAATGAATACCGTCAACTATTCCGGTCCATATTGCATAGGCTTCTATATCATGTGAAACATTCCAGGTAAATGGTGAGATTAATGCTTGATCATCTGTATACCAACCAATAAATGTATAGCCTTCCTTTGTTGGAGTGGGAAGTGTTGAAACTAAATCACCTTTATAGTATGTAGATGAATCTACTGAACTTCCGGTATTTGAATCAAATGAAAGTGTATATGCGTGTCTTTGCCACTGAGCAAATAAGATGATATCTTCATCTGGCATGATATGAGTCGTTTCACAAAGCTGACCTTTATAATACCACCCCATAAAATCATAATCTAATTTAAATATATCAGGAAGTATTACACCAAATCCATAGGGGATTGTGTCCATTGTAGGTATTGATGTATCCGTATAGGTAATGAAGCTTATTGAATAATAAATCTCTTGATATGTCGGTTTAATAATTAAATCAGAAGTAATAGATGTAAACACTTGATCCCAGCCTGTAAATTTATAACCAGGCTTATAAGGTGCTAGAGGTTCCAATGCACTTTCTTGATAGGATATGGTTTGAAGTGAAATGGTTTCTTCACTTAAGTTTTGAAATTCTACGGTGTAGCTTGATTTTGCGTATCTTGCATAAAGCGTTAAATTGGATGTGACTAAGGAGGTATTATAAAATGGTGCACTATTGACGGAATCTCCTTGATACCAGCCAATAAAAACATGCCCCTCATAGACTGGAATTGGCAATGTAACGCTATTTTCATACTCTATATTTATGATTGGAGATATGACCACTTGAGTATTTGTTTCAAAATTGATTTGGTATGTATTCTTTGTATAAAGTGCTTTAACAATCAGATGACCTGTTATAGATTCTGTGGAATGGTCCCAAGCTGAAAAGGTATATCCAGGAATGATTGGTCCATCAGGTGGAATGATTTGTGATAAAGGTTTGACCCAATAAGATTTGATTATATTTCCATGATGTCCAACAAAAATCACTTGATAACCACGTATCATTCCAAGGTCTATAGTCTCTGAGTTCGTTAAGGTAATGATAAGATTTCCTTCTGCATTAATCTCTATATCATCGATACCAACACCTTTTATAAAGCTTTTTTCAATGAGTATTTGCCAGGAAATATCATCGACATATCGCCAAAGAAGTGCTTCATCATTGACATCAAATTCTACTTCACGTCCATCTGTACCTATGATTTTACCTAAGTCATCTATTGTATCATCTGAATAGGTAATCATTAGATGTCCGAAAGGAGAAATAAAGGCGTTAGTTATGGATCTTCCATCCTCACCACAAATCGATTCAAACCACTCCTCATAGGTATCTGGTATATCTGATGTCTGAATTGCTAGAGCATAGATTAGGTGTAGTTTTGTTTTTAATTCAGAGTAACTCATCGTGATAGTTAATGTTGTTTCTAGGCCTTGATACCTAACAGTAATCGTATGCGTTCCTGTAGTCATTAACTTAATGTAGTCATCAGACGAAAGCATGGAATGACTTAAAGGAATCGTTTCTACACTTTGATCACTCATATGAATAACCAACTCTATTGACGATAAATCAAATGTATCAGGATCATATTGTGAGTTCAAGGTTGTTTGATTGATTTCAATAGTCTCTATTAGGATATCCTGTTCTTTTTGACAGGACCATAAAAACAAGATCAGTATAATCAAGCTGACATATTTAACCAAACCCTTGAGACACATTTACAATTCCCTCCTTAAAGATAATAAACGCATCAAAAGCTTAGCTCTTGGTGCGTTTATATAGGTATACTTTTCAGCCTAATCATACATCTAAATATATAAAAGTGCAATACAAATTTTATATAATTTCTTATTAAAAAAGGCATGATTTATTCAATCACACCTTGATTTGATTCGGTTTGTTAATGCATTTCGTGTGCTTGAGGATCCTTATTGGATAAGTATAGAATGTTACATGAGTTTCCATCAAATCCATGACATTTGAGTAAAGCATGTCTAACACCTAAAGGTCCAACAATACCGTTGATAATCGTAGAAGTCATTACAATGATTAATATCATGGTTCCATAAGATGTACCTACTAAGGAGCTTCTTGCATAGAATGCTAGACCAATCGCAGCCTGCGCTTGAGGAAGTAAACAAAATCCTAAGTATCTTCTAACAGTAACACTTGATTTCGCTACCTTTCCACCAAGATAAGAACCACCAATCTTACCAAAGAATCTGAATACAACATAAATTGCAGAAGCGATTAATATAAGCACTAAATTTAAGGATTCATAAGACTCAGCAAGCAGTAATACAATTTCAGCACCTAATAATGTGAAGAAGATAATTAAAATCGGAGCAGAGAATAAATCCATAATACGCTCGGTTTCATGCTTTGCCAGATTGGTTGATAGGTTAGAGAAGAATATACCAGTTGCCATCGGTAAAAGAATTGGAGATAAATGAACATGAAATCCGAAGAAATCAAATCCTGTGTTTGCAACTGCAATGGATACTAAAATAGCAACAGTTGTTGAAATTAAGATGACTACATCCTTTTCAACATCCTCATATTTTAAATATCTAATGATTCGAACCAATACATAACCAATAGCAAGACCGATTAATAAAGAGAAGATTAATTCAAGAATAGGTCCCATTAACGTTTCGATAATACCATGACTAATTCCGCTTTCAACTGATGCTGCATAAGATAAGGCAATACCGAAGATCATAATGGTTATGGAGTCTTCTACACCGTGAAGTGGAACGAGTGTATCACTTAATGGTCCAGTGGATTGCATTTTTTTAGTGATTAATAAGATTGGTCCTGGTTCAGTTGCTATTGCAAGTGATCCAAGAAGTAAAGCGATATGTAGTGGGAATAAGAACACATATAATGCGATAAAAACAAATAGAAACGCGAATACTGCCTGAAAGACTGTAATAATAATTACCTCTTTCGTGCGTTTCTTCATTTTCTTGAAGTTTAATTCAAGACCGATGCTAAATGCGATAAATCCAATACCAACATTAATCATCGCCTCGAAGGCTTTAGCAACTTCACCATAGCCTAATAGATAAAAAACCGCACCGAGTGCTAGTCCAATAATAATGTAAGCGGTCAGATTTGGAACTCTCAATCTTTCAAAAAAGCGTCCTGCAAAAAGGCCAAGGATTAGGGTAAGACTTAATAAAAATATTACTTGATATAAGTGGTTAGAACCAACTTCCGCTGCAAAAATTGTCATGGGTATCATTTCTTTCTTGTCATCGTATTTTAGACATACATATCATAGCACATTCAATGGCTTGTTTCAAGCAACGATTTGTGTGAAAGCGTATTATTATATAGAATTAAGAGATTAAAATAATAAAATGCTTTATAATTTAGAAATTATAGAGTTTACATCATGAATACACATTTTAAAAAAGTTATTATTCACAAATGGTGTATACTTAAACCATCAAATCTATTTAATTATAGAGAAAGGAGAAAAAAATGTTTAATGAAATCGCACGCATCATCATCGGGTTATGTATTCTTTTCATCGTGTTCTTCGCATATGCGAAAAAGGATATGCTTCCTAAGCTTGTATCCTATACTATTTTAGCTTCGATAGCACTATCAATGATTTTTACTGGCTTTGCAGGCTTAATATCTGATGTCGACTTTTTAAACTTTCTAGAAAGTATTTTTAGAACGTTAGCAGATCTAGTCGTGTTCGTTGAGATCGTAGTTATATTATTTTTATTGTTCTTCTCAAATTTCAAGACAAAAGTTATGGTAATAAAAGTTGTTATTATCGTCTATGTAGTTTTAGTAGCATTAATGGCATTCGGTGTACTTAGATAATTAGTTATTTAATAGAAATCCCTCTTTTATAAAACACTTCATCTCAAATGGTAGTGCTTTTCTAAAGGGGATTTTTTCTTTAGTGCATGGTATAATTGGCGTAAATCAAAAAAGGAGTAAAGATATGGGAAAATTAGATAACAAAGTAGCAATCATTACTGGTGCAGCTCAAGGGATTGGAGCTGCAACAGCTAAACTATTTATAGAAGAAGGAGCATTCGTTGTATTAACAGATGTTAAGGATAGCTTAGGAAATGAAGTTGCTAAGTCGTTGGGAGATAAGGCAATTTTCATGCATCATGATGTTTCATTAAGAAAAGATTGGGAAAATGTTGTTGCACAAACTGAAAAACTATTTGGTAATGTTCAAATTTTAGTGAACAATGCAGGCATAGTTATCCAAAAACCAATTGAAGAGTCAATAGATGAAGATTTCCACAAAACCTATATGATTAATCAATTCGGAACCTATCTAGGAATGGTAATCATTTATCCTTCAATGGTGAAAGCGAAGGAAGGATCTATTATTAATATCTCTTCTACATCTGGATTTAGAGGTAAAGCAGGACTGATGGCATATAACGCTTCAAAGTTCGCGATTCGTGGGATGACTAAAAGTGCAGCCTTGGAATTCGCAGATAAAAATATTAGAGTCAATTCAGTCCACCCAGGGTTTATCAACACACCAATGACATTAGATAATATCACTGAGGAATATAAAGAAAAAGCACTTCATGATACACCACTCAAACGTGGTGGTGAACCAGAAGAAGTTGCTAAAATGATCTTATTCTTAGCTTCAAATGATTCTAGTTTTTCAACAGGTAGCGAGTTCATCACAGATGGTGGAAGATTAGCGTGACATACATTTTTTCAAAAAATGAATGAAAATATTGGATATTCAAAGTAAGTACTAAAATAAAATGTTGTACGAATAGCAATAACATGATAATATAATAATAAATAACCCATAAGGAGGAATTTAATTTTGGAACTGTTCTTAGCACTACTTCCCGCTTTACTGATGATTACACTTGTTATCATCACGAGAAAAGTACTAATATCTTTAGGTGTAGGTATTCTACTCGCAGCACTTATCTACGCTGATTGGAATATCGTAGGTATGATTACATACATTTGGAATAGCTTTACTGGTATTATTACAAGCTTTGATTGGTACTTGCCAATTTTAGGATTTGTTGTAATCATTGGTGGTATTACTGCAGTGATTACACTAGCTGGTGGAGTTAAAGCATTTGCTAGCTGGTCTGTATCAAAGGTTAAAAATCCAGTTGCTGCTCAAATATTAACTTGGATTTTAGGTTTAATTATTTGTATTGATGACTATTTCAATGCACTTGTTATT
Source organism: Tenericutes bacterium HGW-Tenericutes-2 (assembly GCA_002839095.1). GTDB lineage: Bacteria > Bacillota_I > Bacilli_A > Acholeplasmatales > Acholeplasmataceae > Peloplasma. The sequence goes on along the minus strand of PGXL01000016.1, from coordinate 9,372 downwards.
GGTGAAGTATCTAAACCGATTACTGACCAATATAACATATCTCGTGCAAAATTAGCATATATCATTGACTCAACATCTGCTCCTGTTGTTATCTTAATGCCGATTTCAACTTGGGGTGCATATATTATTGGGATGATGGGTGGTCTATTTATTGATAACGCATATACAGCGCATACAGGATTCTCAGGATTCATCGCTGCAATCCCATTCCAATTCTATCCAATTACAGCAATTATTATGGTTTTCTTAGTTGTTAAATTTGGAATTAGCTTTGGACCAATGAAGAAGTTTGAAGATGCTGCTTTAACAGGCGATGACATTTCAAGAGTAGAAGCAACTAAAGCTGCTTCAGAAGTTGAAATTCAAGGCACTAAAGCTACACAATGGACTTTAATCGTTCCTATCCTAGTTTTAGTATTTGTGACATTCTTCATGATGTTTATTGCTGCAGGCTTTAGCTTTGGAGCAATTATGGATCAAAGTATTACAGTACCTCTATTTGTTGGTGGTGTAGCATCATTCTTAACTGCTGTTATTTTTGCAGTATTAGATGGAAATGTTAAGTTTGAATCTTTAGTCAAAGCAAGTGGTAAAGGTATGTTTGCAATGTTTAAGTCAGCAGTAGCAATTCTTGTACTTGCATGGATGGTATCCACTGCAATTCAAGATTTAGGAACTGGTGATTTAATTGCTGAAGTTGTTGCAGGTTCTAGTCTAGCAACTGCAATGATTCCATTAGCATTATTCATTATTGCTGGTGCTATGGCGTTTGCTACAGGTACAAGCTGGGGTTCATTTGGTATCCTACTTCCAATCGCGATTCCAATCGCTATGGCTACTAACCCAGAATTTATGCCAGCAATCGTTGCAGCAGTATTAGGTGGAGCAGTATTTGGAGATCACTCATCACCAGTATCTGATACTACCGTATTATCTGCTACAGGTGCACAATCAACATTGCACTCACATTTCATTACACAATTACCTTACGCATTAGTAACTGCAGGTATTGCAGCATTCGGTTATTTGATCTATGGTCTAACTGAAATGCTACTCGTTGCTTATTTAGCAGTAGGTATTGTATTATTCTTGTTGGTATTCTTTAGAGATAAGATTTTCAATAGAAAAAAGATTTCTGAAGTTCAAGTTCAACCAGAAGAATAATCTTTAACCATTAACTATAAATCCCCTTTGATCCTCAGAGGGGATTTTTTTCTTATTTGGTTGCTTGTTGTCAAATATCATCTAAAGTGATAGAATATGTACAAATAGTTTCGTGATGGGGGTCATGTGATGATAAGAAGAATAACTATATTCCTTGTTTTATTAATTGTTACATTTTTTGCATTTGGTATCAGTTTTAAATCACAAGCCTCAATTGATATTGTTTCAGGGATTAATATATATATTACTAAATCATCAAATAGCAATATTGATTATGAAGACATCCATGTAGAACTCATGGTTCTTAAATCTGATTTCCATGATGACTATATAATGTCAACCATAAATGAGATTTATCAGATGAGCTATCCAAATTATTTAAGCTATTCTCACCTTGAAGATGATACTGAAATCAGTTATCTTGCATATATATATAATACATTCATGTACAAAGAGAGTGATAAAATTACATATAGTGATGATTATGGATTTTTAGAAAGTATTACTTATTTAAGATTAGTTATGTTTACTTCAGATGGAACCATTCTAGCTAGATCTGAGTTATACATGCATACGGATAGGTATGATTCAGGTTCAAGAGATGTTTATCATGCTAACTTTGATAATTATACGTTCTCACAAACTGTTCAAGAAGGAGTAGGACAAAGCTTTGAAAAATTAATCCTATTCATTTTTTTGATAGGTGCTGGTGCTTTTATAGGTGCTGTTCTAGTCATTTGGTTAGCAAAGGTAGGGTTAAGCGCTCTTTTTAAAGTTAAATATATTAAACAAAAAAACACTAAATTAACAGATATTCTTTTTATTTTCTTTGGATTAGCAATTGGCTTACATTACCATATAAAAGTTTTCAACCGAGAGTTTTTAAGTTCAGCTTTATTTTCCACATTAATATTTCTAATATGGAATGCAACCAATTACTTTACTTTGGTAGAAAAAGAGTCTAGAAAAAAATACTTAATTGTAACGCTCATTTTATATGTTTTCTTTAGTTTACTTATCCTTATAATATTTAAATTCTTTATAGAGTAAATATAATGATAGAGTATGAACAAGAAGTTTCATAATGGGGGATCATATGAAAATTAAAAAAGTAACTATTTTTATTCTTCTAATTAGCACTGTATTTATATTTTTAAATTTAAGGCTTGAATCTAATGCTTCAATCGACATGGAACGAGGCATTACTATTGTTATCGGTTATGATTCAAATGATGGTATAGATATAGAAGATATTCATGTTGAACTGATGGTTCTTAAATCGGATTTCAATGAATATCAGACATATTCATCCATTAGTGAAGAATATAAAGCGATATATCCAAATTATGAAAGTTATACACACCTTGAAGACGATAATGAAATGAGTTATCTAGCATTCGTACAAGGGACTATTATTTCTGAAAGTGGAAATGTAATTTTTTATAATAATGAGTTTAGGGCAGAGGATAGTATTACATATTTAAGACTCATTATGTTTAAAACAGATGGAACTATACTAGCAACCTCACAGCTTTTTTTGCATAATGATCCTAATCAAGATTCGTATTATAGTCGTAGTTATGAGATAGATTATGCAAACTTAGAGTTTTTTCAATTAGGACCAACTGAAACCATTGGTGTTTTTGCAGCTCTGTTTTTTCTACTCATGATAGTTGCTGCTGCGTTTTTATTAGTTTTTATGGGAGCGTTGATCTGGCTTATCAAAACAGGTCTTTCTTCATTGCTTGAAATCAAGTACAAAAAACCCATAGGGACAATGATTTTTGATTCGCTCTATATTATTTTAGGTGTATTCTTGATTTATTTTGTCTATATTAGAAGATTGCTTTCTACATGGCAGATTGCTGTTTTATGGATAACCCTGTTATTCTTGGTTTGGAATTTAATTAATTTTTTCTTCTTAGCCCAAAAAGACACAAGAAAAAAATATTGGATTATTTTAGTGGTGACCCTGATTATTTCAGGTTTATTCGCATGGCTCATTATTAGTCAATCATTTTTAATGATTATTTAAAGAATATTAAATTTATAGTTGGTGGTGCATGATTTTCGTGCAACACCTTTTTTATTTTGTTAAGTAAACTTAAAAAAACTTTCAAATAAAAAAATGCATTTAGGTATTGTGTGACGAATAGTACTGTGTTATAATTGTGTCGAAGGGAGTGATACTATGAATGCACAGTTTAAACGTGGAATCATTGAACTCTGTGTTTTATCGGTCTTAGTGGAAAAGGATAATTATGGTTATGAAATCATTAATCAGCTATCCGAACACATCAATGTCAATGAGAACACGATTTACCCTATTTTAAGAAGATTAACAACTGAGAATTATTTTCAAACCTATTTAGAAGAGTCAAATGAAGGTGCTCCGCGCAAGTACTATCAGATGACTGAGAAGGGATTCATCTATTATTTAAAGCTAAGAGAAGAATGGGATGAGTTTATTGGTGGTGTTTACCACGTTATTAACCAAGGAGGAAAAAAGAATGAAGAAATTTTTAGAAGATTTAAAGAAAGAACTTCAGAAACGAAACTTAAGTAGCGAGGATATCGAAGAAATCCTAGCAGATCATGAAGAGATGATTCAAAGTGCGCTAGCACAGGGATTATCAGAAGAAGAACTGAATTCAAGATTCGGTGACCCAGTATCTTTAGCAGATGAGCTTGCTGATACTAGCGGTGAAAGAGTTGAAGCGAAGCAAACCAAATATGACAATTATCAATTATATAAGACATTCACAGTGAAATCAGCTACCTTAGACATTGATAGTTCATTGGTCTCAGAAAACATAACCTATCAAGCATCAGAAGATGATTCTATAAGAGTCTATTATCAAGGTAAAGCAAAAATTGAGGATTATGAAATTTCTTTTGATGATAATGTTTTTAAGATTGCTGCACCAAAGAAAATCGGATTTTTATTCATGAGATCTTATACAGATGAAATGAACTTTATTGTCGAAGTACCAAAGACATCAATCATTAAAAACTTCTCTTTAAAGGGAGTCAGCTCCAATCTAAAGGTACTAAACTTAACAAGCAAAGATTTCACCCTATCAACAACGAGTGGTGATGTAACACTTACCAATGTGAAATTAGATGTTGCGAAGTGGAATACTGTTTCAGGCGATATGCATGTAAGCAATTCACAAATTGAGACGCTTGCATCATCTCAAGTCAGTGGGGATCTATTTATGAATCATGTAGATTTTTTAGGTAATATTAGATTAAATACAGTCTCTGGTGATGTAAAGATTGAAAACTCATCAGGTGGTAAGACTTGTGAATTTAGTTCTGTAAGTGGAGACTTAAAGGGAACTGAGTTCTATCCAGAAAAACTGTCATTAAAATCAGTATCAGGTGACGTGACAATTCATAATACATCTGAAGATAAAAAGATAGATGATGTTAAAAGTAAATCAGTATCAGGTAAGGTAGTTATTAAAAATTAGAAAATGATAAAGCATTTTATTCGAAAAACATAAATCATTAGGAATAAAATGTGATTGGGAGATGATCGCATGAAAGAAATGTTATTAGAAAATAAAAAAATGTTCACGATTTACGTGCTAGCATGTTTCATACCTGTAGTTACACAGTTGATGCAAATGTTTACGCTAGCAATGATCGTTGAGACAGTTGAAAGACAAACACCGGAATTCTTTCGGCTAACGATTTATGTAGTGATTGGATTTCTAATCTTAAGTGCACTGTTTTTTATTGCATCTCGCATGATGCGTATTGCATTCATGCGTGACATCCTACTAAAGATTCGTGTTCGAGCATTTGATAAAATCTTAAACATGAACTATCGAAACTTCTCTAAGAAGTCTAGAGATGTATATATTTCAAATTTAATGAACGATATTAACACATTTGAGAATAATTTCTTCTTAGCTTTAATTAATGTTATTTTTAGATTTGGTTATTACATCGTAACGATGGCAATACTCTTTGTAGTTAACTGGCAAATTGGTTTAATTATCTTTACCCTATCATGGATACTCCTTGGGGTCAGTAAGCTCTATGAGAAAAAGACCATAAAGCTTCAAGAAGCGGTTTCCACTGAAAACGAAAAGTTTACGGTAGATATATCCAATACGTTTAATGGTCTTGAAATATTGAAATTGAACAATATTGAAGACAAGTTCCTTGTGAAAAGTAAGGCACAAATTAAAACACTTGAAAATGGGAAAATGAAGTTTAATCTATTTAGATTGCTTCAAGAGAATTCGAATCAAGCATTTGGAACGATGATCATGTTTGGTCTCATCATCTTATTGATGTATCGTCCAGATTCAGTTAGGGTAGGATATGGCGAGTTATTCTTAACGATTACGCTTGCATCCAATTCACTATTTCCGCTGATTACCATCCTACCTTTAATCAATACGATTAAATCATCTAAAGCAATCTTTGATAAGATTACAGTACCAGAGCATATCGAAATCGAAAAAAACGGAAGACCAAATCAATTTGTCTTTAATCATGCGATTGAAGTCAAAGACTTAAAATTTGCTTATGATCAAAAAACGGTATTTCAGTCTCTAGACTTCACTATTGAAAAGGGAAAGAAATACTTAATCAAAGGTCCCAGTGGTTCTGGAAAATCAACACTCATCAAACTATTGTCGATGGCCTATGATGAATATGAAGGTGACATAAGAGTTGATGGTATCGATTTAAAAGACATTAAGCTAAATAGCTTTAATGATAAGGTATCTTATATTTATCAAGATGTTTTCCTCTTTGAAGCGACATTTATGGAAAACATAGCCCTGTTTAAAGATATCGATCGAAGTCTAGTATTAGAAGCAGCTCACATGGCTGGCCTCAAAGAACTCATCGATCAACAGCCTAACGGTCTAGATGAAATGATTAGTGAAAACGGAAAGAATCTATCAGGTGGTGAACGTCAAAGACTATCGATTGCTAGAGCACTTTGCAAAAAGTCGGAAATCCTCTTTGTCGATGAAGCGACATCCGCTTTAAATGACGAATTAGGTAAAGCAATCGAGCAATCCATCCTAAACTTAGATCAAACTGTGATTGCGATTAGTCATAAGTATTTTGAAGGGGTTACCAATCATTATGATTATGTCTTAGAAATTAAGGATGGCTACTTAAACCAATATCCTGCGATTGAATATTTTGAGGAGGTGGCCTAAGATGAAAAAAAGACTTAAATACTTTAGAAAATTTTATTTGGTCATCTTTGGGAATTTAGTTGGTGCATTTGTTGCGTATCAATTGTCGTTTGCGATGTTTGATATGATTAATATCGCGATTGATCAAAATTGGGAGCAATTTTGGCCAACGACAATTCCAATGATCATCTATGCAGTCCTTGTTTTTCCAGCTTCAATGTTTAATGCATATGTTAGAAATTACTTTCTAAGAGATGCGATGACAAATATGAAGACGGATTATATGAAATTAGTATTTGGAAAAAACATTAATGAATTTCAAAAAGAAAATAATTCAGCCTATGTATCAGCATTAACCAATGACTTTAATTTAATTGAAAACGATTATTTCTTAAGCGTTGCACAACTCGTTGAATCAGCAATTGTTTTTGCGACTGGGATTATCATCTTTGCAAAGATCAGCCCGATGATCTTACTCGTTGGTATTGGTGTGATGGTGATCAATGGACTCTTATCAGGGATTGTCACCAAACCTATACAAAAGCATAATAAAGAGCGCAGTGAGATGTTTGCTAGCTATAATGGATTCGTTAAAGAAGTATTATCCGCGTTCAACATCATTAAAAATAACGGTTTAGAAGAAAGAGTAAGAACCAACTTCTATGAAAAAAGTGAGCGCGTTCAGCAAAAGAAGTATGTGATTGATAAAATCATGTCTTTCATCTTCGCTGCACAAAATGCCAACTTTAATATCATCTTTATGGGAGTTATGCTTTTCGTATCGCACCTAGCCATTCAAGGCATCATCACATTTGCAGGCATCGCTGTGGTTGCAACCAACATCGATCGATTGGTATGGCCTATTCAAGCAGTTTCTGAATCTTTCCCCAAGATTATATCTGTTAAAGCAATCTTCAAGAGAATTGATGAGACGATGGTAAATAAAGAAACGCATGTGGAAACAGAAGCGTTTGATGAATTCAAGAAAAACATTGAATTTAAGAATGTTACATTTGCATATGACGATCATACCGTATTAAAGGATATTAATCTAAAGTTTGAAAAAGGTAAGAAGTATTTGATCATTGGTCCAAGTGGTGGTGGGAAATCAACCGTCTTAAGGCTATTAAGAAAATACTTCAATCCTAATCAGGGTGAAATCATCATTGATGGCGTATCCCTAAAGGACGTTAAGAAAAATGATTACTATGGTAGAATCGCAAATATCGAACAAAACATATTCCTATTTGAAGATACCATTAGAAACAATCTAACATTATATAAGGACTATTCAGATGAAGAATTAGAGAATGCTATTAAAAAGGCTGGACTCAAGGATTTCATTGATAGTAACCCTGAGGGTCTTGACTATAAGATCTTAGATAATGGTAAAAACATTTCTGGTGGAGAAAAGAGTAGAATCGCGATTGCGAGAGGCTTAATCAATAATGCGAATATCATTTTCTTAGATGAAGCATTCGCAAGCCTTGACCGAGCAAGAGTAAAAGAAATAGAAAAATCATTATTCAATTTAAAGAATGTTACGATTATTAATGTAAGCCACGTGATTATCGAAGAGAATAAACATCTATACGATAGCGTGATAACAGTAAGAAATCAAACAGTTCATGCAAGTGCATAATAAAAGGCCCAGCGACACTGTTCGTTAAAAACGGACATCATTAAAAAGAGACTTGAAGAGTTAATTGCCTATATTCATAGGGTGTTAGCTCTTTTGTTTTTTTACTCAATCTAATTTCATTGTAATACTTTACATATTCATCTACAAGTTCAAACATACGATTTTTTGTTATTTGATGATGAAGATACATACATTCTGTCTTGAATGCACTGAACCAGGACTCTATCGGACAATTATCCACACAGCTACCTTTTGCTGATACGCTATGCTTGATACCGAACCTTCTCAACCATCGATGATATGTCTTACTTGTAAACTGCCCACCTTGATCGGAATGTAGAATCAGATCTTTTCGTTGAACTCTAGGCACATATCTTGCTGCCGCTTTAATGGTATCTATAACGAGCTTTAAATCATTCTGCATGGATACTTTGTGCGTAATGATATATTTGTCATGTAGGTCTTTAATTGCACATAGATACAGCGTCTGTTGTGTATTGGGAAGATACGATATATCGATACTCCATTTCTGATTTGATCGTTCCGTGGTAAAATTTCTTTGTAGAAGATTAGAAATCTGATGGTGATTAACCTTGCTATATTTCTTTTTCTTCTTCCTGATGATGGACTGAATTTGATTCAGTTTCATGTATCGATACACGGTTGCTTTTGTGGCGAAAGTACCGTGTATTTTTTTTAACTGCATCTGAATACTTTCAATCCCCCATCGATGATCTGCTTCATACATCTCAAGAATTTTGTTGTTGAGGGCTTGATTGAATGCTTTATACTGTGGCCTACCTAAGGCTATCCAGTCATAATAACCGCTTCGCGAACACTTTAATCGCTTGCATAGATATGTAATTGAATGCTTTGTTTTAAAGGCTTCTATGACGTGGTATTTTTCCTTTGCTTTCTTAGGTAGGCTATCACTTTTTTTATCTCTTCACCTACTTTGATGTATTCAATCAGTTCCTCTTTAGTCATCGATTCAAAATCAATCTTCTTTGGTCTTCCTTTATACGGTGATTTGTTTTTGGTTGCTTTTCCACGACCATCAACCGCTGTTCCAAATTGTCGATATTGTTTGAGCCATCTTTGAAACACACCTTTGTTAATATCATAGCGCTTTGTGACTTCAAGCATACGAATTTCCTGCCTTAAGTATGCTTTAATAATCTCGTTTTTTTGCTCAATCGTGTATTGTGGATGCTTTCGTGTTTTTCGTTCGCTCATCTCAAAACCTCCTTGTTTTCTATTCTAACAAAAAAACTAGAACCATTTTCAGTTCTAGTCTCTTTTCGTATAATGAGACTAGGAGTTATCTCTTAGTCTTTTATTTTTAAGTCATTGGTAGTAAAATGAAGGCGAAGGCGTAGTTAAATTATTTGAACC
>PGXL01000030.1 GCA_002839095.1 Tenericutes bacterium HGW-Tenericutes-2 | reverse complement strand
GTGAAAATATTTTTGGTATCTTCAAAATAGAATCGAATCGAGCCATTATAATTTACATTGCCATTACTTCTAACATCAGCAGGATTTCCAACAGCGATTAATCCGCCGCCATTAAAACTCACATCAGTGATGCCGATAGTTCCAGCTGAGTATTCAATCGATGGCGTAAAATTGACTAGTATTTCATAGTCGGTGAAGTAATTGCTATTGGCATATAAATCATCACCAACAAAGGCCTCTGAATAAACCGTTATATATCCAATCGATAACTGTGTTGTTGTTGTCCTAGAAGGCAACGTTACCGTAAGTTCTGCTGGATAATTCGTAGATATTCCATTGTTTCTTTCGGGATATAGTAAATCATTTAACGCTTCTAACTGCACTGTGGTAGGCGGTGGTGAAGTGTTAAAATAATCGACTGCTCTAACGGCAATTAAAGCTTTTGCAGATGTTAATGCTTGAGATACGCTGAAACTTGCGGTTGTTTGACCAATCGCAAAAGCTTCCATTGAGATGTTGAATGTAACAGTTTTCAATGTATCATTGATTGTACCGTTAATTAATTCCGTGTCACTTCCACCTGTGTTTTCTGCTAAATTAATATAGGTTGAATCACTTTGAATTAATAGCGATTTTTCATTAAACTTTGTTTGTTTTAAATCATTAAAATCTGATTCAAGTTCTGTATCAATTGAGTTTAGATATGTCGTATAAACATTATTGTAGTCAATCAATAATGAGGGAGATGTAGTGCTTGACTCGGTTATTGATCTCATGTAGTCAAGATTAATATTTGAAGGCAAAACCAAACCAACAGATGACCCTGCTGAAGTTGACAAAACATACATTCCATACTCACGATATGATGGATTTGGTGTTCCTAATGGTATTTCAGGAAGTGCAAATTTATCTGCCAACAATTCATTCGGCATATAATATATATACTCTGTAAGAGTTTCATCTGCTCTCATCGGAAATGATGGATCATAAATCCATTCTGTAGAGTCATTTAATGTAGCGTCAGGGTCTTCAGTTATCCATGGAACAGTAATAGGTGCTATGTACATATAAACATATGTATTGTTAGGTGTTGATGTATTGTAAGCATATCTTCCAGCGATGAAGTTGGATAAAGGATTTGTTCCGGTATATGTAATTTCTGTTGCATTTTTTCCGATTACTTCATAATAATTATCAATTCTTACGGTGTAACTATACTTAAACGAACCACTTACTAATGTTCTATTTGTTATGTAAGCTCGTGCATAATAATAACCCGTAAATACTACTTGAGTAGTGTCATTTGCTCTTGCTGAATAATAATTACCTTTAGCAGAACTAAATAAATAAGCAGAATTTGATGCAGTCCAGTTAAAGACTTGGTCAATCCTACCAATCAAATCAACATTAGGATTGACATTTACAATAAACTTAAAACTATCGCTGTTTACTGGTTCCATTTCACCATTTGATCCACGTTGTAAGCGACCAAATATACCACCAAAACCTGGCTTAACCCCTGGAGATCTTCTCATTAATTCAGCTGCATAGGGAAATAAATGATTGGTTCTAGTAGATCCAGTCATAAATTGAGACGTAATATTTGTGATGTCAAAAGAATATTTATTGATATTACCAAAATTAGTTGTCGCAATTGCCTCTACGTTACCATAATTAATCGCGGTATTGATGTTAATATATGTTGTAACCGTGCCGCTTGAGGATCCACCTATTACATATGTCGCTCCAATAATACCTCCAGCAACATCAGTTCCAGATACTGTTCCATGGTTAAGCATTCTTCTCATAACGGCTAAACCATACGCAATTACACCACCAGCGGATCCGAAAATCGCTGGTCTTTCTTCTGATCCCCTCACAGTGTCTTCGTATATTGACATAGTGTATCCTGTCGGGCTACCGTAACTGTTTATTCGAGTCGTACTTCCTGGGCGATAAAACCACATCATGTTTTGTGTGTTCGTAGTACCTGTCGCATATACTGATTGAGCTGTAGAAGTATATTCGGATTTAATATTTGTAATTGCCGAAATATTCCCATAATTCATTCCATTTGATAATACTGAAGATGAAATCAACGGCGTATCTGAATATCCTAAATCGGATGTTAAGCCTATTGCATCTAGCTCTTCTTTAAGTGATACACCTAGAACTCCCCCAGCCCTAACATAAGCATATGAAATTCCAATTATATCTCCTTTATTTGCTGTATCGTATATCCTACCATTACCGTTGATAGTTGCAGCAGCTATACCTGATACAACAACACCGGCATTTACATAAACCATTCTACCAGCTTTATACGCATCAGTAAAAATTGAATTATAACCAACATTAGTAACAACTGTATAATTTGTCCCCATAGTGTTTGAATAACTATAATTTTGCGACTGAGCAGAATATCCAAGTGAAGGAGAAGTCAAATTAGTTATGCCGATATTAGCTAGATTAGCAGAATCTTGGATTGAACCAGCATTGAGCGTTGCTATTCCCGAAGCAAGAGTATTAGCCATTCCAATATGCCCATAAAGATTATCAACTTCATCTAAATAAGATGATGAAATATTCCCATAGTTTATACAATTAAGAATTCCTTTAGTCGCAACTGGTAATGTTGCATCGAGTCCAAAACTTTGAAGATCTCCAGCTTTGTTTATATTTACCAAACCACCGATATATATATTTCTACTATTACTATTAGCAGGTGCGGTTGTCCACAAAGTCGAAGTACTAGTAATCTTAGCAACATGAATAGAACCAAAATTAATTGAGTTTTTCATAAACAAATTCGCTGACAATTCCTTAGAAATTCCACTTACAAATAATGAATAGCTTTGGATATTTAAATTAACAACATCAATGTTACCGTGATTTTGAACATTTAAAAAACTTACATTCGTTGAAGAGGTAATTCCGGAAATGGTTATCGAATTACTCACTGTCATTTGAGATAAATTAGAATTCATGTACGCGATATCACCATAATTTGCGGAATACCTAATCAAGGTACTTGAGTTATTTAATGAATAGTAAAGTGGAGATATATTCGTATAATATCCCGTTGTATAGGTTCGATTAGAATGATTATAAACACGTGATAACGTTACACTTGAACTACCTATATCAAATATCGTTCCGGTAAATCTGAATAAGGTATTCGTTGTATTCGTCGGTGCGCTGTTTAAGGTAAAAATACCATTATTTGATAATAACGCATATTCAATTGCTTCTGTAGCGTTATTGATACCAATACCGGCAGCCCTGACAGTAGCGATTCCAGTTGTATAAGATGCGGTTATGTTTCCTTCGTTATATAAATTGGCGAATAAATATGCGCCACCTGTTTCTAATACTGGAGCGTTTCCTGTTAATTCGCCAAAAATTCCACCCACATGAATGGTTGGATCAGGCGTTGTATTATCAGAGACATTAAGAATTGTAATCGCACCTTTATTAGATACATTGAGCATTTGATGTTTAATGGTTGATGTGTTTAAAATATAACCAATGACTCCACCCATTTTTACTTGGAAATTCGTGTATCCAGATGAAAAACTTGGCGTTGAAGAGGTTGAAAATCCTGATATAGTACCACTATTGACTACTTCCTCAAGTCTTAATTGATTATTAATAGCGCTTCCTACAACCCCACCAATATAGTACCTTGGAACGATGGTATAACCTGATGAGAACACATGCGTTCCTGCAGTCATCGAACCTAATACTGAAATTCTTTCGATAATTCCTGAAGATTGACCTACGATACCACCCGCGTGGGTTTCACCAATCGCTGCTGTTCCAAGGTTAATTGATACATCTGTTTGAATATTTTCAATGGTACCACCAGAATTTCTTCCAGCAATCATGCCAATATCATAGATATAAGAATAATATGCTTCCGTATCTGTTAGTGAAATTGAAGATGAATCAATGTTGATATCATGGATATGGGCAGAAGCACCTAAAATACTAAAAATACCGGAATAATAGACATTACTTCGGATGATTCCCTTTGTTATATTTAGGTTATAAATATAATAGTTTTGGTCGACGTCGCGGTACGGAAAGCCCCGGCTGCCACTTCGCTCATATCAATATGATCCGTTAAAACATAATCAGCATTTGTATATGTCGTTCCATTCGCGACGGTTATGAAAGAAATAACTCTGGCAAAAAAGAGAAAATCAATAGCATTTGATATTTCATAGACGCCATTACTATAATTAAGACCTAATAAAAGTGGATAAGAATCACTCGCATAAAAATACCATAAATCATCTTCGTCATTCAACGTTGATGTTGTTCCTGATTTGATGACACTAGTAGTTTCTCCAACCGCGTATACATTCGGAGTTTTAATGACAAAGGTTGAAGTACCAACTGTTACAGATAATAAATAAACTGTTGAATCATATACTAATTGTGAATATGTTCCACCCGTATTGCTATACAAGACAGGTTCAATGATAAATTTATTGATATATGAACCATTCACAACAACTTTTGATGAATAATAAGCATTGGTAAATGTACCACTGTTTGTATGAATAATACCTGCAGCAGTGAATTCATCTGAGGTTGTTCCAACATTATAGCGGATACCAGCGTCTAGTACGTTAGTTCTATTATCGATAACATAAACATGATCAACAACGCCTGTAGTGTCATTTAAACCGACTAAATTAGCTGTAAAGTTGATATCTAGATGAACAGAAAGCATTTCTAACGTCGGATTAATCAAACCAATATTTTG
>PGXL01000001.1 GCA_002839095.1 Tenericutes bacterium HGW-Tenericutes-2 | reverse complement strand
TCTTTTCGTATAATGAGACTAGGAGTTATCTCTTAGTCTTTTATTTTTAAGTCATTGGTAGTAAAATGAAGGCGAAGGCGTAGTTAAATTATTTGAACCTCGAGTTCGTAAAAACTTGTATACCTTTGAGTATTTATAAAGTCTACGCCTTCCCATGATTTACTACGAGCTAAGAGAGATGACTCTTAGCTTTTCTTTTTTATAGGCATATAGAAAAGAAAGTTTGAAAGGAAGGACGTGGTCTCTTTTGAGCTTTGAGCTCGTATAAAAAAATGTCCTCAATTTCAGTTTATGCATGAAACTAGTTTAAATCTAATGGAGCCAAAAAGCTCGTATGAATAACGAAAAAAAGTCAATGTATTCAAACTGAAATAAACCGTATCATCAACAAAGAAAGGTGGGATACAACATGAAGAGTCCATGTATAGCAGTGGACGTATCCAAAGGCAAGAGCTATTATCAAGGGTTTATTGAAATAGATAAACCAGCGAGTAGAGCGACACCTATGATGCACGATTTAGAGGGGTTTAAATCGATGTATCAGTTGGGTCAAGTATTGAAGCAAACGTATGGTGATGTCATATACGTATTTGAATCAACAGGTATCTATCATAAAGCACTTGAAACGTTTTTGATGAATCAAGAAGAGAAGTGTATCATCCTTAACCCATTAGAGGCCTCAAAGATACGTAAAACAGACTTAAGATCGACAAAAACAGATGCTCGAGATTGTAAAAGCATCGCAAAGGCCTATTTTATGAAGGACTACAGATTGCATAATCAAAAAGATGAACTATATGGAAATCTACAAAGAATGAATAACCACTATAACTTTCTGGTTCAACAGCTTAGAGAGATGAAAGTTCACTTTAGGAATGTGCTAGATATCGTGTATCCAAGGTTTGATGAGATGTATCAAGACCCATATACCGATATCGCCATGTCAATTCTAAAGAGATATGCTCATCCAGATGAACTAAAAGGTAGACGCGTAGAAACGATGATGAAATATATCATGAAGGATACGATATATAGAGAAAATAGATCTATGGATGAAGCAAAGAGGCTAAAAACGTATATTGAAAACGTGTCATCAGGCTGTCGAAGTAATTCCTCTGAAGTCTCTATCTTAAAAACGATGGTCAGTAAGATTAGTGAGCAAATGGTCGAGATTGAGTTATGTTTGGATGACATGAGAAATTTGGTGATTGATTTACCGATGTATCATCAACTCATGAGTATACCTGGTGTTGGTGATAATCTAGCGATTAGACTCATTGGTGAGTTAGGCGATCTAGATCGCTTTGACAAGAGTGAACAACTCGTCGCTTATGCCGGCATTGATCCCAGAGTCTATCAATCTGGTCAGATGACCGGTGAGCATTTACATATCACTAAAAAGGGCAATAAACGTTTAAGAACATTACTATTCTTAGCTGTTTCTAGTAATGTTAGGATCGGAAAAACAAACAGCATACTTGATTTCTATAACAAAAAAAGGCAACAAACGAACCCTCTCGTTTATAAAGCTGCCTTAATTGCCTGTGCCAATAAATTACTGAGAATAATTTATGGCATGTATAAGAGCGGCTTAAAATACAGGATTTCAAATCTGGTTTTTTAGTACGCTCAAAAATAGTACTTACAAATAACTAGGTTAGTCTTGACTTTGTTTATCTAATTTTTTATGTGTCCGTTTTAATCAAATAGTTTCGCAGGGCCTTTTTCTATGTATTAGATTATTTAAAGCGTTTAAATAGTTTAGCCAATTCTCCACCTAAAAGCGGAATAATTCCTAGGGATACAGCAAGTAGAAATTGTGTGATTGTTAAGTCGACGTTAGTCTTGAAAACTGTATTAATTCCTGGAACAAAAACAACGATAAAGAGTAAACCAAATCCAGCTAGAAATGCATAATTCACGTATTTATTTGAAAATGGATTCATCTTAAATATACTTGTTGTTTCACTTCTTGCTGAAAATGTTCGAAGTAACTCTCCTGTGATGATGGTGATGAATGCGAATGTTTCACCAAGCATTGCAGGACCATTGATAATAAATGTTCCTATATAGTAACTAAGTAGAACTGCAGCAGCTAAGAAAACACTTTGAAAGCCTATCGTAATACCCATGAACTTATCAACGATGGTTGCATTTGGATCGTTAGGTGGTTGGTTCATCACATCTGTTTCCTTAGGTTCAAGACCTAGTGCAAATGCAGGAAGACTATCAGTGACTAAATTAATCCATAGGATTTGAATAGCCAGTAATGGAGAACCCCAACCTAAAAGCATTGCAATAAAGATTAATAAAACCTCACCGACATTACAGGATACTAGATAACCAACAAATTTTCTAATGTTTGCGTAGATGACACGACCTTCCTCGATTGCATCAACGATGGTTGTAAAATTATCATCCATTAAAATCATATCAGATGCTTCCTTTGAAACATCAGTTCCAGTTATTCCCATAGCAACACCGATGTTTGCTTGCTTTAATGCAGGTGCGTCATTGACACCATCACCTGTCATTGAAGTAATTTGACCATTGGCTTGAAAAGCTTTAACGATTCTAACCTTATGGGTTGGTGATACTCTTGCAAAGATGGAGGTATGATTGACTGCAATATTCAGTTCATCATCAGTCATCAAGTCTAACTCTTCACCACTTAATGCGATTTCATTTGGTCTTAGAATTCCCAAGGATTTACCAATTGCAGAAGCAGTTAGCTTGTGATCTCCTGTAATCATAACGACTCTTATGCCCGCCTTATGACATAAGGCTATAGCTGGTTTAACTTCCTCTCTTGGAGGATCAATAATTCCAACTAAACCGATAAAGATCATATCCTTTTCTTCGTTAATAATATTTTTATACTTATCTACAGGCTTCATAGCAAACGCGAGTACGCGTAGTGCCTTAGATGCGAGCGCTTCATTTTGTGCTTCAATGCTTGAAATAAATGATTCATCAATAGGTGTAACATTTCCATCCTTTATATAGTGAGTTGAAATGGAAAGCAGTTGACCAACAGCACCCTTTGTTAATAATCTTTTCCCATCCTCAAATTCATGAAGTGTACTCATTGATTTACGTACTGAATCAAAGGGATATTCATCTAATCTAGGATGTTTTTTTCTAAACTCTTGATGATTTATTCCATTTTTTTCAGCGAGTGTTACAAGCGCTAGCTCAGTAGGATCTCCAATTAATACATCTTTATCAATTGAAGAGTCATTACATAAAACCCCAATTTCAGTTAACAAATCAATCGTTTTATTCTTTGAATTTATTGCTCCATCGAATGAATAACCATTTCCTGTAACATCTACCATTTGATTTAAATCATATAATTTCGTAACAACCATCTTATTTTGAGTGAGTGTTCCTGTCTTATCTGTAGAGATAACAGTAACACTACCTAAGGTTTCTACTGCAGATAATGCTTTAACAATTGCCTTCTTGCTTGCCATCTTTCTCATACCAAGTGCAAGGACTACGGTAATGACTGTAGGAAGCCCTTCAGGGATAGCAGCAACTGCTAAGCTCACACTAATGATAAAAAGCTCTAGTGGGTCAAATTGATAAAGAAGACCCACAACAAAGATTAAGGCAACAACAACAATTGAAACGATACCAAGCATTTTTCCTAGTTTATCAATTTTGATTTGAAGCGGAGTGAGTGCTTCATCGACTTCATTTAGCATCGTAGCAATTTTACCGATTTCAGTCTTCATCCCAACAGATGTGACTACACCTAATCCTCTACCATAATTTACTAGTGTCGATGAGAATGCCATGTTGATTTGATCACCAATCGATGTATGTTCTGGTAGAACCTGCTCACTATCCTTTAATACAGCTACAGATTCTCCGGTTAATGCAGATTCATCAATCTTTAAATTGATTGTTTCCACAAGTCTTAAATCAGCAGGAACATAGTCTCCCGATTCTAAAACAACCAAGTCACCAACAACAAGCTCTGTAATCTCTATCGTTATTAGCTTATTATTTCTCCACACCTTAGCGTGTGGTCTACTCATTTGCTTTAACGCTTCAACGGCATTGTTCGCTTTTCTTGCTTGAACAATGCTTAATGTTGTATTGAGGATTACGATAATAAATATAAAAATACCATCGGTTATATGCCCGCTAGCAACGATACTGATTATACCTGCAAGAATTAATAAAATATTTAAAAACTGCTTTAGCTCTTCAAAAATCATGACTAAAATGGATTTACCCTTGGTGGCGTTTAATTCATTTTTTCCATGTTTTTCAAGACTTGATAAGATTTCTTCATTGGTTAAGCCTTTATGATTGGGATCATTTTCCTTAAGAAATTCTTCCCTAGGCTTCATGTGTGCATTCATTTCATTCACTCCTTGGTGTAAATAAACTCATATATTAATTTTAGCACCAATTGATTATATTCAATGAATAATAAGGAAGATGTGAAATATTATATATATCTTCATTATTGGGAGTAGAATAGAGGTAATAGTTATGCAAGGAGATGAAGATAGATGAATAAAAGAGTTGTTACAGGTTTAATCATTGGTGCTATATTAGGTATATTTTGTATTATTGGTGCACAGGTGAGATCTGATTTTACCCAAAGCATATCCTATCTATTTTCATTTTGGTATAACAGAGTCTTGATGGGATTAGTGATTGGATTATTTGGAGGCCAATATAAATTGCATATATTATTAACTAGAGGAGCACTTCTTGGAGCACTCGTTTCATTAGCCTTTTATAGCGCAACTGGATTTAGTGACTTGATAGGATTTTTAGCAGGAATTGTCTATGGAGTTATAATTGAGTTTGTTTTGTATAAGTTCGTCAAATAGAGTAAGACTCCATGCTATACTATAAGCAATCGTTTAAAGGGGAAAATTATATATGAATAAGAATTTGTTTACAAGAGAAAAGTTAATCACCTATTTACTGATTGTGTCTATTATCTCGATTTCCTTAATTGGAATCTATTTTCTAGGCTTAATATCGTCAACCATATTAATTCGTATCTTTGGTGCGATTAGTGCAGTACTAATTCCATTTGTTATCGCATTCTTTTTAAGCTTTATAATTGGACCCATTTCCATATGGTTCCATGAAAAGCTTAAAATCAATCGAACGATTAGTATCATACTAGCAATCTTATTAGGGGTTTTCTTTATATTAGGCATCTTATTTATTTCCATATCATTTGTCTTTTCACAATTAAATGCCATTTTAACTAGTCTAATCAATTTAGTTAGTAATGCATCCTTCGCTGCTATATTAGTTGAAGTGACTGAAATGATTAGTAATTATTTAGCAAATAACGATATATCAGTCATTGTTGAAGATATAGCAAACAATGGAGCATCCATTGAAAGAGTATTTGCTTTGCTTGGTTCTATTTTAATATCATTAACAAGTATTGCCTCATCGATCATATCCGTTATTATTGTATTAGCCTTAACACCAGTATTTATGTATTACTTAATTAAAGAAAAAACATTAGTTTTTACTAGCATTTCTAAGGTTGCACCAAAAGGTATCAGACATCATGTCGTTGAATTAGGTAAAAGAAGTGATTTAGTCATCCAAAGATTCTTTAAGGGACAAGGAATCATGATGATTATCATTTTCACCTACTTTTCAGTTACCTTAGGTATACTATCATTTTTTGTTGATGGCTTTAGCATTCAACATGCGTTAATGTTTGCTATTATCATGGCTTTATTCAATTTAGTACCTTACTTAGGGGCTTGGTTAGGCTTACTAGCACCTGTTGTGTTTTTATTAACTCTACATTTAGAGTATCAAGGAGATCCAAACGTTGGAAATCTCTATTTAATGGCTATTTTATTTGTAGTTATCATTCACTTTATTGAACAGGGACTTGAAATGAGCATTATACAACCTAATGTTATTGGCAGAGAAGTACATATTCATCCTCTCGCTGTATTATCAAGCTTAATATTCTTTGGTGGAGTCTTTGGATTTGTAGGAGTTTTACTTGCTGTTCCACTTGCTGGAACAATCAGAGCATTTTTAGAATACTTTGGTGAGCTTGAAGAAAAACGTAAAAAAGAAGAAAATGGAACTGAAATCATTGAGGAAAAAGAAATAGATACGAAAAAGAAAGTAAAGATGAAAAAGAAGAAAACTGCATAAAGCTCTGAAAAGGGCTTTTTCTATGACATATTATAAAGATAGATTATCATGATAAAATATACATGATAAAAGACTAAATTAAAGAGGAATGAATTCATGGATGAACAACAACTATTAGATCAAGCACCAGTAAATATAAAAAAACATATTGAAAACCATCCATACCAAAAGGATAACGTTGGTATGGAAAGTTCTTTCGTCTATATTTATAACGATTTAAATTTAGTCTTAAAGGTTGTAGATAATGAAGCTCATTTTCAATCTGAAATAATGATGATGAAATGGTTGAATGGTAAGGTCTTAGTTCCAAGAATTATTGAATATGGAATAAGTGAAGGCTATTATTATCTATTAATGACTAAGCTAGAGGGATTGATGGCTTTTGATGATGAGTTGATGAAAAATCCAGAGGCTTTAATTGATATTTTAGTTTCAGGTATCAAATCCTTTTGGGAAATATCAATCAAGGATTGTCCAATTGACAATCGAAATGAGAATAAACTCAAGATTGCTAAAGAAAGAATTAAAAATAATCTAGTGGAAATAGATGATTGGGATCCTGAACTCACAAGCAAAAGATTTAATAAACCAGAAGAGATTTATCAGTATCTTTTAGAAAATAAAATCGAAGAAAAACTTGTAGTAAGTCACGGAGATTACTGTTTACCAAATATCTTTATTAAGGATCAAAAAATCACTGGATTTATCGATTTATCTAGAGCAGGGATTGCTGATATCTATCAGGATATTAGCCTGCTCATTCGATCATTTAACTATAATAACAAGTCAAATGATTATAAAAAGCTAATCATTGAAAAGCTAGGAATCGATTTTGATGAAAAG
Organism: Tenericutes bacterium HGW-Tenericutes-2; assembly: GCA_002839095.1. Lineage (GTDB taxonomy): Bacteria > Bacillota_I > Bacilli_A > Acholeplasmatales > Acholeplasmataceae > Peloplasma. The sequence goes on along the minus strand of PGXL01000001.1, from coordinate 414,344 downwards.
AAATATGATTATTACCTACTTTTAGATGAACTCTTTTAATTTCAATAAAAAAGCTCATTTAAGGGTATAATATATATAGAGATTGGAGGATTCACTTAAATATGAAAAAACAAAGTAAAGAATTCTTTAAAGAAGTTAAGAAACAAGCAGATAAAGCGGTGGATGAAGTCAAACAATATGTTACTGACACCAAAGAAATGGTAGAGCTTTACCAAGCATTTAAAAAAGAAGCGGTTAAAGTTAAGAAAGTCACAAGCGAGTTTATTAACCTAGACATGCCAATTTATGGAATCATGGATAAGAATTTAGAGTCCATGACTTTTAGAGCTAAGGATAGCTTAGATGTTGATCAAATTCTTCAGATTGGTAAGAATACCGTTAAGGTAGAATACATTCATGATGAGTTAGTTCAAATTCCTGTTGTAGTCAACGGAATTGAGCATCAAGTCGATTGCAAGGTTGCAGTACTTAAAAAGGTATAAAACTAAAAAGCTCGATTCTAGAAATCGAGTTTTTTCTTTAATTTCACGTAAGAAAAATTCATCCTTATTCTACGATAATCAATTAAAGTAGAATAGTGACCACTTTTTTTCTATGATTTTTTCATTGACTTAGGTATTCAAAAAGTAAGATATAATTGAATTAACGCATGATATAATTTAAATCAAATATAAAACTAGGATGTGATGACATGAAGCATGAAGAAATGATGAGAATACTGCATGACAGCAAGTTCCAAGGTGTAGTCAGTATAGAAGAAGATAATCAAATCATCTTTGAATACTTTAGTGGTATGGAAGATAGAGATAAAAAGATACCTATAACCAAGGACACATTATTTGCAGTCGCTTCAGGAACTAAGTTTTTAACAGCACTTGCTATAGGAAAACTAATCGATCAAAAGAAACTAAGTCTAGATACAAAAGCGAAAGACATTTATGATTTAAAAATGGAATGGATCAATCCTAGTATTACTATCAAGCATTTACTTTCTCATACATCAGGAATGTCAGATTATTTAGATGAGGACTTATTAGATGATTCAAAGCCTATCTATTTTGAAGTAGCCTACAAAGATTTAATAAACCCTAAAGATTTTATACCAATATTTTCTAAGGATAAAGAAAAATTTGGTCCAGGTGAAAAATTTAATTATAACAACCAAGGCTATGTTTATCTTGCAATCATTATTGAAGAGGTATCAAAAATATCCTATAAGGATTATATCAATAATGAAATCTTAAAGCCCTTAGGAATAATAAAGAGCGGAATCTATCATTTGAATGATTTTCCAGAACAGACTGCATTGGGTTATTTAAGCAATGAGGATAGTACAACCAATTTTGACTTACTCCCCTATCAAGCTGGTGGAGATGGGGGAGCAATCATGAATCTTTATGATATGAAAAAGCTGTGGGAATCCTTCTTTGGTTATCAGATTATATCTCCAGCTTTGGTGAATCAGTTTATGCATCCTCAAGTTGTTGTTGATGAAAAGACAGATAACTACTATGGTCTTGGTTTATGGCTTAAGAAAGAAGAATACGGTATATTCCCAATTCTTTATGGAGGAGATCCTGGTATCTCATTTACGACAAGCTATCATCCAATATTAAAGAAGTTTAAATTTGCTGTATCCAATACATCTGAAGGTGTTTGGGATATATTTGATGAGTATAAAAAATTATAATAATAGATAGGGGAATGATTATGGACATCATGAATGAATCACTTGAACTACATAAAAAATTAAACGGTAAAATAGAAATTAAAAATAAGATAAAGATTAATAACATGCACGACATGACATTAATATATACACCAGGGGTTGCTAGGGCATGCTTAGAAATTCATGAGAATCAAGAAGCTGTTTATCAGCTAACATCGAAAAGAAATACTGTAGCAGTCATCTCTGATGGTACAGCAGTTTTAGGTCTAGGAGATATTGGACCGCTAGCTGCTATTCCAGTCATGGAAGGTAAATGTGCACTCTTTAAAAGATTTGGAGGAGTGGACGCGATTCCTATCGTATTAAATACTAAGGATGTTGACGAACTCGTTCAAACAATTTATCATTTATCACCATCATTTGGAGGAATCAACTTAGAAGATATATCTGCACCTCGTTGCTTCGAGGTGGAAAGAAGATTAAAGGAAATGTGTGATATTCCTGTTTTTCATGATGATCAACATGGAACAGCTATCGTTGTAGGTGCTGCATTACTCAATGCTTTAAAGCTTGTGGGAAAGAAACTGTCACAAGTAAGAATTGTTATTAATGGAGCAGGTAGTGCGGGTATCGCGATTACAAAGTTTTTATATGAGCTAGGTGCTAAACATATCATCACTTGTGATAAGTTTGGGATAATCACTAAAGGTGACAAACAGCTAAACTCTGCTCAAATGGAAATTTCACTTTTCACAAATAAAAAACGAGTGCAAGGAACGTTAAGTGACGCACTTGTTGGTGCAGATGTTTTTATTGGTGTGTCAGCACCAAATATCGTAAGTGAAGAAATGATTCAGTCCATGAGTAATGATTCTATTGTTTTCCCACTCGCTAATCCAACTCCAGAGATTTCTAGAGATAAAGCACTTCATGCTGGTGCTAGAGTTGTAGGTACCGGAGCATCAAACCTCCCCAATCAAATCAATAACTCATTAGTGTTTCCAGGTTTATTTAGAGGAGCATTAGATAGCAGAGCTAAACAAATAACAACCAAAATGGAAATAGCAGCCTGCAGGGCACTTGCTAAAATCGTCAAAAAAGAAGAATTAACAGAAACTTACATCATTCCAAGCATCTTTAACAATAAAGTTGCTAGAAATATTTCAAGAGCTGTCATGAAGGCAGCAAGTCAATGAAGAAGCTATTGATTCTTTTGTTGATGCAATTAACGATATCTTAGGTAGTAATGAGTAAACTAAATCAAAACATTTTAAAGGGACAAAGATAGGATTTGTCCTTTTTAAATTTCTACAGCTTTAAAATATGTATTTAGTTTTAAATAGAGAGTGATATAATAATTCTATAACATACGTTTTGGGGGATATTGCTATGAAGAAGGGTTTTATTGCTGCTGTTATTATTCTTATTGTATTGACCATATGGTATATAGATTATGAATTTTTTAGTGATAGAAGTTCGGGTTCATGGGAGTATGTATTATCTTTCGATGAAGAATATTATTTAATTAGAAATTATGAAGGTGACGAAAAAAGTATTAAATTAGAAGAAAAGTATAGAGGAAAAAAGATTATTGGTTTTCACCAACATTTTACACTACCAGATACAGTTGAATCACTCACCCTTTCTAAAAACATAATGACAATTGATCTCAAACAGACTGGATCTTCTTACTTAAAGCATTTAAGTATCCCTAAGGATTCAAAACTTAAAGGGATTAGCTGTGATACAAAATTATACAATTTAGAAAATGAGACGTTTTATATACCTGAATATGCCAATATTTGTGTGGATTCTTTTAAAGGAAATGAAACAATTCAGGAATTTATAGTACATAAAGACAATCCCTATTATCGAGCAGTCGATGGGGTGCTTTTCAGTCGTGGTCTCAAAGAATTAATTCTATATCCACCAAAGCACAGATTTGAAGAATATACGACGCCCACCACAATGACAACGATTGGTGAATATGCTTTTTTCCTCCAAAGTACTTTAAAAACTTTAAATATTCGGGAAAATGTAACACAAATTAAAGACTATGCATTTAGGCATTCTAAAATAGAAGAGGTTATTATCTCCCCCCTTTCAACCATTGATCATCTTGGTAAATGGGCTTTTCAGGGTGCGAATCAATTAAAATATTTTGATGTCCCTGATGGTGTTGTTGAGCTAGAAGGCACTTTTTATCAGTCAAGTGTTGAAGAGGTTCGCTTTGGAGAAAATAGTCAACTGAGCAAAATAGGTGAAGACACATTTTCGGGTACTGGGAATTTAAAGGAATTAATTTTGCCTAAAAATGTATCTATTATTTTGGAAGATGCATTGACTACCAATGGAATAGAACATTTGACGATTCAATCAAATTTGATCGAATTTGATCCAAAAATCTTTAGTGGGATGAAAAACTTAAAGACATTAACCTTTGAGGAGGAACAATCCAATCTTTCATTTAAAGATGGAGTCGTGACCATCAAAGATGGTAGCGAAGTTATATTCTATTTACCTGAAATAGATCTTCCGCCTATCTTAAAACTCGATAAAAATGTAACAATATTACACGAGTACGCATTTGATCGAACACGTGATATGGATAGAATTGAAGTCGATCTATATAATCCCTACTTTAAATCAATCGATGGAGTACTTTATTCACATGATTTAACTGAGCTTATCTTATATCCATATACCAATTCCAGAACTTCATATCAAATACTCAATGGAACAAAGAAAATGATTTATCCGATGAGTTCTCTAAAATATCTTAAAGAAATCATTATTCCTGAATCACTTGAGAGTATACCAAGCTATGCATTTGCATACTCTCCAATCGAAGAGGTTACTTTTTTAGGTGAGTCAAATCTAAAAATGATTCCGATGTATACCTTCGCCAATACAAAAATGAATCATATTACAATCCCAAAGTCTGTAGAATCCATATTAGGATATTCGTTTGTGAATGTCCCTCTAGAAAGAATTGAGTTTGAAGAAGGATCCGCTTTAAACTATATAGGTCAATATGCATTCGAAAGAACTCATTTGGAATATATTATTTTTCCTCCAAACGATATAGAAATATTCAGATCTGCCTTTAATTCAGATTATCTAAAAAATGTTTACGTACCTAAAGAGATGACTTTTTTAGATCAAAATGTGATTATTTCTACACAAAAGATCTCTATTTACTTCGAAGCAAGCAGTATTCCAGAAACGATGCAATTTTCAAGTTATTGGTTTGAAACGTTTTTTAGTCAAACAATGGATGATTTTTTAGAAGCAATCGAAAACAACGGTTAAATAGTTGTAAATTAAAGAAATGCTCCTCTCAAATTGTAATAAATTACAAAATGTTATATCATATATATGATAAAACGTTTGCAGGAGTATATGATGAATATAAATAAACGGAATGGCTCAATTCTTCTTATCATTTTATTATTAGTATTTTGGATGATTATAGCATCCAGCATTAGCTGGATTGAACTTGTATTTGGTTTTTTTGCGTCATTAATGATTGTGCTTTATAGCTATGATATGGTCTTTACAGTGGATGATGCAACTCCACTGAAGCCAAAAACGCTGAAAGCACTTTTTGTTTTAGTCTTAACGCTTTTATTAGAAATCTTTATCGCGAACTTTCATGTTGCTAAAATCGTGTTAAGTAGAAAGATGCCAATAGACCCAGGATTTGCAACGATTCGGAATCCCTTAAAGAAAGATTTAAATAAAGCATTATATGGAAATGCTATTACAATGACTCCCGGAACGTTAACTGTAGATATGAAGGATGATGAAATCATCGTTCATGGATTAGAGATGCATTTAATTCATAATATCGAAGGAAGCAGATTAGAAAAAGTATTTATGAATTTGGAGGATCAAAAATGATTGAATATGTCATTATTGGATGTGCGATATTTTTAGTCTTACTATCATTTGTTGGTTTATATAGAGCATATAAGGGACCTACTGCAGCAGATCGAATTGTAGCAATCAATGTGATTTCTACAAAGGTTACTGTAGTGATTGTTTTAATTGCGTTATGGATTAAGCAGGGATCCTATGTAAATGTCGCACTTATTTACGCGATGATTGGTTTTATTACAACCATTGGTGTTGCTAAATATTTACTTAAAGGACGGTTGGATGCCTAATGTTAACAATCATTCAAGAAATTATAGCTAGTATCTTTATATTAGGTGGAATGTTCTTTTTCTTCGTAGGTGTTGTTGGTTTAATTCGTATGCCTGATGTTTTTTGCAGAATGCATGCGACAACCAAATGTGACACCATGGGAGCTGGACTTATATTCACAGGTTTAATTGTTTGGCAGGGTGCCACATTTGTTTCCTTAAACATTCTTTTAGTTTTACTCTTTATTTGGTTAACCAATCCAACTGCCGCGCATTATATAGCGAAGGCTGAATATATGACAACCATCCTGATGACGATGGAAGAATAGGAAGTATTATGGAAATCTTAAATGTCATTATCATTATATTTTTAATCATGTGTGCAATCGCTGTGGAAAAGACGAAGGACTTAGTGTCCGCGGTCATTATTTTTTCTGCATATTCTTTAATGATGTCTGTTTTATGGTTAATACTTAAGACTCCAGATGTCGCACTCACTGAAGCAGTGATTGGTGCTGGAGTCACTAGTCTTTTATTTATCGCAGTCATCGCGAAGACAAAGAGGTACGAAAAATGAAAAAGATCTTAACGACCTCCATGTTTTTATTACTCTTTTTAGTTTTAGCTTATAACATTTTAATGATGCCAGGAAATCTTGGAGTGAATGCTCCTTCCTATAATGATACAGTTAGACACTATTTAGAAAATGCAGTTTCTGAAACAGGTTCAGTGAATATTATAGCTGCTGTTATTACCGATTACAGAGGCTTTGATACGCTAGGTGAAACGATAGTTCTATTTATAGCTGTAGTCGCTGTAACAAGCGTTTTAAAGCCAGTGAACAGAAAGATGATTAGAAGAGGTAAGCACCATGAATGATGTTATTGTTAAAACCATCACTAGAATCATTATTCCATTTGCTCAAGTCTATGGAATATTCATTATCCTCCATGGTCATATCTCACCTGGTGGAGGTTTTTCTGGTGGTGCATTGATTGGATCCACTTTAATTCTTTATACACTTGTCTTTGGTATGAAGAAGGGTGAAAAGAAATTCTCGCATAAAACCAGTGAGTTTGCTGAAAGTGGTGGGATTTTTATCTATGTTTTAATCGGCTTTATTGGTTTAATCTTTGGCGGAGCTTTCTTATCTAATATTTCTGCAGGTTTTCCAATTGGAACACCTGGTGAAATATTATCAAGTGGAATGATTCCGATCCTTATGGTAGGTATTGGGATTAAGGTAGCATCCACCATGATTTCCCTGTTTCATATTTTAATTGAGGGGGAAGTCTGATGAATATTTTAAATCTCATTTTAGAGCATATTAATTATCTAGGTGGAGTCGCATTATTTATTATTGGACTTCATACTGTTGTTACACATAAGAACTTAATTAAGAGAGTCATGGGTATTAATATCATGGCTACAGGTATTTTCTTATTTTTCATCGCTATTGGTAATGTCACAGGTGGTGTACCACCAATCGTAGTTGATGGTGAATCACCAGTATTCATCAATCCAATGCCTTCTGTATTAATTCTTACAGGCATTGTTGTATCGGTATCGATTACTGTATATGCATTATCCTTAGTCATTAGAATCTATCAAACCTATGGAACCATTGATCAAGAAGAAATCGTAAAAATTCAAAATGAGGAGCAAACCTATGATTGAACAACTACCTATTTTAAATATGCTCGTCTTTTTGATTGCAGCTTTAATGATTCCATTACTGAGTAAAAAAGCATTCTTTATTACATTAATCCTAGGATTCTTTGTTTTGCTATCTGTCTTTGTTTCATCAATTGTTTTATTAGTACATGTGAATACAGTAGGAGAGTTTTATTACAGATTTGGTAACTATCAAAGCTTTTTAGGTATCGAATTCAAGATTGATGCATTCTCTGTTTTATTTACGACATTTATTGTTGGACTAACGATGTTAATCTACCTATATTCCTGTGGGGATGCCACAGATGGCATCTATGAAGCGGAATATGGTAGATATTATATCCTACTCTTTATTTTAATGTTTTCCATCTTTGGAATCATTTACACAAATGACTTATTTAATGCCTATGTCTTTATGGAGATTTTATCCCTAACTTCATGTAGTATTATCTCTATTAAGAGAAAAAAGGAAAACTATACAGCAGCATTCCGATATGTCATGTTAAATGAAGTTGGATCATTATCCTATTTATTTGGTATTGCATTACTTTATATGGTTACAGGATATACCAATATTACTTTAGTCTTTGAATCCATTCAAAGTGCTTGGACAGTTTATCCAGCAAACATTATGACAGCTGTAGGGTTTATGATTGTAGGTATAGGGATTAAGGCCGCTATATTTCCATTTCATATTTGGCTACCTGATGCACATTCACACGCACCAAGCTCATCATCAGCTATTCTTTCATCGATTGTTGTTAAGGTCTATTTACTCTTAATGGTTAAGGTCTTATTTAGAGTCTTTGGAATCGATATATTAAAAGAATTAAATATACCAGCAATCATAATGATTATTGCAGGATTTGGTATGATTATGGGATCCTTCTTTGCACTCGCTCAAAAGGATGTGAAGCGAATGCTTGGGTATTCATCGGTTGCTCAAATTGGTTATATTGTATTAGGGATTGGACTAATGACTCATATAGGACTTTCCGCAGCATTCTTTCATATTATTAGTCATGGTTTAATGAAGGCAGCACTATTCTTAAGTGTTGGAGCGATTATTTACTATCAAAGAGTGAGAAGAATCGATCAATTTGATGGTATGGGATATAAAATGCCATTATCAATGATTGTCTTTAGTATTGCAGCTCTTGGGATGATTGGTATTCCACTGACTGTAGGCTTTATTAGTAAAATGAATTTAGGTCTAGCTGCTTTAGGTAGTGGAATGATTATCTTTATTATCATTATTGTAGTGAGTGGTCTACTTAACGCAATGTATTATCTACCCATTATGATTAGTGCATTTTTAAGAGGACCTAAGGGAAATGGAATTTCAGGAGTTGAAAAGATTCCTAAGGTGATGTTAATACCGATAACCATTCTTGGAATACTTATTATCGTATTAGGTATATATCCTAATCTTATTTATCAATTAATAGAAAACGCAGTCAACACATTACTATAAGGGGTAAGTCATCTTGAATGTAGAAAAGAAGAAGAAAATTAAAATTAAAGATTTTTTAGACCATTTCACATGGAGATCATCAGGTCTTGTTTTACTGATGTTATTTTTACTCATCTCCTTTGTTGGAATTACTAAGAACTGGTTTGGTCTATATGACTCAATATCTAGTATTGATGGATTCAATGAGTTTTTCTTTGAGTTCACCCATTTAAACATATATCCTTTAGTCATGATAGGTATTCCATTATTTGGTGCATTACTTCAAGTATTCTATAGAAGTAAATCAAGTCTTAAGAGAGACTGGATTGTAATATTCATGACATTCTTAACCATACCATTAACCATGATTATGTATCCTGCAGCTAAGGAAGGTGGAATTAGTATTGAGTTTCCATCATTCATGGGATTAGGGATTGGATTTAGTGTCGATATGCTAGGCTTTACGATGTTAATGATTACATCCATTATTTGGTTTATTGTCATGGTCTATGCCCATGAGTATATGAAAAAAGAAGAGAACTCTAATCGTTTCTTCCTCTTTATGGCAATTACCTATAGTGCTGTATTAGGTACAATCATGGCAAGTGATTTATTAACCATGTTCTTATTCTTTGAAGTGATGACAATATCAAGCTATGTGTTAGTGACTCATAGTCAAAAGGATGAATCCTATGAAGCAGGATATAACTTTATCTTTATGGGTATCATCGGTGGATTTTCAATATTAGTAGCAATGCTTTTATTATATTTTAATGTAGGAAGTCTAAAGTTTGAAAGTGCGCTTTCTGCACTTTATACTTTAGGTAACTTAAAATATTGGATTATGGGTTTACTTATCTTTGGATTTGGAATTAAGGCAGGGATGGCACCTGTGCATGTGTGGTTACCTAGAGCACATCCAGTCGCACCGACTCCTGCAAGTGCTCTACTTTCAGGGATTATGATTAAGGTTGGTGCCTTTGGGATCCTAAGAGTAGCAACAGCTTATTTCTTTCCGAAGCAAGGTGAAGTATTTAGTCATTTAGATCCAGTTTGGTTAACCACTAAAAATATAGGGGCGTTTATTATTTGGATTGGGATTGCTACGATGGCATTGGGTGTTTTCTTAGCTTTACAGCAGTCTAATATGAAGAAGATGCTTGCATACCATTCGATTAGTCAAATGGGTTATATCATGGTAGGAATCGGTATTGCACTATACTTAGGATATAGAGGTGCAATGGGATATAGTGGTGCACTCTATCACATTATCAATCATGGTTTATTTAAGAGCTTATTATTTATGGTTGCAGGTGTAGTCTATTTCCATACCCATGAATATGATATGTATAAATTAGGTGGATTGTGGAGAAAATTACCGTTAACAGCAACCGTTTGTTTGATTGCTTGTTTAGGGATTGCAGGTATTCCATTATTCAATGGTTTCATATCGAAATCGATATTACACCATGGAATTGTAGAAGCTACTGAGTATGGTCACTCATCCTTCATTTATGCAGAAATGATCTTTATGGTTGTAAGTGCTGGTACAGTAGCAAGCTTTATTAAATTATTTTATTATGTCTTCTTAGGAAAGATGCCTGAGAAGTATAAGACGATTAAAGCGGAATACACATGCTTGGATACCTCAATGGCAGCGTTAGCCATACTAATTATCTTAATTGGATTAAATCCTAACTATATATTACAAACATTTATCGTTCCTCAGTTAAATCTAACTACATATGATCCTTACTTTATAGATCATTATATCGTTCACATTAAATTCTTTACAGGTGAAGATTTAATGACGATGGTTTATGTAGTAGGGCTAGGTGGATTTATCTTTTGGTTTGGTACGAAGTTCCATCTATTCCATTTACATCTACCAAACTGGTTAAAGCTAGAATATATCTTTTTCTATCCAGCAAACTTTATGATGCGAAGAGCATGTAAGTTAATGTATGGAGATCAATGTCCTATTGATACAGGTCCTTTAAGTAAATTAGCTTTAAAGAAGAATGAAAATACAGGATTCTTAGAAAGATTCGTAACAATGACCAATGTATTCAATAGAAGATATGAGACTAATATTATTAAGAGTGATGCGTTTATTTACACAAGCTTTGTTACAGGGATATTGATTTATATGATTGTAGTGAGTTTGATTTAGAGTTTTATTAAAATTCATGAATATAATAACTAAGTTTAAATAAAGAATGAGGGGGGATATTTTGAAGGGCAGAACTACTAATGCACTGATGAAGCATATTAGAGATAATCATAAAATAGAAATTGTCGGATCTAAACAAAAACGAGAGTTATTACATATGGGTTATTATCATGGATATAAACGATATAAATTCTCTAAAAATAGCAAATCAAAACTACCAATAACAGATTTCTCACAAATAAAAGCTCTATTTGACTTCGATAATAGTCTTAAACATTTATTTTATCCAATCATTATGGAGTTTGAAACGGTTATGAAAAATATAACCATTGAAGTTCTTGTTTCAGGATCAGAATCTGACATAGAACACATTATTAGCCAAAAACTTGCGAATCACAGGAGTTATAAACCAGGATCAAACGAGCACAAAAGTGCAATTAAAAAGTTTCTCGGGTTAAAATCAAAGATTAACGGAATAATTGCAACAGGCTATGAGAACGGGAATCCGATTATTAATCATTTTTATCAGAATTCCAAGACGATTCCACTTTGGGCTGTATTCGAGCTAATGACAATGGGTGTTTTTGCTGATTTTATAAAAGCTCTATCTGATAACGATAGAATGAAAATCGCTAGTTGTTTGGATATGTACGATGCAGTGAACGATCCCAAATCATCGCTACTGTCTAAACACATATATCTTTTAAAAGATTTGAGAAATTCACTTGCACACAATTCGACTATTTTTGACTGTGCATTCATAACATTTGAAATTCATAAAAAAGTTTTGACAGATTTGGAGATGAAAACAGGTGTATCAAATATTAATTATAATAGTATTATTGATTTCTTGATTTTGGTTGTTTATTATCAGAAAAATTTAAAAAAATCAAAAATTGAAATAAGAAAAATAATCAATCAATTTGAGGTAATCACGGAAAATTTATATAGCGAAGTAAAAAACAGTTCGATTTATTTTAGCTTATTGGGAAGCGATGTCAAGTCGAAACTTGCGTTACTAAGAAAATATGTATAAAGATTGACAAAAGCCCGAATATGTAATAAAATAAGTATACAATTGAGGTAAGACCTTATGGTTTTATCTAAAAACACCGGATGCGTCTGGTGTTTTTTTATTAACTATACGTATAGAAAAACAGTTGAAAATTATATTAGCTAGATGAAATATAAAAATGAAAGTAATTGTACAAAGTAGGTATTTTTCTAGGATTTTTATTTTTTTAGGTGTATTAAATAAAAAATCATATTGATTATTGGTGAGTTTGAGATAGCAATTGTTTTAGAATTGCAGCTAATTTAACGAAAAAAGTACAATTTTAGTTAACCGATTAACTTTTTTTCAAAAAACGCTTTCATTATTCAAAATCTTCATGTATAATGAGGGCGATAATAACAGTAAAGGGTGAAATAATGAAGAATATAAAGAATTATTTAATTGTCGTTTTAGCTATCATTGGCTCAATTATATTAATAGGATGTAAGACCTCATCAACTGCAGAACTCATCATCTCAGGAGATTATAAACAAACCTATTACCTGAATCAGTCATTTGATCCAACAGGTTTAATCGTTACCTATAAACAAGGTGATTTAGAAGAAGTTGTTACAGATTATGAGATTAGTGGATTTAATTCATCAGTAGTTGGTCAATCTACAGTCACTATCACATACCTTGAAACAACCGCTTCTTTTTCAGTATCTATACTTTATGGTGTTCAAAGTTCAACAGAACTCAAGATCTATGATATGCCAGACATATTAAAGTCTTCAAGTCGATATGAGATTCAAGTTGAAAATTCACCTCTATTTGTACATGAGACATTAGTCAATCATGCAAGAAGCTTTACATGGGTGAATTCAACATCCTACACATCGGTAGCAACCTTTGATTTCTTAGGTAAGGTACACGTAAAAATTAGTATATTGGATGATTATGTAGTTACTAAAGCAACCGTTCATCCATTAAGCTATGATATCGATGTAACAATAACTGATAATGTGATTGAATTCTACTTAGAATATCCAGCAAACTATACAATTCAGTTAAATGACCCAGTCCCACAAACTGCACCTAATGGTTCAGTGATCCAAGAAGCGATTCACTTATTTGCGAATCCTATAGAAGAAGATCCAATTACTGAAGCAGAAGCTTTACTTGATGACGATATTATCTATATCGGTCCAGGGGTCTGGAAGACAGATACAATCCCATTAAGATCAGGTCAAACGGTTTATCTTGCAGGTGGAGCGTTAGTCTATGGGCAATTTAACATGTATGAGCTATCAGATATTACAATTCGTGGTAGAGGAATCATTGCAGGAGCGATATATCCCAGAATGGAAGCTTCTCAACGTGCAATTCCAATAGAACTACAAAGAAGTACCAATATTAGAATTGAAGGTATTATCTTCTTAGATCCAGCAGGATGGACAATACATGCTCAAGAATCTAAGGAAATATTCATTGATAACATAAAAATCATTACTGCAAGACCTAATGGTGATGGAATCTCCATTCAGTCTTGTGAGGATGTAGTCGTTAGAAATTCATTTGTTAGAACATGGGACGACAATTTAGTAGTAAAAAATGTCAACAATAAATCTACAAAAAACATTCTATTTACCAATAACATATTATGGACAGATTTAGCACAATCCATGGAAGTTGGTTATGAAGCTTATGGTCCAAGAATGGAAAATATCATTTTTGAAGATATTACAGTTCTTCATAACTATCATAAAGCAGTAATGAGTATTCATAATGCCGATCAAGCAGATATAGATACTGTTATCTTTAGAAATATCACGATTGAAAATGCTTATCAGGTTGGTGACATATGGACAGAAACCTATGAAAACTTCTATATTGATCTAACGATTGGTTATAATGCAGATTGGTCTAAATCACAATTTGAACGTGGAACCATCAAAAATGTTTACTTCGAAAATATTAAAGTGATTAATGATAAAAAGATAGGTAGTACAACTTCTGACTTAGTCATCCGTATGAATGGATTTGATACAAATAAAAATATTAGTAATGTTTATTTCAAGGATGTTGATTTCAGAAGTGCACCAATCACGTCCACTTCACAAATCAACATGAATGGATTTGTCTCTAATGTAACGATTCAATCCTCTAATGCACCTACAGGTGCACGTGTGTATCATTATTATGAGTTAGAGCTTGGTGATTATTACGTTGTTGAAAAAGAAGTTATTCCTGCAAGAACTCAAGAAGCAATCGAAATTCCAGAATTTGCAATATCTAGAGTCGAACCACCATATGCTGGTACTAAGATTGAAGGCATCTTTGAAGTGCGTGCAACTTACGGTGTAACCACACAGGATTGGGGTGGAACGCAAACCGTAGAACACGAGCTTTCAGGGTTTGAAGCAGATAATGTTTTAGTTGATGATAGCTCAATGTGGATCGCTAGTGATTGGAAGGAAGGTTCAACTAGAGCAAGCTACGTCGCACTTTCAGTCATGTTTGATAAGGCACATAAGGTTGGATCGATTAGACTTTATGGTGATCCAGACTCGATGTATTTCCAAACTCAAAATATATCTGTCTATGCAGCAACCACTATTAGTCAAACCACAGGATTACCAGTATTCTCTAAAAGACTTAATGGTGAAGACTATGAGTTCTCACCATCTAAGAACAATTATGTTGATATTAGGTTAGCTCCGGGGGATTATATAGCAGTTCAACTTAGATTTTATGCGTATGAGGGATCAATTTACGCGAATGAACCATTCTTAAGATATATTGAATTCTATCCAGCATCTCTAACTTTTGGGAAAACACCTTATGCAAGTGCGTATGAAGATGTCTATAATCCAGAAAAACTAACAGATGGAGATGTCACAACCTATTTTGAATCGAGAAAGAATGTTTGGCCAGGATGGATAATTGTAGATATGAGTTCTCTTTATCAAGTTAGAATCATTAATCTGCATCTACCACCATTATCAAGTTGGCCAAATCGTACACAAACAATTGAGATCAAATATTCACTCAGTGCAGAAACCACAATCAATTCACCAAATTGGGTTAACCTCTTTGAAGGTCCTAGACAATATCTGTTTGATTCAAGTCAAGGAAATATGGTTTCTATTGTCCTACCAGAAGGAATAGAAATGCGTTCGATTATATTAATCGTTACAGCAAATTCAGCTCCTGGTGGATATGGTGCACAATTTTCTGAAATTAGTATTTACGAGTAGTATTCATTCGTTCAAAACGGCTGATAGTAGCCTCAAAAATTAAAAAAATATCATGTAAACTATCTTACATGTATTGGGAGAAATTATGAGAAAAATAAGTATGAAGGCTTTTCAGGTTCTTCTCTTGGTATTGACAGTATTTATTCTCGTCAGTTGCAAGCCTGAAGTTCCAACAGATGAAGACCCAACGGTAATGTTTAACGTAACATTTAACGCTGATAATGGAACAACCTCAGTTGTTGTTCAGGTTGAAGAAGGTGGCACTGTTACTAGACCAACCAATCCAGTAAAGACAGGATTCACCTTTAATGATTGGTATTTAGGCGAAACAGTTTATAATTTTAGCACTCCAGTAACTGCAAATATCACTTTAACTGCCAAGTATACTGCAGTTGTAGCAACTAACTACACTGTTTCATTTGACTCTGTTGGAGGTACCACTGTACCATCTCAAACAGTTCAATCTGGTGGATTAGCTACGATACCTTCTGCACCAGAGAAACCATTCTTTAGCTTCAATGGGTGGTTGCTGAATGGCACAATGTATCAGTTCACTTCAGCAGTAACTGCAAACCTAAATTTAACTGCAAAATACAGCTTTGTCGGTATTCCTGACTCACCTCTATATATGGGTAGAGTATTCAATGGTGATTTCGATCAAATGATCAACCCATTTACTTCAGGTACTTTAACTACTGAAATTATAGAAAATGCAGCTATATCTACAGATCAACCTTATATTTCCGTAGGCTATTCAGGGACTATTGGTAACAATCCTGATGGAGCACTATGGAAACAAGCTGGTAGCCAAAATGGTTCAGCACCTGTATTCCAATACTTAGTCTTAAGACTTAGAGGAACACATGGAGCATCCATTGAAGATCTATCTATTGGATTTAGACTAGACGATAACCATGAAATTTTAGTGGTTCCTTTAGTTGATACATTTGATCCAGATTTAGAAAACAATGTGCGTGAGCTTGATGGTACATGGCATAATTATGTCATTAGCATCACTGATACACTAGATGGCAAAGAATATGCTGGTAAATCAGGATATACAGATGTTCCTGCAACTGGTGTGATGGTAGGCTTCCATTTAATGAATACAAATCCAGATGGTAGTGGTATTCTTGAAATAAAGGATGCTTACTATTCTAAATCACCAAATCCAATATTTCCTTATGAAGGTAGTGACTACTCACAAAATAGAGACTATTGGAGTGGAACAGTAGGTGTTCAAGTTGGTTCCTATGTAACCATTCAACCAAATGGTCATTATGGTGAATACATCGCATCTGATGTGAATCCAGATCATACACACTTAATATTAAGACTTAGACAAGCAACACCTGGAATCCTTGATATCAATGATTTAAGTGTTGCACCAATATTTGCAAATGGCACTGTTGGTGAGCCAACATCATTTGCAGATCTAACTGATCTTCCAACATCCTTAGGTAGTGCATGGTTAAATGTAACTATTCCGTTTGCTGACATCTATGATGGAGAATCTGTCATTGCTGGTTATAAGTTAATCAATAATGGTGATGTGGCTGTTTCTATCTCTCAATCTTTCCTAAGCTATTTAGGAGATTATGAAGCAGTTGAATATCCAGTTCTAAACTTAGAAAATGTTTTAATTTATGATAACTTCAATAGAGCAACCATTGGTACTACTCCAGGATGGACAGCAGATAATCAAGTTGCTATAGATAATGGATTTACTTATTTAATTTCATATTCAGGTTTATATGCATCAACAATAGGTGATGGTCATATCACATTAGATTCAACAGGTGGTGGATTTGTAAGCTATAAGGCACATTCAACTACAAAGGCGAATTTAAATGAATATCGTTATCTAGTATTTAAGTATAAATTAAGTGAAGGTGCGAACTTAAATGACTTTAGAGTATCGCTTCTAAACTTCAATGATCAAAGCACTGCAGTGATTTATGCAAACCAATGGGTTGCAGGATTGGGATTACCTTCAATTCCTGAAGATATGGGAACTTATCCATATAAAGATGGTGAATGGACTTATCTAATCGTTGACCTAGAATTAACAGATGGTTATACTACTGATGTTGCAGGATATGAAATTTATTACACAGGATCATCGATTTCATTTGATGCAATATTCTTTGCAAACCCAATAACTGATTTAAATGAAGCATCAGAATTCGTATGGGCAACTTTTGAAGGCTTAGAATTAGGAACTGCTCAAGGTATGGTCAGCGACAATCAATGGTGGGCAAATGTTTATGATTCAGCAACTACAATCGTAGCTGATGGAGATAGTAATCAAGCATTAAGACTTGATGGTACAGGCTATGCTCAATATCATACAGGAATTAAAGGTACAGGAAGATATTTAGCATTTGATTTAAAGATTGAAAATCCAGGAACTATCGTATCATTTAGAGTTGGACCTACAGGTGAACCTCTATGGGCTAAAGACGGTCAATTGATTCTTGAAAATGGTACGCCTATGGTTGTTAATATCGACGGACAATGGCATCGTTACGTCATTGACTGGGTAGCAAGTGGGTTATCTTTAACAGATACAATCGGCTTCCATGCAAGTGATGGAGAAATCTATTTACTTGATAATCTAGCATGGTATGGTGAATATCCATATTATGATGGTGAGCTTGTTTGGGGTACTTGGGAAACCTTAGTAGAAGGTAATGCCAATGGTCAAGCAGGTGATGGTCAATGGTGGGCAAATAATTATGGAACACCATCATCATTTGTGAGTGTTGAAGGTAATATGATGTTAAAGCTTGATGCAAGCACTGGCTATGTTCAATATCATACAGGTGTTAAGGCTAAACCATTATTTATCGCATTTGATATGAAGGTTGAAGCTGCAGGTAGCTTTGGTATTAACCTAGGTGGCGTACATAAGTGGAATACAGAATTAATAGGTCTAGATGGTAATCCTATCGTCTTACCAGCAGTAGGACAAACAGGTCATGTAGTTATTGATGTCTTACTTTCAGGATTAGCTTATTCTGATGAATTTGGAATTCAAGCAAATGATGGTGCAGTTTATTATATCGATAATCTATCCTTCCAATGGGTAGATCCAAATAAAGGAACTTATCCAGCATTGACAGAAGATTTTGATGACGCACCAGTGAATGATGGCATTTCATATTGGTGGGGAGAATGGGCAAAAGTAGCTAATGGTCAAATTGAATTAGTAACCGCAGACTATGCAACTGTACGCTTTGGTTCTCCATTGATTGCTGGCACAATGTATTTATCATTTGATGTTAAGCTTTCTGATGGTGGTAATGCAGATACATTTAGATTAGAACTTGGTGATGGTAATGTCGTTAACTTCAGTAAATTAATTGAAGATGGAGTTACTACAGCAATTGGTACTGACTTTATGCATGTTAGCATTAATTTATCAGACTATGTCACTAATCTTGGTGGATTACAGGTTTTAGGATTCCATATTAATAATGGTGGTGTCATGATTGATAACATGACAGTAAGCTATGATGTTTATGGATATCAAATGTTCTTATTCATGGATGTTCCAGTTTCATAAAATATAAATAGACAAGAGGATTACTTCCCTTCGATATGAGGGGAAGTAATCTAATGTTTTTATTGCATGGATGCTGTACAATAAAAACATTAGGAGACTAAACATGAAAAAATTAACAGTTTTATTAGCTATTGCACTTCTTATTTTCACCGTATCTGCTTGTAAAAGAAGTGGAAAAATTGAAGTCGTTATAGGAATGTGGCCAGAATCTGCAAATACAGATGATATCGCTATGTTTAATACATGGAAAGAGAGATTTGAAACAGATTATCCAGAATATGAAATCATTGGCGAACCTTTTACTTATTCAGTAGAAGCCTTTTATGCTAGAGCGAACTCACAAACACTGCCTACTGTTTTTCAAACTTGGTTTACTGAACCTCAAATGATTGTTGGTGGTGGACATGCTAAAGACATTACAGAAATCGTTAAGGATTTAGGATGGTATGACAAAATGGATCCAGAACTGAGAGAATACCTAACATTCGATGAAAAACTATATGGTATTCCAAGAGATGGGTATGGATTAGGCATTATTATCAATCTAGATGTATTCTCGGATGCAGGATTGGTTTTTGATATCGATGGAGATGGTGTATACGATATTGTCAACCCATATGACAAAACTGAAAAATTTTACCCACAAACCATGGAAGAACTCTATCAGTATTCTTTTATGATTAAGGAAAGCACTGGTGTTGATGGGTTAATCATTTTAAATGTGGATAAGAACGGTGGTTGGCAATTTTCTAATTATGCATGGGCATTTGGAGCATCCCTTCAAGTGATTGGTGATGATGGAAAGGTTCATGCGAATCTAAATTCTGATGAATCAGTTGCAGCGATGTCTTTCTTAAAGAGTTTTTATGATGATGAATTGGTACCTATTGGTAATATGAACTATTCTGAATGGGCAACAAGACTTGGCAATGGTCAAATCGGTATGGCAATTGCAGGTAATGATGTCATTTCTAATGTTATTACTCAAGGTGGAATGAACCGCAATAAAATCGCGTTTATTCCAATGCCAGCAGGACCTGGTGGGCAATACACATTATTTGGTGGTACACCATATATGTTTAGTGCCTATGATTCTGATGAAGCTGTTGAAGGTGCAATCAAATTTCTAGAATATATGGGAAGATCACCTGAAGTCTCAGAGGTTGCACAATCTGCAATGCGTGAGGGTCTACAAACCGCTACTAGAAAAAATATGTTGATTTTACCTGAGGTTAGAGCATGGGTAAATCCAGAATACACAGAATTAATCGATTCACTCAATGCACAATACGTGAATGTTCAAGCATTTCATAACTTTGAAGATTTTTATTTAAAGCTTCCAACGACTAGAAGAAGAGAAGAGATATACTTTACACAGCATATGTATGAGCTTTTAGATCAAGTGGTTGTTAATTTAAAAAATCCAGGATTTGATGTAAGGTCATCGCTCAATTCCAAACAATTAGATTTTGAAACTTACTTAAGAGGACAACTAGGATAACATGGATTCTATTCATTTAAAGAAACAAGCAACCTTAAAGAAAAAGGATATCAAAAAAGATTTTTTATCATGGACGATTGCTATACCGTCTATCTTTTTGTTTGCTTTCTTTATTTGGGGTCCATTATTACAAAATATAATATACTCATTTTCTAAAACAAGAAATTTTGATATGATTGGTTTCAATGGGATTCAAAACTATATCAATGTCTTTTCAGACCCAAGATTCTCACAAGCTTTAGGGAATACATTACTTTATGTTTTATATTCCTTGATTATTGGGTTTTTTATCCCAATTATTTTAGCCTTATTAATAAGTGAAGTCATTAAGACAAAGAGTTTATTTAAGGTAGGTTTTTACCTACCTAATATTGTTCCAGCAATTGCAGTCATCTTGACATGGAAGATTATGATGGACGCCAATGATTATGGATTCTTTAATATATTACTCGCAAAGGTTGGTTTAGGGACATCCAGATGGATATCTAATGACTCCTTATCGATTCCTTTAATCATTATGACCTTAACCTGGAAATCTGCAGGAGCGACAATGCTAATCTATTTAGCAACCGTACAATCTGTTGATCACTCTTTATATGAAGCGGCTAGAATCAAGGGATTATCGGTATGGAAGAGACTTAAATATATAACGATACCTGCATTATTACCTAATATCAAGCTTTTATTGATTATTCAAATCATTTCAGTTTTTCAAATATTTTATGAACCCATGATTTTCATGGGTCAAACGAATAACTCAGCAAATACATTAGGGTTACTCATTTATAAATTGATCTATACAACACAGGATACCGGTCAAGCAGCAGCCTTAGGTGTATTGACGATGATTATCTTGTTGCTTTTTACTTATGTTTACTTATATTTTGATAAGAAAACTAGAATGAATCAATTAAAGATTAAACCTTATGTAACCTATGAGATGTTACTAGAAAAGATTGAAAATAGAAATCAGAAAAAGGTTTATATATTTCTAAACCATTTGAACCATTTATTGAATAAGATAATGAAGTCTATATATAAGGCTTTAGTATTTATTAGAGTGATATGGATTATAGATCAATTCAGTAAATTAATGAACTACTTATTTACTTATACGAAAAAATACGGATTAAAGATCTTTGAATCTAAGAAGGATGGTATCTTAACCTACTCAGATTATAAGAAGTCAAGCAGAAGAATTGGATACTATTTTATGTATTTCATTCTTATTATAGGATTAATAATTGTCTTAATGCCATTTGTATGGCTATTTGTCACATCATTTAAAAATAGTAATGAACTTCTTCAATCACCAGCAAATTATACATTTTTCCCGAGTTCCTTTGATTTCACTAAGTTTATAACAGTCATTGAAAAGACTCAAATTATGAAAAATGTATATAACTCATTATTTATCTCACTTGGTGCAGCACTTTGTGCAATTCTATTTAATGGGTTACTCGCCTATGTGATTGCTGTCTTGAAGCCTAAGGGAAGTAAAGTGATTTTTTATTTGATTTTAGGATCGATGTTAATTCCACCAGCAGTAGCGCTAGTTCCACTTTATACCAATATTTCAAGTATTTACAGAGTCATCGCATCGATTTCAGGAATGTCACTAAGACAAGTTCAATCTACATTTATTACCTTAATACCCTTTTGGTTGATCGCAGGAGCTTCACCATTTTTCTTTCTACTATTTAAAACACATTTTGAAAGTCTACCTAAGGATTTATTTGAAGTTGCTGAGCTCGAAGGTGCGACTAAACTTCAAACCTTCTTTAAAATTATCGTTCCATTATCAAAGCCAGTCATTATGGTTGTAGCAATATTTTCCGTCACTGGTGCTTGGAATGACTTCCTACTTCCTTATATCATGATTACCAATCAAGATTACTGGACAGTGATGATTAAGCTCTTTAGAGTCCATGTTGAAATGTTTGCGTATAACATCACATTAGACCAATTCTTAAGTCTATTGCTATTTACGATGATTCCACCAATGATTATCTTCTTTATCTTCCAGAAACAAATTACACAAAATGCCACAACAACAGGCATTAAATAGAGGTTTATGATGAGCAGGATTTCTCTCCAAAAAGTTTATAAGTCTTTTCAAAAGAATTTATACGTTATTAGTGATTTCGATTTAGAAATCTTTAATGATGAATTTTTGGTGATTGTTGGACCATCCGGATCAGGAAAAACGACAACCTTAAGAATGATTGCAGGACTAGAAGAGTTAAGTGATGGGAAGTTATATATAGACGATCATCTTCAAAATGATGAAGACCCATCCACTAGACATTTGAGCTTTGTTTTTCAAAACTATGCACTATTACCTCATTTAACTATTTATGAGAATATAGCATTTGGTCTATTAAATCTGAAGCTAAGTGAACTTGAAAGAAGAAAAAAAGTAGAAGACATCGCTAGAAAGCTATCCTTACTTGAGAAGCTTGGAAGCTATCCAAATCAGCTATCTGGTGGACAGCGCCAAAGAGTGGCCTTGGCTAGAGCACTAGTGGACCAAGAAAAATTGATTTTATTTGATGAACCACTATCTAACTTAGATGCTCTTTTGAGATCTGAAATGAGAAGTGAACTATTAAAGCTTCAAAGAATGTTTCAAACGACTTGTGTATATGTTACGCATGACCAGGTTGAAGCGATGGCCATGGCAAGTCGAATTGTCTTAATGATGGAAGGTAAAATAGTTCAGGTAGGTACACCTTATCAAATGTATCACGATCCTGCACACCTAGATACCTCATTATTTATAGGTCTACCTGAAGCAAATTTGATAACAGTAACCATTAAAGATCAAAGGATATATGTTGATGATCAAGAAATTGCTTTAAATGATGAAACGAAGTTATTAATTCAAAAAAATCAACTCAGTAAAGCATTGATAACGATAAGACCTAAGGCACTAAGAGTTCATCATCAATTTAAAGATATCTTAACAAAGGGTAAGCTTGTAGCAGTTGAAAACTTTGGGGTGAGTAAGCTACTTCATATTGAGGCATTCAATCAAACTTTTAGAGCTGAAGTTGATCAAGACTTTATTGAGCAAGACGATCTTTATTTAGATTTCACGGGAGAGACTTATCTCTTTAATGAAGATAAAAAAAGAATAAGAGAAAATCAATTTCAAGAGCTTATCTTTGAAGCTCTACCTGTATTAGTAGAAGAGCTTCAAGTCATTCGAGAGCTTATCAATTATGGATATCATATATCCTATGATGATAAAAAAGCGAATGTTTTATACAATAAGAAAAATCATACATATCAATTAAAAATGAATGAAAAAATTTATGATTTAAAAAATCTTCAAGACATCTTGAACATACTCAGCTACAGAAAATAAGGTCTGTGTGAGAAGGAGATTACTATGGCAAAAATTGCACAACGATATTTGGATATCGATCCATGGAAGCTAATTGAATCTGGTTTTCATGAA
Source organism: Tenericutes bacterium HGW-Tenericutes-2 (assembly GCA_002839095.1). GTDB lineage: Bacteria > Bacillota_I > Bacilli_A > Acholeplasmatales > Acholeplasmataceae > Peloplasma. The sequence continues at coordinate 390,441 of PGXL01000001.1, read as the reverse complement.
GACAGAGCTTTAGTCTCTGAGTCTTTGTTTTCGCTATCCAATGAATATATGGGTGTTAGAGGATACTTTGATGAAGGATATGTTAAAGAGACTTTAATAGGAACCTATTTTAATGGGATCTATGAAATACCTAAGGATATTAGAAGAAGTCACTATAAAGGGATATCTGATAAACTGCATTATATGGTCAATGCCGCTAATCCTTTTTACGTAAGAATCTATATTGGTGATGAGCTTCATATCTTCGATCCTAAAAAAATAGAAGGATATAGTAGAACTCTAGATTTTAAGACAGGTGAAGCAACTAGAACTTATCAAGTCTCTAATCTATTTGAAATCACATTCAAGAAAATCTTAAATATGAAAACCTATCAAATCGCGCATCAAAAGGTGATTGTTAAACCAATCACATATTTTGGTAGTATCACATTAGCATTTGGTATTGACTTCAACACGATGCATTGGGGTAAACCTGGATATTGGGATTTAATAGAGGCTAAAAAGAATTTAAGTCTTGGAGCTACAACAACCAATCAAAGTGTTTATGTGGGATATAAGCTAGATACAAGAAGTGATTATCAATCTAGTGTAACTATCGAAAACAAATTAAACCTAGAGACTTTAAATTTAAACTTGAATACTACGATTGAAATCGATAAAACGATTGTTTCATTAATTGATAAAACAAAGATTAGAGATCTTATCTTCTTTGAGGAAGAAGCGAATAAGCTTTTAAGCGTATCATCTTATGATCAAACACTGAAAGATAACACAAAATTTTTCGAAGAGTATTGGGCTAAAAATGACATTCAAATCAATGGAGATGCATTAAATCAGCAAGGCATTAGATATTGTTTATTTCAACTCGTTGGAACCTATCAGGGTGTATCTGAGCATAACAATATCGGTGCGAAAGGATTAACAGGAGAAGCTTATTCAGGTCATGCCTTCTGGGATTCTGAAACATATTGTATACCTGTTTATTTATTCACCAATCCTAAAGCTGCTAAAAATCTATTGATGTTTAGATATAACACCTTAAGTCAAGCAAGAAAAAGAGCGAAGGAATTAGACTGTAATGGAGCCTGCTATCCAATCGCTACCTTAAATGGTGATGAGGCATGTGACCTATGGCAACATGCATCACTTCAGTTTCAACCAACAAGTGCAGTTGCCTATGCAATCTGGCATTATGTTAAAAATACGAAAGATACTGAGTTTTTGATTCATTATGGATTTGAAATGCTTGTTGAAATAGCTAGATTCTTTTCATCAAGAGGACAATACAACCATGACGAAACAAAATTTGGTTATTACGGTGTCATGGGTCCTGATGAATTCCAAATGATGGTTAATCATAACGCGTATACCAATTTACTCGCGAAGACCTCGATGGAGTATTTAATTGAAGTTTATGAGACTTATCAAAAAAATCATAAGGTTCAAGAGGTTATGAATAAGTTAAACCTTAAAGATAGTGAAATAGAAGTCATGAGAAGAAAGTGTCAGCTCATGTATCTTCCATATGATGAAACGACAAAGATCTATGAGCAGCATGAAGGCTTTCATGATCTACCTCATCTGGATATTCATTCTATACCTGTCACAGATTTTCCATTATATGCAAACTGGAGCTACGATAGAATATATCGTAACGATATGATTAAACAACCAGATGTCTTAATGTTTATGTTCTTATATAGTACACAGTTTGATTTAGAAACGAAAAAAGCGAATTATGACTACTATGAACCAAAGACAATTCATGAGTCTTCATTATCACCTTCCATTCATTCAATTTTAGCATCTGAATTAGGGTATAAGAAAGAAGCCTTAGACTTCTTTGGATTCGCTACCCGTATGGACTTAGATGACTATAATAGAAATGCTAGAGAAGGACTTCATATTACATCGATTGCTGCAGCATGGGTAAATATTGTATATGGATTTGGCGGGCTCAGAAGTGATGGAGAAATCATTAAGCTATCTCCATATTGTCCAGAGTCTTGGACATCCTATCAATTTCATCTACAGCTCTTTGGATCAAATATCCAAGTCTATGTAGATAAAGAAAATATTACATTAACTTTAGATAAAGATCTAGATGAACCAATAGAAATCTATCATGAGGTTTATAAACTTAAAAAGGGGATCTATAAGATTCATGTGGCTAATTAAAGAAAATGGTTTTGATAAAGAGCATATCATTCATAGGGGCAATCAATTTCTAATCGGACATATGAAGTTAGGAGTTAGAGGAACCTTGGATGAATTTAGAAGAGCAGAGATGGTAGCAATCACTCTGCCTTTTGTCTATGATCAAGTGGGTGATGGATGGAGAGAACCAGTGAATGCGTTTAATCCTTTATTTACTGAAGTGATTATAGATGGGAAACCTTTAAATGTTTTAAATGGTAAAGTTATCACACATGAACAGATATTAGATATGAAAAATGCAGTCATGTCTAGAAGAAGTGTAATCGAAAGAGATAGCTATCAAGTCACTATAGAATCTTCTAGGTTCGTATCTAGTGTTGATGAAAGAGTAATCATTTCTAAATTTCAAGTATCTGTTGATAAAGATATTAAAATAGTTATTAAAACTGGTATTGATATTGATATTTGGGATATCAATGGTAAGCATATAGAAGATGTTAAGCTAAGTGAAAAAGGATATTTAAAAGTAGAAGGTGTTACACATGAAAAAGGACACCGGATTACTTGTCTAAAAGAAATAACTCCATTATTTGAAAATAGCAAAGTAAGGATTGAAAAAAATGATCATGGCATTTTTTATGTCATAGAGATTGATGCTAAAAAAAATCATGTCTATAAATTTGAATCCTATGCAGTCATTGGTGTCGATCAAGAAAATGATGATTTAGAAATTTTACTGTCAGAAGTATTATATGAAGGGTATCACAAAAGATTAGAAAAACACAGTCAAATTTGGAATCAAAAATGGGATATTTCTAACGTCATCATCAAGGGTGATGAAAAAGCAGATTTAGCCTTAAGATATTCCATTTATCATTTACTTTTATTAGCACCACAAAGCGATTATCAGTCTATTCCTGCGCGTGGTATATCAGGGCAAACCTATAAAGGTGCAGTATTTTGGGATACTGAAATCTTTATGTTACCCTTTTATCTAAATACAGATTTAGTGAGTGCAAAAAGGATTATCCTTTATCGAATTCAAGGGTTACCAGGAGCTAAACTAAAAGCGAAATCCTATGGTTTCAATGGAGCTTTTTATGCATGGGAATCTCAAGAGAATGGATATGATGCATGTACAGATTATAATGTTACCGATGTATTTACTAAAAGACTCATTAGAACTTATTTTAAGGATAAACAGGTTCATATCTCAGGTGATATCGTCTACGCAATGAAGATGTATATCGATAGAACAAGTGATTACTGTATTTTAAAGGATGGAGCATTAGAAGTCATTTTAGAGGTCGCTAGATTTTATTTAGACTATGGACATTATTCAATTCTAAAAAATAGGTTTGAGATTTGGGATGTCATGGGTCCAGATGAATATCATGAGCGTGTTCATAATAACGCATTCACCAATCAACTTGTCAAAATGGTTTTTGAACTTGTTCTTGAATATGAAAAATATTTTAAAAACGAAAACGATCAATACTTTAATGAAATGGTAGAAAAGCTTAACTATCACCATGAATTAGAATCGATTAAAAAATATAAGGACTTAGTCTATATTAAAGAAATAGAAGATAATCGTGTGATTGAACAGTTTGATGGATACTTCAATCACAAGGATATCCATAAAGAAGAATTACTCAAGCTCAAACTTCATGAACATGAGTATCTTGGTGGACAAGGTCTAGCGGGAGATACTCAAATCATTAAGCAAGCTGATGTGATCACCATGCTCTATTTATTTAAGGAAAAATACTCACTAGACGTGATTCAAAAGAACTGGGAATATTATGAACCAAGAACTGAACATGGGTCTACTCTATCAGCGAGTATGTATGCATTAACATCATGTTTAATAAACAATCCAAATGATGCATATCCACTCTTTATGAAATCAGCAACTGTAGATTTAACAGGAAAATCTAAGCACTTTGCTGGAGGTATTTATATTGGTGGTACACATCCTGCCGCCTCAGGTGGAGCCTATATGACAGCGATTTTTGGGTTCTCAGGACTTTCCTTTAATCAAGGTATCAAAGTGAACCCTAAGCTTCCAAAATCATTTGAGAGTATATCCTACACTGTTAGAGACAAGGGTAAGTTATATAAGATAAACATAAACAAAAATGAATCGAAGATCATGGAGGAAATAATAAATGATTAAGGCAGTTATATTTGATCTAGATGGGGTTATCGTTAGTACGGATGAGCTTCATTATCTTGCATGGAAATATATTTCTGATCAAGAACATATTGAGTTTAGTAAAACAATCAATCACCGCTTAAGAGGAGTATCTAGAATGGCATCTCTTGAGATCATCTTAGAGAAAGCAAATAAAACTTATTCTAATGAAGAAAAAGAAGCGTTAGCAGAAAAGAAGAATAATTACTATATAGAACTCTTAAGTAGTCTTACACCAAAAGACATATTACCTAATGTCTTAGAGGTACTCGGTAAATTAAAGGATAAAGGGATTAAAATCGCGATAGGATCATCTTCAAAGAATGCGAAAGCAATTCTTAAACAAATCAAATTAACAGATATCTTTGATGAGATAGCTGATGGTAACGATATTAAAAAATCTAAGCCTGCACCTGATGTCTTTTTAATAGCAGCTAAAAAGCTAGGACTAAATCCTAAGCATTGTGCAGTTGTTGAGGATGCCATTGTTGGCATCGAAGCAGCAAAAGCTGCACAAATGACAGCTATCGCAGTCTTTGATGCTAAAAAATCAGAGCTTGCAGATTATAGGTTTGATGATATCAGAGATATTTTGAGACTGGTTTAGGTGTATAATATATATAAATTAGTATTCAAGGAGTATTATGACCAAAAAGACGAATATCGCTGAAATTGCGAAACTAGCTGGTGTTTCAACAGCAACTGTATCCTATGTCATTAATGATGTGGATAAGGTTTCAGAAAAAACTAAAGAAAGAGTGAGAAAGATTATGGCTGACTTGGATTACATTCCAAGTATTAATGCTAGATCTTTATCCAATGGGCAGACGAGATTAATTGGAGTAACACTTCCCTTAATCGCACCATCGGATACGACTGGTACCCTTTTGGAGACCAATCCTTTTTTCGCTGAATATTTAGGTGAAATTCATAAAGTAATCTCACAATATGGTTATGATATCTTGTTATCGGGTATTCAAGTCAAAGGTAAATATAAAAACTGGATTCAAAGTAGAGGGCTAGATGGGATTATTCTATTAGGTTCTTACCCACCAGACATCTATGAAGAAGTTAAAGCATTAAATATACCAACTGTACTAACAGACGTTTACGAGACCTACGCAAATGACTTTCATTCAGTCAACACAGATGACGCGGAAGGCTCATACATGGCAACGAAGCATTTAATTAGCTTAGGTCACAAAAAGATTGGATTTGTTGGAGGGTCTATCCAACAATCTCCAATCCACAATAACCGTTATTTAGGTTATGGAAAAGCAATGCTAGAAGCGAATTTAAAGATTAATAACGATTGTGTGTTTGAGACATTAACTACATTTGAAGGTGGAATGCATCTAGCACAAAGATTAATGAAGGAAAAGTTTGATTTAACAGCTTTAGTAGTCGATGCAGATATCGTTGCTTTAGGTATTATGAAGGTATGTCAGGATAATGGCAAGAAGATACCAGATGAATTATCAATTGTAGGATTCGATGATATTCAAGCAGCATCTTTCACATCTCCAGGATTAACGACTATAAGACAGTTTATTTCTAAAAAAGGTGAAATTGCAGCGAATCTAGTCATGGGAGATATTATAGCAAACACAAGAACTACAGATAGTAAGATGGTTAAGTCTAAGTTGATTGTAAGAGGTAGTACAAAGAAGTTAGAGATTTAGTATATATTTATTAAAAAGCATGATAAAGCGATATAACAACTCTTCCAAAGATTTGGATGAGTTTTTTTGTTTATAAGAATGTAGCACTATTTAACTTTGAAATCACATTGTAAATCTATAGTATAATTAGATTAATGATTAATTGTAGATGTCTATAGAATGATTTTTTGGAAGGTGAAAAATGAAAAGAACTGTCTATATTGGATTTATTTTTCTACTCTTTCTATTGTTAAGTGCTTGTTCAGACAATGCAAAATATGAAAAAGGATTTAGTTATGAGAATCATGTAACATCACAAGTTGCTATTGCAGTTAAAAGCAATAAGAAAGTTCAATCGATAGATGATTTTAGTCTTGATTTTTATTTTGGTGCTTATGATGAAATTGATGAATACACAAATGAAAACTATCAAATTGTTTCATTTGCACTTTATTTTTCAAATAGTGATTTCATAACTGAGAATCAAATTAACAGTAACAATGGAATGGCAGATTATACAAGCATAAATGATGCCCACTTCATTAAAGAGATTAGTATGTCTTCGTTTAATACAAATAATTATCATGTTGAAATGAATATTTTTGGTAAGACTTTTAATCATCATGAAACAATATCAATTCCTGACACAGTGATTCTTAATCACGAAGGTTTTATTTTCACTGTTATAGATATTGTTTACGATCAAAGCACGGAGTTGTATTATTTCGGACATAATGGATGTCAAATTGTCATTTACTATACGCATTTAGATAACGATTCAATTGAGTTGGAATAGCACATTAGATAGTATCTATCTATAATACAAAAAAGCGGAATTTCCGCTTTTTTTAATATATGAGTTTATTGATTATCTTTTTCCTATGATTATGGATTTAATACGAATTTCGCAAATAGATTTAAATCAGTTGTTATTACAAGTAAATCAAAATCAACCATTTCTCCTTGGTAGTACGTATTATCATACCATCCCGCAAATATTTGACCTTCCTTTTCAGGATCAATTGGGGCAGTTATTTTTGAACCAGGAAGGACATAATCAATTTGATAATATGTTCCATGAACCAAGAATTTTACTGTAAGCAATTCACTTTGATAGATTGCATTGATTACACGGTGTTCAGTAATCACTAGATCTTCAGTATCCCATCTAACGAATACATCATCTTGCTTTTCTGGGTCAATTGGAAGTGTTACAGTTTCACCAGCCTTAACAAGCACTTGATAGTAAATGAAGTCATTAGACATGAAGGTAACAAGATAAGCAAACTCAATAACACCTATTTCAATTGTGGTCTTGTTGCCAGATTTATCGCTAACTTCTAATTTCCATCCACTATCTGTTAATAGATCATCAAGTAAGACATTTTGATCATTATGAGTAATCATATCAACGGTAGGAATAATCCAACCATCAGCATTATCCATAATATTGAATAGATTTAATAAATCAGACACCTTACTACCATATGGAAGTAAGATTGAATTAATTGCTGCATTTCCTTGATAAATTGTTTCACCTTCTGCTATGGTCACTTTTGGTGTAAAGATATCCTTTGATACTATAGTAAGATTTAAACCATTGTTCGAATGATATATAGTTGTTTCAATTGAAGTTTCATCATCTTCATTTGTTATAGTTTCATTAATGGTTTCGAATGTACCAACTGAAGATGGTATCACATTAGAGATTCTTAAGAAACTATCACCAACGACTTTAGCAAAGAAGGTAACCAGTTGATATTCACCTGGTTCTAGATCTTTAGGAATATCAATTGTTAGATTTCCAGTAAATGCTAGATTTTCTCCGGTAAATACTAAAGGATCTTCATGTGCGAGTTCAATTAGTCGACCACCTATCTTTAATGCATAAAATAAACTATAGCTTGCATTATTTTGTAGTAAAGGAGAACGATTTAAAGTAGCTGTGATTTGCGAGGTATCCAATTTTGAATTCAATACTGATAATTCACCTGTAACATTAGAAGCGGTATCAATTAATGTAATGCTATTTAAATCTGATTTGCTTGGTAGGTCATAGAAGGACATCGTATTATATTCAGTTTCCATTTGGGTTAACAAGCTTCTTGTATTTAAATGGTTTTTAATATATTCTTCAACAGCTATGACATGCTCATAGCTGGTATAGGTTTCATTAGGTGCACCCATTACATCATTTGTGATACTAACCTTTCTACCAATGGATTCATAATTTTGGTACACATGTCCAAGTTCTTTAAATAGAAGATCTGTGTCACCAAACTTATAGGATAAACCAATATTTTGGAAATATAAGAATAAGGTTTGTACAAGATTATTGATGGAGGATTCGTTTACATAAAAGCTTGCAACCCCGTAATAGTTATATAAATGATCATACTCTCTAATACCCTCAAAGCCTATACTTAAGTTTAGAGAACGGAAATTCACCTTTTCACTAAATGATCCACGATTAGCAATATAAGTTCCTGTACTGGTTCTAAATCCTGATGTGATATCTATATCCCATACATCCATTGCCCACCAGTTTGGCATTGTAAGAAAACCTTGATCAATCAAAAATTGACGAGTATCCTCTGAATCTTGATTGGTTTCATACATTCCGCCTTCTTCGACTAATATCGCTTCAATACCATTCATTGAAGGTAGATACAAATCAACCATATAATCTCCACCACCAAAAGGATAAATGGTCATTACATTGGTTGATGCATCTGGTGAGAATACTGTAATGGAAGGAGTACTTGAATAATCAAGCTTTTGTTCTATATGGTTTATAGTTGGTTGGATTGTATACCATCCATAATCTCCAGAAACCATATGATTATGGTTTTCATAATATTCATAATAACCTTCACTTGTTAGGTTAATACCACGACACATACGCTGAGAAGTAGGTTCGAAATTTTCATCAAGCCAAATAAAATAGAAATTAAAATCACGACCAGCTACTGAATTATGGTAGCCCATGACACCAGGATAACTACCTTCTGAGTATACTTGTTCAACCCAGGATTCAATAACTTCTTCACCCTTCTGATTATAGTAAACATAGATTTTTTCATATGAAGTAACAAAATGTGGTTCATAGGTCCAAATGGTGTATAGCTCAACTCTATCTAGTGCTTCATCATAATGTAGTAAATACTTATAATATTCTATAGTAACCCAAGTATCCATGACTGTTATATTTTCTACTGCCCAATCTGCACGTTCTCTTGCCTGTGAGGTTACACTTTCAGTGGTTTCATAAAGATTATTTAAGGAATGATTGCTGTGGGATGTAAGTGTTGATGTGATAACATGATATCCATCAATGACAGCTGGTTGTTGATATAATCCCTTATGATAATAGAATTGTTGCCAATAGGTATGAGGTGTATAGTTATTGATATCATATGGATTACTAGCATCCAAGGTTGTTGATGATTTTAGTATAGAAGATAGAGAGCGTGAGCGTTGAAGGGTATTTGTATTTGACGTATTTTTAAATATGTCATCTAGATTGACTTCAAATTGTGCTTGTTCAAGTCGATTGATGGATATGAGTAGAGCATCTGCATCATCTATATTAGATAATGGAGTTTCAGTATATTGATAAATGGCATGAACTGATAGATTTGTCTGGATATTGAAAAAATCAACATCCCATCCTACAAACTGATAAGATTCTACAGTTGGTATAACAGGAGGAGTTGCTAGTCCTCCCTTTGGTACTGTAATAGTGGATAGTAGAATACCATTGAAACCATAGAAGGAAACAGTGAATGTTTCTATATTCATTGTTCCTAGATTTCTTGTCTCTTTATTAGATAAGGTAATGACTATTTCATTTGCTTGATTGACTTCGGCATGGATTACTGAAAGTAGTGGGTTATTTGTAATGCTTGTTAACCAATCAAAGTAATTTCCTTGATAGCCTAAGGATTGAACAGCATATTCATAATAGTCAGCTAATAAGGTTGTAGTTTCTATATCTGTGATTTCAACTGTGACATTCACTTTAAACCTTTGGTAGTTAACAACAATAGCATGTGTTCCCATGTAGCTTAGTTTTTCAAGGTCAGCAGCGGATATCATGGTTTCAGTGACTTGTATTTCCTCTGTGGATTCATCAGAAAAAGTCACAATTAAGATAAGATCTGTAATATCGAAATCAGCAATATCTATTGCTTGCTCAATGGTTGAGGATTTAATCACCACGGATTCGATGGTGATCTCATCATTTGAGCACCCAAACAGTAATAAAGAAAAAAGAACGGTGAGAAAAACCACTCCGAATCTAATAAATCTTTTCATATGAACCTCCCTATTAAGGTATTGTTTAACCTTATCTTAGCACCTTTTTTTTGTTGTAGCAATATAGCTTTAGATATATAATGTATAAAAATGATGAATATCAATAAAATATGATGATTATATGCCAAAAGTCATTATAATATAAGTAAATATTTATACTATAGGGAGGGTTTATGGGTAGAACAAGATTTAAGTGTCTATTGATAGTATTTTTTATGTTGCTAATTGTTGGTTGTACAACCACAAAAGAAGTTACAATTCATTTTGATTCTCAAGGGGGAGAACCAATTGAAGATATAATTGTGATTGTTGGTGAAACCATAGAATCACCAACTGCAACAAGAACAGGTTATACCTTTGAAGGATGGTATACAAGCTCAGATGAAGGTGTTACTCTAGATGAAAAATGGATATTTGAATCTGATTTGATTAGTGAAGAAATAACACTATATGCAAATTGGGTAATCAATCAATATACGATTAGTTTTGTTACGAATGGCGGAACAGAAGTAGCTTCAATCACTCAAGACTATCATACAGATGTTTCAAAGCCTGAGAACCCAACTAAAGAAGAAAAGGAATTCCATGATTGGTATATAGATGAAGAGTTCTCAACTCAATATGTATTTGATAAAATGCCAGCGAATGATATTACACTTTACGCGAAATGGGTAGGTAATCAAACACTAATTGTTGGATCACCAGATTTAAGTGGTAACTTTATGGCAGGATTTGGTACCAATGTATATGATCATTGGGTAAGAGAGTTAATCAATGGATATAATACATATGCAACAACACCACTTGGTGATGTTGTATTAAATGAAACAGTCGTTAAGACTTTAACTACTTCAGTAGATTCAGGAACTGGTAATAAGACATATACCTTCACACTTCATGAAGATCTATTATGGTCTGATAATGAACCACTAACAGCTAAAGATTTTGTTTTCTCAGTTCTTATGCAAGCATCAAAGGAATGGGCAAATGTAGGAGCAACTTCAATAGTGGGACAATCACTATATGGATACTCAGAATACAATTCTTCCTATCAATCAGCAGATCTTCGGTTTAAAGGTGTAAAGCTTCTTGGTGATTATAGTTTTTCATTAACAATCGATGGTTCAAAAACACCATATTATTATGAAACATTATATGTCTCAGTGATTCCATATCCAATGCATGTTTTAGCTCCTGAAGGAACTACTATTGATTCGAATAGTGATGGAGCTAAGGTCGGTGCAGATAACTTTTCATTATTACCAGTAGTTGCTGGTATTAGTGGATATCGCTATCAACCCTATGTATCTGCTGGACCATATAAGTTTGTAAGCTTTGCTAATCAAGTTGTTTCATTAGAAAAGGATGAAAACTTCAAAGGAAATTACTTAGGCAAAACCCCAGTCATACAAAATATTGTTATAAAAAAAGTTGATCAAGCAACAAATGTAGATCAAGTGATTAGTGGTGAAATTGATTTAGTCACTGGAGTTATAGAGAGTGCTAAGATATTTGCAGCAAGTGCTGCTGGATCTGCAAGAACTCAATATTACTCACGTAATGGTTATTTTCTACTTGCTATGCAAGCTCATTTTGGGCCAACAACTGATTATAAAGTGCGTCAAGCAATTGCCTATCTAACAGATCGGCAATATGTTGCAGACGCCTCTGCTGATGGCTTTGGTTCATATGTATATTCAGAATATAGTCAGTCACAATGGATGTATACGGAATCTAAAGATTGGATTCATGCGAATATAAATAAATATACATTCTCAATAGGTCAAGCAAATGCAGCTTTAGATTTATCAGCCTATAAGTATGAATCAAATGGGACGACCCCATTTAATTCAACTTTAGCAACTTCAGGAAGTAATTACTTCCGACATAATGCAGCTGGTGAAAGACTTATTATTAGACATTTTGGTGTTAATAATGAAGTAACAAATTCACTAAGAGCAAAATATGAAATGAATATGCAGCTTGCTGGTATTAAGTATGAAATCACTATAGGTGACTATGCTACTTTATTAGATCATTATTACTATTCATATGAATTAGATCTTGCTGATAAGAAATATCATATCTTTAATTTATCAACTAACTTTTCAGTGACCTTTGACCCATATTATTCGTGGCATTCAGATTGGCTAGGAACATGGAGAAATGCTCATCAGTTAGAAGATTCTATAGCTCACCCTGCAGCACCATTATTATCAGGAGAAAAGACTCTTGATGAACTAGTAGTAGCAATGAGAAGAGTAAGTCCTGGTGATACAGCTACTTATCTAGCATTATGGAGAGAATATCAACAAAGATGGAATAAGTTAATTCCAAATGTTCCTTTATATTCTAATCAATATTATGATGTGTATGATGCAGAGCTTAAAGGAGTAGAAACTACACCGTTTTGGAGTTGGGCAGCAGCTATTAATGATATGTATTTTGAGTAATGTCAAGATTATTAGAGCTCTAGATTTTAAGCAAAAAAATCAGTTTATTGCAATTTGTTGTTTGAGAAAGCTATATTTTCAATTAGAATCTATTGGTTAGATGTATTTTATGGTAAAAATATATTGAGGTGAGTAGAAAATGTTTAGTATATATAAAATTGATTTAGATAGATTAAGAGATGTTGAACAATATTTAATTGTAGATCCCAAATTAAAAATTGAGATATCTGAGAATGCTATGAAGATAACTTATACTGAGAATACTGAATCGAGTTATTCCAAATATACATGGAATTTTGAACCGAATTCAAGAGATTATAATATGTATTACTATAAAGAAAAATATTCTTCTCAGACCAGTCTAGTGTATGCAGCTAAATCATTTAGTGTCAATTTCTTGGCATTTAATTCTCAAAAGGTTGTAGCACATCGCAACGTAAATAAATTGAATGTTAAGTTTGATAATATGTTTAGATCCTATAGGGAAGTGAATTTAACAGACTTATTCAATGATGAGGATTATCTTTTTATTGTTAATCATGATGTTGTATCACCATATGAATTTTTGGATAAATTGCATGAGCAAATTGAACATATGAATAATCTAAGTGATTTTAACTAAAGGAGTATATAGTGTACACATACAAAAGTGAAATTCTTGTAACAACTTACAAATGGATCAAGGAAAGTGCTAGTCAAGAAGATGTGAAAAATTTAGATGAATTGATCAATCAAAGAGCTTCCGAAGGCTGGGAGTTCGTCTGTCATTCTTACATGGCTAATTCACAATCTAGCAGGAGCGCAATTTTAATAACCTTTAGAAAAGAAATATAGAGAAAACCTGTTCAATCAAGTTTTTAATTGAGGTTATTAACGAGAACTTATATGTTAATCAATTCAAAAGTGGCTCTTCACGTATAGGTATTTGCGTTCGAAGACCACTTTATGTTTTTATTTTCTTAAGATTTGTAGACGTTGTATCTTGTGCAGTATTAGGATATAGTATGTGTATGTAATTTAAAGGAGAACAAATGGTCAAACTATATAATTCTAAAGAGATTGAGAAAAAAGTCAGAAAAATAAGAAAAGAATTAGACATAAAGATTGTTAGAGATATATGCGAGGAATTTGATCTCGACTATAGTTATGAAAGTAGAGCACTAGATGATTTGCACAAAAATCATTTTGGATTTGGATTTTGCCATGTTATTTGGAGAATCCAAAAGAAGATATTAAAGCAAGATTATAACATTGATTGGATGAGTCCTACGGAACTTAACCCATTTGTTTGTTACGATTAGTAATTATGACGGTAAAATTGAATCATTGACAATAAGTGAAGGAGTGAGTAACATGATGAATATTAAAGGCATTACATATAAAATACATCATTTCTCGAGTCACAAAGAGACACATTATTTTGGGTATGATGCAAACTCTATTATGATTATGTCTTCTGATTCTATCAATGACATTTTGAAATTTCCAATGATTGATCAATTTGAATACCATCATAATAGAGAAACCAGCATTACTGTTGATAATTTTGAAAAGTTTATAAACCACTTACTCACTAAACTGCATATTTTAAATTGGAATGAATTTTATTGTGATCAAGATGTACTCGATGGTCAGTCATGGGAAGTTATTCTTCATTATGATAGTGGTAAAACAAAATCATTCGAAGGGGTTAATGCTTATCCAGAAAACTTTAATCATTTCATTAGAGTATGCAAAAAATATAACTTTGGAATTTGAATATGTACCTTAATAAAAGTATTTTAAATAGAAAGCAACTGTTGGGTATTATGAAAAAGATTGAATAAGTGTATATTACAAAACTCAAGAGCTGGCAATAAAGTGATTATTCAAATAATTGAATCTTTATGCTATTTTGTTTTCTATTCAGTATATTTTTATATTTTAGTATAATAGGACTGGTGATGAAAAATGAAACTCGTTGTTGCAGACTTAGATGGAACACTAATCCATAGTAAAGGATTTTCAATCGAAACATTAAAAACAGTAAAAAAGCTACAGAAAAAAGGTGTTATTTTTACTATAGCTACAGGTAGACACTTCCTTACAGCTAAGGATTATGTTAAAGAACTAGATATTAAATATCCGGTGATTTATAGTAATGGAGCATATATTTATGATCATGTAAATCATAATGTTATCCATCAAGCGCTCATAGATAAGAAAACGGCCCTAAAAACTATGAAAGTATGCGAGAGCAATAATTTGGACTTTATTCTATACACTGTTGATCATGTTTACGCAACCAAGAAAGCTAGAGATAAATTAATCTCTATGATTGGCAAGTATGAAATAGAAGTTCTTAGTGAGGGTGATCTTAAATCAAGTGTGAAAAGTGGAGTTATCAAAATTCTAGTTTTTGATAGTGATATAGAACGCATCAAAGAAGCCAGAAGTATCTTAAGTCAAATTCAAAATGTTTATCTCCTGCAAAGTTCAAAAAATTATCTAGATATAGGACATCACTCTGTTAATAAAGGAAATGCATTATCTATATTAGTTAGGTACTTAAATGTTTCACTTGAAGACACTATGGCAATAGGAGATCAAGAAAACGATATAAAGATGATTCAAGTAGCCGGTGTTGGTGTAGCTATGGGAGATGGAAATATCTTATTAAAAAATGAGGCAGATTATATAACAAAATCATTTGATGAAAATGGAGTTTCACATGCAGTTGAAAAATATTTCTTTAGTGAATAGTATTCACGGGTTCGAATCCCCTACGGGTCACCAATATTGATATGGAATGCTCTTCTCACCCGTGGGAAGGGCTTTTTTTATAGATATTCATAGGTAGTTCAAACTCTATCGAGATCAAAAAAATTGGATAGTTTGCTAACTTGATTGTTTTTATTCAAATTTGTGCAAACACATAAAAATTTATGTCGACATAAGCAAAATTTACACCTCTTATTGAAAGTCCATGACAAGTTATTGATTTATGCATAAAAAGTCAACTTATGTTAGCATTAGTTTTGATATTTTTTTATCAACTATAAAAATAACATAAAATAAAAACCGATTTACAAGTGAACTTTTAATATAGTTTAAACTCGTGTATAATTAATGTGAATATAAAACATAGATGGATAATGATTAAAAACCAACTAATTAATGCTATGCACCGGTCAACCATCTATAAAATAGGGGAGGAAATATGGAAATAAGCAATTATAATAATATTTATATGTTTAAGAATCCGATTCGACATTTTATAGATATAAATAAATTTAAGAATTTGTTGGACTATAGCAAACTAAATGATAGAATTTTATCATGGAGTGTACCGATTAATTTTCCAATACGTAAACACTATGGAAAAGAAGATTTAAGAATGTTAGACTTCCCAAATATTGTTAATTTTTATACATTGTGTAATAAACTGGAGAATGAGACAACTTTTCCAGAGATATCTGATAATTGTTTCACAAGAATGATTCTAAATTTAGAAACAGGAGACTTTCCATCGGTTGTATATAAATGGTTTGTTGAAAAAGATCTTGAATATTTAGTTGAATATGAATATTTAGTTATCCTAGACATCAAATCATTTTATAGTTCAATTAATACCCACAAATTGCAAGAGATTATTAGATTACCATTTAATGACATTTACATTAGAAACCTCAATGAAGGTAAAAGTAGTGGAATATTAAAAGGACCCCTAACATCGTTATATTTAGCAGATGCATTTTTAAATGAAATAATAAAGGCATATAATCAAGATTTGATTAATAGCAATATTAACTTTAAGTTAGAGTATTTTTCTGATGATGTATATTTGTTTATTAACTCCCCAGACATTCAGGAAGCAAAAAAAATTTTTTCTAAAGTATTAAGCAACTATGATTTACAAACGAATGAATTTAAATATGTTCAGCATGATTATCTCACATATACTAAATGGAATATAGTAGATAAATATTGGAATACAGTAATAAGGGATCAAAAAAATTACGAGAAATTGGCAGATAAAAATAAAATTCATTTAAATTTTATTAATCAATTAATTTATAGAAAACAAAAATTGCATAATAATAAGTTAGAGTCTATTTTTATGACTGGTTTTTTTAAATCTAAGTTTTTTGTTGAGTTGGATACAAGTAAATATTTGTTTAAAAAATCAGACTTACACAAACTTGCATATATTTATAGAGAGCATCCCGAAACTTTACTATATACAATCTATAAATTTAAAAATTTTGAGGAGTTTACGAAGGGAGTAAAGAAATTCTTATTGGAATTTTTTAATACAGCTTTAAAAAGTCCATTTTTTGAAGAGCAAATATATTATTATTATGCATTGAAGTGTTTATATAACAATGAGTTTTTAAATAATGACATCATTCAAAGAATCATAAATTCAGAGAATCAAATATTAATTTCGTACATAATAATGGACAGCATTTTAGATTCAAAAATTTCAGAATTATTAGTTAAAGATGAAAAAAGATGGTTTCTTAATTATCATATAATACTTAGAACTAAGATTATTGAAGGGTCAATTAATACAAATTTGATTAATGAGTATCTAATTCCAACTATTAGTGGTAAAAACAAAGATGAAAAAAGAGAATTATATTCAAATTTTTATTTAAACGCAATCAAAAGCAATTTTACAATGATTAACTTAAAACCGAGTTTAAGTATTTCACGATATATAGAACTAAAAAAACTTACTATTATTAGTGAGGGTGAAGAGTAAGTTAAGAATAAAGAGCATTAATAAATATATATTCAGGAGGAGAAAATGAAAAGAAATTTTAAACACACAAACTCTACATGGAATTCCGTTAGAAAGAAATCCAAAGGGAAACTGATTGAGGATCTATTAGATAGATCAATGTTAGCTATAGAGAATGAATTTTACATAGAAAGTACACTGTTGAATTCAATGATTATAGAGGATAGAATATATTCAACATTATGTAAAACAATTAGAAACTATGATAGTATAGAATCTAATAAAAAAAAGACTTTAGGTGCTAAAATTAATGATTTACTTAATGAAGTAGCAATAAATGATGATTTGAGAAATGAAATTTTTGTTGATTTGAATGAGAGTGATATAGATTTTTTTCGAGAAATTAGAAATTCTATGGCGCATAATTTAATCAATGATGACTTAATTATAAACATTGAAGATATGAAGTACGTTGCAGAATATACTATGAAAATAACGAAAAAATTTTGTGCCTCTATCATGCGATGGAAAAGTAAGTATTTTTGTGAATGATAATTAATTGAAAAACTCTGTTGCGCATATATTGGGAACTGGTTTGGGGGAGATTCTATGTCATACTCTGTATTCAATATAATCAATGCAAAATCTAATATTCAAATAAATAATATCTTATTAGCTGCTTTTGAATATTTTGGAGAGTTTACAAGTATTTTGGAGTTTAAAGAAGTACATATTACAGACAGAGACACTCCTATGATTTTTTATCCCTATCGAGATAAAAATGAGGTTATAATTCATCTCACACAAAATGTTATTGGATCACCACAAGAATATATCTATCAATTAAGCCATGAAATAGCACATACTTTATTCGCAAATAAGGAACCTGCAAACAATTTAGAAGAAGGACTTTGCACGTATTTTTCTTTAGAATGTATAAAAAAAGGTTTTGGTATTAATATATATAATAACTATAGATGTTATACCTTACTTACTCATTATGCAAAGCCACTTATTTTAGTAGAAAAGATGATAAATTGGAATAATGAATGTATTAAAATATTTAGAGCTAAGTATCCAACTTTAAAAAACATAACTGCAAATAGTCTTAAGGAGATATCTATTCTTAGTCTAGAAGAAATGACATATTTATGCGAAAAATTCTAATTCAATAATATTGTTTATTGGTGCACTATTAACAGGAGGTTATGACTATGAAAAGCGAAAAAGCTCTCAAGAATTATCTAAAAACAATAAAAGAACAGGGTATAAAAATTATAAATTCGGATCAGGTATTTATAGAGAGCCGAATACCCAAAGGTAATAAAGTAATTGATGCTGAAACAAGTGTACTCTTTATTGACATTAGAAACTCATCAAAATTATCACAAGAGATCAAAACAAAAAACATGACAAAAATTTATAAGATGTTTGGGGTTATTTCATCAATGGCTGTCCGAGAAAACTGCGGTATCATTTTTCAATTTATAGGTGATGGATTTATGGCAGCATTTAGCAGCATTAATGCTATTAATTCAAGATAAATGCATATAACTCTGCTATAAGAATTAAAAATCTTGTTGATACTGTTTATAATGATGTTGTTGATAAAGAGTGGATATTTGAGTGTGGATATGCCATTGCTACGGGTCACATTTATATGACGAGGCTAAAAGCAAAACCATTTAAATTACACAGTTTTGGTATTTTTCCTGGAAATCCAACAAATTTATCTTCAAAACTATGCGAACTAGCAGAAGCGAATCAACTAATTGTTGATCAGTCTACATATGATCATATAAAAACAAAAAATACTGGTTTTCAAAAATATGATTATAACGGGGAGGTTGTATATAAATGCCAACTCAACTAAAAAAAGATAAATATTCAAAGGAAGATGCATTGAGTACTATTGAGAGAAATATCGGTTGGATTAATTCCGCAGATAACAAAGCGTCCATTATGTTAGGTGTTTTAAGTTTTCTTTTTGGTGGGCTTATTATAACTGTAGATTCTGTGAAATTACAACAAATGATTGATAGTGGACAGAGCAGTCAATATATACATGCTATCGGAATTGCACTATCAGGATTAACGCTATCTATTTCAATTTTATGTACCGTTATTTTTCTTTTGCTTGTATTAATTGCCAGAACGAGTCATATAGTTAAAGATTCAAAAAACAGTGTTTTTTTCTTTAATGATATTTCAAACAGTACTCTTTTGGAATTTCATGAAATTACTCAAAGAATAAATGAAGAAGAAATTATAGAAGATTTAATATCTCAAGTTTATGCTACCTCTTTAGTTGCTACGAGCAAATACAGATATTTAAGAAAAGGCTATATTTCCTTTGCAATTGCAGTTATTTCATCATTTATATACTTATTCTTGATGTATCTACTGTTTAAATAAGTATAACCATCAGATTATTGATATGAACTACTTCATAATGTGGTTTTAATACCTAAAAGTGAACACGGAAATTAGACCATTAGCTGAGCAAAAATCACCTTGATTACCAAAATATCCCGTGTAAATCAAGACCTCTATGCAATACTAGTTTGATTCACTCGGCAAAATTCGTGAACCAGTACGGGTCACCATCGCTATCAGTGTCCTCATTTCATATCGAAATGGGGGCTTTTTTCATCTTTGTAAAGCCATTGTTGCATTTGAATTTGAAGTGATTTCTCATCTAGGAAAACTCAATTTTGAAATACTCAAAAATGCTAATTTGAAACAAAAATATCCATTTAGGGAGTCAACGCCTGTTTTTGCAAAACTTATGACAACATAAGCAAAATTTCATGGTGTCTTTAGAAGTCGATGCACGATTTTGAAAAGAGAACAAAAATACCAACTTATGTTGATATAACTTTTAGAAGTTTTCATCAAAATGTGGTGTGGTACGCGTGGTATTCGTGGTAAAATAAGTCAAAAATCAATCTAAACTATGATTGCATACTGGTAGCATTTGATATACAATGATTGTAGAAAGTTACACAATATTATACAAATTCGAATAAAGAAGGATAAATATGGATAGAAAAACACAGTATATTATAAAGACTTTATCAAGAACTAAAAGAAAGGATTATGAAAATTATGTTATAAATGCAATTTGGAACAGGATTGCAAATAAAAATCTAAAACCTGTAACCCAACAATATGTATATAACAATCGAGAAAATCAACACTATTTTATCGACTTGTATTTTCCACAAATAAATGTTGGAATTGAAGTTGATGAAGCACAACATTCGAAGACTAAAGAATATGATGTTGATAGACAAGAAGCTATTTGGTACGCAACCAATAAAATTATAGTTGATCCTAATGATTCTTATGTTGAACTTAGAGTTCAGGTTTATGATAAAACTTTTGAAGAAATAGAAGATCAGATAAATAGTACGGTTCAAGAAATTAAATTTAAGTTAGAAAATAAAACTCTAGATTTGTGGATTACAGACAAAGAAGAATATGTTCAGTCCATAAAAGAGCTATCAGTTAAGGATGATGTAATATTTTCTTCAATTGCAAATACATGCAATCTAATATTTAATTGTAAATACAGTGAGTCAACTGGGGGAAGAAGAAGATCTTACTTCACCCCAAATACATTTCGGAATAACGAGGGATTAAAAAATTATAAAGTATGGTTTCCTAAGCTAGCTATTGAGAGCGATGGCATTTTAAGAGCTGTTTCTCGTGGATGGAATAACCGTTTGAATAATGATGGGTCTATTATTGAGTTCAATGAAAACAAAGTGGTATCTGTATCTCATGATTATGTAGAAATATTAGTATCAGATGAACCTTTACGCTTTATTTTTGCCCAATCAAAGGATCCTCTTGGAAGGTTTGGATATCAATTTATTGGAATTTATAAAAAAACAAAACGCATAGCCATTGAGCATGATGGAAATTATGCAAAGGCAGAATATTACGAAAAAGTGTCTGATATTTGTCCAATTATATAATAATCAACAAATATCAATTGAAAAACAAGTGATTTTGTGATAAAATAAACATAGAATAAATAGAAAAACACTTCTCGTGTTTATGGGTAAGCAGCATGACTGCAGATAACCATAAGAGAAGTGTTTTTTATATACCTAAAACTAAAAACCTTGGTACAAAGGGTAAGCAAGTATAAACTTGCAAAATAATGGCTAAAGCCTAGGAGGAATAGTTATGAAATGCATTAAAATAATTGTACCAAGGATGTTGATTAAATATCACCTTCCCCATCCCGAAGTATATGGAGAATCTGTTGTGGAGCTTCTCAACGGAATGGTTACTGATGTGTTTACTGATGAAAACGGTGATTTAACTACCGAAACAAACAACAAAAAACTTATTGATTATTTGAAACAAAATGATATTCAAGACGCGAGTTATGTTTTTGAAGACAATAGCATAAGACTAAGAAGCATCAATCAAAGTGATTCAGATTTTGTTTTACATTGGATGAATCAAAAGACAGACTACAGTTACAACGATATAAAATATGAGCTTGAAGATATTCGCGTCTATATCTCACACGCAATTTCAAATGCCTCACACTTGTTCATCATTGAAAAAGACAATATGCCTGCAGGCATGGCAGGATATGATACTATTGACATAAAAGGAATCATTGATATCAAGATTTATGAGAAAGAGATTATAACTAAGGATTATGCAGCGACTATCATAAACCTTCTTACAGAACATATTCATAAAATGCATCGTGTCAACGGAATTTATAGTGTTATATTCAAGGATGATCAGTATAGTCATCAGTTGTATACTAAAAACAGATTTTGTAAGGATGAAGAAGACTTGTTAGAGTTACCTATTTCAGATTCCTCATTTAAAAAAGCATATATCTATAAGTATAAGAGTTTTGATATTCAAGTTACAGAATCAGAGAAGCAAATTCTAAATGAATTTTTACAATTGTATCCTAAGAAACTCTATGATTTGGCAAATCCAGATGAACTAATTGATTTAGAACATTCAATTGATTATGAGTTGAAGATTTATATAAGACTCATATTAACAAATCAACTGAACTATAGAGATGAATTCGAAGAGATCTTGATAAATGATGACGGTCTTTTAAAGATTGAAAATAACCTAATCGAAAAATATGATGAAATGATGGCTTTTTTATCAGGTGAAGACTTGAGTACAGCTATCATGTATAAACAATTGATATTTCCTGTTCTCGAAATTATCAATAAACATATCAAAATTTATCGAGAAAAACAGATATATCATTCGATAGCAAATTCTACGTATTGAAACTTAGGGATTCGAAACCGTTACGGGTCACCATCGCTATCAGTGTCCTCATTTCATATCGAAATGGGGGCTTTTTTTACTCTTGTTAAGCCGTTGTTGTATTTGAATTTGAAGCAATTTTAGAGAGTTCAAAACGTTATTTTGAAATACTTAAAAATGCTATTTTGAAACAAAAATATCCATTTAAGGAGTCAACGCCCGTTTTTACAAAACTTATGACAACATAAACAAAAATTAATCGCGTCTTTAGAAGTTGATAAACGATTTGCAGAAAGCAGCAAAAATACCAACTAATATTGTTATAAATTTTGGGGCTTTCATCAAAATGTGGCGTGGTACGCGTGGTATGCGTGGTATGCGTGGTAAAAATTGAAAAATGATAAAGATGAAAACTAAAAGAATACCAAAAAATGTCATTTATTTACTTGGACAAGAATTTAGCTATTGACAAAGTTTTTTACAAGTGATATAATTTTGTTGTATATGATAAATGACAAAAATGGTGGTGAAGGAATGAAGGTATTAATTGAACTTGCAAATGTTAGTGATATTAGTGCAGGACTTGTATTAAGAAGAAAAGAAGCACAATCGAAAAACGAAGCTGTTAAGTCGTATCAACTAATCACTCTAAAGAGTTTTGAAGATGATGGATATATTAGCATAGAAAATCTTGAAGATTATCATAGTACCGAATTACTTGATGAAAGATATATATCAAAGCAACATGATGTTTTGATTCGTTTAAGCAATCCCTATACCGCAATTCATATAACGAGTGAGCTTGAAGGTTTAGTAATACCATCTTTATTCGCTATAGTAAGGTCTGATAAAAATGAAATTGATCCAGGATATTTAAGCTTTATCCTTAATAGTGATTCAATAAAGCAATCCTATTTTAAAAATTCAATGGGTATTACAATCCCCGTAATAACTATGCAAACAATTAGAGAAACAAGAGTTCCATTACCACCACTTGAAAAACAAAGATTGATATCAAAGATAAATGAACTCATGATTAAAGAAAAAAGATTGCATCAGCAACTAACATTAGAAAAAGAAATATTCAATAAAGAACTAACTAAAAGAATAATAAATGGAGGGAAAAAGAATGCAAAATAAGCATTGGACACAAAAAGAAGTTAATGAAACACTATGGCAAGCTTGTGATACATTTAGAAAGACATTAGATTCATCGCAATATAAAGATTATATTCTCGTTATGCTATTTTTAAAATACGTTAGTGATGTTCGAGATGAAAACTATGAGAATTTGCTAAAGAAATATGATGGCGATGTAGAGATGGCACAACGTCAGATTAAATTAGATAGGTTTAATCTCAATGAAATTTCTAGTTTTGGTTATCTTTATGAAAATAGAAACGCACAAGATATAGGTGAGAAAATTAATAAAGCATTAGAAAGCATCGAAGAAATTAATAAATCTAAACTAAGAGGTGTGTTAACTAATGTTGACTTTAACTCGGAAAAAAATCTAGGTAATTTAAAAAATCGTAATACGATGCTAAAAGATCTTTTAGAAGATTTTAATAAACTTAGTCTAAGACCTTCTAGATTAGTTGGCGAAGATGTCATTGGAAACGCTTATGAGTATCTAATTTCAAATTTTGCTTCTGACGCTGGGAAAAAAGGTGGAGAATTTTTTACCCCATCAGAAGTATCAGAACTTTTATCAAGACTTGTTAAACCACAAGAAAACGATAGAATTTACGATCCTACATGCGGCTCTGGATCTTTATTAATTAAGGCATTTAATAAATTAACATCAAAAAAAGCTCAAATTTACGGACAAGAAAGCAAAGGACAAAACGTTTCTTTAGCTAAAATGAACATGTTTCTACATGGGATTGATGATGCGAAAATTGCTTGGGGGGATACTATTGCTAACCCACTACACATTGAAAATGGAAAGTTGATGAAGTTTCAAGTTGTTGTAGCTAATCCACCATTTTCATTAGATAAATGGGCATCAGGGTTTTCTGGCGAATCAAATGGAGACTTCAAAATGGAATCTTCATTAGATCCATATAAGCGTTTTGATTGGGGAGTTCCACCAAAGTCTAAAGGTGATTATGCATTTGTTCAGCACATGCTTCATTCATTAGCAGAAGGCGGACGCATGGGAGTGGTATTGCCTCACGGTGTATTATTCCGTGGAGCAAGTGAAGGACGTATCAGAAAAGAGATTATTGATTTAAATTTACTTGATGCAGTAATAGGTTTGCCATCTAATTTATTCTTTGGTACAAGTATTCCAGCTACCATTCTTGTCTTTAAACAAAACAGAAATAGAGACAAAATTTTATTCATTGATGCATCGCAAGACGGCATGTATGAAAAAGGAAAAAATCAAAACAAATTAAGAGAAGAGGACATTGCTCGAATCTTAGAAGCATATGATAAGTACGAGAATATAGATAAATTCTCTTATGTCGCTACAAAAAAAGAAATCAAAGAAAATGACTATAATTTAAATATACCGAGATATGTTGATACCTTTGAAGAAGAGGAACTTGTTGACTTAGAAGAAGTGAAAAAAAATATTGAGAATATCAAAGCTGAACTTCAGGAAGTTGAAGATGAAATGATTAGGCATCTCAAAGAATTAGGATTGTAGGTGAGTAATTTGGACATTTCAAATTTACCAAACAAACAAAAGGAACTATTTAATCAAATTGAAAAAAAGTTCACTCTAAATAAACTTAAACAGCTAGGAACCTTTAAACGTGGAAGAGGAATATCAAATGAGGATTTGACAGAGATCGGTTATCCATGCATCACATACGGCCAGTTATATACAAGATTTCACGGGCTCATCATGAAATCTGTAACTTTTATAAACGAAACAACAATGAAAGGTAGCTCTGAATCAACAAAAGGAGATATTTTATTTCCTGGATCTGGCGAAACACTAGAAGAAATAGGTAAAGCATCAGTTAACTTATTAGATGAAACATTATATGCCGGTGGAGACATTATTATTTTCACCCCTAACGAGAAAATAGATTCATTATATTTGTCTTATTTGTTAAACTCAAAATTATATCAGGTTCAAATTAGGCGTTTAGGACAAGGCCATTCAGTAGTGCATATATATGTAAAAGATCTCGAAAATATAGTTGTACCTGTACCGCGATTAGAAGAACAAATAAAAATCGCTAGTATTCTATCAACATGGGATCGGGCTATTGAGCTGAAAGAACAAGAAGTTAAAAAAATTAGAGAACTGTACAGGTACTTAATACAAGATTTGTACAGACAATACGAAGGCGGAGTGGCAATTAGAGATTGTGTAATCAAAACAACAAAATCACTTGAGGTCAAAAATACTTACATTGAGATTAGTGATATAAACATAGAAAACAAAACTTATTCAATTACAGATAAAATCCCAGTTAAGGGTGCTAAAAAAGCTAATAAAGGAACTATTTTAGTGTCTAAGGTAAGACCTACTCGTGGGGCTATAACTATTTTAAAAGAAAGTTCATATGTTAGCAGTGCACTTTCACAACTGAGTGCTAAAAAAGGCTATTTATCTGAATTTATATTTTATGCTCTTCAGACAAATAGATTTAGTTATATGATGGGTAGTCTATCTACAGGGTCAACTTATCCAACTATTAACGATGATGATGTTTTATCTTATAAAATACCTGATTTAGAAATTAACAAACAAAAAGAAGTTGTAAAAGTTCTAAGCTTAATTCACAACAGAATTATGTTATTAGAGAAAAATATACTACATCTAAAGTTACAGAAAAAAGGACTTATGCAACAATTGCTTACCGGAAAGATTAGAGTACAAGTATAATGTTGTACTCTATTTCCAATCGAGGTGAAAGTTATGAATAAACAAGGATATGATGAACTAAATATTTCTCAAACTCCGGCACTTGAAGTTCTAGAACGTATTGGCTATCAGATCATTAGTCCAGAAGAGGCTGAATTAATGCGTGAGAATCTGTACAATGTGATTTTAAAACCGATACTAAAGGCACAACTAGAAAAAATCAATTCATATGAATATAAAAATCAAATACATCGTTTTTCAGCAAGCAACATTCAAAAAGCTATGCAAGACATTGACGCAGCTTTGACAGATGGGCTTATAAAAACCAATGAGAAAATATACGATGTGTTAACTCTTGGAAAAAGTTATGAAGAACGTGTTTCTAAAACAGATGGCATACGTTCTTTTAACATGAACTATATCGATTATGAACATCCTCAAAATAATCTTTTTCATGCTGTAGAAGAATTTACAGTTGAAAGAGAAGATGGCCAAGGGCATGTGCGTCCAGATATCGTTCTTTTCATCAACGGGATTCCTTTTGCTGTGATCGAATGCAAGAAGGCCTCAGTATCTATCAATCAAGGCATTAGCCAAATGATTAGAAATCAAGGCATTCAATATGCACCACAACTTTTCAAATTTGTACAAATCGTCATGTCAACCAATAAAAACGAGACAAAATATGCAACAGTAGGTACACCTGCTAAGTTTTGGAGTTTTTGGAAAGAAGATAAGCAATCTGAAGAACTTGAATGGTTTGAAGATATTGTATCTAAAACGCTAAGTGATAGAATACCAACCATGCAAGACAAAAATATCATCTCGTTATTTCACCCAAAGCGTGTACATGATATCATTCCATATTTCTTGTTATTTGATCGTAATGATAAAAAGATTGCTCGTTATCAACAGTTTTTTGCAATTAAAGAGATCATCAAGACCATAAAAGATAAAGATAAACAAGGCAATCGTCAATCTGGTGTGATATGGCATACACAAGGTTCAGGAAAATCACTAACTATGGTGATGTTAGCCAAATACTTACTTAATGATTTGGCAAAAGATCATCCACAGCTTGTTGTTGTCACTGATCGTATTGAACTTGATTCCCAGATTCATAAAACATTCAATCACTCTAGACTTAAAGCTGCGCGTGCTACAAGTGGTAAAAACTTAGTCAATCTTATTGAAAGTAAAAAAGCCGATGTTATCACAACACTTGTACATAAGTTTGATACAGCTTCTAAAAACCAAAAACCTGTCAAAGATAAGAATGTATTTATTTTAGTTGATGAATCACACCGTACGCAGTATGGAGAACTCCACATTAAAATGAAACAAGTATTCCCGAATGCTTGTTATTTAGGCTTTACTGGGACGCCACTGATGAAAAAAGAAAAAAGTACGATGCATAAGTTTGGTCGTATGATTCATAAGTACACAATTAGAGATGGTGTTAATGATGGCACCATTGTACCTCTACTTTATGAAGGACGCTTTGTTGACCAAACAGTAAATCGAATCGCAATTGACAAACGTATTGAAATGATTACTAGAAATCTAAATGATAAGCAAAAGCTTTTGCTCAAACAAAAATGGGCTAAGTTTGAAAATATCGCATCCAGTGAGCAACGTATTCGATTAATCGCTGATGATATTTACATGCATTTTATTAAGTTTTATAAAGGAACACCATATAAAGCTATGCTTGCTACCAATTCTAAGTTTGATGCGATTAGATATCAGGAAGCATTTAATGAATATGATGATATTCGTACAGCAGTTGTTATATCTCCACCAGATCAACGAGAAGGCTATGAAGACCTAGAAGGAGAACCTAAAGATAGAGTTCTCAAGTTTTGGAATAAAATGCTAGAAGGATATCCCGATGTGCAACGTTATGACGACATCATTAAAGATGAATTTGTAAATGGTGATGAACTCGATATCATCATTGTTGTTGATAAGCTACTGACTGGATTTGATGCTCCAAGAGCAAGTGTACTCTATGTAGATAAGCCAATGAAAGAACACACCCTACTACAAGCAATTGCTCGTGTTAACCGCATCTATGAGGGAAAAGACTATGGTTTAATTGTTGATTATAGGGGTTTAATTGAAGAACTAGACAGTGCAATGGAAACCTATTCAGGATCAGGACTTGAAAACTACGATTCAGAAGATATTCAAGGTGCTCTTGTAGATGTGATAAGCATCGTTGGAAGATTACGTGAAGCCTATTCACAATTACTTGATGTCTTTAAACCAGTAAAAAACCAAAGAGATAACGAAGAATATGAAATTTTATTAGAAGATGACGAAATAAGAAACAACTTCTATAACTCGCTTTCTCTATTTGGGAAGTTTTTAGGCATAGCATTAGAATCTGAGCATGTCTATAACGCACTCGGAGAAGAAGAGTTAAACAAATATAAGAGAGAACTGAAGTTTTTTCAAGAACTAAGAGCATCCGTTAAACTTAGATATAGCGATTCAATAGATCATAAAGAGTATGAACCAAAAATGCGTAACTTAATGGATAATTACATTGCAGCTGAAAATGTCTACAAGATTAGTGCCCCAGTAGATATCTTAAACGAAGAGAAATTTGAGAATGAAGTAAACCAACTTGGATCAAGTCGATCAAAAGCTGATGCCATAAGAACACGTATAACAAAACACATATCAGAAAAATATGATGAGAATCCAGCATACTACAAAAAGTTTTCTGAACGTATCCAAGAAATCCTTGACTTATACAAAGAAAAACGTATATCAGATGGGGATTATTTCGATAGACTTAATAAAGTTAAAAATGACTTTAGACAAGGCTATTCTGGTACAAGCTTTCCTAAGATTATCAAGAATCATCCACACGCTCAAGCTTTCTTTGGAGTTGTAAAAGATGAGATTGATAAGATTAGTGAGATAGTATCCAAATTTGAAGCCGAAGATTATGAAGATATCTTAGGTGAACTATCCATTAGAATTGAAGATGTTATTGGTAAAAATAGCAAAGTAGACTGGCATGACAACCAAGAGGTTCATAACAAGATATCTAGAGATTTAAACGAACTCTTTTATGAATATAAGAAAAAGTACTTCACATCTCTCACATATTCTAAGATTGATGCCATTATTGCCGATTTGAAAACCGTAGCACTTAGAAGATTTTAGGTGGTCAGCATGGAAAAACACATGGTGATGTATTCTAAGAAAGAGATATGGTTTCATCTAGAGTTTAAGAATATAAAAAACTTAAATCTTAGTGTCAAATCAGATCAAAGTGTCTATGTATCAGCACCTATTGATACACCAATAGAAAGAGTAGAATCTTTTGTAAAATCTAAGTCTCCGTGGATTACAGAAAAACTTAAAGGATTTAATCAAACTAAACCTCTAAACACTGGAGCAAAGGATTATGTAAGCGGTGAAACATTCAAATATTTGGGTAGACAATATAGGTTAAAAATTGAAGAAACCTCAAGTAAAGAATGTGTTACAATAAAATCAAACTATATTACTATACACATAAAAAAGAAAGATAATAAAAGACGAAAACAAATTCTACTAAATGAGTGGTTTAGAAATCAAGCACACACGGTATTTAAAGAATCAATGGATGAGGTATATCCACTAATTGAACATTTGGTAAATCCTAAACCATCATTAGAAGTAAAAGTAATGAAAAAGAGATGGGGATCTTGTCTTAGAAGCAAACAGACTGTGATTTTAAATTATGAACTTATTAAGGCACCAAAACATTGTATAGCATATGTTGCACTACATGAACTTATTCATTTTATTCATAGAAATCATGATTCAAAGTTCTATGAAATGCTAACAGTATTGATGCCAGATTGGAAAGAACGTAAAGCAATACTCGATGAAGAAGTTGTATTGTTTGTTTAGGGGGGAATTATATGAAGTTTATTGAATTTATTGGCAAATGTAACATCAAGTTTTCTAAAAAAGCAAGAATTTATGCCGGAGTGATTGCTGGTATTCCTTTATTGATTTTTTTGATATCATTTATTACTCCGAAAACAGATAATGATAACGACAATATTCAGAATATTCAAGATGATAAGAATACATATTTGTATGAAGAAGTAAAATATGCCGATGAAATATATATAAATTGTGTGGGTATTAATGCAATAGAAAATGAAGATGGTTCCTATACTTTAAATTTGAAAGTCAAAATTGAACAATGGAATACCGATTCATATATCAATAAAGTAGAAATCAAACCAGAAATGTTTGAAATTAGACTCGTTGATACCAACGCACCTTCGCCAATGTCTGTTTTTATGAGCAGTCTTGCAAGGGCAACTATCATAACTGCAGCTACTATTGCAGTTGGAGGAGAAGTTAATGTCATTGAACAAACTCTCGATTTTGCTTCTGATTATGCTACTTCAATAATAGATAATGCTGAAAGCAATGCTACTTTAAAGATTAAAGCAAATAATGAGGATTTTGAGCCTTTTAAACCATACATGAAAAACGGAGTCCCAACATTTATTGATCTATCATTTGATATTTCAGAAGCTTTTTTAAACAGTTACAAAACTATGGTTTTATCAGTTGACACTATGTTTACATGGCAACAAAATGTATTTTTGACATTGCGACCAAATACCAAAGATTACTTTATTGAGTTTGATGTCAATGGAGGAACAGCTTTATCTGAATTACCAATAATCAGTGTTGACGAAGGAAAAATTTTTGATTTTCCAAGTATAGATATAATCAAAGAAGGTTATAAATTTGTGTATTGGACTACAGAAAAAGATAATAAGGATACTAAACTAAGAGACTTGTACTTTTATTCGTATGAAAATGACCAAATATTTACAGTATATGCTTATTATGAAGAGTTAGTTCCGCTAGATGAATACACAAATATTGGAGATAATATAGAATTTAAGGACTCCACCTACATTATTTCTGTGACGGGAATAATAACGCTCGAGAGTGTTACTGTAATCGATAGCGAAGGAGTTGAGGTGGTCCATTCTTCTGATGGGAATTACATCTATTTAGCGGTTAGTTTGATGATTGTAAAAAATAAAGATGGAAACGAACATGTTTTAGATAATAATGATGATTTTTATCTAAAAAATGAGTATAAAGATAAAAATCTGAGCAGCTATTATGGTTACATCAATGTATTCGATACAATAAAACCTATAGATGATTATAATTGGATTGGCATTAACATAGACAGTATAGACACATATTACATAACTTTGTATTTTAAGATTTCAAATCATTTATCAGAACAAAATTCATATGTACTAGAAATTGACTTCTTTAGAACTAGTTTTTCGAAACAGATTTTATTGAAATAGAAGATAACAAACTTTAATTTTTGGTAATCATTGTTGGACAAATATAAAAGGTTGAGGATCAAATGGAAGATTTACTGAAAGCAATTCTTAAAAATCCAATAGGTGCAACATTATTTGGTGCAATTTTGTTTTACTATGTCCCTGGATTAAGGGTATACATCGCTATTATAGTGGTAGTTATATTGATAGTTACACTAGGAAAAAATGGGTTTGTGATATACTTTGCTTACAGTGCTTTAGGAGCACTATTAAGTATGATACTATCATTTTTAAATGAAACTTCAAGTATCTATCAACAGATATTTGTCTCGGTGAATTTTTTAACTTTTGCAACACTAGGATCAATTGTCGATCTTATATTTTATTTAGAGTCAAGTGGATGGAATTGGTTTGAAAATCTACTAGCATTTATCTGTTTTAGTGGAACAGCTATTTTAATACAAAAATTCGTACAATAAAAATATCATATCTAACTAAGGGGATATATCATGAGCAACTTTGAATCAGCACTTATAGGCATACAAGCAGCATCCAAAATACTTAATATCACACCACCAGAAGTATACTTTGCAAGTGGTAGTGATTTTCCCAATCCAGAAATATCAAGTATCTATAGACATAAAGATAATGAAATCATATTCAATGAAGATTGGATCAATAGAAGCAATGAATTAGAAATCTTGGTGACCGCATTCCATGAAACAAGACATGCCTATCAAAATCACTGTATCAAAACAAAATCAAGAGAAGATATTGAAACCATCAACGTTTGGGAAAAAGAGTTTCATCAATATACAATTCCTTCAGGTAAGAACACTCCAAAAAGTGATATTGATTACTTGAAGCAATCGATTGAGATTGATGCGATTGCTTTTGCATACCATCAAATGAAAGAGTTGTTTGATGTTGAAGTTAAAATACCAAAATTGATAAAAATACAAGTTTTTGATAGGACTGACTCATTTAGCAAAATCACTACTTTCGATAATTAGAAATTCAAGGTGTATAAATATATGGAGAAGGGCAAAGCAATAGCTTTTGTAATTCTATTACTAATAACTATTGGTTTTAATCCAACTATGAATTTAGTTGATAGACGTGCTAATTACTATAAATGAAGCAGTCTATACTATTTTGAATGAATCAGTTTTAAGAGTTGTTTTTAAACATAGAATAACCTTCTACCTTGTTGGATTAATTTTATCCGGATCAACTTCTTTTTTTGGATTAAAATTAGGCAGAGATATCGGGAAATTACTTTATGCTTTAGTCGCGATTGGTGTTGTAGGAATTCTTAACTTTATCATGATGATTTTCACTCTAGTTTTATAACGATGAGTAATAAAACCACTTCCTATAGGGATAGAGATAACAGAAATAATCGTGAAAACAAGGTTTTTAAACTAAGCTAGCTTGGTTCGCTTGGAATTGAAGTGAACTCTTATGATATGAGTTTCAAATATAAATATGCAATGCTCTTCTCACTCTGGGTAACTGTTTTTCTTTACCGTAATGTTGAATCGATTAATTCCTTAGCTGAAAATTTTTCAGTGATTTAATAATTGCGAGTTTAAAGACTATTGTTATTCTAAACAGACACCTAATTAATTTATATCTAATTATAAAAAAAAAACTTAAAAATGGAGATTAACATAAGCTTTATTTATGAATCCTTGCGGATTTTGAAAAAACGGAATTTTTTGATAAAATATAATCTAATGAGCATGTTTATTTTTTAATTTAGAACGATTGCACTAGAATTCCATAATAATGGGGGAACTTTATGTCTAGATTCAATATTAATGATATCGTTTTACATAAGTTATTCGGAACAGGCAAAGTATTGGAGCAAAAATCAGAAGAGACAGTATTTGTTGCTTTTGATAATCCCATTCATGGAAAAAAATTGATGAGTGTTAACTTTTTAAAATTACATCAATCATTTTCAAATAGTTCACAAGATAATTTACAAGATAGCTCAAATGATCAGAACTCAAAAGTCATTTCTATCCCTAAAAAGTTTCAAGACTCATCATTTTTAACTTCTGAAGATAGGGCGATTTATAGACATGTAAGAAAAGTGTTGAATCAAGGTTTTATTAGTATAGGGACAAATCCACTAATCAAAACAGAAATGAATAAAATCGGAATTGTCATATGCCCAGATAAGGGAGTTTTTATATTTAGTATTTTTGATAAAGTTAACGAACCTAGTCAATTCTATCAAGTCCATCAATATATTGTTGAACATTTCATGACAAGTTCTGCGTACAAAATGAAGCAATGGTTAATCGAAACTGATATCTTTAGAAGAAACCAAGAATATGATTTGAAGTTCCCAATTTTTTTTGGAGCTGTTTTTCCTAATTTAGCTTTTGAACAGGTTAAGTATAATCCGGATTTGTTTAAGTATGGTTCTCATATTTTCTTTAAGGATTTAAAAAACAACACCTTCAAAAATATAAATGACTTATTTGCTCACATAAAAAGCAACTATAAATTTCAGTTTAGTATAATTGATGATAATCTTGCACATCAACTTATATACAAGATTCATCCAGAGTATTGTGTTGCTGTTTTTGAAGACAATAAAAATAAAACATCACAGATGACTCAAGTTTCAAAAAAAGAAATGGAGTCTCGAATAAGCGCATTTATATTAGATGAGGAACAGATTCATCTTATCAATGAAATTAAAACGGGATATTATCTGACACTAGCTAATCCTGGCTCAGGGAAGTCAGTTATTTTACTATCGCAAGCTTATAGATTATCTTGTATTCAAGATGATAGTGTTTTAATCACATGCTACAACAGAAATCTTCGAGATCGATATGATATACTCAAAGATTTGTCTGGCTTCAATAACAGACCTAACTTAAGTATTTACACATTTCATCAATTATTAAGAAAACTTATGGATGATGTTAGTCCGGGATTCCAATATGATGATAATCATCCCGATCTTTATGATATTTCTGCAGACCTCGTATATGATTATCTATCAACCACAAATTCAAGATACAAATTTAAAGCTGTCTTTATTGATGAAATTCAGTTATTTGATCCTAAGTGGATTGAGATATGCTATATGTTGTTAGAAAAACCAGTTGAGGGAAGTTATCTTCAAATGTATGGTGATCTAAATCAAGATGTGAGAGCTGCTAAGAGAAAAGGTAAAGCTTCTTGGCAAAACACAAATTTAGATTTCCGTGGTAGAGTCAAAGTTTTTAGAAAAAATTACAGAAATACACATCAAATACATGAGTATCTACAATCAATGATAGGTGTAATTAATGATAGGTTAGAAAAACTAGATTTGGGTATAAATACCGATGATTCATCGGTATCTACTTTGATAACCGTAAGAAAAGGTCTTGTTCCAAGGGTTATTAAAACAGACAAAACCCAACTCGCTCAAATAGTATTTAATACCATTGATACTATCGCGAAGAACAATAACATAAGTTATAACGATATTGCAGTTTTATATCCATTTAGATCCCATAGATATCATGATTATCTTCCAGTTACAGACATTCAAAAATTATTAAATGAGCAACATATTCCTTTTTGTGAGATATCAGGTGAGGGTAAGCAGGCTATTTTTGAAGCACACGGTGTTACGTTTTGTACAATAGATTCATCACTGGGTCTAGATTTTAAAGTTGTTATCTTGACTGCGCTTTATCCAATGAATTTCATATATACACAAGGTATGCTGAAAATCCCACCTTTTTCTAAATTGAGGATGTCTGATCAGAAACACTATTACGATGATTTTATTAAATATGCCAGACAAATATATACTGCTGCTTCACGAGCAAGAGATATCCTGGTTATTGTAGATGATCTAGGGGAAGATTCTGTTTATCATGATCAGATTATTTTGGATAGAAAGGATTTATATGAGTGCTATTAAAAACTACCAAATTGTAAGTCAATACAT
This sequence comes from Tenericutes bacterium HGW-Tenericutes-2, assembly GCA_002839095.1. GTDB lineage: Bacteria > Bacillota_I > Bacilli_A > Acholeplasmatales > Acholeplasmataceae > Peloplasma. The sequence continues at coordinate 354,521 of PGXL01000001.1, read as the reverse complement.
TCTAGATAAATATATCGAAAAAATATCTTGTGGTGGATCAAGTAATTTATATCTGAATCAAATCCCAAAAGAAGTGTCTTTGATAGGTATGTTATCTGGAGAAAATCAAGATGAGTATTTATCTAAGTATGATGAGGAAAAATTGAAATTTAAATCTTTACCTTCGATTGGACTTCAATTTCGTATTCAGGAAAATGCTCAAGGTATAATCTACTTAAATCTCGATGGAAACTTGTTTTATCGAGAAAAACCTAATTTTGAAGAACAATTAAATTATCTTCACAATAAATACAAAATTTCGCATAGAGATTTATTTGAATTTACTGATTTTGTAAAAGCAGCAAAAAGTGAACATCCTGTTGCACAAATCAGAGAACAGTTTGTTGATAAGTATCGAAAAATCAATTTGAAAGATATATTATCAGATATTATTATTTATGATAATGGAAATTTTATTGCTGAAGATAAGATAAATCAAATAATCAGTTCTCGATTATCTGAACTCATGAGTAATCTGCAGGTTGAATCGCATATGATATCAAAGGCTCAGTTTCCTATTCAAGATTATGTGGATGAAGACCTTTATAATGTTAATCTCAAGTCACATTCCCAAAAATCCTTTTTAAATTGGTCATTAGAGATTAAAATAAATGTTCATAATAAAGAAAATCAAAACTTATGTAGAGTCCAGTTTATCAATAGAACACCGCGATTAAACAAGAAAATCGCTGATTTTTCTCATGATACAACCTTGTATAACGCTGGTATATCTGTTTTTTCTGATAATATTAATTTTGAGAACCTCAAACTAAATATGATTAAACATGATTATATTGATCCGGTATCAATTAAAGGATTAGCAGAAAATAGTTCTATTAATTACAATCAAATTACTAACACATTATCAACAACTAATGTACCTGTTTTTATTCAAAAACGTTTAAAAACCAATGATAGTCTTGATTCCACAATCACATTTGTTAATTTAATCAATCGTCCAATTGAAAGTTTACATACTATATTAGACGTCATGAGATCAACCTTGGCGAGTTATCAAAAAGACTATGACAAGGATATTATTTTAAGAAAATCGAAAGCATATTTGCAAAAAGAAGAATCTGAAATCGAATCATTTAGGCAAGAAATTAAGAAATTTGAAAGCGGTATTGAACTCTTGAAAAGGAAACATGACGTTTTAAATGCTTTCTTATACATGAACAAAACATTTAACCATAAAATGTATCAAAATCAACAAACGTTTAAAGGATGGAAACTATTTCAAATAGTCTTTATTGTATCACAACTCAATGAAATCGTATATTCAGAATACAAGGATTCACCAGATTACAGTAGTAACGATATAGATGTTGTAGATTTACTTTATTTCCCTACAGGTGGAGGTAAAACTGAAGCATTTATAGGATGTGTTGTATTCACCTTGTTTTTTGATCGTATCAGGGGTAAAGAGCAGGGAGTATCAGCTTTAATCAAGTACCCTTTAAGATTACTTTCCGTACAACAATTGGATAGAGTTCTAACCATTGTAGTTAAAGCAAACGAGTTTCTCAAGTCATTAGGTAACTATAATATGTTTTCGTTGGGTTACTATGTAGGTAGTCAAAATACGGAAAACACGATATACACTGAAACTGCAAAAAAAATCGAATCATTTACTAAAGAAGATTTTAACAACAAATTTAAAGTCATTGATGTTTGTCCTTATTGTGGAGAAATGACTATTCAAACTCATTTTGATAAATCTAACTGGAAAATAATCCACGAATGCACCACCTGTTCCAATCAATTACCAATTTACACCATTGATGATGAGATATATCGGTATTTGCCCTCTGTCATCATTGGTACAGTAGATAAACTTGCTATGTTGGGAACATCACCTAAATATAAACTTCTTTATGGAGATCATCAAGGTTTTTGTACAAAGCATGGTTTTACCACTAAAAATAAATGTGAAAGATGCGGAACTGAAGTATCACCTAAAAATCTAAAGGATCCAATATATACACTTTCAATACAAGATGAACTACACTTAGTGCGAGAAAGTTTAGGTACATTTGCTTCACATTATGAGTCGTTTTTGAATTACTATTCAAGAAGTCTAATACAAAAAACTTATCAGAAAAAAATAAAATATATTGCTGCCACAGCTACAATCTCAAATTTTGAAGAGCATGTTCTAAATCTTTACAGCAAATATGCAAGAAGTTTTCCTGTGAATATTAAAGGAAAAAATGTTTATTCATTTATAGATGAACACGACATCTCGAGATATATCATCGGATTTGCTCCTTATGGTGGTTCTATGATTGAAGGAATTCAAAAGAGTGTAACATATTTTAGAGAATTAATTTCAACTCTCTTTGATGACCCTAAAATCTATGAAGAAGTTTCAAAACTAGGATTTGAAGGAGATATTAAACAACTAAATGACATCATCATGAAGTATTATATTGAGATTGTCTATCATAATTCTAAGAGCGACACAAGAGAATTGGCTTCAGCACTTCAAAATCAAGGAAATAACTATTTGCACTCCAAGGGCTTAAATGAATATGAGATCTCAGAAATTAGTGGGGATAGCGATTTTAAAGACATTAAAAGTGTTATATACAGGATTCAGAAAGAAGCAGATAAAAAACTGACACCTAACCTTATCATGGCCACATCTTCCATATCACATGGAGTTGATGAATCATCATTTAATCAAATCTTCTTCTATGGTATGCCAAATAATACTGCAGAATATATACAGGCATATTCAAGAGTAGGACGAACCTATCCTGGTTTTGTTATGGATATTATTAGACTTGTTAGGGATAGAGATAAATCTTACCTCAAAAATTTTGTGCTTTTTCATGAATATAAAGATAAACTTGTGGAACCTGTACCAATCAACAAATGGGCAAAAAAGGCCATCTATAGTACGATTCCAGGTCTTTTCTCGGGACTACTTATACAAGGATATGGAAGTGAATTCTATCATTCTAAAAATATTAAAGACGCATTTTTAGATGGACGAATCAGCAAAGATGAACTAAAAAAACACCTTATTCACATTTATGGGTGTAATAATCTTCCTGCTGGTAATGAATATTCAAAGGTTATCGATTCAGAAGTTGATAAAATTTATCAAGGAATCATTAATCTTGCTGATGGTAAGTTAAGTATTAGCGATATACTTAAATTGACTACGACCATCCAACATGGTCCAATGTCAAGTTTACGGGATATTGATGTTATGCTTGAAATGGGGTTGAGTTAGATTATGAAAGTCAATAAGATGCAAGCCATATATAAATACTTACCTAAAGCTTGGGCTATTTATAACGATACAGACGAGAAAGAATATTTTTCAGCACAGATTGTCAGTTGGAACACAAAGCCTGTCACAGGAATTTACAAAGCAAAAATACTTTATGAAATTCAACGTCAAATTCAAAACTTTGGAAATAGAGGTGGTAATATTGATGATTTTTACAATATAAGTAATCCGAATTCATTTGAATTTGTAGAAGCTGCTATGAATGAATATAATAAAGATATTAATGTTTCAATTGCACCAGATGTTTTTTACTGTAGATCATGTGGACTAGTTCACAGAATAACGAAAAAACTCGACAATAAGCATTATTGCACGAGTTGTAAAAGTAAATTGATTCAACTGCAGATGGTTTACTCATGTGAATGTGGTTATACTTCAGGTGTTAAAGTCACATATCCCGAGGGCATTGATAAATTATTTTATTTTCCAAATAAAGGACCAAAGAGTAATTTTCGATTCATTTACTATAGCGGTAATGAAAAATATAAAGAATTTATAGATCAATGTCCAAACTGCAAAAAATTACTATATCCTAAAAATGCCATCGATAAAGTAAATTTCATACCTTTCACGAGCACGAACGTTAATCTTATTAATTCCGAAACAGGTGTTTTCTTAGAAAAAGGCGAGTTAGCACATTTACTAATTATTGCACGTTTACTAAACCTTATTGATAACCAATCATATAATGATGTACTGAAAAACTATGACAACTATTTCAGTCAAGATGTGAAACCTGAACAGAAACAGTTAGCAGAACAGATAACTCAAACATCAGGTGGGTCTATATCATATGAGCAAGCACTAGATTTGGTTACTGGTGCGAGCAAATCCAATCAATTTATAGATGCAGTTCGTTTGGTTCGAGAAAAACTCATATATGTTGGACCACAGATACTAGACATGCTAGCTTCGCAAATCATTGAGTATTTCAGTTTAAAAGATGCAAAAAAAATCATCACTTTTGAGCAAGCTAAAAAACAAGCACTGAGAAGTGAAGCCATTCAAAATGAGTTAGAATTAGATGATTGTAATCATAAAGCAAAAATTGCTAATGTTCAATTATCTTCAGATGTTGAAATCATAAATTCTGTTTACGGTTATACACGTATAACAAATGATCCAACGAGAGAAAAGAAATTAAAGCTTAAAAGCTTTTATTTTGGTAATAAGTATAACATTTTTACTGCACCTTTAAACACTGAGGGAATCTTGATTGAAATATCTAATTTAGAGATAATCAATTGGCTCATGGATAATGAAATTATTGATAAGATTCCAATTACAAGTGAAATTCAAGCCAAGGAGTGGATTATTAATCACATCGACTTATCACTCATAAATCGTTTTTCAGAGATTAAAGATAACGAATCAATAGATTCCCGAGTGACAAAATATACTTTTGGTTTGTTGCATTCTATTTCACACATGTTTTTACGTAGTGCAGGGAAGTATTCAGGTTTAGATAAAGATTCTATGGCTGAGCTCATACTACCTTCAATTCCAGCGATTTTCATTTATGCAACTACAATACAAGGGCTAACACTGGGTTCACTCTCAACCATGTTCGAACAAAATTACTCATACTTTATTCGAGATGCGATGGAAGAAAATGAGGTATGTACATTTGATCCAATTTGCCAAGAACACCACGGAAGTTCTTGTTTTGCATGTACACACATTTCTGACATCAGTTGCACACACTTCAACCATGATTTAAGTAGGGCTTATTTATATGGTGGTACTGTTATACATAACAATCAAGACACTAAAATTAAAATTGGATTTTGGAAGTAGCTCATATGGCGATAATGTACCCTGCAAACATAGATTACATGGAATCGACTCCTTCTGAACGAGAGTTTTTTTACGCATTAAAAAATCAACTTAACGACGAAGTGTATGTTTTTTTTAGCATTAGCTGGATTACTTTTGATAATCGAACACGCAAAATGTCAGAAACAGATTTTCTTATTTTTGATCCAAAATACGGATATTTAGTTATTGAAGTTAAAGGGGGACACCAACTTCATGTTGAAAATAATGTGTGGTATTTACATGATGATTATGGAATTAGAACACTCAAAAAAAGCCCATTTGATCAAGCAGAACAAAATATGTATTATTTTCTAAAATACTATCAGCAACAGTATAATTTCTCTTTCAAGGGAACATTTGGTTATATGGTTGCATATCCAAACTTTGTAGTTAATAATCCAGAAATGCTTGGCAATCGTCCAAAATCTGTGACGATAGACTATTCAGATATGAAAGATTTAAATTTAAAGATTAGAGAGGCTTTTAATTTTTGGAGAGGACATAAAGAGCCCTATCAAAGAGTGTTTACAGAGGATCAAAAACAAAAATTTTTAAAGTTGGTCGAAAAAAGAGTTGCTATTTCTGCAGCAGCTGGATCACTTATCCAACATAAAGATAAACAGTTAGAAATTATTAATAGAGTACAAGATAATTACATAACTTTCCTTACTAATTACAATAGAGTTCTTGTCAAAGGTGGCGCAGGGACAGGCAAAACATGGATTGCGATTAAGTATAGCAATTTACAAAGTCGAAATGGACTAACTGTGCTGCTTACTTGTAAAAGTATAGAATTATCTACAATGATAAAGCAACATACAGATGAAAGGGTACAAGTTACTTCTTTTGCAGTACTGAAAAGTATTGATAATAGTCATAACGAAACACCGCAAGTTTTTTATGATGTAATTGTTATTGACGAAGGTCAGGATTTCAATTATGATGAGATTAAATTCATTTGCTCAATGTTGAAAAATAACACCTCTAAACTTTATGTTTTTTACGATGAAACACAAAATGTTTTAAACACAAAAATCAACTTCGAAGAGTTTATTAAGGAACCACCTTATGTACTCAGAGAGAACCTTAGGAATACAATGAATATTTATCAATATGCAACAAGTAAGACTAATCTCGGCACAGATGTTATAACAAATCCCATTATTGGACCTACCCCAGAAATTATTCAAATTAATACTTTTAACCAGCTGATAAATAAGTTGGAAGATCTCTTGAATGAAATGATTATTGATGAGCACGTCAATAGTGCTGATATTACTATTATAATTGATGACAAGTTGAGTTCAAATATTACACTAGACTGTATAGGTCAATATACACTCACTGAAGAAATACAGACTATACCCGGTGAGATTAGAAAGTTTACAACATCAAGATTTAAGGGTCTAGAATCAAGTGTTGTTTTCTATATTAGACCACAAAAAAGTTATCCAAATTATGATTATGTTGCTTATACACGTGCAAAGTACTACCTATACGAGGTTATTTACGATGGAAAATAAAGAAATTCAATCAAAAGTAATCAGTTCTCCTATCAGATGGGCAGGATCAAAAAGAAAGTTACTCAATGAAATGTTAAGAACTTTTGATATATCTAAGAAAGTTTATATTGAGCCATTTATTGGCTCCGGTATAGTGTTTCTTAATGTCTTAAATAATGATATGTATGATAAATATTATATCAACGACATCAACGGTAGTATTTATAATTTTTTTCATAATTTAATCAACAATTTTGATGAAATAACTTCTATGTTGGATAAAGTAATTTTACATTTTAATAGTTTGAGTCTAAATGATAAAGAAAGTTTTTATTATGAAACAAGAAAAAAATATAATACCGTTGTTAATCAAGTGACTTATGATTCATTGGATAAGTCAGTAATGTTTTGGTTATTAATGAAAGCGGGGTTTAATGGGGTCTATCGTCTAAACATGAATGGGTTATTCAATGTACCATTTGGTAAAAAGAAAAAGATAAAACACTCTGTTAATGAACTGTCACATTTGCGTGAAAAGTTTAGCAATGTTAAATTATATAACATGAGTTATAATAACTTTATTGATGTTGTCTACAGTTTTGAGAATAAAGAGCAATGTTTTATTTATATGGATCCTCCATATGTATCCAAGATACATCAAAAAAAAGATACCAATTTGTATACAAACATCACGTTTGATCATATTAGTTTTATAGATTTTACTTTATCAAACTTGAATCAATCAACTTACATCATAAGCATGGAAGATCATGAATTATCTAGCCAAATTTATAGGGATAAGTTCATGAAATTTAAGTTTAACGATATAATAAGAAGTATTAACCCTAAAAAAACATTTAAAGCACAAGAAATCGGATACAGTAATTTTGATCTCAATAGAGATGATAGATTATAAAAATGATTCAATCATTTAAGTATTGAAGCAAATTATTTAGACATATCATTAGACTTGGATTACGCATTAGAAAAGATAAAAGAATTTCATAGTTAAGCAGGTACTTAGGAAAAATGAGTTTATCTCAGGTTTCCTTTTTTTATTTGTCTCATGTCATGCGACAAAATGAAATCTAACAACTGTTATTCTTAGGGCATGAAAGAAAAGAGAGGGAAAGAAAATGAAAAAAGGATTAATAGAGATTGTATTTATATTGGACAGAAGTGGTTCTTTGAATGGATTAGAGTCTGATACTATTGGTGGATTCAATTCAATGATAGCGAAAAAAAAGAAAATTGAAGCAGAAGCAATAATTTCAACTGTATTATTTGATGATCAATTTGAAGTTTTTCATCCTTTACACAATCTATTACTCAATTACGTATATAAACCATATAGAGATTGAGATAAAAGACGTAACATATTGAAAAAATATCAATTTACTTGATCATCTAGATGAATTGATTTTTATCAAGTTGTATTGAATAAATATCAAGTTATATCTCAATAAAACCATATGTAGATTTTATTGAGCTACAAAATTTTCATCTTCTACTCCTATGTAGTAAACCCCTTTAGAATTATTTAAAAAAACAAGAGACACAATATCAAAAAATAACCATAAATGTGATTGGAACCAATAGTTCATATAGCCAATGTTTCACATCTAGATTTTTATGTTTTAATGAAAGTGTAGAACAAAAAAGAGAGGTAAAAAATTATGAAATACTACTTAATCAAAGTCAAAATGGGTCACGTGGGAAGAAGTAAATATTTACCAATGACATTACCAATTAAAGCACAAGACATGGATGAAGCAATCAAGAGAGCAAAAAATCATGGTGGTGTAAAAAGAGATCATAAAGATTGGTGTCTTGAATCCCCGATAGAAACAACATTTGAAGAATACGAAGTTGAACAATCAAAAACCTACAGTGATGAATACTGGAATAATAAGACAAGAACTCGATTACAATTATTTGAAGAGAGACTCGAAGACGAACCAAACTATCATCAATGGAAAGATATCAAATCAAATAGAAATGAGTTTATCAAACTTAGAGATGAATCAGTAAAAATATTTAAACTCAAAAAAATGAAAGCCATTATGGAATCGCTAGGACACCAATATGGAAGGAATATCTATAAAAACCTTAGCGCATAAATAGAAAGTGAATGTGTATGATATGGAGACAAGAAAATCAGCTAACTATAATATAAAGACAAATTTGCAAACATTATGTAGACTTAATCATTTAAGGATTACAGAGTTGTTGGTATTATTAGAACTTCCAAATAATTATCATTCTGTAATGGGTGTTGTAAGAATTTGTGAACACTTTAATATAAAGTTAGAAGACTTTTTGTTCAAAAAATTATAGAAGCATTAAAATTGAAGTAAAAATAAAGACTATCTAGTGGTAAAATAATGGTGTTGTTACTGTGTGGTTAATCTAAAATATGAATCTTTCGTAGGAGGAAAGATCATGCAGACAAACAACAAAAAACAGTTAAGTTCAAAAGCAGACATTGGATTAGCCATATTCAATGCCATAGAAAATGCAATTAAAGAGGAACCGAGCATGACTCGCGACTACATTGCATGGAAATTAGGGGTAACTCTAAGAATGGTGAACTATTGGCAATCAGGGACAAAACAACCCTCATTAGCTAAAGCTGTTCAACTTGCTGAAATGCTTAATTGTACACTAGACAGCCTTCTGAGAAATTAGAAGGCTGTCTTCCTAATCGGAACTTAAATTAAATAATAGGGGGCTATAAAATGGATAAGGTAAAAGAATTTGAAAATGAATTAGAGTTGTTATTAAAATGTAAAACTCCAATTATTGAAGTTGTTACAACTGAGTGGCAAAGACTTCAAAGCACAGTGAATCGTATTGCTATTTCTGAAATGACAAAATGGAAAAGATGGAATCGAAGTGTGGGTGTTGTTGATCAAGATGGTAATGTACAACCGGTACTAGATCCACTTCAACTGCTTAAGACATTTAAAGAAGACAACGAGTCAGGCTTTTTAATCCTTGAAAATTTTAACTTTTATTTGAACAGCCCCGATGTTGTTAACTTGTTGTTTGAAATATGTAAAATGAAAAGAACAATTCAAAAAACACTAATTATTGAAACCAGTGAAATGACATTACCAAGTGCGTTATCAAAAGAGATTGTTGTGCTTTATATGCCTCTTCCAAATAAGGGATTTATAAGAAAGATTGCCGAGAGTGTTATAATCAATGCAAATCTAGTTTCTAAAGATTATGAACTGACAGATGAGTTATTATCCAGTGTATTGGGATTGACAACTACTGAAATCAATCTAGCATTCAATAAAGCTGTTGAAAAATATGGGAAACTTGACAACAGTATCATTGATTATTTAATTTCAGAAAAAGAACACATCATAAGAAAAGATGGTCTTCTTGAATATTATCGTGCAAATGAATCCCTTAAGGATGTTGGTGGTTTGCAAAACTTAAAGAAATGGTTACACATAAGAGCTAACTCATTTAGTGAAAAAGCACGAGAATACGGTATTGATACACCTAAAGGCGTATTATTGCTAGGTCTCCCCGGAACTGGGAAATCATTAACTGCTAAATCTATTGCAAATACATGGAAATTCCCTCTGCTCCGTTTCGATTTAGGAAAAGTATTTGGAGGCATCGTTGGACAAAGTGAATCCAACATGAGAAGAGCACTTGATATTGCAACAACGATTTCTCCATGTGTATTATGGATTGATGAAATAGAAAAAGGATTATCTGGTTTAGGCAGTAGTGATAGAACGGATGGGGGAACAGCATCGAGAGTATTTGGAAGTTTGTTAACTTGGATGCAAGAAAAAACGGAGCCTGTATTTGTTGTAGCAACAGCCAATAACATAGAAAATCTTCCACCTGAATTACTTAGAAAAGGTCGATTTGATGAAATCTTCTTTGTGGATTTACCAAGTTATAATGAAAGAAAAGAAATATTTAAAATTCATATAAATGGCAAAAGAAGAGATGCATCGAAGTTTAATTTAGATTTATTGGCTGAAAAATCGAACGGTTTAACAGGTTCTGAAATTTACTCGGTAGTAGCAGATGCTTTATTTGAATCGTTTTCAAATCAACGTGAATTGATCACAGAGGATATTATCAAAGAAAGAATCAAACTAACACCTTTATCAACTGTAATGGCAGAGAAGATAGCATCACTACGATCATGGGCTAAAAATAGAGCAAGATTAGCTGGTGATGAGTATACAGAAAACATAGAAGGAACCGATAAGGTAGTTCGTTTAAAGAGTGAGAGTTACAATCCTTTACTCGAGGGGGATAATTAGTGGAACAACAAAATACTAAACAGTACGATAGTAATAAGAGATTAGCTAGATGGAAAATTAAGGATTTATGTTATGACTCAATCTATCATTTAAATGAACAAGCTGATACTACTCAACTTATGAGAAATTATATGAATATTGAGCGTAAAGTTGAAACAGATTACGGTGCATTTAAGAACTATATTCAAAAGGCGTATGACACTGCAGATAAAAAAGAAAGTGTTTGTGCAAGATTCAAACGAGTCGACAAGAACAAAGAATATTTTTTAAATAACAAATGGTTTTCATTCACAGTCACTACTAAGATAATTAATGGTAAATACGAATCTGATCAAACTAAAATTGATACTTTAAAAGAATATGGCATGACTGTGAATGATATAAGAGTAGATTCTGTTTGGATTAATAATTCAGAGATTAAAGTTATTAAAGAGAGTAATAAGTTCTTCTTCAAATTTGAGCAAACAGATTTTCAAATTCTAATTAACAAAGATTCGAATATTAAAATAGTTCTAAATCAATGGGTATCCTCTTCAGTAGATTATGATGGAAAGACCATCAATGTAATTAATAATAAAGTTTGGATTGAAGAGTTTAAAGATAATCAATGCGAAGACTCTACACATGCATTTATTACCTATTCATTGAATAAAGCCGACAATAATCAAGCGAAAAATAGAGTTACTCTTGAACTCGAAGATGATGATAAATCAGAGTTATCAGTCTATGATGTCTTCTTTAATGAAGATGTTGAAAGTATTTATTTAGAAGGTAATAAAAAGCAAACGTTTGATGTCAAAGATAAAGTGAAAGAATATGGTCATTTAGTGATTCAAACAGATAAGCCTGAATTATTTAAGAATGAAGGTAAAATATATGTTTCTACTAATAGATACCAATTAAGATGTCAAAAAAATGCAATTGATATTTTAGTAAATCGCCCTAGTGAATTTCATCGTCCATTATTATTATTAAGTGATGATATTGAGAAAAGCTATTTAGACAGTTTTAAGAGTTATAAATTGATTGATAATCAAGCATTTAAAGTGTTGACTAAAGACTCTCTTAAAGGCAATAGCATTCAAAGAGAATTTGTTTCTAAAGCCTTATCTACACCAGATATGATGATTTTAGAAGGTCCTCCGGGTAGCGGAAAAACAACTGCGATATTAGAATTTATTTACCAGGTTCTTAAAGAAGGCAAAAAGATTCTGTTATGTGCATCAACACATGTTGCAATTGATAATGTCTTAGAAAAGATTATTAGACATCCAGATAATGAAAATATTCTAAAGTATATCAATCCAGTGAGAATTGGTGATGAAAATAACGTATATGTTCCTGAAGTGCAAAAGTACTGCTACGAAAATGTTATGCGGGGTGTAGAAGAAAAATATCGTTTAATAGTAGAAGATTCATTTAACTTAGTGTGTGGTACCACTATTGGCATTTTAAGGTATCCTAAATTTAAAGAAGCTTTGGATCGAGATAACGATGCGCAAAGTATTGAACCTATGTTTGATTATATGATTATTGATGAGGCATCGAAGACAACATTCAATGAATTCTTAGTGCCTGCCATATTCGCCAAAAAATGGGTCATTGTTGGCGACGTAAAACAATTAGCGCCATATGTTGAAAGAAACGATTTGACACCGACATTAATCACTTCAAAACCTTTAAATAGCAAAGAAAATAGAAGAGCTATATATTTTCTGATTATGCTAGAAAGCCAAAAGGATCAAATGAAAAATAATGTCTTTATCATGTCAAACTCAAGCATAAGATATATCGATTCATTTATTGATGATAAAGATAAAGAAGGGCTCATCGCCATAACAAACAAAAAACTAAACAATATTTTCTCAATCACACATGATGAAATAGAACATAAGTCATTTGAACTAGCAGCGTTAAGTTCAAATAATCATATTATTATTGCTGAAGAATCCCTACTAAAAACCTCTCTAAACTATTTATCAACCAACTACAAAGTGATTGGTGATAATAACAATCTAACGAGCATTAACTATTTCGAGGATTACAAAGTTTTACACCACAGAATTGACAACTATAGTAGGCAAAAAGCAGTATATGATTTATTTGATAGCTATTCAAAAAACCTCGAGGACGAAATTATCTGGAGGTTAATTAGAATGTATGAATTAACTAATAATGATCCAAAGAAAAAGATTGGTTATGAAAAGTATATTAATAATATCACAAAGTACTTACCTTTAGAGATGAAGAAAGACTATGAAGAGACAATTGCGATGCTTGAAGAAATATCTCTACCCTCGATTATCATGCTGCTTCAAAACGGTATTAAAAAGCGAAGTACTAATCCTAAAAAAACCATCCTAAATTCTGGTTTAACAGAAGAAGATAAACAAAATAGGTTTTTGACCCTCGAATATCAGTATCGTATGCATGAAGACATCTCTAGAATTCCAAGAAAGTTTATCTATGATGATCGTGCATTAAAAGATGACACAAGAACATATGCCTCTTTCCAGTATATTAACAATAAACCAAGATTTGAAATTCGCAATGTTGTATGTGAAAACATTGAGAGAAATAAAAACGAAGAAGAAGCAAATGCAATTGTTCAAGAATTAGATTTATATTTCAAAAGCAGTCCTAATAAAGGTACAAAGATTGCAATTTTGACATTTTATAATGGTCAGGTTTATTATTTAAGACAACTATTACAAAAATATTTTAGTTCAAACAGTAAGTACAGCTTTAAAAAGAATGGTATTGAAGTATCTCTGAATACGGTAGATAAATTTCAAGGACAAGAAGCAGATATTGTATATCTGTCAATGGTTCAAAATTATCGCGTTGGATTCTTAGATTCCGTAAACAGAATGAATGTCGCTATTACTAGAGCTAAAGATAAACTCATCATTTTTGGTAACAAGAAGTTTTTCCAAGATCAAAATTATTCAGAATTACTAAAGAACATTTTCAAGGAGGTCAATTAAAAGAATGACAAAAATACACTATCAAGTACCTAGTGAATTAACAAATATAGAGGGCAAATTCAAGTTGACCTTCTTTAGAGAACGAAAAGACATTGCAGGATTGTTGACTGAACTGAAAAAAAACAGAAAATTAATCGATATTTTTAGATCAAACTCAATATCAAATGCTCTATTCAAGAATCTATTAGAGAGTGGATATATTGATAATAATCAAAACATCACATCAAAAGGCCAATTAATTATTAACCACCCACTGATAGCTGAAACAGAAAAAGGAACTTATTCGATTGATTTTAGCAAGATTGCTTTACTCGATGGCGATTACTCCATTATCACAAACATTAAACGGAAATTATCTGATGAAAAAAGGTTATTGACTCCATATCAAAACCGTTTACTTATCAGTCATAATCAAATTATTGTCGATAATGATTCGAACGAGTTTACAACTTTTGATTCTCTTGATTTATATGGTGAGCAAAGAGCTACTAGAGTCATGGAATCATCTACAACGAAGAGCGAGGTTAAATTTGATATCCTCGATAAGAAATACAAATTTGGTGATAAATGGCTACTATGTGGTGATGATTTATACATCAAACTCAAATCAAAGGTTGAACAAATATTGCTAACAAACGATTATGGACATTTTGATTTGGATCTTGTGACCCTGACAATCAAATCACTCAAGGATTTTAGTGAATCTGACCTAATAAAGGGACAGTTATCTAAATTCAATAAAGATGGTGTTACGATTGAAAACATTCCTATTAGTATAAAAGAAGGGAATCAAGCCTTAGAATATGCATATCTTTACGCATATTTCAAACTCAAAGGAAATAACTATTTAAGTTTTATGGAACTTGATGAAATGTTCCAAAACGAAATATTAACAAGAGATATTTTTGAAGAATCAGTAAAAAGGAAACTTGCTTCTTTTAGTTATTCAATGAATGGATTTAGACAATACTTGTCCGATGATAAATTTAAAACACTCGCATATAAACTCTCGATTCTTGAATATCTACTTGATATTAAAATTCAAAATAATGAATTCTCAAGTGCTCAATCTTACGATCAACTACTTAAATTGTTTGAGCAAGAAATTAGTCCTTCAGAAGTTAATAAAGTTTATTTTGTACTAGGTTATCCTTTTGTTAAAAATCAACGTAATAAGATTATTGATGCTATGAATTCATTTAAAAAGTCTTATAAAGACATCGTGATTGTGCAAAAAGGCAATATTCAAACTAAAGATCAAAAAGTCGAATCAGATGTTACAAACATGGGCATAAACATCGTCGAGAACAGCGACATATTGAAATCATTCCACGATCGCTATATCTTGTTCTCTCTTAAAAACGGTAAATTCGTCTCATATTTGATGACTTGTGAATATGGTCAGTATTTTAGTCAAGATCATGGAACAGTGATGGGTTCAATTATTAAAATTGACTCAAAAGAGTTGAAAAAGGATAAATTCGACTTATTGCAGATGGTAAGGGGGTAAATAATGAAACATACATATACATTTGATAATAGTAATAACATCGTTAAATATGGTTTTGATTTGATTAAGCCACAAAACACGAGTATATCTATTGAAGAAATCTTGAATAACACATCCGATGGTATCATTGTGTTTGATACTAGAAATATTATTTTTAACAAATTGATTTCAAAAGGCTCATATTTTCTTAATGATACATCGAAAAAATTCATAGCTTTGGTTGATGCTCAAACACTGCAGAGTTTATCAAAGAAAGGTTTGAAGAGTGGGTTCATTCGTTCAACAAAGGAAGATTCGAAACTTGCAGTTATTATCGCTGACAAATCAAGGGTATATTTAGTTGTTGATGAAGAGCATATCTTTGAAGCGAAATCTTTAGTATCAAGCGAAGTATTCAGCTACATAAACCATATTATTTGGTCTAAAACCGACTTTGAAGTTATACAAGGTTTGGAACCTTCATTAGTTAATTCAATTCGATTAAGTGTTATTAAACCTGATTTTGAAAATGTTAAGCATATAGATGACTTGAAAGGCATTTCTTTCAATGAATCCACATCAGAATTTAAGGGTTTAGAATTATTGGTAAACTCATTAAAAGATAGTGCAAAAACCACTCACCAAATAATGAAAGGAATAGAATCGATTGGCATCACTCAAAAAGAAATGTATTTAAATCCTTTTGAAGATTACTATGTTCCAACCAATAAATCAGAATCCATATATTTAGCACATAGTTTTAGTAATGTGCCTCTTAAATCCTTGTTAAATAAAAAAGTATGGATTAATGGAAAAGAACAGCCAGTTGATTTGAATAAATTGGTATCTGAGGTTATCTACAAACCAGTCGATGAATATCGAATTTTCAAACCCGATTTTAATCAATTCACAAATGAAGTGAGTGACAAATTTGTTTGTAGTATCAAAGTTGACATAGATGTTAAACCTATGACCATAAATAAATCATACTCTATCTCTAAAAGGTATGAGAAAATTAAAAATGTTACTTCACAGATTCAATCTAAACTAGATGACATAAAAAAATTAATTGCTGAAGAAAAAGAGAATAAAGCAATCCATAAGCAAATCGAAAAAATTGAGAAAGAAAGAATCCTTAGTAGTAAAGTGAAATTTTACAATCAGCTTATTGAAGACATTAAAGTTGGTGATGATGCTTTGCTTAACAAGAAAGACAAACGATATCAATCAATAAGTATTTCCGAAAAAGATATCCTGGTACCAAGTGATCTTGTTGGTACATTATATGAAAAACAAAATGACTTATTCTTTTGCATAAAATCAGAAGAAAGAATTGCTGATGCACAAAAATGGTTAAAGGACAATATGGAAACAGCAACATTGGTGCTCCTTGATGAGTAAAAAAATTATAGTCTCTATTAGCAAAGATTCAAGTATCGTCATGGAAACAGATGGATATAAAGGTGAATCTTGCGTTGTTGAGATTAAAAAGATTTTATCAAGCTTTGTTGATATAGAAAGTTTTGAATTGAAATCTGATTACTACGATAACGATGAAGAACTAAATGTTATTGAGGAGGTGGAGTTGTGAGTTCTATTGCACGAGTAAACATGATACTTATAGCAACCAAAAATCTGCTTCCTCAAAATGAAATGGTTAACGTATTTAATGATTGCCTTCATGAGATTAACGGAAGGATACTTAATAATAATTTAGTGGTGAATTCTATAGCTATAGGTAAGATTATAATTGGCGATCGAATTGTTGTACAGACCATGTCTAGTCAAAGTACAGTATTTGAGCAAACTGAAGAGCTTAGAAAACTCTTTAGTAGAAGATCTGAGGTTGCATATAGAAATTATCAAGACATTCTACTGGACAAAGAAAAGGAGACTAGACGAAATATAACCAATCAAATAGAACTTAGCAAACTTATCGATGCTATTCAAAACGAAAAGAGTGGTTCAGCAATCGCTTATGCAAGACAACAAAAAGACAATTGTATTGCACTTAAAGAAGAACTCATTGAAGAAGCAGAAAAACAGGGCTATGATGTTATCGATAACTCTAATGAAGAGATTCAACTGCAATTTATAAAGCGAGTATACTGATGTTAAACGTCTATGATATTGCTTTTAATAGCAGAATATACGGTCCAGATTTAAGAACAGTAATTTGGTTCCAAGGATGTTCTATTCATTGCAAAGGATGTATTAATCAGCACCTATGGAGTTTTGATTGTAAAGAATATAATACTATAAATAGTCTTGTAGATAAAATACCCAACAACGATGTAACATTGCTTGGTGGAGAACCACTAGATCAAAGACATATATTAGAATTTTTGAAAGAGTTAAAAATAAGAAAAATAGGTGTTATTCTGTTTACCGGATATTCCTTAAGTGAACTCCAAGGTTCTAAATTGGAGTGTACTAGGCTTTGTGATGTTGTTATTTCTGAACCATTTGAAATTGATAAACTTAATCCTAAACTTTATTTAAGAGGTTCTGATAATCAAATCATCACTTTTAATTCTGATAGATACAACCCACGTGATTTTGAACAGCATGAAAGTATTGAAGTGATTATAGGGAATCAAGTTGAAATCCACGGAAGAAACAATGAGGAGTTTCTTTGGAAGCTGCTTGATGAAAAAGTGATTTAAAAGAAGTCTATAAAACAATATGCAGAAGTGGTTCTATGAGTGGATTAGAGTCAGATATGATTGGCGGATTCAATTCAATGATAGCGAAACAAAAGAAAGTTGAAGGTGAAGCAGTAGTCTCAACCGTTCTATTTGATGATCAATTTGAAGTACTTCATAATAGAGTGCCTTTAGAACTAGTAAGACCAATGACAGGTAAGGATTATTATGTTAGAGGATCTACAGCTTTATTGGATGCTATCGGTAGAGGTATAAAGAAGATTGGCAATGTTCAAAAATACACACCAGAGGATTTTAGAGCAGAAAAAGTGATTTTCATCATCACAACAGATGGTATGGAAAATGCGAGTAGAGAGTATTCCTATGAATCTATTAAGAAGATGGTAGAAAGACAAAAAGAAATGTATAATTGGGAGTTTATATTCCTAGGAGCTAATATCGATGCATTAGAAACTGCTGAAAGATTTGGCACTAGAAGAGATAGAGCAGCAAACTTTCACTCTGATGGTAGAGGTACTAGAGTGATTTATGATGTTCTTGGAGAAACTATAAATCATTTTAGAATAAATAATGAGATTAATAGTAATTGGATGATTGCAATTGATGAAGATTATATGAAAAGACAAAAGTAATTTACTAATATATGTTATAATTTTATCAAATAACAATGTTGAGGTGTATTCATGGGGGATTTTTTACATAGCTTATTTCAAATGTGGTTGGTATTTGTTTTAATTCAACAAAGTATACCTTTAATTTTCTATTTTCATAAAAGACATTTTTTTGATGTCTTTTTCTTTTTTCAACTGCATTAGTTGTATTTTGTATTAAAAAGAGGGAAAAATATGATTAATGGAATAAAAAACAATTATTGGATTAAAATAGAAGACAATGACATATTACTTGACGATCGATTTCAAGAACATATTTTTTTAGGTCAAGTTTCTAAAGGCAAACCTTCTGGATTTCATCATAATAATAAAGAAACGACTTTGCATAATGATAGCATCATTGAGTTTGCTCAATTGTGTAGCAAGAAAGGGAAGATTGTTACTCAGAATACACAAAAGTATATACTAGAAATCTACTGTAGAGTTAAAGGCACCAAACGGCCACTGAAGTATTCAACTATGTTTAATTATGAATGGTCTAGAGATAGAGTTCTACAGATAATAAAAGAAACATGTAATTTTGGTGTAACAAATCTATATACCAAATGTATAAAAAACTATAAAATTTACTATAACAATAACGGAATGACTAAGGAAGAAAAAATTATTATTGCAGTTAGTGTAACGAAAACTATAAAAACTGCATTTCCTATTTTAAAATATTAGGAGAATACTTTATGGAAAATAATTATCTAACATATTATTGGTTTCCTGATAAACAGACCGAGAATGCTGTTTTAATGGTGAATTCAATAACAAATGATTTTCAACCAATTGCTAATTTGATTTCATTAGATATACGATCAAATTTCAATGTATTTATTAAAGACTTGTATTGGCATAAGAATATTTTAAAAAAAGATTATGTTTTTATTGGCAATTATTGTACATGTACAATTAATAATAATAGAGTGTACATCAGCAATGATGATGAAAACACGAAACATGAGTTTTCATTGGAGATACTTAAAAAGATGATTTATGAATGGGAATCAATATACATTGATAATATGATGTTTTATGAATTCTCAAGTAAGAAAACAAGAAGTAGAAACTATGAGTTATTTAGTATTGATTGTACTCGAAACTTGATCAGGATATTTTCTTATTATTTGACAAATGGAGTCTTAAATACAGAGAGTCCAGAAGAAAGATATAGCAGCATCATGAAAATAAGTCTAATCAAATGTTCCGATATTTATAAAATCAGTGTAAATCGACTAATAAAATCGGTTTTAACAATATTAGTGACTAATTCAAAAAAGTTAGAACTATCATCAGAAAACATAAATATTTTATTAAACCACATAGACTATTTGAATGAAAACACAAATATTGAATTATCGTCAGAATTATATTTTAATATAGCAAACATTATAAATTATATTTTAGTTAATCATTTATTTGATTTGATTGTACCTTAGAGTATTTTTTTGAAATGAATGATTTGAATTGTAAGGTTAAGACAAAACTTTATGTATTTCATAATGATAATTGTGCTTATTTTAAGTCTAGAAAAGAAAGTGTATGTTTTTTATGTTGTTATTATATTGCTAAGTCGCTTTGATTTTTTAAAGAGTTTGGTTTGCATGATATTCAAGAATAATAATCTAATAAGGGGAGTTGTAAATGGAAAAACGAATTGGAATTATTCACATCTCTGATTTACATCTAAAAGCTTACGAGGTAGATTTTCTCAGTAAAATTACCAGGAATATAATAGAAGACTTAACAAAACTCATGATCAAGTATGATTTTAAATGCGAAATCGTTGTATTAAGTGGGGATATAGTAGATGCAGGGGAAAACTCTGAAAAAGTATATGATGCTGTTTATAACAATCTATGTATCCCATTGCAAAAAAATCTACAAATAAAATCGAACAATTTTATCACTATTCCCGGGAATCATGATATCGATAGATCGAAAGTTGATACAATTTTTCACGATGGACTTTACTCGAAATTGAAAACTGAAGGGCTTGACAATCTAAATTATGATAATCTCAATATAACGAATAAATTACTAAATTATTTTACGTTTGAAAAAAAGCTGGATGATATTATAACCCCATATATTATTTACACTCAAAATATTCTGTTTAGTGATTTTTCTAGAGGTATTACCAAAATTAACACAGCATGGAGTTTGTCCACGAATAATCAATTAGATCGAAAGAACATATGGATTCCAAAAGCATTACTAGACGAGTCGTTCGAGAAAATTAAAAAGAGCAAAATAAAAATATGCGTCATGCATCATCCAACTGATTGGATAAATGACGGTAATTACTCTAAAATTGAGAATAAGATAGATAGTTATGATATTGTTCTGATTGGGCATAAACATTATGGATCAGCAAAAAACATATCAACAAGTAACGCAATTTCTCGACATTTTATGGCTCCAAGACTTGGGCCAATAACAGGAGAAAGCGGTTATACAATCTTTGTCTTAGATAGTGATAATGAATCACTTGGAATTTTGCATAGAAAATATAATGAAAAAAGAGAGCAGTTCATTAATGATAGTGATTTTGGGGATGATGAATATATAAAACAAGACTTAAACTTTCATGACACTTCACTGGCAAAAACCTATAATATTTTTTCTGAAACTAAGAACTTGTTTTTTAAATCTCTCTCCAAATTGTTTATTGCGGCACATATAATAGAAAAAGATAAGGATTTTGAAGAGTATTTCGTATTGCCAAGAATACAATTGATTGATCAAGAACATTCAAATAAGAAAACTGAGTCCAGTCCTAGTCAATGTATTTCTGATATCATATATTCTAATAAACCTGTCGTAATTTTGGGATATAAACAATCCGGAAAAACTATGTTTATTCATTATTTGGCAAAGAAGTTCTTTGAGCTAAAAAGATCATTGAGCAAATACCCAATAATCATAGATTTTGCAGAGAAAGCAAAAGTAACAAAAGATGATTTTTTAAAAGCGGCAAAAAACTTTATTGAGGACCATTCTGGAGAAAACTTTTCAATATCAAAATCGACAATATCTGAACTAATTGAAAATGGTCGATTTGTATTTATAATCGATAATTGTGATTCTAATGATGTGAACGAGTCATTAAAGAGTATAATAAAACACTTTTCTAAATGCAAATTTATTATAACTCGAAATGAAAAAATGGGTTATTTTGTTAATGAAGATATACTTCCTTCAGACTATGATTTTGAGAATATTAAATTTGAAAAATACAACATCATGTACATGACAAAGGGTGATATTCGAGAGTTGTCTGAAAAATATATTTCAAGTGAGAGATGTGATGATGAACTTCTTGATAGAATTATAAAAGATATAGACTCAATAGGAATGGCAAGAACGCCCTTCAATGTTTCACTTATCATATACATTTACAGCGTTATTAACCAATACAATCCCATTAATCAAACAAAAGTAATTGAGCAATTCATGGAAAGTATTCTAGAGAAGCTTAACCCCTCGGAACAACTATCTGGAACATTTGATTTTCAAGATAAGGAAAGTTTTTTAAGTTACTTAGCCTATGAGAATTGGAAAAATGGATCATTTTCAATTAGCATTAGTAAATTCGAGAGATTTTTAGAAGAATATCATCATAAAAGGTCATATTTGATTAAAGATACTAAATTCGATGAGATCTTTTTTGATAAACTTATTTTAGTGAAGTATCGAGGCAATGTGTGTTTCAGATTAAAATTCATGCAACAGTATTATCTTGCAAAATTCGCATTAATTAATGAAGTGTTCTACGAAAAAATGCTTATAGGTGAGGAGTTTGTTAATTTTGATGAAGAAGTAAAATATATAAGTGGATTAAAAAGAGATGATACAAGGTTAATAAATGTATTCAAAGACAAACTTGATAAGATTAGCGAAGGATTTGGTGATACGACTGCACTATTTAATACTGATGATATTGATGTTAACTTCTTTGGAAAATCTTATGAGGATTTATTAACTGTAATAGAAGAACAAAAAGCTTTACCCACAAACGAAAAAGATCAATTAACAGATCTTCAACCAAATCAAAATGGATATAATCCAAGTGAAAGCAATAAGATAGAGATCAATAGCGACTTAGAAAAATTAGGTATACTTATTGATATTTTAGGTACAATAACAAAAAACTGTAATACAATACCGGATAAAGATCTAAAAATAAGTGCAATAGAATCATTTATCCACTCATCGATGAAACTATGGGGTGAGATGAAAGTTATTTCCATGGAAATTTTTAAAGCCATTAATACTGATAGATTAATTAAGAGTATGTTGGAGAAAGATATGGATAATAACGCAATTAGGGAGCAATTGGATGAAATTATTCATGAAATGAAGAATGCTGTAACTTTAGTAACTCCTATAGCTATTGAAAGTTTTATGTTTCAATCAATAGGAACCACAAAATTAGGCTTATTGATTCAAGAAGTATATTTGAAGATTAGTTATAATACCCCTTTGAAATTACTCTTATTGCTCTTGATAATGGACATTCGACATGAGTCTTGGAAAGAAAACCTAAGGGAGTTTGCACAAAAAACAAATAGAACAGACTATCTTCAAGTAATATTTTTCAAATGTTCGTATCTTAACGTATTTGGATATTCAAATGGTGATGAGCAGTTTATCAAGCAGATTCAAAAAGAAGTCACTAGAAAACTTAAATTAGAGTATATTGAGTAGTTTAATATGAATATAAGTTTATAAACAAAAAAAATGAGACAGAGTAGACTGCATAGAGCAAAATATTATAGGTATATGAGGAAATGTATCAATCTACTTATAATAAATGATAATTAGTACACAAAAGCCGAAGGAGACATATGGAATACATAATAATAGTTACTGTTTTAATCATATTTGTTTATATTTACTATTCAAGAACACCAAATGCTAAAGGAAAAGCACTCGAAAACAACATATTTCGAACAACTAAAGCATTAGCAGAAAAATTTGGTGGGATTGAGATGAGAGATTTGATGTTTAAGGATGAGATTTCAACAGCCCAAATTGATAATTTGCTGCTAACATCAAAAGCTTTATATATCATTGAAGCTAAAAACTATAATGGTCATATTTTTGGTTCAGAGAAACAAGAAAACTGGACCATGACTGTTAAACATGTGAATAAAAAGAAATCTAGAAGTGGTAAGGTTTATACGAAAACACATATATCAAAGCATACTTTCTATAACCCTATAAAACAAAATCAAACACACATAAACAAGATTATCAAACTGATGGACATACATAAGAGCATTCCAATATTTAATATTGTTGTTTTTGGATATAAAGCATATCTTAGAGATGTTAGTCATAGTAATCAAGTTTTTGTCATCAATGTGAATGATCTTGCAAAAATAATCTCATATCAAGAAAACTCACTATCTAATGAAATAGATATGGACACAATGATATCATATGTGGACGATTTAAACTTTCTAAACATAATAGACAAAAAAGAGAAAAAGGATCATGTTTCTCGAATTAAGATTAAGTACAACAAGTGATTTTTGGCATATCTTGAAAATTTCTCATAATAAGTTATATAAAAAAATAATATTATAGGAGGATAAAATGGATATAAGAAAGACTGCGAGTGATCAAGAGATTATTGATTACTATTTGGAACGCTTAAAACAAACTAAAGAGAACGTTTCAGAATTTCAGAAAAAATCTTTTTTAATGTCAAAAGAGATTTACAGACTAGTTGAATCAAATCAAAATGATAAAAATGCATATTTGAATCCCAAAGATGGAAAGTATTGGAAGAAAGAACACATTAAAGTCTCAGATGAAGAATTTATAAGAATAAAGAAATTTTATGACGCTTATGAAGAAAATTCAAAATCTATAGAAAGTAATCAACCAGCCGCTAAAACCGTTGGATCTATAATTATTATTCTTGGTATTTTATTCGCAATAATCATGTCTACAGTCCCATATATTGGTGTAACTATAGGAATTGTTGTTGGTGTTTTTTCATTTCTTTTCGGATTGCTTTATATAACTTTAGGAAACACAATATCATCAATAGATAAGGTGTATAATTCTTTAGAGAAAATCCGAAATAGAATAGAAAAAGATATTAACTAATTATTTTTATGTATTAAACATTACTGATAAGAATATTTCATGATCATTTTTAAAAAAATAAGGTGATTAAATTATGAAAAATATAGTCCGCGCATTAAAAACCGTAAACTATAGATTATGGTTAGCAATTCTTTTAATGATGTTGCTACCAACAGTGTATCTTACTGTTCGTATTTACTTTATTGGAGATATGCCTGGGGACTGGGGATATAATATCGCTAGTCAATTAGCATGGGTTAATCTTTTCTATGAGGTTATCCAAGAAGCTTTAATACTACCGATATTCTTTTTGCTTGGAAAATCCTTATTTGATAGAAAAGAATTGGAGAACAAAGTAAATACAGGACTTTTAGTTACAGGGTCAATATATTTCTTTGTTTCACTTATCATTGTTATTTTTGCTAGACAGTTAGTTGTTTTTATGGTGCAAAATGCAGAATTAGTAGATCAGACAGTCGACTACATTAGACTTGAAACTTTTGCTGCATTATTTTCTACTTTAACTAGATTCATTATGTTAGTTCTTATCACTTTGAAGAAAGATAAGTACATGTACATCACATTAGGTGTTCAAATGGTGTTATCGATAATAATTGACACATTCCTAATTAGCAGCATGAGTTTCTCATTAAATATGGGTGTTAATGGTATTGCTGTTTCTAACATAATAGTTAATATATTCATACTTTTAATCGCATTCGCACTACTCAAAAGAGAGAATATCAACATTTTTACAAAAGAAAAACTTTCATTTGCTTGGATTCGAGAATGGTTTTATGTTGGTAAGTTTTCTGGATTAGAATCATTTTTAAGAAACTTTGCTTTTATGATTATGATTATTAGAATGGTTAATGTAGTGTCAGAACAAGGGAATTATTGGATTACTAATAATTTCATATGGCATTGGCTTTTACTACCCGCTCTTGCATTAGCTGATTTAGTCAAAAAAGAAATTGGTGAAGATCAAGACAATATAAGAAGTAAGACATTCGGTTATTTGATGTTTGCTTCTATATTTGCGATTATCTGGTTATTATCAATTCCATTATGGAAACCATTTTTACAGTATGTGATGAATGTTCAAGATTACAATACAGTCTTTAATATTGTTCTTATTCAAACTGTGTTTTATTTGACATTCATTTTCAATAGTTGCATTTTCGATAGTACTTTCTATGGCTTAGGTAAAACAAAGTATATGCTAATTCAATCTATATGTATTGATGTATTCTATTATGGTATTGCATTTATCTTATACATTACAGGTGTTTTCGTACCTACTCTCATTGGAATATCACTATTATTTGGCATAGGAATGGTTATGGACTTAATTCCAACAATGATTTTATATGTTAGACTACTGAAAAAGAAAGAAATCAAAATTGATTTCATCCTAGCCTGAAATAAGGGTATGAAATCATATATATAATATTAATGAAACTTCAGCGTTACACATAAGTTACTTGTTACATTGATGTTAATGCTTGCTTTACAAATTATTGTTTATCGTCATCTCAGAAATGATGCTAAACAGCAGTTTATTGGGGGGTTAACTGTATTATTAGTAGCTGTATTTACTCTCATATGACCAAAAAGATTTACATGGTATTCGAAGTAAGAGCAACAGTAGATTATTTGATTAAACCATCGTTAAGCAATATTATTAGTTAAAACTTTATATAATTAGGGGAATAAAATGGTAAAAAAAAACGCTATAGACTTTATTAATAAAGGATACATTGTTGATAAAAAAATCATAATAAAAAATATAATTGGAATATGCATGTTAACAATTGTTGGAATTTTAACACTATTAATAGAAGCACATTACGTTATTTTAATCATATATCTAACAATTTTTTTAGCCTTCGTAATTTTAATTGTTAATTTATGTTCATATAAATATTGGAGTTTTAGCAATGCATTTTTTGCATATACCGTTGAACTGTTTTTTATACTAATAACATTTAACATTTTACCGTATTACGCTTTGCAATATTTAAACTCATTTTCTGAGGTATTGTTTTATGGAGTGCTTATTTTGCAAATAGTTCTTTTACCAATATTTTTGTATAGCAGGTATAAAATAATTCAAAGTAAGAAGAATATAAGGAAATATAAAACCATTCCATATATTTCTAGTGCCATAGGTTATCCAATAGTTTTTTTTCTAAATAATAGTATTGAAGTTCCTAAAGAGAATCAGGGAATTGTAATAAGTTTAATTTTCTATATAGGCATTATTGTAATTATATATTACATTAGCACAATGTCATTAAAATGGTTTTTATCAAGGAAATTTGCTATTGATAGATATAATGAATTTGATATTGCAAACACAAATAAATGATTACTAAAAAACCGTTTAATGTCCGTGTCGATTAAAAGCCAAGTGAGTTTTTAGCAAATTTCAAATGTCTTCAAAATATACAATTAGCGAGTACTCATTTGATCAACTCTTCTCTTTATTATCGACGTTTTTGAGTACAAGGAAAAGGAATATTCTTCAGCAAAAGAAATACTTGAACTAACAAGAAAAAATGCTTACACAATGAAATAAAATGATTTTTTTGCAAATCTCTATCGATTACATAACGAGATTTTAGAAGTGAATTAATCTATAAATTAGATTTTCTTTAACCACAGTTGATTTCTATAACTGGGGTTCTTTTTTTGCATTATATGCGATAATAAACGTAACATATGTTAATGTCGATTCTTAATACTTAAAATCAATGTATTATAAATTCAGGGAGGGTCAAGATGAAAATTAGATTATTATGTGGAAGTCAAAACTATGAGAAGTATAAGGAAATGTTAATCAAAGGTGGATTTGAAATAACAGATGATGCAAATCTACTGTTTAAAGAAAATGATTATAAGCAATCAACTGTCTTTGGTATCGATCAAGATGGTCATTCTACGATTATTGGCTATAACGATACTATACTCATCGAAAGTTTTGCCCACAAGATTGTTTTGCATACTATGGACAAAGAGTATTCAATCAAAGAAAAACTATATGAAGTAGAAGGTATTTTTGAAGACGAGAATATTATAAGAATTAATAAATCTCAAATTATTACAAAAGAGAAAATATTCAAAATAGTCCCTCAACTAAACTCAAGGATAAAAATTGTACTCAAGAATAAAATGATTGTATATGTAACAAGAATGTATTTAAACAGTTTTAGAAACAAAATAGGGGCATAGGAGGTTAGCATGAACAATTATCTGATATTTGGTTTACTATTATTTACTATATCTTTAGGTATTTTATATTGGTTTAAGTATTACTCGAATCTAAATGCAGTTGTTAGAGGAAAGAAAGCTTTACACTTAAAGGTCACACCGATGACTTTTAATATAGCGATTATTTTAGGACTCCTAGTTGTTGTAAGTTCTTTTTCGATAATTAAAGCAAATGCTCTAGAAAGTGAGAATAACGATTTAATGAAAATACTTGATTATGAACGTTTCGATGATGGTAATTTCCCACATGGACTCATCAAAATTGCTTATGAAGAGTATAATATCTACTTTTCGGGGTATTATCTTGACAGCAATAACAATTATGTAGTTTGCTTAACTGAAGATGTACCAACTGAATTAACTGATGCCCTAACAAATGGTGGCATTCAGTTTGTTAAAGTTAGATTTAGTTATTCAGAATTAAAAGAGGTGTACAAGATCCTCTCTATCAATATTAAAAACTATAATTTTGCCAGTGTTTCATTAAGTATGAAAAATAATAGAGTTGAAGTTACAATAGTTGATGAAACCATTGATTTATCACAAATTCAAGCATATATACAAGAAGGCATAGTGACTGTGACGATTGGAGAAGCATACAATCCGCTTTAAAAATGTATGTACACACTAAAAATATATTTATAAAAAGTGAAGTATAAAGTATAAAAAATGAATATCTAATGTTAAAGGTGTTTGGTATGATTTCTGAACATCTTTTTTACTATTTAAATTATGGATTCACACTATAAACCAAACATGATATAATTAATATAAACAAATTTTCATTTTTGGGGGCATTCAATGAAAAACTTAAAATCAATATTTTTATTTTCAATTCTCCTGTCCTTAGGAGTCTTTTTGCTTGCATGTACAAAAACTCCAGAGGTATCTCTAGAGTTTAACACCAACGGAGGGTCTTTAATCACTCCTATTCTTACAGATGGTAAATCCATCAGCCTACCTAATAATCCTACAAAAGATGGATACATATTTGATGGATGGTATTGGGATAATGAGACATTCACAGAAAAACTCACCAATAAATCCATCCCAGAGTCAAAGATTGCTGCTACTATGACTGTATACGCGAAATGGATTCCGGCTACTGATGCAAGACAATTTACAATCACATTTGATTCAATGGGAGGAACTCCCGTTGAACCTATAACAGCTGATTTTCAATCAGCAATCCAAAAACCAACAGATCCTACTATGGATGGTCTTTCCACATTTGACAATTGGTATATAGACCAAGATTATACAACTCCTTACATATTTACAACAATGCCTGAAACTAACATCACACTCTATGCGAAATGGAACACTCTCGGTTTAGTAACTGCACCCATAGAGATTACGATGTGGCATATAGAAAGAACTACAAAAAGAGATTTACTCATTAAATATGCAAATGAGTTTATGAATTTGTATCCGCATATCACAGTAAACATTCCTGATGCTACCTCTTCATTAGATATACTTAAGAATAGTTTACAGTCCTCTTTTGCTCATAACACTGCAAAGCCTAATATCATAGAAGCGACTGCCTACAATCTTGCTGAATATAAATATCAAAGTTTTATCCTAAATCTTAATCCTTATATAAATGATCCTACATATGGATTAAGTAACTCAGAATCACTTGAGGATATCCTATTATCTTTTAGAGAAGAAAGCAGTCAATATGATGCTAATCATAACTTCTACGGACTACCCTTCTCAAAATCAACTGAAGTCATGATCTATAATCAAACAGCATTTACTTCAATTAATAAAGAAATTCCAAAGACATGGAATGATGTCATTTCAATAACCCCATTCCTTAGAACCTATGGAGCTCAATATAACAACCTAAGTCAGGTCATACCAGTAACCTATGATTCAGCAGGTAATGCTTTTATCACATTTATAAAACAGTTTGATGGAGCATATACAAGCTTAAATTATAATACAATGACTGGTGAATGCTTATGGGAAGATAATGTAAATACAATCGAAGCTATGAATTTCCTAAAGACCAATAAAGGTAGTATTACTACTCCTCAATTTTGGAATGAGGATTATGGAACAAATCCATTTATGCAACAAAAGACGCTTGCTTTGATTAGTTCATCCTCAGAGATTAGATATAACATCCCACCAATTAATCCAAATACAGGACAACCTATATTTGAAATTGGAGTTGCTCCAATTCCATACAATAGTGAATTATCAGATTCAAAAGCTGTTTTACAAAAGGGATTAGATCTAGCCTTAGTCAATACAGGAACAGATCAAGAAAAGCTTGCTTCATGGCTATTTCTTAAATTTATCACGAATACTGAAAATAGTGCAGATTGGGCCATCAATACAGGTAGCATACCTATTCGAACAAGTGCATTTCAAACTGCTCCTTATCAAGAGTTCTTAAATAATCCAACAACTGCTCAAAAGTATACCTCAATGGTTGCTAATGCAATGTATCTACAATTAGATGATATGTTCTTTGCTCCATCGTTTATTAGATCTGAGTTTGTTAGAGAAAAGGTTGGTTATGCAATAGAACGTATTTTATATGGTGATGGAAATATAGATGCTGCATTAGAAGATGCAGTAGTAGATTAAGTATCTAATAAGAAATAAAAAACAATATATAAACATAATAATCGGGGGGAACTAATGGGAAAAGAAATATATGAATCACTCATTCAAAAAGTAGATTCAGAACTATTGAAAGAAAAGATGCTGAGAAGAAAAGAACTACTTGAGAAGCATAAATTATATACTGAAGTTTATGGTCCTCAATCAGAAGAGTTTAATCAGGTGATTTTGGAAAATAATAAGCCTCGATATTATAAAAAAGTATATGAAGACGTTACAGATCAAGAACTTGAAAGATTAGAATCATTAGTACAGATCTCATTAGGAGA
The DNA here is from genome assembly GCA_002839095.1 of Tenericutes bacterium HGW-Tenericutes-2. GTDB lineage: Bacteria > Bacillota_I > Bacilli_A > Acholeplasmatales > Acholeplasmataceae > Peloplasma. The sequence goes on along the minus strand of PGXL01000001.1, from coordinate 323,475 downwards.
ATCAACAGTAGAAACCAACTCGGTAAGATTTCGTGGTGCAGAAGTTCTTGGTATTATATATGGCTTCTTTAGTTTAGTTATTGGAGTTTTTTCATTAGCCAGCGGAGCTATAGGTATTGGATTATTAGTCATTTTTTTCGGTGTTTCAATTGGTGTTGGTCTTTTAACAATCTCACATATGATTAGACAATTAAACATTATTATTAACAATCTTAACAATAGAGATAAAAATATATAATGAGACTGGATGAAACGATAAATATAGAGGTAATCACATGAGAAAACTAGGTTTTATGATTGTATTGATATTATTTTTATTATCAGGTTGTCAATCATCATCTGAATCGATGAAAGAATTAAGCTCAAAAATGAGTGATTTTGAAAATAAAGGAAATCAATTTAAAATTGAAATGACAATTGATATTGATATCACTCAAAATAATCAAACAGAGTCATTTAAGGAAAGTATAACCGTACTTACTCAAAAAGATCCGTATTATGTAGAAATTACCGCGGGTGATATTAAGGAAGTTCAATATATACATAATAATTCATTAAGAACCTATACGTTGGATAACAATTTTGTCGTTAATGGCTTGCAGCTATATGAAGTGAATTCCGTATCTTTGGACTCAATTGATAATCCGCTTGATAATCTTGAATTTGACTTAAGCAAAGTTGAAGTGAAGAAAATCACTAGAAACAAGTACAAAATAGCTGGTAAGCTTGTTGAATTTATGCCTGAATCCATGAAGAAGGATTTAAAAGATGTTTTAATTGGATCAGGTATAAGTGAAGAGGAATTCAATGATATATCAATTGAAATGCTTTTCAAGTTTACTAACGATACATTCGAATATGTCATTTCTATGGATTTTGATATATTAGATATTAAATTAGAGATTGTTATGAGTGCAGTATGTTCTCACCATAGTTTTCAATTGCTGGATTTAGGAGATGATACTAAATTCTATCCAATGTCTTCTAGAGAAGCACAAATTCCAATAGATATCAATAAACCCATTGTGTTTACTAATAACAAGTATTATATAAGCCAATACTATGCTTATTTTGAGGCAGGAAATTATGGCGTATACACCAATCATTTAGAAGAAGAATATCACCATATTCAAATCTCATCTAAAGATTTTGATGCTTCAGAATTAAGAGTCTTTAAGGATGTTTATAATTGGTATGAGAATAATCCAAGAAACATCCAACACTTCTATAATATTCCAGCAGATGGTTATTATACGATAACTATAGATTATCCATTATCATCTGAACCGTATATCCTAGATGTATCAAAAATAGAATCAGAAACAGACGGTATTGAAACAACCTCTTATACTGTGAGTGAGAATGGATTATTTGATTATGAAATTGAATCGGCATATGATTTCATTTCATTTGATTTTGACTTAACTACAAATGCTTATATTTCCATCATAGATTCTAATCAAAATATGCTATATTTCGAAAGTGCAAATCCACCTTATTTCACTTCTGTACAATTACCTCCTGAGGGTTTTAGTTATTTTACGACTACTATTAATCCAATCATTTATCTACATAATCCAAATGGAGCATCAAGTGGAGTAGTAACGATTGAAATTACACCAGTTGTTCATGCAATGAACCCTGATGATTCTATGCTAATGATGAGTGATCAGTTTACAGATGAATTAATGGTAACTGATGAACACATCCCTAACCAGTTTATAGCCTTTGAAGTTACAGAACGCAAACGATATACATTTGAGTACTTAATGTCAAGTGGCGATATAGAAGATGGGAAAGGCGCATTATTTAGAAGCAACGGAACATTTGTTTGTAGTATAAAAAATAATCACTCAATATCCCTTATCCCAGGTAGTTACTATTATAGGAGCTCTAATCATTATGATACTGTTTATAGTATTAGATATCAGGTAAGTGATTTTATTGGAACAACTCATCAAATTGATTCACTTCAATCTTATGATAAACTAACCGGTAACCTATTCTCGTTTCCAAGTTATGAAGGACAAATTCAGCATTTAGGAGAATTTATCGAATACAAGTTTACATTATTTCATACCACTGACGTTTTATTTTATCAAAATGAAAGGTTTGAATTATATGACTCGATGAATAATAGAGTTGACATTCTCCGTCAATCGGATAAGTTTGTTTATCGACTACAACCTGGCGATTATTTTGTTACAGTGAATCCTCCGTCTTATTATACTGTAGATAATTTTCCTGTTGATTATTTACTGATATTATATAAATTTACAGGTGGTGGAGCGGATACATCCGTATACCCATTTGTTGAAGAAATACCTATCGGATTTTATTTAACAGAATCTACGATGGATTATACAGGAGATTATGATGGGTATAATTTCACATTAGAAGAAACTTCAACGGTACATATATTTTCTACTGAAACTGCTCAACTCATTAGGAATAATCGAATCATCTATTCTAATGTGGGAGGAGGACAAATAACGCTAGAAGCGGGGACATATACTATTATGTGTAGATCGTATGAACCAATATGGACAGTTGCTGTAAGGATAATAAGCCCATAGTTAATATAAAGCACAAGTCATAGAAGTTTGAAAAGCTTTTCTCCAGCTAGGAGAAGAGCTTTTCTTTGATAATTGTTTAATATTAATTCAGTCATCCTTTCTTACTTAGCTAAAGCCTTAAAACATCAGGACAAGGCCTTTTCTCAAACAAATTCTTTTTATTCATATATGTGTTTATTATACAATTCAACTAAACATTGAGTCGTTCAACCAATTTGTGATTGTATAACTTATAATTTCAATTTATAATAAATGTGACATCAAACCTTGAGGGGGAATTAATATGATTGGTGAAAGATTAAAAAAACTACGTATGAATGCTAAGCTCACACAAAAGGATGTTGCTGACATTATGAATGTAACTCCACAAACCATATCTAAATGGGAACTTGATTTGAGTGAACCTAGTATTGATATGATGAAGGAGCTATCTGCGCTTTATGGTGTTAAAGTCGATGACCTGTTAGATTCATATAAGACAACTCCTTATGAAAATCAATCAAACTTCAAGTTAAAAGAAATTAGCTTATACATCATGTACGCGATTCTACTAGGGTTATCAATTACGATTGCATTTGTGACATATATTACTGTAGATATTTTTGCCTTAGAATATGGTATCTTAGATACTTATTTACCAGATGATAGATTAATAATACCAATTGAGTTAACACTAAGCAGCATTTGGATGCTAGCAATTATGATTGGTATACCTGTAATCTTGTTCACACTCCATTTAATTGATAGAAAATTTATCGGACATATTGCTATATCTTTTATTGCTCTAGCTATCAATTTGAGTCATGTGGTTCCGATTCTCGCATCACCACTCTATTTAAATCCTGAGATAGGTATGATATTCCATATTATTTATATTTTTTTCTTAGTTGCTATTCTTTTAATAACGATATCAATTCAAAAGTGGCGTATCTATACGCATATTCAAAATCATCCAAAAACTTGGATTGGTTTTATAGGCATGATAGTAACAACCTTTCTGTTTCCATTCTCATTCAATGAACCAGGACATTATTACTTTAGTCAAGTTGAAGTTATATTATTTGGTGTAATGATTATACTTGCTGGACTACTTATGTTTAAGATGTTAAGAAACTTCAAATACCAATCTTAGCTTCATCATTTATGCTTATTTTTGGACTTGTTTATGGAACTGCTGTTTACATATTTAATTCTGGGCTAATTGTAGGTAGTATTAATTTATATGGCTATATGCTATTTCTAGGTTTAAGTATGTCAGAAATCAAAGGTGACAAACTACCTTTAAAAGAACTATTCAAGTTGCGGTTATTACCCTTTGAGTTAATAATCATCGCAATCTACCTATATGTGTTTTTATCTGGGGGGGATTTATTTGTTTATTATAATCCAAATGAACCATTAACTTCACAGTTTATCTACTTTGATAACTTGCCTAGTCATGTTATTTTCTATTCAAGTTTGATTGTACTCGCTGTGGGGTTAATCTTCAGATGGATGAAAATTAGAATAGTCTATATCATTATTTATGCAATATGGTTTATTTCTCAAATTTATTACGCCTATGTTTTATATGATTCATTCCTTGGTGAATATTGGAGAGTGACAGATGGTATGTTCTTGTTTTTCCCAGTGATATTGGCGATGATTTACTTACTCATTTTCACTGGTTTATTTCTCTATAAAAAAATTAAAAAATTATTTACAAAGAAGAAGATGAGTTCTTAAAATTCATCTTTTTTTTACGACTCAATATCAATGAATGCAACCAGACATATATGATATAATCATGATAATGAAACTTTTAACGTAGGGAGCAAAAACATGATCATAGTAGAACTTATTTTATATAGTCTTGTACTCGCAATGTTTGGAATCTTGCTCAGTAAAAGAATAATAAAAAAAGAATTGCTATACATCCTTCTAAGTATAGTAGTTCTAGCCTTACTCATTCATTGGATATTTTTTAGTGTAAGATGGCAACTTTATATATTCTATTTAGTTTATCTATCCTTAGGCATCATTGTTTATTTAAATAGGATATTAAATATCAATTTTAAGATACTACTTAAACGGATAATCATATCATTACTATCCATTTTTATAATCATTTTTTGTGCAGTACTTTTTGTCTTTCCAATGTATGAAATACCTAAACCAACTGGTGATTATCTAATTGGTACAGAATCATTTATTATAGTAGATGAAAATAGAAATGAAATATATACTGAATACTTAAATGATTATAGAAGAATTAAGATTCAATTGTGGTATCCAGCAGATACTACAGATGGATATGACCAAGTGCCTTGGTTAGAAGATGGACTTATCGTAGCTAGAGGATTAAGTAAGGACATAGGTCTACCTTTATTTGTTTTAGACAATACTGCATATATTATGTCAAACTCATATCATCAAGCACCAATAAGTAATTCATTAGATAGCTATCCAATCGTTATCATCTCACATGGATGGAGAGGGTTTAGAAATCTACATACCGATTTTGCTGAAGAACTAGCAAGTTTAGGATATATAGTGATTGGAATTGATCATACCTATGGTTCAGTAGCTACTGTATTTGATTCTAATGATATAGCTTACCTAAATTCAGATGCTTTACCAAATAGAGAATCAACTCCTGATTTCTTAGTTTATGCAAATAGATTAGTAAGCACCTATGCAGCAGATATTCAAACAACCATACATTATCTAGAAGATTTAAATGAAAACACGACCTCTCAGTTCAATAATAAATTGGATTTAACAAAAATAGGACTATTAGGTCACTCCACAGGTGGTGGTGCGGATGTAATGGTTGCTTTAAATGATGACAGGATTGATTCCGTTTTAGGAATGGATGCGTGGGTTGAACCAATAGATTTAGAAGATATAGAAAAAGGATTATCTATTCCTTCATTATTTATTCGAAGTGAAACATGGGAAACTGGTATTAATAACATATCTTTAAATATTTTGATTGAAAATAGTAGTGTCACTTCATTACTATATCAAATCGATGGAACTACACACTTTGATTTTACGATGGTTTATATGTATTCACCACTCACTCCATATATCGGCTTTAGCGGTAGTATAGATAGTGATTATCTAACTTCGATATTAAAAGAAATGATGACTACATTTTTCAATCAAACCTTGAAAAATGAGTCAAATAGTGTAATAGATCCAGACCTATGGGATGAAGTTCATTTAATTCCATAAGAATTACTAAAAAATATCATATAATAAGACTAATAATCTTTATCACGAGGAGCATTCCATGAAGAAAAATGATTTAAAGAAGAAACTAGCTTTCGCATCTGCTGATATCTTTGGTGGAGGATCATTTAACATTGTTAACTTTCTTTACCCAGGCTTTCTAGCAATAACAGTAGGTATTAGTCCATATTGGATAGGAGTCGTTATTCTAGTTGCTAGAATATGGGATGCAGTTACGGATCCCTTAATGGGACATATTTCAGATAGAACTCAGTCAAAGATGGGTAAGAGAAGAATCTATTTAGTGATTGCTGCTCCTTTTGTCCTACTTTCTATGTATCTATTATTCTTTCCTTATTCATTTTCTTCTACAGCATTAAGAGTAGTTGCTGTACTTGCATCTTATCTAATCTTTACGACTGTACAAACATCAGTCATGATTCCTTATTATTCATTATCTAGTGAAATCACTTCTGATTACCAAAAAAGAGCATCCTATAATTCTTACCGCCTTGGATTTTCTATATTCTCATCCATTCTTTGCGTCGCGGTTCCTGGTATTATTGTTGGCATGTTTGGTGATCGTGCTATAGGCTTTCAGGTTATGAGTTTATCCTTTGGTTTCCTCTTCGCTTTATCTGTTTTATTTACAGGTTTATTTGCAAGAGAAGAAATTCAAACACCTATTGTTGAAACGAAATTATCATTCAAGGGAATGGCGAAGCCCTTAGGTCTTCGTCCATTTAGACAATATTTAGGAATGTTTCTAGTGCTTCAAATGTCGATGGCAATTATGAGTGGATTATTTTTCTTCTATGTAGATTTCTTCGTTACTAAAAGTGAGACAGCCTTAGGTAATCCTACCATGGTAGGTTTAATCTCTGCAGCACTTATGTTTTCCATGCAAATTGTTGCACTTCCTGTTTATCTAAAGATGATTGAGAAAAAGGGTAAAACCTATGCATATCGCTTTGGAGCAACCCTTTGGATAGTTGCTGCTTTATTTATCCTAATCATTCCAGCAAATGTAAATCCAATTGTGATCTATTTACTAGGTGCTATTATGGGATTTGGAATATCAGGTCCAGGGCTTGTTCCTCATACAATGTATGGTGATGTCGTTGATGCTGGTCAAATTAAGTTTAAGGATAGACTTGATGGTCAAATGAGTGGATTTACTAACTTCATTAATAAGATTGCTCAAGCAGTAGGACTAGCGTTAGTCATGTTTCTAATTGGTTTAGCTGGATTCCAGGAACAACCTCTTAATGGTCCAGCAATAGTTAGTCAACCTGATAGTGCATTATTAATGATTCGTGTCATTATGTCTTTAGCACCACTCATCTTTATGAGCATCGGAATTTACATTTCATTTAAGTATAAGATTGATGCGAAGAAACAAAAAGAAATTACTGAAGCGATTCATGATTCTTCAATTTCAAGAGAAGAAATCATTTCAGATTTATAAATGAAAAGACCTAATATAATCCTAAATATAACCTTAGGATTTCTAGTTAAAATATTTGCATATCTAAAGGGACAAAGGATCATTCAAAAATGTAGGATTAAAGGACCAGCAATTATCCTTTCTAATCATACATCATTTTATGATTTCATCTATACAAGTGCTGCGATGTATCCTAAAAGAGTATCTTACTTAGCAGCCAAGAAAATGTTTTATGAGACTCCAACAGGTTTCTTTTTACGGCTTGCTAGAGCGATTCCAAAGTCCTTGATGCAAGCAGATCCAGTAGCTACACTCCATGCATTTCGTATTCTTAAGAAAAAGGGAATCATCTCTATTTTTCCTGAGGGTCAAATCTCACCAAGTGGAAGATTATTAACACCAGCATATGCTATAGCTAAGTTTTTAAAGAAAGCGAATGTAGATGTTTATATCGTTAAGCATATGGGAGCTGGACTATCTAATCCCCCTTGGTCTAAAAAGACATTTAAGGGAAGAGTAGAAACCATCAAGGAATTGATTATTACTAAAGAAGAACTTACATCATTAACAAGTCAAGAAGTTTATAACATTGTCTATAACAAGCTATACCATTCAGAATCTGAGTATAACTTAATCAAGAAATATAAATATAAGCTAAATGATATTTCAAATCTAGAAAATGTGATTTATCAATGTCCATCATGTCTACATGAGGGACTGACATCACACAAACATCAACTGATCTGTCCATCATGTAATCACACCTTAACCTATGATACCTGTGGTTTATTAAATGGAGAAGGATTAGATACTCTTTTCTTAAAACAAGAATCACGTGTAAGAAAAGAAGTTGATCTGAACCCAAATTATCAAATTGAAGGTCATGCAAGATTGATGTCATTTAGAAATCAAAAATTAGTCGAAGTTGGAAGTGGTATTATCTCTTTAAAGAGATTTGAATATACCTATAAAGGAACAATCGATCACGAATTCAAGGAGCTAACATTTAAGGTCAGTAGTACACCAACACTCCCCTCAGATATCGGAAGAAACATTCAGATCTATGAAAAAGATATCATCTATCAATTTGAGTTAGATATCAAATGGTTACCAACAAAGATGGTACATGTTGGGGAATATCTATATCATTTAAATCATTTAGAAAATTAGAATTACGCCCTGCGTCTATTCTTTTTTTTATATAATAAAGAGTTTATTTATATATTCGATAAAATAAGTTCAATATATATATATTGTAAGAAATATGTAATTAATTTGATTAAAAAAGCACTATCTTTACCCTATATAAACCGTGCTATAATTAGAATGACTTTAAACGATTATAATTGAATAATTAATTAACAAGGAGACTGATCGTATGAAATACAGCATTGCAGTTGTAGAAGACAATCCGCAGTTTAATGAAAAACTAAAACAATATTTAGAGAAATTTAGCAAAGAAAATCAAGTTGAATTTAATATCTTTAGTTTTACAGATGGAGATGAAATCACTTCAGACTATGAAGCGAAATATGACATCATTTTTTTAGATGTTGAAATGAAAAGACTAGATGGGATGACAGCAGCCCAAAAGATTCGTGAATTTGATTCTGATGTGATTATCATCTTTATTACCAATATGGCACAATACGCAATCGGAGGATATAGTGTAGGAGCACTTAGCTTTTTACTCAAGCCACTCCCTTATTTCGCATTCTCTCAAGAACTTACGAAATCCATTGATCGTTTAAAAAATAAAAAACAAAAATCAATTCTAATACCATCGGAAAATGGAATCATCAAAATAAACAGTCAAGAAATCATGTATATTGAAAGCTACGGTCATGATCTAAATATCTATACACAATCCTCAACCTATAACATGAGAGGAACCATCAAAAGAATGGAAGAGGAGTTGTCTGACTTCCATTTTTATCGATGCAATAATGGTTACTTAGTTAATCTAGCTTATGTATCTGGTGTTCAAGATGATGAAGCGATTGTTGGAAAATATCACTTGAAGATTTCAAGACCAAGAAAAAAGAGTTTTATGGAAACACTAACTAAATATATTGGAGGTACTTTATAATGTTTAATATCTTTTTAGAGATTGTTGATACTGTACCCGATATTCCAAGATATCATACTGCAATTGCTGAATGGCTATTTGCATTTGTGTTTATTCTCTATTTACCAAGGAGATTAAAAGGGATTCATTTTTACTTAAGTCATGTTTTCTGGTTTGCAGTCATCCTAGGATTTCAATTACTAGCAGGAACAATGCCTATTTACATGTGGATACCGAACATGATCATCGCAGTACTCATCATGCTAGCCTATATTTATACAACCAACAAAGTGAATTTGTTTACTGCAGGGTATTTCGTTGTGATTGCATTTACTCTTGCTGAACTAGCTGCATCCTTAGAATGGCAAGTCTCAATCTTTCTTCAGGTTAACTTTTCAAGGTTTGCTGAATCCATTAGCATAATCACATTAGTCATTACCTATGTTTTAATTTTCTTGCTTGCAATGTTTCTTGAAAAGAGATACAAAAGTAAAAACTTTCAATTTGATATCACAAGTAATGATGTTCTTGCAGTTGTTTTAATTGGTGTATCTATCTTTACCATCAGTAATATAAGTTTTATTAATATTGATACCCCATTTAGTGGACAATATCCATCTGAGATACTATATATAAGAACTTTAGTTGATTTAGCAGGTATTATTCTCCTTTACTCTCAAAGAGAACACAAAATGGCTGTATTTTCTAATAGAGAAGCATACACCATGAAAAACCTCTTAGATAAACAATATGAGCAATATCAGCTATCACTTAAAAACTCTGAAGTGATCAATCAACGCTATCATGATTTAAAACATCATATTAACCTACTTAGAAATGAAAAGGATACTGAACGAAAAGAAGAATACTTAAATGAACTTGAACGCTCCATCCTTCCTTATGAAACACAATATAAAACAGGAAATCAAGTTTTAGATATTCTCCTCTCACAAAAAGGATCTCTATTCTTAGAGAATCATATCAACTTTACTTGTGTAGCAGATGGAGAGCATTTATCGTTTGTCTCAGTCTTAGACATCTTAAGTTTATTTGGGAATGCGTTAGACAATGCAATCGAAAGTGTGAAGACAATCGAGCAAATCGATAAAAGAATTATTAAACTCACTGTGTTTGCTCAAAATCAACTCTTGTTTATTAAAATAGATAATTTTTACATCAATGAATTAAATATTGTCAATGGAGTATTTATGACTACGAAAGGAGATAAGCAAAACCATGGTTACGGTATCAGAAGTATTAAGGGTATCGTGGATAAGTATGGTGGAAGTATTACAATTAGCACAGACAATCATTGGTTTAGCGTGATGATTTTATTACCAATTATTCGCTCGTAGATTACAAAGTATGATGTAAAAACAACAAACTATACCATAATTCAAAAAAGTAAGCGCGTTCGTGATAATTTTTAATTGTTATCATTGATAGCGCTTACTGTGCTTTCAAAACGGAATATCTAAAGTAAAAAAAGAATGAAAAAATGTGAGTCTTCGCTTTTTTAGTCGAGTGCTTACAAATAGGATTAAAAAAATAAAAACAATCAAAATGAAAGGGATTCAGTCTTATATTTATAATGCTGAATCAATAAGGTTATATTATGAAATCAATGTTTTCTCGTATGCTTTGTCTCGTACTATGTCTATTCTTAACGTTTGGTCTTTTTGCGTGTAACGACACAGAAGAACCAACAGCTGAAACTTATATGGTTACATTTTCCAAAAATTTAAATGATGTTACAGTCAATGGTATGCCCTCACCTCAAAATATTGAAAAGGGAAAGCTTGTTACTGTTCCAGCAACAAATCCTACAACAGCACTTTATGATTTTACAGGTTGGTATACAGATTCAGCAGCAACCACTTTGTTTGACTTTACAACATTTACTGTTTCTAGTCGTTTAACTATTTATGCTGGTTGGGCTCTACGTGTTACCAAGTACAATGTAACGTTTGACTTAAATTACAGTGGATCTGCTACACCAACTGTGGTTGAAGTAGTCAGTGGAGAAACTGTGAATGCTCCAGCTAATCCAGTAAGAGAAGGATATAGATTTAAGTTTTGGAGCACTCAAGCTGATGAAAGCTATATCTTTAGCTTTAATAGCAATGTCACAGCACATACGAATTTATACGCTATGTGGGAAAAAGAATATACAATTACCTATAACTACAATAAAGTAGATAGTCAACCAACAAATGTTTTATATGGTGATACAGAAAATACTGTACAACCTGAAGATCCAACACGACTTAATTTCAGCTTTGCTGGATGGTTCACCAATGAAGCATTAACAACAGCGTTTAGTCATGGTGCTAAGCTAACATCTGATGTAACTCTCTATGCAAAATGGGTTAGAACAAGCTATACAGTTACCTTTGATTTAAATTATGAAAATTCAACACCTATAGTGATTAGTTCACCTATCAATTCGGATGTTTCAGTTCCACAAGCACCAACACGTAGTGGATATGTATTCAATGGTTGGTATACTTTGGCAAATGAACAAACAGATGAAAATATCTACGACTTTGCTGCTGTAAGTAATGATGAAACCATCATTTATGCAAAATGGACAATTCTTCATACCATCACATTTAATTTTAATTATATTGACTCTCCAGCAGTTATTACTGAACTTGTAGAAGAAGGCAAGGAAGTTGAAGTGTTTACTCCTTCTCGCGAAGGTTTTAATTTCAGCGGTTGGTTTACAGATTCAGAAGCGACAGTTGCATATGACTTTGCTGCTGTTACAGGACCTATCACACTCTATGCAAAATGGATTGATTCCACTGAAATTACAGAAGAATTTAATGTCACATTTGACTTAAACTACACAGGTACTGATCCAATTACCCAAGTTGTCGCTTCAAATACAGTTGCGGTTAGACCTGCTGATCCAGTTCGTGAAGGATATAGATTTAGTGGTTGGATGACAACTCCAACAGGAAGTACTTCCTATAAGTTCAATCCAGTTACAGAAGATGTCACCGTATATGCACGTTGGGTTAATCTTTGGACGATTACTTTTAATCTTGAATATGATAATGCACCTGCACCTCAAGTTGTTGAAGCACTAGATGGAACTCGTATTTCTAAACCTAGTAATCCAGTTAGAGCAGGTTTATGGCAATTTGTTACATGGAATGATGCCAATGGTTTATCATTTGTGTTTACTACATTAATCAAACAAGATCACCAACTCTATGCAGTATGGGCTCGCTCTGGTTATGCAATTACATGGGACTTTAATTATGTTGGAGAGCCAGCACCTGTTGTTACCAATGTCATGATTGGCACGATCATTCGTGAACCTCAAAAACCAAACCGTGATGGCAATTGGGCTATATCCGGATGGTATTTAGATGAAGCCTTAACACAACCATTCTCACTCAGCTCAGAGCTTACTCAAGATGTAACACTCTATGCAAAATGGGCATCAGGCTTTTCATATCGTTTAGATTTAAATTATATTGGAGCATCCAATATGCCAACTCAAATCTTATCATCAGGAGCTTTAATACCACCAAAACCAGCCGATCCAATACGTGCAAATTATACTTTCGTAGGATGGTCAACAAATGCGTCTAGTAATCCGAATTTTAATGGATTCGGTACACCAATCACTCAAGATATAACACTTTATGCTCAATGGAGACATACTTATATATTTGAGGCGGAATATGTGAATCTAGCTGGCAAAAATGGAGCTGGATGGTCAGGTGGAGCTGCTGGAACTGCTATGATTACAAAAGATACGATTACAGCTAATCCAGAACTTGGAACCAATGCAAATGCATCCAATGGATTCTATCTAACATACCTTTATTCATATGGTTTATTTATCGATTTTGTGATCACATCAGATCGTGCTACAGAAGCTACGTTGATACTTCGCTTATCAGCAGAACAAAGAGATCCATTCGTTATAACAGATGACGAATACTTAGTAACACTTAATGGTAATAAAGTAAATTATGGATCGATTACAATTTATGGTGCATTAGCAGCACTGCAACAACAAAAACTACCTTTCGCAGATGTAATCTCAATTCCGATTAATTTAGTTGCGGGTACAAATACGATTCGTTTTACAACAAATAATCAAAATTCAATGGGTGGAACAATGGATGCAACAGCTCCATTATTTGATTGCATCAAAATAGATACAATCGCCATGTTGACATGGAATCCATTGTTAGATAATTTAAATTCATTTAATTAATTAAAAATAAACCGTAGGAGAAAACCATGAACTTTTTCAAGAGATTAATGAAGAATAAACCAACAAAAGTTTGGGCAATTACAACATTAATTACATTTACACTCATTATTATCGTTAATATTGTACTTGTTGCATCCATTTTGACACCACTACTTAATATTCTTTTAGGCGGACGTCGTGCAATTATTGCTGGTGGTGGAGAAAGCACTTATGTAGCAGATTATGAAACAAAAGCAGAAGCTGCTGAGGCAGGAAGAGAACTTTCTAAATTGATGGTTGAAGAAGGAATTGTTATGTTGAAAAACAACAATGCAATGCCTTTTCCAAGTGGAGCGAAAGTGAGTGTTTTTGGTAAAAACTCCGTTAACCTTTCCTATGGTGGTTCTGGATCTGGTGGGAAATCTCATGTGAATAATAAAACTATTTTTGATAGTTTGACTGCAGCTGGTTTTCAATACAATCCAGATTTAAAGAACTTTTATGAAAACAATGGTTTATCAGGAGAAGGACGTTCACATAATCCAAGCATTGAAAATGATGGAATATCAACACTTCTTACTGGTGAAACCCCTCAAAGCTTATATACCAATGATATTAAAGATAGTTACGCGGATTATAAAGATGCAGCTATTATTGTAATCACTAGAATTGGAGGAGAAGGTTGGGATTTACCACGCTCCATGGCTGATGGCTACGGGGTCAATAGTACTGCGCATTACTTACAATTAGATGTTAACGAACGTGATCTATTAAAGGCAGTAGCAAATGCTGGATTTACTAGAATAGTCGTTGTATTAAACAGTAACAATCCAATGGAACTAGGATTTTTAGATGATCCAAGTCATTATGCATATGACTCAAGAATTAATGGTTGTTTATGGATTGGTACTCCTGGTGATACAGGTATACTTTCTTTAGGAAAAATTCTATCCGGTGAATCTTCACCTTCCGGAAGATTAGTAGATACTTACTCAAGAAGCTTTAGCAGTGATCCAACATTTGTGAACTTTGGAAATAATACGCTTCTAGGTGGACAAATAGTTCCTGTTGAACGTGGTAACTATTATAGTTTAAACGGCTCAATAACGAGTCATAATTACACTTTTGTAGATTATGAAGAAGGTATTTACGTTGGGTATAAATACTTTGAAACCCGTGGAGCAACAGATCCAAGCTGGTACAACAGCAATGTAGTATTTCCTTTTGGATATGGTTTATCCTATGCAACATTCACTCAGGAATTAGTGAATGCACCACAAGGGTCAACAATTCAAAAAGATGGAACAATCGATTTTAGAGTTAGAGTTAAAAATACTTCAACAGTTTATGCTGGTAAAGAAGTCATACAAATATATGTAACTGCTCCTTATACAAATGGTGGAATTGAAAAATCATTTGTTACATTAGCGGGATTCGCAAAAACAGATCTATTACAACCAGGTCAAACACAAACAGTTGATATCAAGATTAATCCATATGATTTTGCATCCTACGATGCAATATCTCAACAAAGCTTTGTTCTTGAAGCAGGAACTTATCAAATCAAGCTACAAAGTAATGCACATCAAATGATTGATAGCTTCACTATGAATGTAGCAAGTCCAGGGATTTCATGGAAAAATGGTGCAAAAACAGATGTGATGAATCGTTTTAGTGATATTGATGATCAACTTCAAACGATTTTATCAAGAAGTAATTGGACAGCAACTTACCCAACACCAAGAACAGCAGATGAAATTATTCTTGATTCAGCAACAAAAACAGCACTCGACAGTCGTCAATCAGGAAATCCTCTATCTGTACAAGATGAAGATTATCCAACATTTGGTAAGAGTGGTGAATTAAAATATTATGATCTATTTGGAAAGAGCTATGATGATCCTCTATGGGATTCACTACTTGATCAATTAACAACAGATGAAATGATTAGATTAATCACTGATGGACAGTTTAAATCATTAGACATTCCATCTATCAAATTACCTGAAACGATACATGCAGATGGTCCATTTGGATTTGTAAACTTTATGGGAATTAATGACCCTTATGATTTTGCAGCCTGTGCATATTATCCAAGCCAAGTCGTATTGGCATCAACTTGGAATATTGAACTTGCTGAAGCATTTGGAGTATCCATCGGTAATGAATCCTTAATCGGTAATGAAAAGGGCGATGGTATTCCTTATTCTGGTTGGTATGCTCCAGGTGTAAATATTCACCGTTCACCATTTGGTGGTCGCGTTGGTGAATATTATTCAGAAGATAGCTTCCTATCAGGAAAAATGGCAGCAAATCAAACCAAAGGCGCTAGCAGTAAAGGGTTAATTGTTATTGTGAAGCATTTAGCAGTGAATGAACAAGAAACAGATCGTAATGGTATTGCTACGTGGTTAACAGAGCAAGCACTTCGTGAAATATATTTAAAGCCATTTGAAATGACATTTAAAGAAGGTGGCACTCGTGCTACGATGTCATCATTCAACCGTATTGGAACAAAATGGGGTGGTGGGGATTACCGCCTACTCACTGAGGTTCTTAGAAATGAATGGGGCTTTGAAGGATTTATCGTCAGTGATTTCAATAACAACAATGCATATGCGAATGCAGAACAAATGGTCTACGCTGGTGGTGACTTACACCTATTTACAGTGAATTCTAAATGGTGGAGTCCAGATACGTCCAGTGCAACAGATATGACTGTACTTCGTACTGCTACAAAAAATATTTTATTTGCAGTAGCAAACTCAAATATTACCAATGCAGATGTCGTTGGTTACAGATTACCAGTATGGCAAGAAATGATGATTGCTGCAGATGTTGTCATCTTCCTATCCTACATGGGTTGGGGTGCACTAGTCATTTACCGCATGCAAAAAAAATCTAAAATTAAAGATGCAATTCTATAAATAAAGTATTAAAGCTCTTAAAGAAGATGCTTTGGAGGATTCATATGTTTCGTTGGGCGGTTTGCGGCTTAGGTAGGATCTCTCATCGATGGGTAAAGGTAGCAAATGGTATTCCTGATATGAAAGTCATTGCTGCAGTATCCTCATCAAAGAGTAGAGCTGAAGATTATAAAAAAAGATATGAAATGGATTATGCACTCACCTATGAGGAATTAGCAAAAACCCCTTCAATTGTTGATGCAGTATATGTCGCAACCAATATGAGTGGTCATCAAAAGACAGTTGAAATGTTTCTAAAAGCAGGTATTCCGGTCCTTTGTGAAAAATCATTTGCACTCAATACAAAACAAGCAAAAAGCATGATAGATACTGCAAAAAGAAAAAATGTATTATTGATGGAAGCAATGTGGTGTAGAGTACTACCTGCCAATCGATATATTGATCAAATCATGAAGGAAAAGAAATACGGAAATATCATAAGTGCTTCAGCTGATTTTAAAGCAGGATGGGGACATGGTCCTAAATCGCGTGTATGGAAAAAAGATGTAGGTGGCGGAAGTGTACTGGATTTAGCAGTATATCTTGTGCATTACTCTCAAATGTTAATGGGAAAACCTAAAAGAGTAATCGTTACAGGGAAAATTAAAAATGAAGTTGATATATCTTCAGACATTATTTTCGAATACAACAACAATGTTAAATTCGATTTGCACTCATCACTTCAGTTTCCATGGATCAGTGACACATTCAAGATATATTGTGAAAAAGGAAATGTAATCATCCCATCATTTTATGGAGCGAACAAAGTCATTGAAAAACCTTTTTCAGGTAAAAAAATAATCAAGAAATTCGAAAAAATAGATGGATTCACCTATGAAATAGCGCATTTTGCAGAGCTCGTAAGATCTAAAAAGAAGGAAAGTTATATATTGCCATTATCAGTTACTTACGAGGTTATGGAATTATTAGAAGAAATCAATCATCAACTCGGTGTTACTTTCTAATAAATAGATTTATTTACATTCAAGTTTAAATAGGTTTATCTTACCTTCACAAAAAAGAAAAAATGGAAAAGGAGATTTATATGTACAAATCAAAAGTTTTTATGGGAAAGTACATGCATTTTATGAGATTCATAATGATCGCATTATTATTCCTATGCCTGACAGCAACAACTTATGCAGTCATCTTTGAGTCAGAGTTTAAAACATTGGCACAGCTACAGCAAGAAGCACGTGCGCTTAATGCTGAAGTTACTGCAGACAGCGTGACATTACTAAAGAACATTGGTAACTCACTTCCTCTTTCTAAAGGCGATAAAGTTACTGTCTTTGGTGTGTTTTCAGACCAAAATGGAACCTCATCCAATAGTGGATTTGCTTTTGGTGGACAAGGTTCTGGACAAGGTAGTGACCCACTCGGGTATGTCAGCCTGCATGATGGACTAGAAGCGGCTGGAATTATTGTCAATCCAACAGTTAAAGCATATTATGCATCAAGTGCACATAGTGGTATTGCTTATTCTAGAGCAGCTACTGTACCAACTTCTGCAACTGATGTTAGTCTTCGTGGACAAACTACTGGTTGGACACCACGCAATAACTCATATTCATTAGGTGAAGAAATTCCTGATGGACCAGATGGAAATGGGAACTTAGAAACAGTTAAAGGTTCATTTGGTGCATATGGCGATGCAGCAGTTATTGTTATTCGTCGTACAGGTACTGAAGGTGGAGAGTATTCATTATTTAATACTCCAGGCCACTCTAATCCGCTTGACCATTATTATCAACCAGATGATAATGAATTAGCTTTAATTGATTATGCAGATAAATACTTCAATAACGTTATTGTCCTAATCAACTCTGCAAATGCAATGCAACTTACTGATATTGAAGACAACGATAAAGTGGATTCAATCTTATGGATTGGTTATCCAGGTGGTTCTGGTAATATCGGTGTTGGTAAGGTTATGGCTGGTGAAATTTCTCCATCAGGTCGTACTGTTGATATTTACGGTGTAGATGTCAAAACTGACCCAGCTTGGCAAAACTTTGCTGGTAATGTTCAAAACCATTTAAAGGTTGAAGAACGTGAAATGATTGAACAAATCGGAACAAACAATTGGGTAAAACACACAATTAAAGTTGCAGTTACACAAGAAGATCCATGGACATTCAATAGCCAAGGTGTTGTTACACTTAAAGATCCTCTTACCTTAAGAGATATTGTTCCAACGGATGGTACAACAGGAACCATGGGTTATCGTGGTCGTCCTGTAGTTGAACACTATTCTCGTATTACAGATATGAATGGTACATTAAACATGCCACAAGCAGTAAACTACTCTGCTAACTCTTCCATGTCAAACCTATTAGACTATGAAGAAGGAATTTATGTTGGGTACCGTTTCTATGAAACAGCTTTCCATGAAGGTTATTTTGATGGGACTGGAGAAAATGGCGGAAAGTTTGAACGTGAAGAAGCAGGTTATTATAACCGCACAGACGGCGTACTTTATCCATTTGGTTATGGTCTATCTTACACTACTTTCGCACAAGAAATAGTTAATGTTTCAACATTTGAAGGTAAGGCACTGAATACAGCTGATGGTGCTAAAATGGAAGTTCAAATTAAGGTCACTAACAATGGTACAATGGCAGCTAAAGAAGCTGTTCAATTATACTTGACTGCTCCATATACTCCAGGTGGTATTGAAAAATCATATGTGTCATTAGTTGCATTTGGTAAGTCAGGTCTAATTAAACCAGGTAAATCCGAAGTTGTAACATTAACACTTAATGTACAAGATTTAGCATCCTTCGACTGGAACGATGCAAACAAAGATGGACACAAGGGATATGAACTTGATCCAGGAAATTATGTATTCAGATTACAAAACAATTCACATGATGAAATTCAAAGCTTTACAATGACACTTGCGGCAATCAAGCATTATGATAAGGATGCTGTAACAGGTGCTGATGTTAAACCTTTATTCTCACCAGATGATGCTAAATGGGATGGAACACGTGATGATCCAGATTATTACTCAACATTTAGAAACGAATTCGTTACACCAGAAAGTTCAATGGTATTAATGACTCGCGCAGATTTCAAGGGAACATTCCCAACTCCTCCAACTAAGGATGATTTAAAGTTCTCTGATGAAGCAATTCAAATTATGGATTCTCAAGCAGCATATACTTCATTTAACGATTTGAAATCAGACCCATGGTATGTTGCTAAAGAAGAGATTCCAACACATTGGACTCAGGCATCAACTGCTGATGTAGCAGCAAGAGTTAATGGTAAGACATTGATTCAATTATGGCAAATGGCTAATGTAGCATATGATGATATTAAGTGGGATGAGTTCATTAACCAAATGACTTGGGCCGAAATACAATCACTGATTAACAACTCTGCTCAAAATCCAATTCCTTCAATCGGTCGTCCAGCTTCAGCAAATGCTGATGGTCCTGGTGCATTCCCTAACAGCCAAAATGGTGGTTCAGGTGGAGGTATCGGTACACACTGGTGTGCTGCTGCAAATATGGCATCTACATTTGATGTTAGAAATGCAGAAAAAGTAGGTAGAATGCAAGGCGAACACTCACTATGGAATGGTGCTCAAGGTTGGTATGGACCAGGCTTACAAATGCATCGTCTTTCTCCAGGTGGTAGAAACTTTGAATACTTCTCACAAGATCCACTCGTAACAGGTCTAATGGGAGCATACCAAGTTAAAGGTGCAACCTCAACTGGTACGATCGTTTACATGAAGCACTTATTCTTAAACGAACAAGAAACTTCAAGATATACATTACATACATTTGCAGATGAACAAACATCAAGAGAAATATATGTACGTGCATTTGAATGGGCTATTAAGTATGGTAATGCAAACTCAACAATGAGTGCATATCCAAGCTCAGGTTTAGTACACCCAACTGCAAACTATTATTTATATGAAAAATTATTACATGACGAATGGGGATTCAAAGGTTATTCAATTACTGACTACTTCAACAATGACAACACATTAACAACTGCAAACATGTCAGCTCGTTCAAACCAAGTTCCTCTAAACTCATGGCAAACAAACTTTGGTCGTAATATGGATGGCGTATGGGATGAAACGAAGAATGTATTAATCGTTACAATGCCAACTGCTACAACTTATGACCCACAAAATGTCAATGGTGGTGCATCAAGAGCATATAAGGACGCTGTAACAAGTGAACCTGCATCTATGATGTATGCATCTGATGCAGAAGCATTAGCTGATGGATTTGTTCCTTATGTTGCTGGAGACTCTATTGAAGCTTATACACAATGGGCAGCATATCGTAACCTAGTACATAGAATTCTATATACTACAGTTAATTCTAACGTTATGAAGAATGGTTTAGTTGCATCTCCTTGGAGCGTAACAACTGCAGCTACTCTATATACTCCACTTGGTATGCCAAGCACATTATCAGTTGCTGGCGATCAAGTTCCAGAAGATCTAAGAGTTAGCTATATGATTAAATCAGGTACAATTCCTGCAGGATTAACATTCAATGCGGATGGAACTCTTACTGGAACAGCTACAACTGAAGGTATTTATACTTTCGTGGTCGGTGGATATTTAACTGAGACAAATTGGGTAGGTACAGGTGGTGGTAATAACACTTATCAACGCACTTACACGGTAAGAGTTGAACCATATTTCACATATAGTGGTGATACTACTCTAATCGTTGGTCAACCATTTACAGGCACATTTACTGTAAATCCAAACTTCTTACCTCTACCAGCATTAACATTAACAAATAATTTATACTGGGGTGCTGCATTCTCAGCTACTGCAACTACATCTACGAACTTAAATCATTCAACAAGTGCACTTCCAGCTGGTATTACTTTACAAGCACCATCTGCAGCAAATGGATTCAACGATCCTCTAAGTCCAAATTATGGTAAGTTTACTATTTCAGGAACTCCAACAACTCCAGTTGCTAGCAGAATCGTTTATCTATATTTTGGTACTGGTAGTAGTACCGCTTCTACAAACGTACGTACTAGATATGGTTCACTAGTTATGAATTTCGCTATAGCTGGCAACTATATACTTGATCTCAACTATCCTGATAGTGTTGATCAAACTGTTTCGTATGTACCAGGTACAAGTTTTACAATACCTAACCCAACTCAAACAGGATTCATCTTTGCTGGTTGGTATACAGATGAACTTGGAACAATAAAAGCACCAAAAGTCGCTGGAACTGCTCCAACAACTACATTCTATGCAAGATGGATTGACATCAACAATACAGAAGAAGCACTGGCAGAACTGTCATATCAAATTTCAGACTTGCTCAATGCACATTATGAAGATGCAGCAGCGTTAGCAACTCAAGTCGCTAATTTACAAACTCAAATCAACGCTGTTCTTACAAGATTAACTACAGCTGAAACAAGCATTGCATTGATTCCTTCTATTCAGTCATCAATTAATGTGATTACTGAATCACTAGTTGCTTTAACTAAGGATGTAGATGCAGAATTCTTAGCTCTTGTAGATGCTTTATCTGATCAATTTGAATTAATTGATGCTAGATTTGTTAGTGCTGCAAATTCACTCGCAGATGCACGTGCAGCATTAGAACTTGCTATTAGCGAAGGTAATTCTACATCAGCAGCAGCCTTAGCAGCAGCAATTACAAGCCTAGAAGCAGCTATACAATCAGGTGATTCTAACTTAACTGCAGCAATTACTCAACAAGTTGACTCATTAACTGCACTTATTGCAACTGCAAACGGTCGTATTGATGATGCACTAGGTAGAGCAACAGATGCTGAAGATAGACTTGGTACTGCAGAAGGTAGATTAACTGCTGCAGAAGCAAGTATCGCAAGCTTATTAGCTGAATTAAATGCTGCAAAAGCTAGACTAGCTGAAGCAGAAGAAGATATTCAAGATTTAATTGATGCAGCAGCTGTTGCTCCTGAAACAGGTTGTGGTTCATCAATAAACGCTACAAGTGCTGTATTTGTTACATTCAGCTTAGTCATTGGCGCTGCATTAGTATTCTTTATTAGAAAAAGACAAGATTCAAACGTTTAAGAAAATATAGTTAAAGATAGTGTTTTTAAATCGCTATTTAGTAAACTATCACACGTTTTAAAGTTAAAAACATGTTAAGATCTACCCGTATTCGAAGCAGAATACGGGTGGTTCTTGGGTGTTTAACGAATTTATTTAAATGAACATTGTTTTATTTATTGATAATTGCTTTCAAGAAATAATGCTCATTTAAGGAAATTTATTAATGATTAGACACAATACATTGGTTCTTCCTAAATTAAAGGAGACTTACACATGAAATACAATAAAATCATCCAGCAAATGACATTAGATGAAAAAGTTTCATTAATGTCTGGTAAGGATTTTTGGCAAACTCAAAATATAGATAGACTTGGTATTCCATCTATCTTTTTAGCAGATGGTCCAAATGGACTTAGAAAGCAAAAAGCAGCTGCCGATCATTTAGGTTTAAATGAATCCATCAAATCAACTTGTTTTCCTACATCAGCAACCATTGCCAATTCATGGAATCCTTTACTTGTTGAAACTGTAGCATCTCTTCTAGGAACAGAAGCAGTTGCTGAAAAGGTTAGTGTTTTATTAGGACCTGGTGTCAATATTAAACGTAATCCACTTGCTGGAAGAAATTTTGAATACTATTCAGAGGATCCTTATCTAGCGGGTAAGCTATCAGCAGCATTTATTAGAGGTGTTCAAAGCCACGGTATCGCTACAACAGTGAAACACTTTGCAGCTAATAATCAAGAATTTAGAAGAATGTCAATTGATTCAGTTGTTGATGAAAGAACGCTACGTGAAATCTATCTAACACCCTTTGAAATTTCTGTAAAAGAAGGGAAATCAAAGGCTGTCATGGCATCTTATAATCTAATCAATGGTGTTTATGCAAACGAAAATAATCATCTGATGCAAGAAATTCTTCGTGATGAATGGGGATTTAAGGGAGTTGTCGTCTCAGACTGGGGCGGAATCAATGACCGTGTCCTATCACTTAAGGCTTCAGCTGAATTGGAAATGCCTACCTCTGGTGGTCAAACCAATTTAGAAATTATGGAAGCTGTACAAAATGGAAGCTTAAATGTCAGTGTTTTAGATGAAGCGCTGGATAGATTGTTAACATTAATCTTTGATACAAGTGAAGCACTTAAAAATAAACCGACTTCATTTGATTTAGAATTACACCATCAAATCGCACAAAAAGCAGCAGAAGAATCTTTGGTCTTATTGAAAAATGATGATCACTTCCTACCTATCAAAAAAGATCAAAAAATAGCCATTATTGGCGATTTTGCAAGAGAACAAAGATTCCAAGGTGCTGGATCCTCTGGAGTAAATCCTACAAAGCTAGATTCATTTTTAGAAGAAATTAAGAATGAAAATTTAGAACTTATTGGATTTGAACAAGGCTTTCATCGCTATGGTAAAAATAAAAAGAGTCTCATCTCAAAGGCTAGAAAAATAGCTAAGCATGCAGACGTCGTTTTAATGTTTTTAGGGCTTGATGAATATTCTGAAACAGAAGGCTTAGATAGAAAATCACTAAATCTTCCTGAAAATCAAATTGCTCTTTTAGAAAGCATCAGTCAAATCAATCCTAATATCGCTGTTATCCTCTCGTGTGGCTCAGTGATTAAGATGAATTGGGATCATCATGCGAAGTCAGTACTCCATAGCTATCTACCTGGACAAGCGGGAGCCAAAGCCATTTTAAGTATATTAACAGGCAAAGTGAGTCCCTCAGGAAAGCTATCAGAATCCTACCCATTAACCTATATGGATGTTCCATCGTCTAAATACTTTCCTGGATTAGAAAATACAGTTGAGTATCGTGAAGGTTTATTTGTTGGCTATCGTTATTATGATTCAGCTAAAGTAAAAGTGAAGTATCCATTTGGCTATGGATTATCGTATTCTAAATTTGAATATAGCCATCTAGTAGTGAATGAACAAGGCGTTCAATTTGATTTAAAAAATATAGGCCATATGGAAGCTAAGGAAGTTACTCAGCTCTACATTGGAAAAAAAGATACAAAAATACTTAGACCTTATAAAGAGTTAAAGGGGTTTGTTAAGGAAAGCTTAATTGTTGGTCAAACCAAATCTATTCATATTCCTTTTGATGAATACTCATTTCGATTCTTTAATGCAAAGACGAATCAATTTGAAATTGAAGATGGCATTTATGAAATCTATATTGGTTCATCAGTTGAAGACATACATTTAGAGGGTTCAATCACCATCCAAGGTACAATGCGTGAACTTCCATACGATATTTCACTACTAAAGACATATCAGTCATTTCATGTTTCAAAAATACCTGATCAAGAATTTGAAATGCTATTGGAAAGAAAGATACCAGATCCCCATTTTAAATATTATAAAAAGAATAGAATGGTAGTCGATTATAACACAACTGTGCAGCAATTAAGATATTCAAGAGGATGGTCAGGTAGATTCTTTGCTTGGGGCGTTCGCTTTGGATATAAATTCATGAAGTTGATTGGACAAAAGAAGATTGCAAATATTATGCAAATGGCCTTATATCATAATCCAATGAGAAACATGTCAAGATTAACAGGTGGAGCACTCACTTGGGGTCAATTAGATGGAATGATTCTTATGTTCAACGGTCATTTCTTTAAAGGTGTCAAAAAGTTCTTTAAATCAGGAAAAAAGAAAACTAAGAATAAGAAGGTTAAAGCATAATGGAACAAAACAAGAGATTAGATAATGTATTTGTACGATTTGGACAGTGGTTTAAGGAAAAATGGACGAACTTTAAATTGCATCATCCAACACTCGCACAATTTGTAGTTTTCTTTGTACTGAGTAATGGAGTAACAGTGTTACAATTTATACTGATGCCTCTTTTCAAGTATGGCTTTAGCTTTACTGCTTTAGTCAATACCGATTTCCAAATTTGGAATGTAGGTAAAAATCTTGATGGTTCCTTATATTATATTTTTGATTACACAGCAGGAAGAATTAGTGATGGCGGTGGTGGAGGTCTTGCATATTTCTTAGCAGTTCAAATCACTCTAGGTATTGCACAGATCATCAACTTCTTTGCTCAAAGAAACATCACATTCAAATCCAACACCAACCCATGGGTTGCTGCTGGATGGTATTTCTTCGCCTATATTATTATTACAATTATCGCTGCTGCCCTTCAGGGATGGTATAAAACACCAATCTATAACCTTCTCATGAACACATGGGGTTGGGGTAGTGCAGGAGAAACAACTGCAGATGTAATTACAATGTTTATCAATTCTGCTATCTCATTCTGGGTATTCTTCCCAATATTTAAAATTATCTTCAAGCAAAAGAAAGAAATTTCTGAAATTAAAATCGCATAGACATCGGAGTATTTATGAAATTAATTAGTTTTATCATTCCATCCTATAATTCACAGGCTTATCTCAACGTTGCAGTTGATTCTTTATTGATAGCAGGAAATGATGTTGAGATCATTATCATTAATGATGGATCAAAGGATCAAACACTCGCAATAGCAAACCAGTATAAAAAGAAGTATCCAAATATTGTTAAGGTTGTTGACCAAGAAAATGGCGGACATGGCTCTGGAATTAATGCTGGATTAAAAATAGCAACAGGTAAATATTTCAAGGTTGTTGATTCAGATGATTGGGTGGATGGATTTAGCTTGGCTAAGCTCGTTGAGCAAATTAAAGCTCACATGAGTAGCCAGGAAGAACCCGATTTATACATCACAAACTTTGTTTATGAGCATGTGGAAGATCAAACAACATTTGAAAGAGACTATAGTGAAAACTTTCCAATCAATAAAATATTTAACTGGAATCAAACCTTAAAGAGATTTAAATATTCAAAAACCTTATTAATGCATGCACTTATCTTTAAAACTCAAGTCTTAAAGGATATGAATTTAGAGCTACCAAGACATACATTCTATGTGGATAATCTATTCTCATATGTGCCTCTCCCATTTGTTAAAACGATTTATTATATGAAACTACCCTTATATAGATACTTTATTGGTAGAGCAGATCAATCGGTAACGTTAAAAAATATCACCAAAAGATATCAGCAGCAAATTCTCGTTTTTAAGCTGATGAGTGATACCTATAGCTATGAGTTCATCAATCAGCTTCCCAAGGGTTTAAAGCTATATATGAAGCATTGTATCGCAGCAATCTTTATCATTACCCAAATGTTTACAGGTGCTGAAGATACAATAGAGAGAAGAAAAGATTCAAAGGAACTTTGGCGTCATATCATGAGAAGCGATATAAAAATGTATCGATATCTTAGATATAAATCAATGAATGTTCTTGTGAATTTCTTTCCATGGAGATTAAAGGGTTTGATTATGGTTAAGGGGTATTTGTATTTAGCTAAAAAGATAAAACTCGGATAAGAATTATTAATTAAACAGATAGAGAATCATTTATCTGTTTTCTTATTTGTTATGATAGAATTAATTGACGAGGTGATGCAAATGGTTTATGATTATTTAATTGTTGGAGCTGGATTGTTTGGTTCAGTTTTTGCATATGAAGCAAATAAAATTGGTAAAAAGGTATTAGTCATCGATAAGAAGAATCATATCGGCGGAAATGTCTATACCCATTTGACCAATGATATCCATGTGCACCAATATGGTGCGCATATTTTCCATACCTCAAATAAAGAGATTTGGGATTATGTGAATCAATTCGCTGAATTCAATCATTTTATCAATTCGCCTATCGCAAACTACAAGGGTAAAATATATAATCTACCCTTCAATATGAACACATTCAATCAGCTATGGGGAGTTATTACCCCAGAGGAAGCGAAAGCAAAAATCAAAGAGCAACAAAAAAAATACTTCGTAGAAAACCCTAAAAATCTTGAGGAACAAGCAATCAATTTAGTAGGACTAGAAATCTATGAGAAGCTAATCAAAGGATATACAGAAAAACAATGGGGAAGAGATTGTGTTGATCTACCATCATTTATCATTAAAAGACTACCTGTTAGATTTACCTATGATAACAATTACTTCAATGATACCTATCAAGGAATTCCTAAAAAGGGATATACATATTTAATTGAAAAAATGTTAGAGGGTATTGAAGTTAGACTAGAAACCGATTATTTTAGAAACAAAAAAGAACTAGATGCTCTAGCTACTAAAGTTCTATACACAGGTCCAATTGATCAGTTTTATAATTATAAGTATGGTTTATTAGAATATAGATCTTTAACTTTTGAACATGAAGTTCTAGATATTGAAAACTATCAAGGAAATGCTGTAATCAACTATACAGAAAAAGATATTCCATATACTAGAATTATTGAGCATAAGCATTTTAATTTTGGAACGCAACCAAAAACCGTCATCACAAAAGAGTATCCAGCACAATGGACGAAGGATAAAGAACCTTATTATCCAATCAATGATGAAAAAAATAGTAGTATATTTATGAAGTATAAAGAAGTCATGAATAATGAATCAAAGTTTATCTTTGGAGGTAGACTTGCTGAATACAAGTATTACGATATGCATGTAGTTATAGAGTCTGCATTGGCATTAGTGAAAAAAGAGTTTGGTAAATCTATAGATTAATCATAAAATAACATATGAATTTTGCTAAAAAGAATAACAGTCATTTGTTATTCTTTTTCTCTATAAAATCTAAAAGGTATCTTGAATTCATAAAAATTGAGTGATATAATTTTATCAGAAAGTAAGAAAGTAAGAAATGAGGAATAGCAATGATCATCGAACTTAGAAAAAAATCTCAAATAACTATACCTAAAGAGATAGTTGATTCTCTATCCCTGCAAGAAGGAGATCATTTAGATATTATCTTAAAAAATGGCGTTATTCATATTGAACCTGTAGCAGTCTATTCTAAAAGATATATAGAAAGACTTGAAAAAACAGTGATGCGTATTCAAGAAGAACCAAGCAAGTATTCAAATGGTCCTTTTACTTCAATCGAGGATATGATTAAATATCTAGAAGCTGAAGATGACGATATGGAGTCTAGTGACGAAGAAAAGAAATGAACTATCAAATCTCATTCAGCAACAATTTCAAAAAATCATTTAAAAGACTAACATTAGTAGAAAAACAATTGTTTTATAGTAAGCTTGAACTATTCATAAAGGATACCAACCACCCAAGTCCAAGAACTAAAAAAATGAAAGGTACAAAAATACTTTTTGAAAGTAGCATCAACATGTCAAAACGTGTTATTTGGCATTATGCAAACAAAGAGTTAATCATGATGATTGATATAGGGCATCATGATTTCTTCAAATATATTAAAAAAGAAAAAAAGTCCTGCTCATGCAAGACTTTGTATTTTATATTAATCCATTAACTCATGTATTGATCTCTAGCACCAGGAACCATATATCTAGTAAAATGAGGTTCATCAGGTGTTATGACAAAGAATAACAATACACCAGCAACTAATCCACCTAAATGGCCAGGAATACTTATATTTGGAATAACAAAGGTAAATATTAAATTGATTAGCATTAAGTTTCTAATGGATCTAATCGCTTGTGGATGAAACCAACTCGCCTTTTTAATCGTGAGCATAAATAATCCACCCATGACACCAAAGATTGCTCCACTGGCACCGATCGTTACGACATTCGGTGCTCCAAAGAAAACGACAAATAAACTTGATACAATCCCAGCTACCATATAAACAAGTAAATATCTTTTTGGCCCTATAAATCTCTCTAAATGACCACCTATATAAAATAAAACATAGGAGTTCATTAAAAAGTGTAATACACTACCATGAAGTGCCATTGCTGTTATGATTCTATAGTATTCACCTTGCTCAGTGATGAGTGGTGGAAGGATTGCTCCCCATGATATTAAGTTTTCTATAGTAAACCCACCACTAAACATAACAACTATACCCATGACCAAATTAATGATAATGATGATGCTTGTTACTGGGTGATTTTTATAATATTCTTTAAAGTATTCTGTATAATTCATTTCTTCACCATCCTACCTTCATATTATACCTATGATAGATTTGATAAACAACCTATATGAAGCCTATCAGTTGAATTGTGGATAAATTAATACAATTGAAGTGTTTTACCCTATAGTATTATGAATTGCTTACGTTTTTCTTAATTCTATACCATGATATTTAAATAGTGTTAAAATATGAATAATCCTATATGCAAAGGAAAAATGAAATGAAAAAGAAACAATTTATGGACATCATCCCTAAAACTAAAAAAGTCATTCGCTACTGTGCCGCAATATATGCGTTTTTTATCATTTTGTTGACTATAGTTATAAGACACTATCAAACGTTTGGTGATTTATCATTATTTGCTCAGTTCATGTATATCACGATGATCTTGCTTGCCATACTATCAGTTTCCCTCTATTTTATAGATGAAGTCAAAGGAGCAATTCTTTCTATCGCTATTATTCTGATCTATAATATACCAGCACTCTTCATTCAAAGTATTAAAGATTTAGATATAAGAATCAATTTATTATTTGTTTCAGGTGCGGTTATACTTTTTCTTCACTACTTTGAAAAGGCAATCCAATCAGAGAGGGTAGACTATCAAATCTTACTAAGCAAGTATAACCAGCTTGATCTCAACTCAAAAATAACTAAAACGATTTCTGATATTACACCAAAAATGTTAATCAATGATGATTTAGATTCTCTACTTCAAACCATATTAGAAAAGGCCGTTGAATTAATACCAAGGGCTCAATCTGGAAGTATTTTAATTCGTAATGAAAATCAAATGGAATTTCGAGCTGCAGTTGGTTATGATTTAGATGAATTAAAAAAGGTTAAGCTTAGATTTGAAGATATGTATCAATATAAATTAAACATGCTCTACGAACCTGCTGTAATTAAAGACATTAAAACCTTTAACAAGAAGAACTTAAATGTTGAGACTAACACAACCATGAATGAAAAGGATATGTTAACTGCTAAAGCAGTACTCACATGCTCGTTTGTTTTACATGGTAAGATCTATGGATTTATCAATTTAGACAATCTAGATGATTTTGATGCATTTAACGAACAGGATAAAGCATATATTAAGCATTTAGCATCTCAAATTGAGCTTGCTTTAAATAATCATATATTAGTAGATGAAATCTATACGCTATCAAAAACAGATTCATTAACAGGTGTTCATTCTAGAAAGCATTATGAAAAATTGATTAAGAATGCCTATAACGATGCGATAGAAAAAAAGAAAGCTTTTTCAATTGCTGTCATGGATGTCAACTACCTAAAGAAAATCAACGATACATACGGACATATGGTTGGCGATGAATATTTAATTCACTTTGTTGAAATTATCAAAGAGAATTTAAAGCCACAAGACATTCTTTCAAGAACTGGTGGCGATGAATTTGTCATTATCTTCCCAGAGCTAGATCTACATCAAAGCCTTGATAGAATTAAAGAAATCAGAAAGACTTTTAATGAAAAGCCTTTTGTCTATGAGGATTTAGAGCATATTGTAGATTTTGGATGTGGTATTGCTTGTTATCCAATGGATAATGAGGATTTATTAGGACTCATGAGAATTGCAGATAAAAGAATGTATGATAATAAGCGAGAAAGAAAACTATCAAAATAAAACGAGAAGCCTTGTGAATTTCAATTGACAAGGCTTTTTACTGAAAAAAATTTTTCAATTGTGACAAAACATCGATCTTCATTGAGTGTTCGGTTGTATTATAATAAGAATACAAGTAAGATAGGAGTATAAGTCTTACGATTGTTACCAAGAAGGGATTATGCATGCTTTGCATAACATAAAAAATGAAATCATTTAAGTATAGTGTTGAACCAAAAATTATATCAGAGATGGATCCAAACTTTAGACCAATCTATCTAGCGAATGCTAACTATTTAGAGGCTGTGATGAAGTCTAACAATCCAGAACAAGTAGTGATTGCTATTGAAAGAAACCAAGGCATTCAATCGGTCTACAAGACCTTTGTTTTTAATGATAGTGAAAATGAATATGAATCCAATATCTTCTATATTGAAAGACTTATTAAATCCTTATTATGGATTAAAGGTGGATGGAAGATTATATTTGGTGGACCTAAGTCTATAGGAAATTATATTAAGGATTGTTACTCAGTCGGTGGACTTCGTGAGTTCGACCGAGAGTTTATGACCAGAATCTATGAAAAGGAATTTACAGTAGAACTTACTACTCCAGATAAGATTAAGGATTCTAATGAAAAATCAGCACCCTTAGGAAGACATCTAGAAGGCTATCGTATAGGCTTTGATGCAGGTGGATCCGATAGAAAAGTTTCAGCTGTAGTTGATGGAGTACCTATCTATTCAGAGGAAGTCGTTTGGCATCCTAAATTACAAACAGACCCTACCTATCATTATCAAGGAATCTTAGACTCTATAAAAACCGCAGCATCCAAAATGCCTCGAGTAGATGCTATTGGTGTCTCCGCTGCAGGAGTTTATATCGATAATCGTGTCATGGCAGCATCCCTATTCATAAAGGTTCCTAAGCCTGAATTTGACCTCCATGTCAAAGACATGTTTATTAACATTGCTAAAGAGTTAGGTGATGTACCAATCGAAGTCGCTAATGATGGAGATGTCACTGCACTAGCAGGAGCGATGAGCCTAGAATCCAATCAAGTCCTAGGGATTGCTATGGGAACTTCTCAAGCTGCAGGCTACGTTGATGCCAAAGGTAATATTACAGGATGGTTAAACGAACTCGCATTTGTTCCAGCAGATTACAATCCAGATGCAATGATTGATGAATGGTCATTAGACTATGGATGTGGTGTTAAGTATTTTTCTCAGGATGCAGCAATTAAGCTTGCAGAACAAAATCAAATCAAAATTAATCCTGATTTATCACCAGCAGAGAAGTTAGAATATTTACAAAATGAAATTTCTAAAGGAAATGAAAAAATTTTAAAAATTTTTGACACAATTGGAATATATTTGGGTTATAATATACTAGGTTATCAAGCATTTTATGACATCAAACATGTTCTTGTTCTAGGTAGAGTCACCTCAGGTTTAGGTGGTTCTAGAATCATTCATTATGCAAAGCTTGTATTAGAGGCTGAATCTCCTGATTTAGCAAAACGAATCAAGATTACATTGCCAGATGAAAAGAGTAGACGCGTTGGCCAATCGGTTGCTGCTGCTAGTCTTCCTGACTTAAATAAGAGGTATCGAGGTGTATAAAATGAAATTAAACAAAAAAACTGCAGAATTCTTTATTCCAGATCAAACCGATATTGAAACTGCAATTAAAAGAACTACCCATATGTCCATTGCTGCTCATCAAGATGATATCGAAATTATGGCTTATGATGGTATTCTCAAATGCTTTGGTAAGGATGACAAGTCATTCTTTGGAGTCGTTGTAACAAACGGTTCAGGAAGTGCAAGAGATTCTATCTATAAGAACTACACCGATGAACAAATGATTGAAGTAAGACGCCTTGAACAAAAGAAGGCAGCTTATATCGGAGAATTTGGAGCACTTGCCTTATTAGACTATCCAAGCTCTGAAACAAAAGACCCTAAAAATCAAGAATTAGTTGATGAACTGGCTTTATTAATCAAGCTAGCTAATCCTGAAGTATTATATACACATAATCTTGCTGATAAGCATGATACACACATTGGTGTGACCACCAAGGTGATCAAAGCGATTCGTAAGCTTCCAGAAGAATTTAGACCAAAAGAGGTTTATGGCTGTGAAGTATGGAGAGATTTAGATTGGATGTTAGATGAAGAAAAAGTAGTCTTCAATGTGAGCGATCATCCAAATCTTGCTCAAGCTTTAGTTGAAGTATTTGATTCTCAAATTATCGGTGGTAAGCGTTATGATCTCGCAACGACAGGTAGAAGAGTTGCACATGCAACCTATTCAACCTCACATGCAGTAGATAAAGCTTCAGCCTTAATATTTGCTATGGATTTAACACCGCTTGTAAAAGATGTTGAGTTAAACATCGAAACCTATGTCTTAGATTATATCGAAAGATTTAAACAGGATGTAGCTAAAAGGATTCAAAAAATGATTTAGGTCTCAATGTGGAGACAAACACATTTTTCTTTGTTAGAGTATGGTAAAAAAACACCAGCTGCAACCGGTGTTTTTTTACTATTCGGCAGTTTTTTTCGACTTTTTAAGTATAGAATGAATGTATAGAAGAATATTCATAATAGTGGCAGCTATATAAATGCGTTTATGAAAGGAAGAATATGAGAAAAATATTTTATATATTTATATTTTTAGGTCTATTTTTCCTACAAGGGTGTCAGGATGAAGGGGAACCTTCCATACCAACACTGATTTGTGGGACAAATGAAGAAATCGTTGATGGAGTTTGTAAAGCAATTTATGAACCAGAAGAGCTCGCGTTAATGAACGCAATTGCTAATATAGATGAGATGTCTAATTATAAATTAGATATCACTGTTCAAAATGGATTTGAATTGTATGATGTCGAAATTGAATTTGATGGCGATAAATCCTCATTCTTATTTGATGGCATCAAGGATTATTATGAAATTAAAAATGGAGTTATTAATCATTATATACAGCAGGGTAACACTTACTCCAAGGAAACCATCAATACACAACAAAACAGTGAGTATGATTTCTTTAAAGCATTTCAAGTGAGCTGGTTTACCTATAATAATGGGAAATACCTATTAAACCTACAAAACCAGTCCTCTCTTCAAGCATTCTTTGAGCCATCATTTGCTGGTAGTGAACTATCAAGCTTTGAAATGACCATTGTTGATGATTATATATCTGAAATGAGTTTCTTCCTTCAAGTTGAAGACATCAGCTATAGATTCATTATTGAGTTTAACAATATCGGAACTGTTGATATTGTTTTACCAACAGTTTAGGGAGGGAAAACAATGAAAAAATTAATCGCTTTATTCCTATTGTTATTCACTTTATCCTTCGTTCAATTTCAAGAAGTCAGTGCTGCATTTAGACTTTATGAAACGACTAAGGAAACGACGTTTGTTGAAGGTGTAAGACACACTAAAATTGTTGGATCTATCGATATGGATGGATTAGTTACCAATCAAGTCATTAATTATATTGGTGCGAATGTGAAATCATTTAGTGATCTTAATGTAATTGTATCTGACAATTTCCAAGATCATAGTTGGAGAATGTCAGGATTACCAGTTATTATTGATAGAGTACATGCAAGATACGATCACTTTAGAGTCATCGGTGGAGTCAATGGCGACTTCTATGACATTAATGATACTGGTCAACCATTATCACTTCATGTAAGAGATTTTGAAGTGATTCAAAGAGGCTATGGCACCAATAGAAATGCTGTAGGCTTTAAGGATAATGGAGATGTCGTTCATGGTATCCCTACATTTGATGGCTATGAATTATTAGTCTATAACGATGAAGGTCAATTAAAGAAGAGAATTCCAGTAAATAGAATCAATCAAGTCCCTCAAAATGAAAACGAAATCGCTGTATTCTTTAATAATTCTTTAGTAGCTCTTCCTGAGTTATATAATAAAGTTGTTTTAGATGGTATAGAAACAAAAATCAATAAAAACCTTTCTGGATATTTTGGAAAAGGTACTTTAGTAGAAACAACTACGGATGTTGTTGAAATTGGTAGTACACAATTTGTTATTGTTGGTAACAACTTCAATAACGATCAATTGATTTCTGAAAATGATTATGCAGTTGTTCAACTTGGTCTAGGTGGTGCCTGGGATGATGTAAGATATGCAGTAGGGTCTGATGCACAACCACTTGTTATTGATGGAAAAGCAAATCTAACCTTAAATGCAGGTGCAA
This sequence comes from Tenericutes bacterium HGW-Tenericutes-2, assembly GCA_002839095.1. GTDB lineage: Bacteria > Bacillota_I > Bacilli_A > Acholeplasmatales > Acholeplasmataceae > Peloplasma. The sequence goes on along the minus strand of PGXL01000001.1, from coordinate 288,067 downwards.
GCTGGGATTTCCCTGCTCCACGCACTGCAATTGGTATTAAAACAGATGGTACAATCTTCTTCGTCGTTGTTGATGGTAGAAATAAGCCAGATGGTATGGATGGTGTAAAGCTTAGAGAACTTGGTGAAATTATGGCTCACTTCGGTGCTGATAGAGCATATAACCTTGACGGTGGTGGTTCATCCACCATGGCTCTTAAGGATATTGAATCCGGAGAGTATGTGATCTTAAATACACCTTCTGATTTAAGAATTAGAAGTGTAGCGAATGGTGTATTCTTTGTTAAGGGTGAGTTAGCCGAAATTCCTGCACCAATTCCAGCATGGCCAGATACTAGAGAACAATTATTAAGTCCAAGTAATCCATTTGTTGATAGTCAAGGTGTTCTTCACTTTGGATCAGTTGAAGGAAGTATTTCCTACAGTGTAGTCATTAACGGTAAGGAAACAGTAGTAGCTGATAATCAGTTAAGTCTTCAACTTCCGATAGGCTCTCATGAAATATCGGTAAGAGCGAAGGGTGGAGCACTCTATAAGTCATCGGAATACACACAAGAAATTGTATACAATGTGTATCCACAAGACATTTATAAGTTCCTTGAGCTACTTAAGGGATTTGCTGCTCAAAATGTGACTCCGTAACGAATACTTGAAAAAAATTATCTAATGATGACAAAACATGCGTCTTTTGGCGCATGTTCTTTTTTTATTATCATATCTATGATATGTTAGAATCGTATATTATGGTTGAGGTAGAAAAAATGAAGATAATTACATGTATCAAACAAGTACCGGCATCATCGAATGTTCAAGTGGATCCAAAAACAGGTGTTTTAATCCGAGATGGAAACAATGTTAAAATGAATCCCTTTGATTTATATGCACTTGAAACTGCATTTCAAATTAAAAGCTTAAGTAAGGACTCCATCGTACATTCTATTACCATGGGACCTCCTTCAGCAAACAATGTTTTATATGAAGCATTACACATGGGAGCTGATGAAGCGACCCTGATTAGTGATAGAAGATTCGCTGGTGCAGATGTGCTCGCAACTTCTTATACATTATCTCAACTCGTAACCCATATCGCAAATTATGATTTAATTATTTGCGGCAAGCAAACTACAGATGGTGATACTGCACAGGTCGGTCCTGAAATGGCTGAATTTTTAAATATCCCTCACGTACCATATGTGAAGGAAATTATTGAAGTCAAAGAAAAATCAATTATTCTTCGTAGTGCTTATGATAACTATGATGAAGTTGTTGAAGTTTTTTATCCATGCTTAATTACAGTGGAAAAGGATGCCAATGTACCAAGACTACCTTCTTACTTAAGAAAAGTTGAGTTTAAAAACTATCATATCAAGATGGTTTCCTTAAAGGATTTAAAGGATCAAAATCCGGATAACTACGGTTTAACAGGTTCTCCAACTCAAGTGGATGAAATATTTCCACCAGTGAAGAGAACAGAAGCGATTGTAATGAAGGGCAATAAAGAAAAGCTTGCCAAGGATATGTTTAAAATACTGAAAGAAAGTCGTTTTTTATAGGTGAATTATTGTGGCATATATTAAAGTCAATCAAGATAAAGTCAGTCCGGAAATTGCTAAAAAGTTAATCGATATTTGCCCATTCAATGCCTTTGATTATACAGATGCATATTTATCGATCAACGCTTCTTGTAAGATCTGTAGAGTTTGCGTAAAAAAAGGACCTGATGGTGTTTGTGAGTTTGTTGAAACTAAGAAATATAAGATCAATCAAGCCGATTATAAGGGGATTGCAGTATACGTTGAAATTCATAACCAAAAGGCTCACCATGTTTCATGGGAGCTCATTGGTAAAGCAAAGGAACTATCAGTTAAAACCAAAGAAAAGGTATTCGCGATTGTGATCGGTGAAAATGTATCACATATCGCTCATGAAGCCTTAACTTACGGTGTTGATGAAGTCTTTCTATATGATCATCCATCATTTAAGGATTTCAATGTTGAGCTTTATACCAATGTAATGGAATCATTTTATAAGAAGTATCAAAATAATGTGATCCTTTATGGATCAACCCCAAGAGGAAGAAGCTTCGCACCAAGAGTAGCAGCAAGACTTAAAACAGGATTAACAGCAGATTGTACAATGCTTGATATAACTACAGATGGTGAACTCTTGCAAATAAGACCAGCCTTTGGTGGTAATATTATGGCAAAAATCAATACACCAAATCATAGACCACAAATGGCTACTATTCGCTATAAGATGTTTAATGCACCAAAACAAGTCACTCCATTTGGTATCATCCATAAAGAAGATACTGACTTGATTAAGAAAGATTCAACCATTCATTTATTAGAAACGTTGCATAAGCCGGTTGTCTCTGATTTAAGTGATGCAGAGGTGATCATCGCTGTAGGTAGAGCATTTAAGAAACAAAAGGATTTAGAGTTGATTGAACCCCTAAGAAAGAAATTAAATGCAGAAATTGGATGCACTAGACCTTTAATTGAAAATGGTTGGTTTGATCCAAGAAAACAAATCGGTTTAAGTGGTAGAACGGTTAAACCTAAACTAATTATTAATCTAGGAATTAGTGGTGCTGTTCAATATATTGAAGGCATGAAGGAAGCGGAACTCATTATAACCGTGAATAGCGATGAGCATAATAAGCTATTTGATATAAGTCACTATTCAATTATTGGTGATATCTATCAAGTCTTACCAGAACTCAATCTATTAATTGATCAAATCATGGAGGAAAAATCATGAACTATAAAAAGATGACAAATGAAGATTTTAGCTTTTTAAAGGCCTTAGTTGGAAATGAAAATGTTACTGTCTTAAATGATATCGAAAAAGACTTTGCACATGATGAATTAGGAACCGTAGTATCTTTTCCTGAAGCACATGTTATTGTCAAAGAAAAAAATCAAGTTCAAATGATTATGAAATATGCGTATGAATATAATATTCCAGTTACAGTCAGAGGTAGTGGTACAGGATTAGTAGGAGCGTGTGTTCCTTTATTTGGTGGAATCTTATTAGATACCTCTAAAATGAATCGAATCATTGAACTCGATAAAACCAATTTAACACTTAGAGTAGAACCAGGCGTATTACTTCTAGATATCTATGAATGTGTTGAAAAAGAAGGATTATTTTACGCACCAGACCCAGGTGAAAAGACCGCGACCATTGGTGGAAATATTTCCACGAATGCTGGCGGTATGCGTGCGATTAAATATGGTGTCACTAGAGAATGGGTACGTGGCCTAGAGGTTATTACTCCAGATGGTGAATTAATCAAGCTAGGTGGTAAGGTTGTTAAAAACTCAACAGGATATGGCTTAAAGGACCTAATTATCGGCTCTGAAGGAACATTAGGTATCATCGTTGAAGCAACCCTAAAGCTAATACCAAAGCCTAAGAAAACAATTAGTCTACTCGTTCCATTTAAAAATAGAGAAGATGCGATTGCTGCAGCACCAAGATTAATAATGGATCACGTCATTCCAACAGCTGTTGAATTCCTAGAAAAACAATCTCTTCAATACTCAGAAGAATTCCTAGGAAAGAAAATCCCTCATAACAATTTCGAAGCTTATTTATTAATCAGCTATGATGGAAATAATGAAATTGCAATTCAAGAGGATATTGAAATTGCCTCATCACTTTGTGTAAATAAGTATAATGCAATCGATGTTTTTTTAGTCGATACAGAGGAACGTAGAAGTAGTGTATGGAATGTTCGTGGTGGCTTTTTAGAAGCGATTAAAGCATCCACCTCAGAAATTGATGAATGTGATGTTGTTCTACCACGTTCAAATATTGGTGCATTCTTAGAATATGTTAGAGAACTATCTCAAGAAATTGGTGTAAGAATTCCTTATTTTGGTCATGTTGGAGATGGTAATCTTCATATCTATTTTTGCAAGGACAACCTAAGTGATGCAATGTGGAAGGAAAAAGTTTCTAAGGGATTTAACCTCATGTATGAAAAAGCATTTACCTATGGTGGTCTTGTTTCAGGAGAACACGGTATTGGCTATGCAAAAAGAGAATATATGCAAAAGCTCTTAGGCGGTAAACAAATGGAAATTATGAAAGGGATCAAAAAATCATTCGACCCTAAAAATATCCTAAATCCAGGTAAAGTTATTTAGTTTTAAATGATATTGAAATAGTTCACATTTTACAAAGGGCTGATAGATAGCCCTTTTAAATATGTGTAAAACATAACTGTATAACATATACTTTTTTAATGATATAATAGGGATGAAAACACTTACAGTTTTTTATATGATTTAAGTAGGAGGCGATTGAAATTAGCGTCATGTTAAATATGTTAAAGTACAAAGAAGACCTAAGCATGGCAGAACGTGTTGTTTTAGATTACCTAATCGAAAACAAAGCCGTCTTAAAAGACTTCTCTGTTGAAAAAATAGCTGAAGCTGCTTATACATCTCCAGCATCTGTTGTGAGAATGTGTAAGAAGCTAGGATATAAGGGATTTAAAGACTTTAAGATCGATTTCATTTTAGCCAATGCTAAGGTAGAAATTCCTGAAAATAAAGAATACGCAGATGTTATTTTAGCTAAGGATTCTCATTGCGGGCTATCTGCAGTAGAAAATAATATAAGAGTTTTAGAAGATACCCTAAAGCTTTATGATGAAGCAACCGTAATGAAGGCTGCTGAAATGATTATGAGTGCGAGAAAGATATTGATCTTTGGTAAAGGGTCATCTTATTTAGTCTGCAAGGATTTAGAGATGAAGCTAAGAAGAATCAATAAGTTTTGTATCGCACAGGGTGAAAGCCATGAGCAATTGGTTGACGCATCCTTCATTAATCAAAAGGATGTTATTATCTTTATTTCCAACTCAGGTAAAACAAAGGAAATTATAAGTGCTGCTTTAGTAGCTAAAGAAAATAAGGCGAAGATTATAAGCATTACGAAGCTAGGAGCTTCAATGCTTGCTGAGCTATCTGATGTTGTGCTCTACACATCATCCTTAGAGGGAGAATTTAGAAGTGCTGCGATGACTTCAAGAATCTCACAGTTTTGTATGGTAGATGCCCTATTTGCACATTGTGCATATACGGATATCGACAGAAGCGTAAGAACTTTAGAAATGACCTATAAGACATTTAAGAAGTTCAAGAGATAAATAAGCATAATATAAGCATATGGATAACTCTATATGCTTTTTTTTCGTTTTTCTAGAAATGCTCGTTTTTTTTCTAATTTGAAAAAAACAACCTAAAGGACTGGATTCTATAGTTTTAAAAACTATATGTACTATAATAACTAGTGATGATAGGTGAGATATGAAGAAACTTGCTATAGGCATGATGAGTGGAACCTCTCTAGATGGCATCGATGTCTTAATTTCAGAGATCGAAGGTACATTCACTCAAACAAAAGTAAATCTTATTGCATATAAAACCTATCCATTTGAAGCCTCTCTTCTACAAAAAATTAGAAAGAGCTTCTCCATCAAAGAAAGTGATTCAGAATTGCTATGCAGTCTGAACTTTGAATTAGGCGAAGCCTTTGCAAGCGCTGCCAAACGCTTGTGTGAAGAAGAAAATATTCGAATGGATGATGTGGATTTTATCGCTTCTCATGGACAAACCATCTTTCATATAGGAAAACCTAATGAAGATCAAGTCAAGTCTTCACTGCAATTAGGTGAAGGAGCGGTCATCGCAGCTAGATGCAAGACTACAGTCGTCTCTAACTTTAGAGCAGCTGATATTGCGGCTGGTGGGCAAGGTGCACCACTGGTGCCCTATGCAGACTTCATTTTATTTAGAAGTGATGAGGTCAGCAGAGCGATTCATAACATTGGTGGTATTGCAAATATGACTGTTTTGCCAAGGGGTTGTCAAACTGACGACGTTTTTGCATTTGATTCAGGTCCAGGCAATATGATGATTGACTATGCGATGCAAAAGCTATTTCATAAGCCCTATGATGAAAACGGAGAAACAGCAAAAAAAGGAAAAGTCATCCAGAAATTATTAGATGAACTCATGAGTCACCCATATTTAAAGGAACTACCTCCAAAATCAACTGGAAGAGAATTATTTGGAGACCAATATACAGAAAAGCTTATATCTAAATATAATCATTTTTCAAATGAAGATATGATTCATACACTGACACAATTTACTGCAAAATCAATTACTTTTTCCTATCAAAGCTTTATATTACCAAAAGTTAATATAGATGAAATTATCTTTTGTGGTGGTGGATCCTATAATCAGTATTTATTAGAACTCATTCAAAATGAATTACCTTCTATAAAAATAAGAGTGCTAGAGGATCTCGGGATGAACAGTAGCTCAAAGGAAGCACTAGCCTTTATCATTTTAGGAAATGAAACGATTCATATGAATCCCTCTAATATTAAAAATGCAACTGGTGCAAAAGAAAATGTTATTCTTGGACAAGTCAATTATTACTTTAAGGGGAATATATGAAATATATAATTGCCTTTGATGGTGGCGGAACAAAAACACATCTCGCAGTATTAGATGATTTAGGTCATTTACTTTATGAAAAAATTGGAAGTGGATGTAATCACGCATCAACGGATGGACACCTATTCCAAATGGTTATTGAAAATCTATTTCTTGAAGCGAAGACTAACCTTCAAATCACTGATCAAGATATATCCTATGTTTTCCTAGGGTTATCTGGAGCTGACCTGGAGTCTGATTTTATAAAGCTTAATAAGGCCTGTAAGGAAATATTTCATGATATCCCATTTAAGGTTGTTAACGACGCATGGATTGTGATGCGTAGTGGACTAAAATCAGCATATGGTGCTGTAGCAATCTCTGGAACAGGGACCAATTCAGCAGCTATGAACAAATCAGGCAAAAAAGCGATTCTTAGATCTCTAGGATTTACCCTAGGTATTTATGGTGGTGGATTAGATATTGCTAGAGAAGCACTTCATTATGCATTTCGTGCAGACGAAATGACACATGAAGATACACTCCTTAAAATTGAAATACCTAAAATCTTTAAAGTGAGTGAAATGAGTGAAGTGATCGATTTTTTCTATCCGATTCCAAAGGTAACGAAAAAGGAATATGGTGAAATTACTGCGCTAGTGAATGACCTAGCAGTAAAAAATGATCCGGTATCCATTGAAATTCTAACAAGACTTGCAAGCTTTGTCGGTGAACAAACAATTGGTGTCATGAAGCAAGTCGGAATCAATAAAGAGAATGTTCCAGTCGTGGTAGGTGGTAAGGTCTTTTCTGGCATTGCTAAATATTATCTAGAATCATTCGAAAAAACCTTAAAAAAGGAATGTCCAAACGCCTATATTGTAAAACCAAAATATCAACCAGTTATAGGTGCATATCTATTTGCATTAGATGAATTAGGAATTGAGCAAGATGACGATATAATTAAAAATCTTGATGAAAGCTGTGTGTTATTATGAGACCTGGAATAAAAATAGTAACGATTGGTGGAGGATCATCCTATACACCAGAATTAATTGAAGGATTTATTAAAAGATATAAGGAGCTACCCATTAGAGAAATATGGTTAGTTGATATTGAAGAAGGCAGAGAAAAGCTAGAAATCGTTGGAGCTTTAGCAAAGCGTATGGTGGAAAAAGCGAATCTTCCGATGGAAGTTCATTTAACACTCGATAGAAGAGAAGCTTTAGTAGATGCTGATTTTGTTACTACACAGCTGCGTGTAGGCTTACTAGATGCTAGAGTCTTAGACGAAAGAATACCTGCAAAATATGGTATGCTTGGTCAGGAAACTAACGGAGCCGGTGGAGTATTTAAAGCACTGAGAACAGTTCCTGTCATCTTTGATATTATTAAGGATATGAAGGAACTTTGTGAGCATGCTTGGTTAATTAACTTTACAAATCCTGCGGGAGTTGTAAGTGAAGCAGTATTTAGATATGCTGAATTTGATCGTTACATCGGTGTATGTAACGTTCCAATTAACATGACCAACCATTTTGCTGAAGTATTAAAAGTGAAATCAAAGGATTTAATTCCCTACTTTGCGGGATTGAATCATATGTCATATGTATTAAGTGTTTTTCATAAGAATAAAGATAGACTTCCTGAAATCATAGAACAAATTAAAGAATCTCAAATGACAATGAATAATATTGATCCACTTGCGTGGAAATATGAGTTTGTTAAGGAATTAGGAGTTTATCCATCCCCATATCATAAGTATTATTACTATAATGCAGAAATGTATGCTAAGTTCATCAAAGCCTATGAGGCTGGAGAAACAAGAGCTGAATTAGTTAAAAAATTAGAAACAACTCTATTTGAAAAATATAAGGATTTAAATTTAAATGTGAAGCCAAAGGAATTAGAAAGTCGTGGCGGAGCATATTATAGCGATGTTGCATGCTCGATCATTTCATCACTTTATAACGATAAAAGAGATTATCAGGTCGTCAACACAATCAATAATGGACATATTACAGATCTACCTGATGGCTGTGCGATTGAAATTACATGTCGCATTACAAAGGATGGTCCTGTACCTGTCCATATCGGAAGACTACCAGTTCAAATTAGAGGTTTAATACAATCGATGAAGGCATTTGAGGAATTGTTAACAGACGCCATATATGAAAAGGATTTAAAGAAGGCTCTATTAGCGCTTCAAATTCATCCATCAACTACATCTATTACAACTGCAGAAAAGGTATTCAATGAACTTGTTATTGCACACAAAAAGTATTTGACTTACTACGAGGAAAAATAAAAGATGAAATTATATAAATACAAGAATCCTACAGAGCCTATTTGTTACTATCAGACAAACACTCAAATTGAAATACCTGATACCTATCAGTCTAAGGATTTTAGAGCGATGTGGGTATCCAATGTAGTTAATATCGATCTACCCACAACTGAAGATATAAAAACCTATCAAGAAAAGGTTATTGAAATGCTTGAGACCTGTGTATCCTATAACATCAATGCGATATTCTTTCAGGTTAGAACTACTAACGATGCATTCTATGAATCTAAATTAAACCCTTATTCAAGATTTTTAACTGGTAAAGAGGGAAAGAAGCCTCCTTTTGATATCTTAAAATGGATTATCGAAGAAGCTAAAAGGAGAAAGATAGAATTTCATGCTTGGTGTAATCCATATCGTGTATCGATGAAAAGTGAGATGTCAGCTGAAGAATATTTAAAAAATTGTGATGACTTAAATTATGCAAAAAAGCATCCAGAGCTTATTGTCTTAGATAAAAACGGACAAATCATTTTAAACCCAGCAAAAAAAGAAGTGAAACAATTTATTATTGACTCTATGGTTGAATTAGCATCCAATTATGAAATAGTTGGAATTCATTTTGATGATTACTTCTATCCCTATGCAGGATTAAGCGATGAAAAAAATGATTTAGCTGATTATGCTCAAAGAGAAAATCAAGCACATGACCTAGGAGACTTTAGAAGACAAAATGTAACAGATGTCATCAAGGGTGTTCATGAAGCCTTAAAAAAATCAAATCCTAATGTTAGATTTGGAGTCAGTCCATTTGGGATTTGGAAAAATAAAGCAAGCGATCCAAAGGGATCCAATACAGACCCTAAATGCTCACAAAGCTATGACAATCAATATGCAGATGCATATTTATGGGTCAAAAATGAGTATATCGATTATATCGTTCCTCAGATTTATTGGGAATTTGGTCATCCGATTGCTCCATTTGGAGATATCTTAGATTGGTGGGTCAAATTACTTAATCATTCAAAGGTTGATTTATATATTGGTCACGGTGCCTACCGATTAGGCAACGACGGTGAATTCGAAAACATTCATGAAATAACCAATCAACTCAGATATGCAAATCAATACCCAGTGGTGAAGGGCAACGTCTTTTTCACCTATAAGACCTTTATCAATAAGGAAAAATCAGAATTAGGTATGAATGAATTAAAAAAATTACTAACAAGGCGGGATTAGATGAGAAAGATAAAACTATTATTTATTATATTACTAGCAGTTATGGGACTCTTCCTATTTCAGGAAGAAAAAGTAACTGCGAGCTCACCTCTTATTGAACTTACAAGAGGTTCTACGAACATTTTTCATTACGATTCAACAGAACGCGTAATGATTCCACAAACGTATGCTGAGCAAACTCATGAATTTAGAGGAGTTTGGGTAGCTACCGTTTTTAGCTTGAATATGCCGCTTCATACAAGCGAAGCTCAATATAAGGCCGCTTATAATGAATTACTTGATCGAGTGATTGCTAAAAATATGAATGCAATCCTATTTCAGGTTAGACCTCAAAATGATGCATTCTATGAATCAGATTATGCAATGTTCTCTAAATGGTTAACAGGAACTGAAGGTCAAGACCCAGGCTGGGATGTCATGGAGTATTTAGTCACTAGAGCACATGAAAGAGGAATTGAATTTCATGCATGGTTAAATCCTTACCGTGTTGGAAACTCTAGTTTATCTAAACAAGCATTTATTAATACCCTTCATGAACAAAACTACGCTGCATTAAATCCTGACTTAGTGGTTTCTGGTAATCCTGATGGAAATGGATTGAACACCTATATCTTAAATCCAGGTGAACCATTAGTTAAAGAATATATTCGTAATGTGGTTAAGGAATTAATGACAAAATATGATGTTGATGGAATTCACTTTGATGACTATTTTTATCCATATTCAGGAATGAGTGCAGATACAGCAACCTATGATACCTATAAGCTTCCTGGTCAAACGATTGCTGACTGGAGAAGAGAAAACATAAATGATGTCGTTCGTGGTGTAAAAGAAGATGTTGATCTTCATAATGATACCAATAGTAAAGACGTAAGATTTGGTATCTCTCCATTTGGTATTTGGGCTGGTAAAAACTCAATGCCAGGTGGTTCCAATACTGGTGCGACTGGACAATCCTATAGCGGTCAGTATGCAGACAGCAAGAAATGGGTTGAACAGGGCTGGGTTCATTACATTAACCCTCAAATTTATTGGAATTTTACGCATTCTACCGCACCCTATGCGGATGTTGTTGATTGGTGGGCAAGTATAGTTAGAGGGACAGATGTTGATTTAATCATTGGACACTCTATTGCAAATGCTGCAAGTTGGCTTCCTGATGAAATAGGAACCCAACTCAAATACAATCAAAAACATCCAGAGATCAAAGGATCTGTTATGTATTCTGCAGCATTCTTAACTGGCACAAATATGAATACAGTTGTCAATAATTATTGGCAAAATACGACCTTAGGAACCTGGGCAACAAGCAATGTTCCTGGTCCTACATACCAGCTATCTGGTACCTATTCTGGTGGTGCTTATAGTAGTAATGTCACAGTGACTCTAACCTCAACAGACCAAGCCTACTATAGAATTGGTGGTGGAGATTGGATTATTTATACGGAACCAGTTGTCTTAACACATCAAGGCACACAAACCTTCTTTATGAAGGCAATCAATAACTTAGATGAAGAATCATTAGTATCAGCTGTTGATGTAACGATTATAAAGGTGAACAACGTTTTACCCGTGATAAGTGTTACAGGAACTCAAATTGGTTCAAGCTATGTACTAGGTTCTACAGTTTCAGTTACTAGTTCTTCAAATACGCTATGGATAGCAGTAAATAAGGGCTCAGTTGGACCATGGAATTTATATACTGAACCATATGTCTTAAATCAAACAGGTAATTACTTTATCCGAACTAAAACGATTGATTCAAATGGCATTGAATCAGCTGAAGTGACTCGATCTATATCTGTAGTTGCTGAAACCTACCCAAATCCAACATTAAATATTGTAGGAATTGGAAGTGATCCATATTATCAACAAGCAGACTTTTCATTATCATCTACTGCCCCTAGCTATTCCTATAAAATCAATGATGGCGAATGGACTATATATAGTTCTCCAGTCTCATTAACAACGGATGGAACTTATATTATTTCTTATCGTAATAACGATGGAGCATCTATCGTTACATCGAAAACGATTTATATCGATAATGTAGCACCAGAGGATCCAACAGTTACCCTAACAGGTGAATATGATGGATGGTACTACGTAGAAGAAACGACTTTGGAATTTGAACCTAACGATGTTAATGATAAAATCATGTATCGTATTCATAATGGTTCGATATGGTCCGCTTGGAGTGAATATACTGAACCATTAGAATTTGTAATTAATGCAACCTACACAGTTGAGTATTATGCAATAGACCGTGCACTGAATGTATCGGATACATTAGACCAAAGAATTAGACTGAATGCACCTATTTCTGAGGATAATCTTTATGTTATTAGAAATGGAAAAATCATTAACTACTATAATACAACAAACCCTATTCTACTTCCTCAATCCTATACAGAAAAATCAGAGGAAATTAGAGCGGTATGGGTAGCTACTGTAGCAAACATCGATATTCCACTACATACATCTGAAGCACAATATAAAAATGAAATCATTAAGATGCTAGATACACTTGAAAAGAATAACTTCAATACGATGTTTTTCCAGGTACGTCCAATGAATGATGCATTTTATGAATCAGACTATGCACCATTCTCAAGATACCTAACTGGTATTGAAGGACAGGATCCAGGCTGGGATGTCTTAGGCTTCATTATCGAAGAAGCACATAAGAGAGGTATTGAATTCCATGCTTGGTTAAATCCGTATCGCGTATCTAATAATGGTGATTTAACAAAGGCAGAACAACTATCACTGCTTCACGATGACAACTTTGCTAAAATGAATCCAAATCTAGTTCTAGAGGATTTAGGTGGAAAGCTTATTTTAAATCCTGGTGAAAATCAGGTAAGAGCTTATATTAAAAATGTCATTCAAGAATTAATGTCGAAATATGACGTAGATGGCATTCATTTTGATGATTATTTCTATAGCTATTCAGGAATGAATAACAATCAAGATGCACAGACCTATGAAAATACTAAGGATACAGACCAGTCACTAGCTGATTGGAGAAGAAATAATATTGATTTATTAATGGAAGACCTATTCTATACGATAGATACATGGAATACAACTCAAGATAAGAAGGTCAAGTTTGGTATTAGCCCATTTGGTATTTGGTTATCAGGTGGTCCAGAAGGGTCAAATACTTCACCAAATGCACTACAAAGCTATAAGGATCAATATGCGGATAGTAAGAAATGGGTTGAAAATGGATGGGTACATTATATCCTTCCACAGCTATACTGGCAATTTGATCACAGCGCTGCACCATTCGCTGATTTAGTGGATTGGTGGGCAGATTTAACACTTGCCAATGGTGTTGATTTAATTATCGGTCAAGGATTCTACAGATATACTGAAGGTACATGGACAGACGATAATGAGTTAATTGAGCAAATACGTTATATTTCAACCAAAGAAAGTGTAGTCGGAGTATCCTTATTCTCTTATAAGACATTAAATAGCCCGAATGCAAAGGTTGTTCAAACATTGGAAAGATTAAATGATATCTATTGGACAACATACCCATCATTTCCTTGGGATAGTGATGTTGAAAAGGAAGAACAACCGATTGTTTGTGAAACAGGCTATGAGCTTGTAGATGGCGAATGTGTTCCTATTCAACCTATAGAATGTGCACCTGGTTATGAACTAGTAGATGGCGAATGTGTATTAATTCCACCAGTAGAATGTGAGGATGGCTATGAACTTATTGATGGTGAATGTATCCTAATCAAAGTGCCTGAAGAAGGTCTTTCTACACCAGTGATTGTAGCGATTGCTGCAGGTTCATCACTTGTGTTACTAGGAGTCATAGCACTTATCGTTAAGAAACTAGTCTTAAGAATCTAATGTATAAAAAAATAAAAGAGTTGTTACAAACAGGCGTTGATCAAGGATGTTTTCCTGGTGCATCATGGTGTGTTGTTCATGGAAATGGGGAAAGTTTTTGTGACTACGTAGGATATAAGAGTCTTTTACCTGAAAAGGTTTTAAATTCAGGTGATGAAATCTATGATGTAGCATCTTTAACCAAGGTTATATCTACAACAACCATGATCATGACATTAATTGAAAACAATCGACTTACATTAGATACGAAAGTAAGTTCTATATTACCGTTATTTAAACACCAAGATATCAATATCTACCATTTATTAACTCACTCATCCGGACTCCCTGCAGATATAGCCAGAGCATCAAGATTAAAGGGAAAGGATGATGTGAAAAATAAGGTTTATGAAATGGATTTAATCTATCCAATAGGTGAAAATATAATTTATTCTGATATTGGATTTATCCTACTTGGTTGGATTATTGAAGCTTTAACACAAATGAGCCTAGATACCTACGCAGCTTTAATGATTTTTAAGCCATTAGAAATGTATGATACATCCTATCATCCAAACAGGGAAAGATGTGCACCTACAGAATTTAGAGCAGATGATGTTTATCACGGCTTATTACAGGGTTTAGTTCATGACGAAAAATCATTTGCTTTAGGTAGTGAAGCAGGACATGCAGGTTTATTTTCAACTGCTAAGGATATTTCAAAATTCATGATTTCTATTCTTCAAGATAGGTTTGTATTAAACAAGAAGTACCTAAATGAACTATTTCAGCTAAGAGAGGAAAAGCCTAATCTTAAGGGTGATATTCTAACTAGAGCACTTGGTTGGGATAAGCCTCAAGGACATAGCTCTGCTGGAGATCATCTATCCTTTGAAGATACGATTATCCATACCGGATTTACAGGCTGTAATATGTTTATTGATAAAAAGAATCAGCTTGGGTTTGTACTATTAAGTAACGCTGTACATCCCAAAAGAGATATGAATCAAATTATTCAATTTAGAAACAAAATCGGAAATATGATTTTTAAGGAATGGGAGGAAAATCATGATACTTAAAAAAATATTTTATATGCTTGTCGTAGGTCTTATTTCGATTGGTTTAGTTGCCTGTGGAGGTTCAATCACCATCGATGTTGATGATTTAAATGTCAGTATAATTGAAGGAGGTACCTATCAAATAGATTTTGATACAAACGACTCCAAGGGGCTGCAATTTGAATCTGGAAATCAAACAATTCTAACAGTGAATGCATCAGGTTTAATCACTGCATTAGCTGAGGGTGAAACTACAGTAACAGTTAGCTCAAAAGATGATCCAGAAGTTAAGGTTGTTATTACAGTTACGGTTAGCAAAAACTATACGTTAACTGTACCAAGTACAACCATGATTGTTAAGGTTGGAGAATCGAAGGATGTAGTTTTTACAGCTAATGATACTGTAACATTTACATCAGGTAATCAAAACATATTCACAGTAAGTGAAGCAGGTTTAATTACAGGTGTTAGTGAAGGTAAGGCAAATCTAACAATACAATCAACTAAGAGTTCAAGCCTTTCTGTAACAGTTGAAATCGATGTGAAAAAGATTGTCACACTAGAAGCAAACTCAGAAGAAGAATCACTTTGGGTGGGTGGTACAACACAGCTTACCTACGAGAGTAATGCGGACGTAACCTATGAATCCGATAACCAATTAATAGCTACAGTAAATCCATCTGGATTAGTAACTGCTGTTGGTGTTGGCGAAGTCAAAGTTACAATTCGTTCTAGTTATGATACTGAAGTATTCGATGAAGTTTTAGTTAAGGTTTATGCTTTAACTGAAGCTATAATGATTACTGGTGAATCAAAGGTTAATGTTGGCTCTGATCAATCATTATCTATTGATGTTTCTCCAGATCTATCCTATGCTTTCGTGACTTGGGAAAGTAGTGATGAAACTGTTGCTACTATTGATGAAAACGGCTTAATTAACGCGCTTAAACCTGGTAATGTAATCATAACTGCTAAGTCAATTTATGATAATGCAATTACAGATACATTCAATCTTGAAGTTGTGAATTATGTACTTGTTGATGAAACAAAAGTTGCATCGGATACAGTCACTTATATGGGAATGGAATTTGAATATGGTAAAGACTTATTCGCTTCCATCGTTGATGCAGTTGAACATGCTTCAGATTTTGCAACAATCGTGGTATTTGCTGGAACCTATAATGGCAATTTCACAATCGAACAAAATCAAGTTACATTAAAAGCTCAAACAACAGCAACCATTCAAGGTGGTATTGAAGTTCAAGGTAATAATGTAACTATTGATGGTTTCACATTTGCTGGTAATTCTCATGTTTTCTCAAACACAGCAATTGAAAACTTCACATTCAAAAACAATACAGCAAACAATTTAACAACTACTGATGCTCCATTCCTACATATGAGTAAAGTCACAGGATTAACAGTTGCATCCAATACAATTACAAATCTCAATCAAGATGCAATCGTCGTTACTGATTATTTAGGTGGAACTATTCTTATTGAAAAAAATATACTTACAAATGTATTCCAAGCAATCATCGTTTCAGCTGTTTCAGAATATGCAGATACAACAGCAATTAAGGTCTCAAGAAACGATATTAGTAATGCAACAATTGGTATTGAAATCAATAAAAAATATGCAGGCACTGAAAAGAATATTTTAGCCTATGCAAGATTCAATTCAGTTGTAGGTTCTACTACAGCTCATGCGAAATCAGAAGCAAGCTCAACCGTAGATTTCACGCTTAATTATTGGGGCGGGGATGAAACAAATCTTTCCCTATTCCCTAATATTGATTCTTACTATTTAAGAGGAGCATATCAAGCAAAGACAAGTATTATTTCTGAGCTTGTTTATAATGAAGCACTACCTGTCACCTTTGTAATTACAAACCCTATTACAGACATTACCTTAGGCGATTTCTACACATTACAATATGACATATTACCTATGGAACTAACGACAGATAGAGTGAGATGGATTACAGGAAATCCTGAAATCATGATGGTCAATACAATCTCTGGGGCATTGAACCCATTAAAGAGTGGAGTTGTAACGTTGACGCTTCGTTCATCTGCGGATATTAACATCAAAGTTACAATTACTATCACTGTAACAACCACTCCTGGAATTGAACTTCAAACGACTCATGAGAAAAATGATTTAATCGTTGGAGATACATTTACATTAAGTGCAACTCCATTCCCATTTGATATTTCGAATGCTGAGGTAGATTTTTCATCTTCGAATTCTTCAATAGCCACCATCAGTGAATCTGGTTTTGTCACAACACTAGCAGCAGGAGAAGTTACCTTTACAGCAACACTTGTTGATGACCCATCAATTCAAACAACTTATACGATTAGCATTTATTCATCGCTCGATGAAGAAAATGATTTATTGGATTTATTAACATCATATCAAGTTGCTTATTCAAGTCAACGCTCATGGCTACAATATGGTACAGGATTCAATTATACAGAAGTAAGATATGATAGTGTATCTAGATATTTATTCCAAAATATTGACGTGAATTTATCCAAAATGCTACCAATTAGTTCTGGAATCCGTCCAGGTGTTTTAAAACCTGCACATCCAGCCGGAGTCACTCCTTACAATTCGGATTATGTGTACTGGGTAGTTGTTCATGAAACTGCAAATACAAATCCAGGAGCAGGTGCATTATCACACGCTAATTACTTATGGAACGCTGCACAGGCAGGGACAGTACTAAATGTTTCATGGCATTACACTATGGATGCTAGAGTCACCTATCAGCATGTTCCAGAAAATGAAATCGCATATCATGCAGGTGATGGTTCATCACTTCCAGGAACAAGTCTTACTTATTTAGGCGGTGGAAATAGAAATGGTATTGGTATCGAAATGTCAGTTGCTCAAGATGAAGACATGTATTTAACATTCCAAAGAACAGCAAAACTTGCTGCAGACATGTTATTTAGATACAATCTCCCACGCGAGCACATCAAGTTCCATAAAGACTTTTCTGGAAAAATATGTCCTCAAGGGATGTTAACAGGTGGTATGGTACCAACCTTTCAGGAAATGGCTGATGCAGAATTTAAGGTTAGACATGCGCAAGGAGAACGTACAATTCTATTCGAATCTAACAACCCTGAGTACGTAGATCAAACAGGTAGAGTAATCAAAATGCCGGATCGCGCAATGACAGTCAGCTACACAATCACTGTAACAGATGGCGGTGTTTCAACATCAAGAACATTCTTTACTTATTTACCAGGAACAGTTCATTAGTAGACTGAAACTGAAAAAAAAAATCACAATGTGGAAAAACAGTCCTTTTGACAGTTTATTATACCGAAGGTAATTGACAGCGCTTTCAATAGGATATAAAATACTTTCAAAAGGAAATAAAAAATAGGAGGAAATGAATTGAAAAAATTAATATTAGTTTTACTGCTAGGCTTTACTGTAGCACTAGGCTTCATGTCAAGTGCGCAAGCTGCTGAAGGCGATTTAATTGATCTGTATCCATACAATCAAATTGCATGTCTAGAAGGTACAAATGCATGTACACAGACCAAACTAGGTGACTCTAATTGGGATTTTGAATACTATGGTCACCGCTATCACGTCGTTAGAGGTGGAGCAAGATATGTTAAGGATTTCGTTGACACCAATTCAAATGGATTAATTAGTTCACTTGAAATGACTGTGTTATCGTGGAATGCATTCGCATCATTAATCATTAATGATACTGAAGAATCTGTTACACTGAGCACGACTAACGTACGTGTTGACTTAACAAGTGTTGTTCATAGAATGTATACATATTTCGATGCTGCTGGTAAACTTCAAATGTTTGAAGACCATATTGGTACATACTACATCTTCAATGATGGTGCTGATAATACTCCTGCAAACGCTGATTGGAGATTAGCAACTACAGCTGAAAAAGAAGCATATATCGCAGCTGATCCAAAACCAGCTAACACAAGATTAACTCACATCAGAATGAAATTAGATCCAACAGATTCTAATGGTTATAAACTTGAACCACTTAAGTATTTAACTTGGACTCATGCAGATGTTGATACTGCTGTTGATACTAACGTTGAAAACTGGTCTACAATTATTGCTGGAAATCCTAACTATGTTACTATTCCTGCTGGTTGGACAGTATTTAGCTTTGGTACAAACGATAGAGGCACATTAAACACAATGACTAGAGATTATATCACTACAATGCCTATCGCTATGTTAGACAACACAGTTGCTCCAATGCAGACAGTTTATACTCCTCAACCTGCAGTATTTGCTGGATTAACAGCACTTGATGATGACCTAGTAACTCCAGGTGTCAACATCGTTGTTGATTACAATGCAAGCTTTGACTTAAGCAATACAGTTTCAGCTTCATGGGTTAACATGTTTGATACAAATGGCAAAATTATCAATGCCACAGAAAAACTTGATTTCGATGTTGAAATTTCTCAAGATGATGTAGTTCTAGAAACAATTTCATTTACTTATAACGAAGGCACGAATTCTTATACTGCAAGTGGCCCTGTAACATCAATCGACACAAGCGTGTTCGGTGCTGGATATAAGGCAACTTACAAAGTTGAAACTCCTGAAGGCGATGAAACAGAAGTTGTTGCTGATATCGTAATCGGTGTTATGCCTCCTAAGTTTGCTGGCGTAGCTAACAGATATATCGATGAAGGTACATATGTTAACCTAGTCCAAGGTATTACTGCAGATGATGGTTATGGCAATAGTAAGACAAGTTCAATTCAAGTAACAACACCTGCTGGCTTCAATCAATATTCACCACTTCCAGGTGTATATCAAATTGGATTATCATTTACTCATCATGTTCATTTTGATGGCTTACAATCTAAAGTAGTATTTAAGGGTGTAACTACTGTTAACTTTAATGAACAAACTTCATTAAATGCTGATATCGACATCAATGCTCATCCATCACTTGCTGTATTTACAGAAATCGACAATTTCACAACTGCAGGCACTGCATTTGGATCTGTGATGGTCGTAGTTGCTGCTGATGGAACAATGAAGGAAAGATATGACAGAAATAACTGGGAACATACAACTTCAACTGGCACAGTTGTTGGTGATGCTGTATTATTTGCTGCATGGCAAGCTGCTTTAACACTTGCTCCAGGTGAATTCATCCTTACTGCTCATGGCAGTACTCATGGTCCAGTATTAAGAGCTGCTAACCTTGCTTTTGGTGACACAGTTGCTCTAACAATTGGTTATCCAGAATTTAATTATGATATCGTAACAACAGCATCTTATACATTAACTGTTGATGACGTAACTGCTCCAAAACTTATGGTTGTAAGTAATAACTATAAGGTTGAATCTAATGCATATGCAAATGTTAACCAAGCTATTCTTGCTAACGTTGTAGCATTTGATTATTATGACAGTGCTAGTGACTTATCTATGTATGTATCAAACAATGGCGGAATGACATTAACTCCAGGTACTTATACTGTAGAAGTTACAGTTGAAGACAGAGCTGGAAATGCAACAGTTCAAAGCTTCCAAGTAACAGTCATCGCTCCTAAATTAACTCAAGCAGAAGTACAAGCTTTATTAGACGCTCAAACACTTACTCAAGCTGAAATTCAAGCGCTAATCAATGCTAGTCAATTAACTGAAGCTCAAGTCAATGCTTTAATCGCTGCTGGTGTTTATACAGAAGCTGAAATTCAAGCTATGATCGATGCATCAATCGCTGATATTCCTGAAACTGGTTGTGGATCTGCAATTAATGCAACAAGTGCAATCTTCATTACATTCAGTTTAGTTATCGGTGCTTCATTAGTGTTCTTCATTAGAAAAAGAAGCTAAGACAAAAGAATAAATAAAACCTTGATATGAAAAAAGTGCCCGTGAAATATCGGGCGCTTTGTCTTTAAGGATTTAACTGATATAATCAGTTAGTTTTTACTGAAAATAATTTTTCAATTATGAAAATACAAGGGTATACGTATAAATGACCTATAGAAGTATAGTATAATTAATGTATACATTAGGAAAAACATTTTTAGAAATGAATAAAGAAAAGAGGGTAAATAATGAAGAGAATCCTAGGATTTTTATTGATGTTCGCATTATTCTTCGGATTAGCTGCTTGTGGTGGCGGAGATCCAACCGTTCCAACAGAAACAAATACGAAGACAGCGTCAATCACTGGAACGACTCCAGTAACTATTACAGTAGGAGACCCATTTGATCAACTTGCAGGGGTAACTGCTACAGATTCAGAAACTGGTGATATTACTTCTAGTATTATAGTCACTGGAGCAATTAACTTAAATACAGCTGGAAGTTATACATTAACCTATAAGGTTACAGGTAGTGATGGCAATGTTGTGACTGTAACTAGAGTTATTACCGTATTAACTGCAGAGGGTTGTCCAGTCAATCAACAAAAGGTCAATGGTATTTGTGTACCAATTGCTCCAACGAAGATTGTGATTATGCACGGTGCTCCATATGAAGTGGATCCATTCCACCCAGATTTCAGTGGAACAGAACAACTTGAAAGACAAACAAAACAAAATGAAGTTGAAACACGTTTAAACGTGGATATCGAATATAAAGCATATCCATCGAATGCTCCTTGGGGACCAGATAGAGTTACAGCAATTGTTCAATCATCAGTTGCAGGTGCTCATTTAGCTGATATTTATTGGTCAGTGAGTGACTGGATTCAAGGACTTGCTAAGGGTGATGCAATTGTTCCAATCGATAAGTATCTTGGAACGACTGGTGCAAATATTCATCCAAGCTATTTAGAAATTGGTTCATTCCAAGAACAAGTTTATGGATTTGGTGCTGGTAAATTAACTGTAGATACAGGCTTATATTATAATGCAGATTTAGTAGCAGCCCTTGGTGTTGATAATCCAACGGACTTATTCTTAGCCGGTCAATGGAATTGGACGAAGTTTGAACAATGGGCAACTCAAGTACAAACAGCATTAACTGCTCAAGCAGATGATATGTATGCACTTGGTGGAATCGTTGCGCTCTATGCAGAAAACATGATTCCTTTAAATGGTGGTAGCTTATTAAATGCCAACACTGGTAGAGTAGCATTCCATCAAAACCCAGCTCTTGAAACTTATGCATTCTTAAACACATTATATACAAAGGGTTTATTTGAACTTGCTCCAGCATATGATGCAGGTAGCCCACAATGGCAGGCTGGTAAAGTTGCTATGCATCCAGGTAATCTATGGTTTGTGAATGCAGACAATAGATGGGGTGGCTTAGAGTTTGAATTAGGATTTGTTCCTTATCCAAGATCAAATACTTACACAGGTGATTATGTTTCACCAGTATCTGGCGTTGCTGTTTATCATATCGCAAGTGGTATGACACCAGCTAAAGAAGCGTTAGTATTCCAAGTATGGAATGAGCTACAAATCTGGCAAACAGATGCACAAATGGAATTAAGCTTTGAATTATCATTAATGACTAAGTTTGATAAAGAGGAATATGTTGAAGCATATTTATCTATCTATGACAAAGTATATCTTGAACTCATCAATGCTATCGGCATAAGTGCTTATAGTGAAAATG
The DNA here is from genome assembly GCA_002839095.1 of Tenericutes bacterium HGW-Tenericutes-2. Taxonomy (GTDB): domain Bacteria; phylum Bacillota_I; class Bacilli_A; order Acholeplasmatales; family Acholeplasmataceae; genus Peloplasma. The sequence goes on along the minus strand of PGXL01000001.1, from coordinate 265,562 downwards.
GTTGGAGAAGGAATGCGAACTTAGGTATTAGAGAAGGAACAGCTAGAACACTTATGGATCAAATTAAACCGATCTATGAGGCAGCATTTGAAAACTATTTAAACGGATAATAATTTGATGTCAATCCCCCTTTAAACAAAGGGGGGGATTGTATGAAAAGGAGTGTTTTCTTTGAAGAAATTCGCAATCATTTCGATAACAATCGTTCTTTTAATCACGGTTTACGCGATTATTGATAGTATTGTTGTCAAATACAAACAAGACTATCTAGATTTCAATAGTGAACCAGGGGAAGCGATTAACATCTCTGACCTGGAGTATTTTGATACTGCAGACTATTATAAATATCTAGATTTGTATGAAAAAAATTATCCTCAAGGTCAAAACATTTCTATACACGCTGCAAGCTATGATTCAATAACTGGCACACAAACCGTATTAGATCTTTATGAAGACAAAGACGATGTTCTACTGACCCAGGAATCTGGGTCAGTAACATGGTCATTTTCTGTTCCTGAAGCAGGATTTTATAACTTAAAAATGAATTATTTTCCATATGAAGGAAAAAGTTCAATTATTGAAAGAACATTAAAAATTAATGATGAAGTTCCATTCAATGGAGCGAGAAATATTACATTTAGAAGAATCTGGGGAGATAAAAGTGCAGTCATTCAAGATATTCATGGCAATGATATCCGCCCTAGCCAAATTGAAAAGCCAGAATGGACATCCGCATTCTTTAGGGATTCCATTGGATATGTAAATCAGCCTTATCAGTTTTATTTTAGTCAAGGTGCTAACACGATTACACTTGAGTCGATTAGAGAACCTTTACTACTTGATTCAATCGAAGTTTTATCAGTTGTTGACTTAAAGCCTTATAGTGAAGTTCAATCAACCTACACACAAAATAATTACCAAACAGTTGATGGTGCAATAGAGCTTCTTCAAGCAGAATCACCAAGACATACAACTTCACCTACACTTTACGCATTAAATGATAGAACAAGCCCCCTTTCAATGCCAAGTGATCCAGCCTTAATCAAATTAAACACCATCGGTGGTAATAATTGGAGAGTTGCTGGAGATCAAATTACATGGACATTTACAGTTGAAGAAAGTGGATTATATGCAATATCCATGCGTGTTAAACAAAAAATGGCTGCAGGGATGAGCGTAGGAAGAAATATTTATATTAATGGAGAAATACCATTCCAAGAATTAGAAAACTATGCGTTTAAGCATTCAAATAACTGGAGAATACAAACATTAGGTAGTGAAAAAGATGCTTACTTATTCTATTTTGAATCCGGTAAGACACACTCATTAACGATGGAAGTATCTCTAGGACAATACGGGCCACTGATTGCCCAAATTCAAAACTCAATCTCTAATTTAAATAAGCTATATCGTGAGATCTTAGTTTATACAGGACCAGAGCCTGACCAATATAGAGATTATCAATTACAAGAAAGAGTTACTAATTTAGTTCCTAGATTAGAAGCTGAAAGAGAAAACTTAAATTTTGTAAGAGATAGCATTATTAAAATTTCAGGATCTAAGAGTGAGAAAACAGGTATTTTAGATACAGTCTTACTTCAGTTAGATGATTTCATTGAAAAGCCAAGAGAAATTCATAAGAAGCTACTATCCTATAATTCCAATGTTTCATCACTTGGAACACTAGTCATCTTACTATCCTCACAACCACTTGAAATCGATTATTTTGTAATCCATAATCCAAATGAAAAACTACCTCAAGGAACTGCAAGCTTTATTTCTAAATTTATTTATAGTGTAAGAGCGTTCTTTGCATCCTTCACCGTCAACTATGCAGCAATCGGACAAACAACAACGACAGGTGATAATGAAACCATTGAGGTTTGGTTATCTATTGGTAAGGATCAAGCAAACGTACTGCGCAAGCTAATCGATGAATCATTTACACCAAATTCTAATATCCAAGTAGATTTAAAGCTAGTCAATGGAGCGGTCTTACTTCCAGCAACATTATCTGGAGAAGGTCCTGATGTTGCTATGGGTGTTGGCAATGATGTGCCTGTGAACTACGCAATGAGAAATGCAGTTTATGATTTAACGAAGTTTAGTGATTTTGATACAATAACACCACGATTTAAGGCAAGTGCATTTACACCTTACACCTATGAAAGTGGAATATTTGCACTACCTGAACAACAAATATTTTTAATGATGTTTTATCGGACTGATATCTTTGATGAACTCGGACTCACTTATCCAAATACCTGGGATGATGTGATTCGAATGATTCCAGATCTTCAAAAGCATAATTTAGAGTTTTACCTACCGGTGCCTATCACGCAAGGGTCAGTTGTCAACCTACCACCAAACCCAATCTTTTCAACTATGTTTTACCAAAACGATGGTGAGTTTTATATCAATGGTAATAAGGAATCTGGGTTTAATAGTGGTCTAGGTCCACAAATCTTTGAAACATGGACAAGATTTTACACAGATTATTCATTCCCAGTTGAAGCCAATTTCGCAAACCGTTTTAGAAGCGGACAAATGCCAATTGGTATAACCTATTACAATACCTACAATACATTATCTGTATTCGCACCAGAAATTAGAGGTAAATGGGATTTCGTACCAGTACCAGGAACAGTCGTTTCAGATGGTAATGGTGGAACAGTTATTCGAAGAGATACAGTATCTACAGGTACAGGAGCAATCATCTTACAGCAATCCAAGAAGAAGGATGCTTCATGGGAATACTTAAAATGGTGGACAAGTACTGAAACTCAAGTACAATTTGGACGCGAGATGGAAGGTATTTTAGGTGCAGCAGCAAGATATCCAACAGCAAACGTGACAGCGATGAGTATGCTGCCATGGACCGTTAATGAGTATTCTAAGCTATCAGCTCAATGGGATGAAGTTAGAGGTATTCCTGAGGTTCCAGGTGGATATATGACAGGACGTCACTTAGATAACGCATTTAGATTAGTTTATGAAGATAAATCAAATCCAAGAGAAACCATTTATGATTACGTACAAACAATTAATGAGGAAATAGCGAAGAAACGAAGAGAATTCGGACTAGAATAGGAGGGTTTTTGTGCAAGCAACCACAGTTAACATGAAAAAATTGACGAAAAGTCAACTTTTATGGAAAGATATAAAACAAAATAAACACAATTACATCCTTATGGCTCCGTTTGTCATCTTATTTATGACATTCACCGTTATTCCTGTTTTCATGTCATTAGGAATTAGCTTTACATACTTTAACCTTTTAGAGCCACCAAGATTTATAGGGCTTGATAATTATATGAAGCTTGCTTTAGAGGATGAAGTCTTTATTATCGCGATTAAAAACACTTTAATTCTAGCGGTTGTCACAGGGCCAGTCAGTTATTTACTAGCATTTGTGTTCGCTTGGTTAATTAATGAATTAGGACCCAAATTAAGAGCATTTATGACCCTAGTCTTCTACGCACCATCGATTTCAGGTAACGCATTTTTGATGTGGTTATTGATTTTCTCAGGTGACGTTCATGGTTATTTAAACGCATTCTTAATTCGTTTTGGATTTACAGATAATCCAATCCTATGGTTAAAGAATCCAGAATATATTATGTTTGTTATTATCATCGTTCAATTATGGCTAAGCTTAGGTGTATCCTTCCTAGCGTTTATCGCTGGACTTCAAAGTGTTGACAAAACACTTTATGAAGCAGGAGCAATCGATGGTATTAAAAATAGATGGCAGGAATTATGGTTTATCACATTACCATCGATGAAACCTCAATTACTATTTGGTGCTGTTATGCAGATTACGACATCGCTTGCGATAGCAGAGGTATCGATGCAGCTTGTCGGGTTCCCTTCTGTACAATATGCAGGGCACACGATTGTGACGCACTTAATCGATTATGGTTCTACCCGCTTTGATTTAGGGTATGCATCAGCGATTGCTACTATATTATTCTTGATCATGATGACAGCTAACCTTGTTGTTAGAGCAATACTTAGAAAGGTTGGTGAATAGCATGATGAAAAAGTTGAAGAAATTTTTCAATTTCAAACGCACAAAAAAGCTAAACCGTTCGGCTCTAGGTAATTTCCTCTTATTTACAGTACTTGCTATATTTGGAATATTCAGTGCTTATCCCTTGATTATGACTGTTTCAAATGCGTTTAAGTCACTAGATGAATTATTCCTGTTTCCACCAAGACTTTTCCCAAGAAATATTACATTTGATAACTTTAGAGACTTATCTGAGTTAATGGAAAACTCATGGATTCCATTTTCTAGATATTTCTTCAATACGATTTTAATTACTACACTTGGAACTGCAGGACACGTACTTATCGCATCCATGTGTGCTTACCCACTTGCTAAGTATAAGTTTCCTGGACGCAACCTAATCTTTACATTAGTTGTTTATTCCTTAATGTTTGCTCCACAGGTTACTGCAACTCCAAACTACATTATTGTTTCTCGTATTGGTTTAATTGATAATCCTGCAGCGATTATTCTACCTGCTATTGCATCAAGCTTAGGATTATATTTAATGAAGCAGTTTATGCAACAAATTCCAATGGAATTAATCGAATCAGCTAAGATCGATGGTGCAAGTGAATATCGCATCTTCTTTACGATTGTAATGCCTTTAGTTAAGCCAGCTTGGTTAACCTTAATTATCTTATTGTTCCAAAGATTATGGACAACCGATGGTGGTGCATTTATCTTTAGTGAAGAATATAAGCCAGTTTCATATGCACTAAGACAAATCGCTCAAGGTACGATTGAACGTGCAGGTACGATTGCTGCCGTGTCTTTCATTATGATGATTGTTCCAGTGACTTTCTTTATCATTTCACAATCTAGAATTGTGGAAACATTCAGTCACTCTGGAATGAAGTAGGAGGTATGAAATGATCAAACTATTTACAATCTTTTCATTACTGATATCACTTCCAATTCAATTATCAGTTGTTAGATATAACTACTCCTATTATGGAGAAGTACTGCATTCTGCACCTGGGATGAACTTTGCTGCATATTTCAATGAAAAAACATTGAATACAACGCTATCTTCACCAGAGGATATGGTGGTATATGAAGATTTGATTTATATCATTGATTCTAAAACACATAGCTTTTATATTATTGATTCAGAATTCAATTTAATATCTGTGCATAACTCATTTGATTTAACTCCAGCATATTCAGCAAAGCTTATTGCTGATGGTATTACCGATGTGACTACAGTTACACTCAATGCTCCATTTGGAATTGATGTAAAGGAAAGTGGTATTTATATTGCAGATACATCTAATTTTAGAATCGTTAAATTAAATCATGATTTTGAAGTTATCGATGTATTTAGTCAAATTGATGATGCGACATTTGACGAACTCAATTTCGAGCCATTAAAGATTACAGTGGACGTTTCTGAGCGTATGTATGTTGTAGCTAAAAACGTCTATGAAGGAATTATAGAACTTGATACAGATGGTTCATTTAATCGCTTTACTGGGGTTAACCCAATTCGTTTAAATCCATTCCAAATCTTTAGCCGCTCCTTAATGACAGAAGCACAGCTTGCACAGCTTCAATTATTCTTACCTACTGAATATACCAATGTTTCAATTGATGAAAAGAGCTTTATCTATGCAACCTCAAAGCCTTCAGCAAATAACGCAGAAAATCAAATTCAGTTAATCAATCCTAAGGGAATTGATGTCATTAAAAGAAATGGATATCACCCACCAATGGGTGACATCCAATATATGGAAGGCATGAATAATTATGTCATTACAGGTCCTTCTACATTGGTCGATATCGCTACGACTAAGGATGGTATTTATACTGTTCTTGACCAAAAGAGAAGTCGCTTATTTACCTATGACAGTGAGGGTAATCTTTTATACATCAATGGCGATGAAGGTGCTCAAAGTGATAAGTTTACAGAAGGCGTATCGTTAGCCTATTTAAATGATGACTTGTTAATACTAGATCGTAAGACAAGAACAGTTATTGTTTATCAGCTAACTGATTTCGGACTAGCAGTTAACGAAGCAATCTCACTACATAATCAAGGACGCTTCGAGGAAGCATCTCTTGTTTGGAGAGAAGTATTATTACTCAACACAAACTATGAAATCGCATATAACGGTATTGGTAAATATTACTTACGAGAAAAAAACTATGCGAAGGCAATGGAGTATTTTAATGCTGGTCATGATTTATATTACTATTCAAAAGCCTATAAAGGATATAGAAATGAAGTTCTAAAGGCTAACTTTGGTTATATCGTTGGTGGTGTCGTCCTTGTTATTGGTGGACTCACCTTCTTAAAGATTCGATCCACATACAAAAAGGGAGGTTCTATACTTTATGAAGACTAAACTTAAAAGTATTTGGTTCAATTATATTCAGTTTCCTAAGTATATCATGTTCCACCCATTCGATGGATATGATGAATTTAAGAGATATGAAAAAGGGAAAATGTCTGTAGCTTTAGTCTATATTGGATTATTTGCGTTTTTCAGAATATTCTCTTTCCAAAATTTAGGATTTTTAATTAATCCAAACAATCCATTGATGCTTAACTCTCTACAAGAGATTTTTGCAGTTGTCCTATTGGTTGGCTTATTTACAGTCGGAAATTGGTCAGTAACTACATTGATGGAGGGTAAGGGTAAGTTTACGGAAATCTTAAAGGTAACCGGATATGCTCTATTTCCACTGGTCATTATCGGCTTCCCAAGTGTGATCCTATCGAACTTCCTAACATTAGAAGAAATGGCATTTTATAACCTGTTAATGTATATCGCATATATTTCTACAGCGTGGATGCTATTCATGGGTATTTTAAATATTCATCACTACGGGTTAGCTAAAACTTTATTAGCATTTCTACTTACCGTCGTCGCAATGAGCGTCATGATGTTTTTTGGTTTGTTGTTCTTTGATTTAATACAACAATTTATCGCGTTTATTTCTTCAATCTATGAAGAATTAAACTTGCGTTATTAAGGAGGGTAATATGAAGCTTAAAAGAATTATCATCATTGTATTATTATTATCCGTCCTATCTCTTTATGTATTTGGATTCAAAATGAGTGCTAGCCAAACCATTAATTCTGATCTTATAGAATTTAGCAAGGAAGGCTTTGTAGATTCAAAGGAACTATCTAATACAAACAGATTGGTTGCTGAAAATACAACATTTGCATTATACATCAATGAAATCAACTCATATTTCAAGGTTTTAGATAAGAGAACAGGCGAATACTGGGAATCCAATCCTTCAGTTCAAGATCCATGGCAGCTGGATCCAAATAAACCAATTACTAATTCTGCAATCCAGAAGCAAAAATCAACCTTAGAAATCTCATATTTTAATCAAGCTGGATCCTTAACTACAATCAATAACTATCAATTTAGTATTCATCATCCTGAAAGTATTTTAAATGCAGAGGGTGAAAGAACATTTAGCATTAAATATGTTGAAAATGGTGTTCAAGTACTCTATTATATCGAGGACTTAGAGGTTGATTACCTATTCTTCCCTAAATATATGCCAAAGGAAGAACTTGAAGCATTGGAAGATTTCTCAATGCTCAACACATTGGCTTACACAGGCTTTAATCACGATCTTCAAGCCTATGAAATCGTCAATTATGTTGGTATGTCAAGACTTGTAAAAAGAAGACTATACGAAGTTTTCTATGACAAACTTGATTATACAAGAGAACGCGCGATTGAAGAAAACGAATCCTATGGATACTTTGAACAGTTTGAAAAGGTATCATTCCAAATTGGAATCGAAATTAAATTAAACGACAAGGGTATCGATACATCAATTATCAATCAATCGATTGTTGAACCATCCAATGTTAAGCTTGCTCGTATATCATTTCTACCACTCTTTGGAACAGCAGTATCTATTAAGAATAATATCCCAACTGAAGGATATGTAGTTCTTCCTGATGGTAGTGGCGCAGTGATGGAATTTAATAATGGCAAGTTCTATCAAAATGCATATCGTAAGAGATTATATGGTCAAGACTTATCCTTAATGCCATATAAGATGGCTGAACAGCAACAAAAGATTAATATACCTTTATATGGAATGGTTAAAGAAAATGGTGGATATGCAGCGATTATCACTCAAGGTGATGCAATGGCAGCAATTAACGCTGATGTTTCAGAACGTATTGATTCCTATAATAAGGCATTTGTAACTTTCAATTTAAGAGAAGTTGAATCTGTTACTATCGGTTCAGGGTTTAGCCGCTATGGTGTGGATCTTTGGACAAAGGAAAAGGTAAGAACTGATTTTACAGTGAAATATATTTTCCTTGAGGGTACAAATAATAATTATGTAGGTATAGCAAAGGCATATCAAAACTATTTAATCGAAGAGCATAATTTAGTTCCTAATGATTCAACAACAAAGACTGTATTAACAACTGAATTTATAGGTGCATATGATAGAAAAGAATTTTTCTTAGGTGTCCCATATTACTCACTAGAATCCTTAACTACATTTAAACAGGCAAGAACAATTATTGAGGAGCTCAAGGAGCTTGGTATTGATGATATCAATATCCTATATACAGGAACGATGAATGGTGGATTAGATTCATCTATTCATACCAAGGCAGACTTTGAAAGAGTTCTTGGTGGAGAAAGACAATTTATAGCATTAAACAATTATTTAACAACTGAAAATATGAAGTTATATAATACTGTCGATTTAATGACAGCATCTAAATATAACCGTTTATTTGATGAATACCGTTATTCTGCAAATCGTATTAAGGGATCACTCGCACTTAATTTCAATTATCACTATCCTACTAGATTACCTTATTCAGAAACAAATTATATGCATAGTGGCGATGATTATGTCATCAATCCTTTATACTATGAAGCGCTATATAACAAGTTTGATAAGAGCTATGATTATGATAACATCGCATTCTTAAATATGGGAGCTGTTATCGCAGGTAACTATCCAAAAAATAATATTTTATACAAGCAGGATGCGATTGGACTACAAAAGTCCTTATTTGAACAAGTTGGACAAAATGTCATGCTAAAGAGTCCTTTAGGATATGCGATACCTTACGCAGACTATATTATAGATCTTCCTACAGAAACGACACTTTATGCAATCCTTGATTACCAAATACCTTTATTACAGCTTGTTTTATCAGGTATTGTCGATTATTCAAGTGATAGCATCAACCTATCATCAGATAGAAGTATTCAATATCAGTTCTTAAAGCTATTAGAAACAGGGTCAAATGTGAAATATACACTCACCTATGACTCATCACAAGAATTACTAAATACTGAGTATAACTATTATATGACAACACATTATGTCAATTGGCTAACGATGATAGATACTCAAGTGTCTGAAATGAATCAAATTGGGATACATCAAGGGTATCTTGTTTCCCATGTGAGATTATCCAATAACGTATATGAAGTGACCTATTCAAGCGGGCTACGCATTGTAATCAACTATAATTTATCCAGTGTTACAGTTGAAGGACAAGTCGTCTTTGGCATGAATTATCTCATTTTGGAGGGGGTATAATATGGACGAAAATAAAGTATTAACGAATCCAGAAGAAATAACCCCAGAAAAAAAGAAGAGAATGATGACCTATAAGTCTGAAAAGCTGATTATGAGTATCGTTTTCTTACTTCCATGGTTAATTGGTCTTTCATTACTATTCTTAATTCCTATGATTCGCTCATTTAGATATAGCTTCTATAAACTAACACCACAATCTGGGCAAATTTTAGAGGAATTTATCGGGTTTGACAATTACTTTTTTGCAATGAATAATCACGTAACTTCAACATCAAGCTTTAAGGTAGAGCTTCTAACAACAACATTTGATGTAGCTATTAATCTACCAGTACTCTTGATATTTAGTTTATTTATCGCAGTCATGCTCAATATGAAGTTTAAGGGTCGTGCGATTGTTAGAGCAATTTTCTTCGTTCCAGTTATTTTAAACTCTGCAGCAGTAGCTACTGCACTAGGCAGTGGAGATGCGATTAATCGTATATTAGAACAACAGGGTATTGGAACGATCTTTGATTTAGAGTTCTATCTATTACAAACCGGGCTAGCCCCATTCCTAATTTCCTTTATTACAGGACTTATTGATCGTATTTATGACATTTTAGCATTAGCTGGTGTACCAATCCTACTATTCTTAGCAAGTATACAATCGATTCCTAAGCACTTATATGAAGCAGCTAAGATTGAAGGAGCTACAGCATATGAAATGTTTTGGTTAATTACATTACCTAATGTAACACCTCATATTATTACAGTCACTGTATTCGCATTGGTTGATACATTCTTAACATCTCCAGTTTCAAGAATTATTAGTGATGAATTAAATGTACAGCGTTGGGGATTATCCTCAGCTATGGCTTGGATTTATGTAGCAACTATTGTTGTCTTGTTATTAATCATTGGTGGTATCGCCAAAATCTTCAAGATTGGAGAATCCCACTATGAAAACTAAGATTTTAAACTATTTTAAGTCTGAATTTGCTAAGATTACTCATTTCTTTAGTGATCCTAGAGTCAACATGAGAAGAAATAGAAAGATTCAAGCATATGCAATGGCTACTGTTAGAACGATTTTACTAGCTGGTTTATGCTTCGTTATTCTATTTCCAACGATTCAACAAATCTTACAAGCACTACGTGCACCTCAGGATGTCAATAACCCAGCGGTTGTATGGATTCCTGAAACCTGGTCTTTAATGAACATTAAGATTGCTGCACTAGTACTTGATTATAAGAATGCCTTATTCAATACGATTAAGCTAAGTTTTATCTCCATGGTTCTTCAAATCGCCTCCACTGCATTAGCAGGATATGCGTTTTCAAGACTAAAATTTAAGGGAAGTAATGTTTTATTCATTTTAGTTATTCTAACGATTATCGTACCACCTCAAGCCTTATCTCTTGCTCAGTATTTCTATTTTAGAGAGCTTGGCTTATTAGGCAAGGAAGGATCCATTTATTTAATGAGTGGACTTGGTATGGGTATTCGCTCAGGTATATTTATCTATATCTTTAGAAGCTTCTTTAGAGGACTTCCTAAGGAGCTAGAAGAATCAGCGATTGTTGACGGAGCAAGCGTATTCCGCACATTTTGGAGCATTATGCTTCCAAATGCAAGAGGAGCGATTGTTACGGTTGGATTATTCGCGTTTGTATGGCAATGGAATGATGCTTACTATGTAAAGATTTTTGAAGTGAGTACAGCAGCCTTCCCATTATTAACCATGAGATTACTAAATGCAGCAGAGGGTATGTATGCATCCTTGTTCTACACAGGAGCATTAAACCTAATCGGACAGGATGTTTGGGCAAACCCAGTATTCCTAGCGTTAATCTCTAATGTTAGTGCATTATTGATGATGCTACCATTATTAATTATGTATTTATTTGTACAGAAATCATTTGTTGAATCAATTGAAAGAACCGGTATTGTTGGATAGAGGGTGCAAGCTTGAAGGTTGAAAGAATGTTAATGCAAAAACTAAATACAATTGCCGATTGGATTATTCGGATCGTTATGATTAACATCATCACCATCGTGCTCTTGATTCCTATGATTACGATATATCCTGCACTATCTGCAGCATATAATCTTTTTAGTGATTATACAAATAAAGATGAAGTCAACCTATTTAGTGGCTACTTCGGATATTTTAAAAAGGATTTATGGAAAAAAATTGTTTTAAGCTCGGTATTTTTATTAGTACTTATCATCGGTTATTACAATGTTACCTACTATCTAAATTACCTAAATAGCAATAATGATATTTTCTATTTGGTTGGATATTATATATCGATTGTTTTACTACTTACAGCCTTTGTTGTTAACCTATATTCATTTACAGTTGTTAGTGTTTATCCAAAGGCTAAATATAAGGTTATCTATAAGCTATCCTTTTACTTAGCTGGAAAGTATTTCCTAAAGACTATCCTTCTAATACTTACAACCGTATTACCATTCTTTATGTTACTTTCGCCATTTACAGCAGTTCTATTTGTATTCTCAGGTATTTCCTTATCTATTCTTTTGAATGTGTTAATCACGAAACAGGCAGTTATATATTTGAAGGGGTTGGGTGAGAAGAATGTTTAAATTTGGTATAGAGAATCTTGAAAAGCATTTAGAGCTATTTAAAAACAAGCGTGTAGGACTAATTACAAATCCTACAGGTGTAACAAAAGACTTTAAGTCAACGATTGATGTACTATCAGAGCAAACCAATTTAGTTTCTCTCTTTTCACCAGAGCACGGTGTCAGAGGTGACCTGCAAGCAGGTGTACATCTGGATACATATGTTGACGAAAAAACTGGCTGCACAGTATTCTCTTTATACGGAGAAACAAGAAAGCCTACGAAAGAAATGATGGATACAATCGACGTTTTATGCTTTGATATCCAGGATGTTGGAGCACGCTATTATACCTATATTTACACCATGGCATATGCAATGATGGCCTGTAAGGAAAACGATAAAGAGTTTGTTGTCTTTGATAGACCAAACCCAGTCGGTGGAATTGAAGTCGAAGGAAATATCCTAGATACTGAGTATCGCTCATTTGTTGGATATTATCCAATTACACAGCGCTATGGACTTACTCTAGGTGAGCTATCCTTGATGTATAATAAAGAATTTGAAATTGACTGTAAGCTTCATGTAATACAAATGAGTGATTGGAAAAGAGGAAGCCACTATAATGATATAGATCGTTACTGGGTATTACCATCTCCAAACATTCCAACCACAGATTCATTACTGCCTTATTTAACAACCTGTTATTTTGAAGGAACGAATGTCTCTGAAGGAAGAGGTACAGCTAAGCCATTTCAAACCTTTGGTGCACCATGGATGGATGCAGATCTACTCATTACAGAGTTAAAGAAAAGAAACCTTCCAGGCGTGATGTTTAGAAAAACTTATTTCACACCAATGTTTTCAAAGCATAAGGATACTTTATGCCAAGGCGTTGAACTCTTTGTCACAAATAAAGATTTATATAAGCCTGTTTCTACAGGATATACACTGATTTATTTGATTAGAGATTTATTTGAAGATTTTAAAATCTTAGACCCATATCGTCCTGGGGGAAAACAAATGATTGATTTGTTATCTGGAAATGATGATCTAAAGTCTAAGCGATATACATTAGATGAATTATTGCACAAATTAGAAAGTGATGCTTTAGCATTTAAAGCAAAGAAAGAGAGGTACCACCTATATGAAGTATGATATCCATAAACTCAGTCTTGAAGAAAAAATAGGACAACTCTTTATGTTTGGCTTTGATGCTACTGATATTAATGATCATGCATTAAAACTGATTAAAGATTATAAGGTCGGGAATGTTATTTTATTCGCAAGAAACGTTAAGACTCCAGAACAATTGTTTCAATTAAACCAAAGCTTACAAAAATTAGCTTTTAAGGAAATAGGAGTTCCACTACTAATCAGTATTGACCAAGAGGGTGGAATGGTTTCAAGAATTACCAATGGAGCAACATTCTTTCCTGGAGCGATGACAATCGCTGCAACAAACGATGTGCATAACGCATACTTAAGTGGAAAGTATATGGGACTTGAATTAATCAATCTTGGAGTCAATATGAATTACGCTCCAGTGCTTGATGTGAATAACAACCCTAAAAATCCAGTGATTGGTGTAAGAAGCTTTTCAGATCAACCCAATATGGTAGCTGAATATGGAACCGCATTTATGGAAGGTCTGCAAGAAAATGTAATCGCGACCGCTAAGCATTTTCCAGGTCACGGAGATACAACCATCGACTCTCACCTAGCATTACCAAGAGTAAGCTATGGCATGGATAGATTGAATGAAGTTGAGCTTGTACCATTTAGAAAAGCAATTCAAAATGGCATACAAGCGATCATGAGCTCGCATATCGATTTCCCTGCTTTAACAGAATACGGATTACCAACAACCCTATCAAAGAAATGCATGACCGATTTCTTAAGAGGTGAATTGGGCTTTGAGGGATTGATTGTTACAGACGGTATGCAGATGAAGGCGATTCAGGATAACTATACAACCGTTAAGGCATCCTTAATGGCTATTGAAGCTGGAGCAAATATGGTTTGTATCTGTCACTCTGAAGAGCTTCAGATAAAGGCTACCCAGTATGTTAAAGAAGCTGTGCTAGCAAACAGAGTATCAATAGATACAATTAACGAGCGTGTTGCTAGAGTGTTGAAGTTTAAGGAAAATCTGAAAGACATCGATTTAAACAAATCCTATCCATCGGTAAAGGATATCGTTGAAAATGAAAAGACAAAGGATTTCTCTTATCAGGTGGTTAGAAAAGCATTAACACTTGTAAAGGGTAAACCTCTTGAATTAAAGGATAAGGCATTATTTATTGGAGCGCTACCCATAGCTACATCGATTGCTGATGAATCAGATGGAGAGCATAGTATCATCAAAAAGATTAAGCAAGAACTTCCTTCATTAGAAACGATGACACTTCCAATTCAACCAACGAAGGAAGAAATAGAAAGCATTATTAAGGAAGCTAAGAAGCACCAACAAGTCATTTTATGTACATATAATGCAAATATCTTCCAGGAACAAATAGAACTAACGAATAGACTAACAGAATTAAATATCGAATTGCATGTGATATCGATGCGCAACCCATACGACCTACACTATGCAAAAAATGTAGAAAACTATGTATGTCTTTACGAATACACACCAAACTCATTAAGAGTCTTACTCGAATATTTAAAGAAAGAGTTAATACCGTCTGGTATTATACCAATAGCCTATGAGTAAATATATCATTGGCATTGATGGAGGAGGAACCAAAACTTTAGGGGTTCTATTCGATATCGATGGACGTGAACTCAAAAGGGTTGAATTTGGGTTTTCAAATTTCTCCATTGATGAAGATATAGCAAAGGCTAATGTTGAAAAAACAATTGAAGCACTTGAAAAAGATTTAGAAAATGATCGAGAACTTTTTATTCAAATGGGAATTGCTGGATATTCAAAGATAAAAAAGAGTACACAATTTGTTAAATCACTTGAAAAAAAGTTTAATGCACTAGTTGATTTAGATTCAGACGCGATTATCGCACTTTACTCAGTTAAGCAAAATAAAAATGTTAACGTCATTATGGTAATTGGTGGTACAGGTAGTGTCTTAATGGTTAGTGATGGAGATCAAGCGAGTATGGTTGGAGGCTTTGGACACCTTTTAGGTGACGAAGGATCCGCTTATCACTTAGCAATCACAGCATTAAAGAAAATAATCGAAGAAAAAGAAAGTAATCAAGAAATGAGTGAGCTATCTAAGCTTATCTTAAAAGAGATAGAAGCACTCGATTACCTAGATATTAAGAACTTTGTTTATAACAACAACAAGAGTGATATTGCAAGATTAGCTAAATTTATTGCACAATGCGCACTCAATCATAATCTAGACGCAATCTCATTACTCAAGCAAGAGGGTAGATATTTAGCGAAACAAACACTGAATGCATATAATCTATCCAATAAGAAAGAAAAGGTAGTTATAGCACTACGTGGCGGTTTTTTATTAAACGCTCCGTATGTGAAAGATACATTAATAGAAGAACTAAAAATAAGTTTGAAAGATTTTGAATTAGATATTCATCCGATTGAACCTGTGATTGGAGCATATTATTTGGGGTTTCTAAAACTTTCTAAGAGGTGTCAATGATGATAGATATAAGTAAAATCAGCACAGAAAAAAGAAATGAAAACACAAAGAATATTGATTTAGTGTCTACGACAGAAATATTAAGACTACTCAATAACGAAGACAAAACTGTACCACTTGCTGTTGAAAAAGCAATTGGTCAAATTGCAATCGTCGTTGACATGGTCACTGAAACCTTCAAAAAGGGTGGAAGATTATTTTATCTAGGTGCTGGAACCAGTGGAAGACTTGGCGTATTAGACGCTAGCGAATGTCCTCCTACTTTTGGTGTTCCTAACGATATGGTCACAGGTATTATTGCTGGTGGCGATTATGCACTCAGATATTCTGTTGAAGGTGTTGAGGATTCTCCAAAGCAAGCAAAGGATGATTTAAAGAAGCATCATTTAACGAGTAAGGACTTTGTGATTGGAATTGCAGCAAGCGGAAGAACACCATATGCAATTGGTGGTGTTGAATATGCAAATGAATTAGGATGTAATACAGGCTGTATAACCACATCAGCTGATTCAGAAATTGCTAAGCATGCGAAATATCCAATTGAAGCGATTACTGGCGCTGAGCCACTCACTGGATCAACACGCATGAAGTCAGGAACTGCTCAAAAGCTAATCCTTAACATGATAACAACAGCTTCTATGGTCAAAATAGGAAAAGTCTATGAAAACTTAATGATTGATGTCCAAATGTCAAATAACAAATTAGTCTCAAGAGCACAACGCATCGTGATGGAAGTCACTGGAGTAACTCAGGAGGTAGCTGAAGAATACCTAAATCGTTATAATTCAGTAAAATACGCAATATTTGGTATTATTTCAAAGGTTGAAGACCGTAAGAAGATTGAAGAATTACTAGATGAACATAACGGAAATATCCGTGAATCCTTGAAAAAGAATAGATAAAAGGTAGAGATGGAGTTCGCATGAAAATTATTATATGCAAAGACTACGATGAGGTATCAAAAAAAGCAGCTTCAATCGTTATTAAAGAAATCAACAAGAATCCGGAGCTTAAAATTGGTCTTGCTACTGGATCCTCTCCAATTGGGTTATATAATAACTTAATTGAAGCGTACCAAAAAAATAAAATATCCTTCAAGGATGTAGTTTCCTACAATCTTGATGAGTACATAGGCATTGATAGAAGCCATCCACAAAGCTACTATTCTTTTATGCATGAGCATTTATTTAAGCATATCGATATTCAAGATGAGCATATTCATATTCCAAACAATGACATCACTAGATTAGATCATTTAGCTGAAGACTATAATAAAATACTACGTGAAAATCAACTAGATGTTCAAATACTAGGTATCGGAACAAACGGGCATATCGGCTTTAATGAGCCAGGAACACCTCTTGGGAATGAAACATTTATTGTAACACTTGATGAACAAACCAGAATGGATAACTCAAGGTTCTTCAATAATAATATTGATGAAGTTCCAAAGTTCGCAATTACCATGGGCATCAAAAATATTATGTATGCTAAAAAAATATTATTAATCGCTTCAGGCAAAGAAAAAGCCAAGGTGATTCATAAAATGATTAAAGGTAAGGTCTCTAAAAGTTTACCAGCATCCATTCTTCAATTACATCCAGATTGCACAGTTATTATTGATGAGAATGCTGCATCTAAATTGAAATAGAAAAACACTCCTGCATTTGAAAAACCTTCTCGGATGCCATTAGATGTAGGGGTGTTTTTTCTTTATAATTTTTTTTATCCATAGAAAAGCTATGCTATAATAAAGTTAACAAAAACAATTCAAGGGGGATATGGTTTGAGCAAACCATAGACAAAAATATGAAAAAATATCTAATCATCATGATTATTGGTTTATCTATTTTACTTTATAGCTGTACAATCAAAAATATGGATGAAAAGTATGATGATGCGAGCTACATCACATCAAACCATTACCGAACTGTATATGTTGGTACAATTGAAACTATAAATAAAGTTTCTTTTCGAAGCTTTTCAGGTAATGATTTAATAGATACGATTTATTCTGGACATTCTGTAACAATCACTATTGATCGAGAAATTACTGAAGGTAGATTTAAAATTGTCATGGTCAAATCCAATGATGAGATCACTGAATTAAAAAATGGTACATTTGATTATTATGCAAACGAAGGAACTGTTAGAATTATTATCATAGGTGATCAAGCTAAAGGTTGGTATAAAATCATTATTGAATAATGAAAGTTTACTGAATTATGGGACATATACGCCCTGTTCAAAATCTTACATAACATATATAATGATAGTATAGAACGATAAAGGGAGTAAACACATGAAGACACCTGCTATTTTAATCATGACAGTAACGATAATGATGATTGGTATACTCGTTTTAGAATTTCATCTATCCAATCAGAGTCAAGATCAATTGATTCCAGAGGATTACAGCGAGCTTTTAACATCTGTGCAAAATCTAGATTCTAATATTTTACTGATTGGTGAGGATTTACCCTTTCCTGAATCTATAAAGCATCAAGTGGTTTCAAGTATAGATGATTTAGAGATTAGCAATTTAGGTCAAATTGATTTTATTATTATTCATATTTCCAATCATTTAGAAAACCCAATATTTTCAA
This sequence comes from Tenericutes bacterium HGW-Tenericutes-2, assembly GCA_002839095.1. Taxonomy (GTDB): domain Bacteria; phylum Bacillota_I; class Bacilli_A; order Acholeplasmatales; family Acholeplasmataceae; genus Peloplasma. The sequence continues at coordinate 247,152 of PGXL01000001.1, read as the reverse complement.
CTGATCAAATTGAAATGTTAAAATTATACAATGAGCAAGGAGCATCCATTATTTTTGTTGGACTAACAAACTACGATTTTTTAGTTAGTGATTATGATATATCATCAAACTATCCTGGAGGAATTGGAGTCATCAAAATGAATCCGAACTCATTTGATCAAGGTATCTATGAGATCCATATACCAACAACAAGTAATCTAGAGCTTAGATTATACAACGTCCTACGGATGATGGTGCCTAGATAGTTATCATGAAACAAAATGTAAGCTTTTCATTGTATAATCAATTGCTTTATGTTATGATAGTAATGCTTCTCGAGGATGAACAACAAAAAGAGAAGTGAAAGTATCTACAACACTCTGATTATTCTATATAATCTAGTCGATTTCTAATTATTTGATGAAAAGTCATCAATATACGATAAGAAACAAATGCGTTGTATGCTTTTTGCCTACAGTGCTTTTTTTGTTAGGTTTATTCATCCGGGTCAATTATGATCAGTAATTGGCGAAAAATAAGGAGAATAAATGACATTTCAAGATTTAAAAATCATCGCCCCTATATTAAAGGCGATTGAGGAAGAAGGGTATTCAATCCCGACACCTATCCAAGAACAAGCAATTCCAGTCTTGTTTGAAGGACATGATATTTTAGGAAGTGCCCAAACAGGCACAGGTAAGACTGCAGCGTTCGCTGTACCCATTATTCAAGCGCTATATGAAAACAATAGAACTCACAATGGAAAAAGACAAATTCAAGCATTGGTTTTGGCACCGACTAGAGAGCTAGCCGATCAAATCAAGGATTCATTTAGAAACTATTCTAGAAACCTAGGAATTAAATCTGAGGTTGTCTATGGTGGCGTCTCACAAAGAAGCCAAGAAGTAGCCTTAAATAGAGGTATAGACGTCTTGATTGCTACACCAGGAAGATTACTCGATTTAATGCATCAAGGGCTTGTAAACTTAGAATTCGTCAAATACTTTGTATTAGATGAAGCAGATCGCATGCTCGACATGGGATTCATTATGGATGTAAATAAGATTGTTGCTAGAATTCCAAAGGAAAGACAAACTATGCTTTTTTCTGCAACGATACCAAATGAAATTTTAAAGCTAGCAAACAGTTTATTAAAAGATCCTGTGCGTATTGAGGTTACACCTCCAGAAACAATGCTGGAAATGATTACTCAATCACTATATTTCGTAACAAAAAAAGACAAAACAAATTTACTTATCGATTTACTTGTAAATCCTAAGTTAACATCTGTATTAATATTTACAAGAACTAAGCATGGAGCGAACAAACTTGTAAAAGAACTCTTAAGCTATGGAGTTAAAGCAGACGCAATTCATGGAAATAAATCACAAAATAACAGACAACAGGCTCTATTAAACTTTAAAAATGGTAAAATAAGAGTGTTAGTCGCAACTGACATCGCAGCAAGAGGTATCGATATCGATGAACTCTCAACCGTAATCAATTATGATTTACCTGAATCACCAGAAACCTATGTACATAGAATGGGTAGAACAGGTAGAGCAGGATTAAGTGGGGTTGCATATACTTTTTGTAGTCAAGATGAAGTCCATTTACTCAAGGCAATTGAAAAACATAATAAAGAGTCAATTCCAATTGTTGAAAATCATCTATTCAAGGCTATAATAGACATATCGAATACATCTACAAGCAGAAAATCTCAGCAAAAGACAACAGCAAAGAAAGAACAAACAAAAAATAATTCTAGGAAAACAGAAGGTAAACAAATTATCAAAAAGTCAATGTCATCCATCAAGGATAAGAAAACAGATAAGCAAAAGAAATCTTATCACGCCTTAATTGAAGAACAAGAGTTAAAATCCACTAGTGGTTTTAAGCGGTCAGAGCAAGCAAAGAAGAGAATTGAACCGGTAGTTATCGAAGATGATGAACCGAAGAAGGAAAAATATGCAACCAAGTTTGTCCCTAAGTATGCTCAAAAGGCTGACGTGGATAGACCTAAGAGAAGCTATTCCGATTCTCCAAGATCTTATAGCGGAAATTCTGATTATCCAAAGAAGAGCTATGAAGGTTCATCAAGTAGACCATCAGGCACTGGATATCAAGGTAATAAGCCATCAGGTACTGGCTATCAAGGCTCTAAGCCTGCAGGCTCAGGATACCAAGGCTCCAAGCCATCAGGTACAGGCTACCAAGGCTCTAAGCCATCAGGTTCAGGCTATCAGGGATCTAAACCATCAGGTGCTGGATACCAAGGCTCTAAGCCATCTGGATCTACTGGCTATACAAAAAAGCCATACTCAACCAATAGAACAAGCAATAAGTAATAATAAAGGAACTGCAATATGAATTTGATTTCATGCAGTTCCTTTTTCTATAAAAAAAAATCACCAAGGGGTGATTCTTTTTTCTTCTAGTAATTAAACTTCGATGATTGCGTCAGTAGGACATACTGCTTGGCAAGCGCCACAATCAATACAAATATCTTCGTCGATAACGTAGATATCTCCTTCAGAAATACAATCAACAGGGCACTCTGCTTGGCATGCGCCACAAGCGATACAAACATCAGTAATTCTTCTTGGCATAATTTTATTCCTCCATACGTGGGTATATTAATATTTTATAGAAAGTTGTCAAGAAATACAACCTGTAGAAGCAATTATCTTCATTTTCTTTTGTTTTAAGCACAATATTAGTATATATCTTATTTTTATTCTAAAATAAAAGATACAGGAGGGTTTAATATGAGAAAAATATATCTTTTCATCGTATTTATAGCTATCTTAACATTAGCAGCATGTACGACAGATCCAACAGCTAATCAACCAACACCTACTCAACCAATAGATACTGAACCAGTAGAATCACAACCCGTTGAAACAGAACTCCCTACGATGACTTTGGCAGAGCTTTCACAGTATGACGGAAAAAATGGTGCGAAGGCATATGTAGCAATTAGTGGAAATATATATGATGTTACATCATCTATTTATTGGCCAAATGGAAGTCATAATGGTTATCAAGCAGGACAAGATTTAACTCAACCACTTTTGAACCTATCTCCTCATGGGATTACTAATATATTAAGATTTCCGGTTGTTGCTAAGTTAGCGGATGGAGAATAAATATGGATTTTGTTATTAGAAATTTAGGCGTTATTATAGCTCCAGTTCTTTTCTTGCTGATTTATTTCTTTTCTAAGCATATTCATAGAAATCAATATAAATATGAGCTTGGTGCTTTTATACTTGCTAATTTTATTATCCTAATTCAACCTAGATTCTTTAATATTCAAATACCCTTTTTAAATCTGTTGATTACAAGCGGTCATTTAAGTCTAGCAATCTTTTTACTAGTTATGTTTACTGGTGTATTAAAAAAGAACTCAAGGGCTAAAAAAGCTTTATCCTTAGTCAGGGGTGAATTGGCAGTCATTGGGTTTATTTTCCTATTACCACACGCCTTTGCAAGGCTTGCGCTTGCATTATCCGGTTATAATATGTCTGGTCTCTTCGCATTCATCATCTTTATTCCATTGACAATTACTTCATTTATGTTTATTCGAAAGAAGATGAATCCTAAGCATTGGAAGAATTTGCATAAGCTCGCCTATATTGCGTACTTCTTGATCTATATACATTTAGCATTTAATATAAGTGCGAATCCAATTAATCGATTTATAAGGTTGGACCCATATGCACTTCTATATCATTTCATTTTACTTTTATACATTACCTTACGAATTATTTATGTAATTATCCCTAGAATGAAGAAGAACAAAAATTCAAAGCCTGCATAGGCTTTTTTTGTTTAATATATGATAATATATGAAAATGTGTATAATATAATAAAACAATATGTAAATATATGACAATAAAATACATAATATGAAAATAAGATATACAAAGAGAAAATATAAGTATATACTGAGGATAGTTTAAACTAAAGATTATTCATTCTTGTTTAGGCAAAAATAGGAGAATTAGAATATTATGAACACATTTAAAAAATTATTTACTGCGAAGAATATAATCTTTACGATTTTAGTGATGATGCTATTCACATTTGCAGCATGTACACCTGCAGAGGAAGATCCAACAGATGTACTTCCGACAGGTGCGATTGCAGTAACAACGGTCACAGTATCAGCAGCAGGTTCCGCAACAACCATTACAACACTTGGTGGAACATTACAAATGAATTCAGTTATATTACCAGCAAATGCAACCAATTTAACGGTTACATGGTCTGTTGTCAATGGGACTGGTTCAGCTACAATTTCATCAGCTGGTTTACTTACAGCAGTAACAAATGGAACAGTAACTGTAAGAGCGACATCAAATAGTAACAGCAACGTTTATGGCACCATGGTAATTACACTATCCAATCAGGTTGCTGCAAATATGAATTCAACATTAACTGATCTTAAGATTAATGGATTAACAGCTTTAGGATTTAATCCAATTCAAGAATCTTACGTCCATGTATTATCAAATGGAGAAACAACAACTCCAGTTGTAACAGCAGTCAAATATGATTCATTAGCTACAGTAGTTATTACTCCAGCAACTGATGTAACATCAGAAAATGCAGCTGATCGTACAACAGTAATTGTTGTAACAAACAACTCAGTAGTAGTAACATATAGTATTTTATTTGAATCACATAATGCACCTGTAGATTTAGGTACAGCAGGTAATTATGTTATATTAGCTCAAACAGGCATTTCAACAGCAACATCCTCAAACATCACAGGTGATTTAGGGGTTTCTCCTTCACCAGCCTCTTATGTAACTGGATTCTCATTAATCATGGATTCTACAGGAACTTTTTCAACATCAAGTCAAGTTACAGGTAAAATTTATTCAGCTGATTATACAACACCAACACCTACTGAGTTAACTACGGCAGTTGCTGATATGGGAACAGCTTACACAGATGCAGCAGGTAGAGCAGCAAATTATACAGAACTATATAGTGGTGATTTAAGTGGTAAGACACTGACTCCAGGAGTTTATAAGTTTGGTAGCTCCGTATTAATCAATACAGAACTTACATTGAATGGTAGTTCAACTGACGTATGGATCTTTCAGATCGCTGGAAATCTTACAATGGCTTCTGATATTCAAATCACTTTAACTGGTGGTGCAGATGCTAAAAATATCGTATGGCAGGTTGCAGATACAGTTGCTATTGGATCAGGTTCACATTTTGAAGGAACAGTATTAGCAATGACAAATATCTCAATGGGAACGAATTCATCCCTTAATGGTAGACTTTATGCTCAAACAGCAGTAACGCTTGATGCAACAACAATCGTTAAATCAAACGACTAATCTAATAAGTAAATAAAAAAAGGCGGAATGAGTCTTAACATCAATTGTTAAGATTCAAACCGTCTTTTTTATTATGCTTGTTTAGATATTCTTGCCATTCCAACCATCACACCAAATACCGATAATGATGCTGCGATGATTAAACCAATTCCATAAGTCCAATTGACATCAATTTCATTTGCATTTCCAAGCACTGTAACAGTTACTACTGTAAACTGTGGAGTAAGAAATAATAAAATTGCTGCGATTAAGAAAATTACGGTTGAAGATAAATATCCTTTTTTAGTGAACAGCAGAAGTAATGAACCAACTAAAGGAAGTAAATAAGCAATTAATGTAATAGGATTAAACTTTATCTCACCACTTGCCCATGGCCCTAAGCTAGCAAATTCATGACCAAATGCAATTTGCAATCCTGTGTAGGATGTTTCAGAATCTTTTAAGACGAGTGCAGGAAACACAATCATCAATGTAGCTAAGAATCCTATGATAATACTCGAAGTATGAAATCCGTTTGATGTTATCTTTTTCATAAAACTATCTTCTCTTTAATGAAGAAATGAGTGCAATCAATAAGGATGCACCACCAACTGAAACTAATAGTCCTAGAAATGAAAATGAATCAACTGAACCAAATCCTAAAATACTCATTAGCCACATACCTAATGCTGAACCAACTAAACCAATAATGATATTAGCTAATAAACCCATGCTATGATTTTTATTCATAACGATACTAGCTAACCAACCAACAACTGCTCCAAACAATAACCATAATAGAATATACATTTTTGTTACCTCCTGGTAATTTTTCAATTTTCAATAGAAGCTTGATATAAAACTATAATCTTCCTTTTTAATGTTACACTATTTTCAAAGAATATATATGAAAATAAATACTACAATATGAATATACCACACAAATGTGTAAAAAGAAAGAAAATATATGAAAATGATGTATTTCGCGGAAAATTAAGTTATTTGATGTTGTATAAGATAAGAAAAGTTCCTTCCTATATCGGAAAGAACTTTTTCTTATTATCTATCTAACATACTTCAATGCTTTACTCCAATTGAGCAATTGATCAAGCATCCCATTTAGGTTAGTTAAGTGTAGTGCTTGTGGTTTAAAGACTGACCAATTTTCAAAATCTGTAAACATGGATAATGCAACATGAACTCTAACATCTGCAATTTGTAGCTCCCCAAGAATCCCTCTTAAGTGTTCAGCTGCTCTAGCTCCTCCAACTGAACCATAGGATACAATACCAGCTGCTTTATTATTCCAAGGTTCCTTTGCAGAATCTAAAGCATTCTTTAGGGATGCGGGAAGACTGTGGTTATACTCACCAGTTACAAATACGAATCCATCAACTGTAATTAGTTTTTCATTCCAGAGCGTTACTCCCGTTTTATCACTCGATTCGCCAAGAAGTGGTAGTTTAAATTCTTTGATATCGAGAATTATGTAATTTGCATCATCTCTTTGATCTGCAATTTCTTTTACCCAATTTGCTACCTGTGGACTAACTCTGCCCTCTCTTGTAGTACCAATAATGATACCGATGTTTAATTTGTTGTTATTCATTAGTTCCTCCTAGATGTCTCATCTTTGTCGACATACACATCAATTATATTTCGAATTCGAAATAAATTCAAGGATTATGCATTCCATAATTATTGTTGGTTGCTTATATTTTTTTTGAATATATGATTAAATTCCTATCTATTGAAATGATATGCTATAATATTCGAGGAGTGAGTAAAAAATGAAACCTTATGTAGAAAAAATTAACAAAAGAGTATATTATGGATGGATGATTGTGCTAATTGCTGCAATCTCTTTGTTTTTTTCATCACCAGGACAAACTTATTCAATTTCTGTGTTTAATGCAGTTTATGAAAATGAATTGGGATATACAAAAACAATGCTATCCACAGGCTATAGTATAGCAACGACTCTAAGTGGATTACTCATTGTTTTAATAGGTAAAGCAACCGATAAGTTTGGACATCGAAAGATGTATATTATTGTTACCATTATGCTTGCAGTTGCAGCTTTCTTTAGTTCAATGGTGATGAGCATATGGATGATTTACATATCTTTTTTTCTATTAAGATTTTTTGGTCAAGGCTCAATGACATTAATTCCAAGTAGCTTAGTTCCTCAATGGTTTGAAAAGAAGAGAGCATTTGCCTTATCCATTATGGTTATGGGTTCTTTTCTAGGTACTTTATTAGTTCCTAGATTAAACTTATGGTTAATTCAAACCTTCGAGTGGCAAAATGCATGGAGAATTTGGGGGATTTCTCTTTTAGTTATCTTATTACCTTTGATCTTACTATTTATATATAATAAGCCTCATGAGATAGGCATTCAAATGGAAAATGAGAAAAATGATTTATCAGAGGCAGATCAAATCATTGCTATTGATAAAGAGTCATGGAAACTTTCTGAAGCATTAAAAACGAAAGAGTTTTGGTTTATTGGAGTTATGAGCATGATTGTTCCAATGTTTACAACTGGATTTACATTTCATTTTTATTCAATTATGAGCTCAAGAGGTGTAAGTAGTGAAACAGCAGCATGGATTATTGGATTAGTTGCATTTCCGATTGTTTTTATGCCCTTTGTAGCAAAAGCTTTTATTGATAAGACGAAGCCTAAATATGTATTTGCAGTTACACAAATCATGATTCTATTTTCAATGGTCATTTTGTTGTTATGGGTAAGTAATGCAGGAACAGCAATATTTTTCATTTTGTTCTACGGTTTAGCTGCTGCAGTACAATCGGTGACACTAAATACTGTTTGGCCATTATACTTCGGTAGAAAGTATTTAGGAAGTATTAGGGGAATGACAACTGTATTTATGGTTATAGGTAGTGCATTAGGGCCTTTACCTTTCGGGGTTAGCTTCGATCAATTTGGATCATTTAATCCGGCAATTATTGCAATGATGGTATTTACAGTCATTACAATTTTCTTTTCAGTTCTAATTAGTAAACCAAATAAAAAAATCATTAATAATCAATTAAACTAAGCGTTTTGTATAAAGCGCTTTTCTTTTTCAATATTGGGATTTATTTTTCGTTATAATTATATAATTATAGTCTTTTTTAAAAAAAGTTATTTATGCCAAGTTTCATGTATTGACATTATTCGACTTAGGCTTATAATGGAATTGGGTTTTGATTTTTCTACAGTATAGAGGTACAGCTAGAAATTAAAAAAATCAATGCTACAAAATCAAAAAAGGGGATTCATATGAAGAAGATTTTCTTGCTTTTCCTAATTGCATTATTTGCGGTTAGTATGGTTGCATGTGGTAGTGACGAACCTGAAGATCCAGCTACTTTAATCATTCAGTTTGTTCCTTCGACATCAGTCGACTCAGCATTACTTACTAAGGTTAAATCCTTAGAAGATATGTTAGAAGCAGAGCTTTTAGCAAAAGGTTATGACATTAATGTTAACATCTCAATTGGTACTTCTTATGCCTCAGTTATTGAAGCAATGGCATCTGGACAAGTACATGTTGGTTTCTTGACTGCACAACAATATGCATTCATTACTACTGAGTATCCTGGTAAAGCAGAAGTGCTACTCACATCAGTAAGAAACGCATATAATGCTCAAATTGTTGATGGTGCTATCACAAATGATCCTGCTGTTATTATTGCAAATGCAAATGGCACAGGCTATAATGCATCAACTACATCAGCTCACAAGGTTTCTTCGTATTATTCAATGTTATTAGTTAGAAATGCAGATTATGCTCAATATCAAACAGGTGGATTAGCAGCTCTTGCTGGTAAGAATGTTGGTACTCAATCACAAACTTCTGGTTCTGGTTATGTATACCCATCATTCTTGTTACAGGAAAATGGTTTGAAATTTGTTACAGGAACTCCAAATGCTGCTGCAGGCGAAGTGAAGAGTACAGTTATTGGTGGTCATCAAAACTCAGTATTAGCTTTATTAAATAACGAAGTTGATGCAGTATTTACATTCTTTGATGCACGCGCTCCTCATTCAACTTACACTGCATGGTTAGAAAACCCTGCAAATGCTGGTAAAACAGTTATTGGCGAAACTAAGGTTGTTGCATTAACAACTGGTATCTACAATGACACTATTTCTACAGTTTCTTCATTATCAGACGGTTTACGTGATGCATTAGCTGATGCTTTCATCACAGTAATCGCTACAACTCCAGGTGCTGAAGCTCTTGCTATCTATAACCATACTGGTTATCTTAAAGCAAATGATGCTGATTATGACGGAGAAAGAGCATTATACAAGTTCTTAAACCCATAAAATTAAAAATTTAAATTAGAAATGGATACTATCACATGATTAAATTTGTTGACGTAGTCAAGACATACCCAAATGGCGTTCAAGCCCTAAGAGGAATCAATTTAACAATCGGTGATGGTGAGTTTGTTGCAATAATCGGTTTGTCTGGTGCAGGTAAATCGACTCTACTTCGTTCTATTAATAAAATGCATTCAATCACTTCAGGAAAGCTATTTATTGATGATGTTGAAATTTCATCAATTCATGGTTATGATTTGAGAATGCTAAGAAGAAGTATAGGAATGATTTTTCAATCATTTAATCTTGTCAAAAGAATGTCAGTTTATAATAATGTATTAACAGGTAGGGTGGCTTATCACCCTACCTTTGCTACATTGTTTGGATTATATCCTAAAAAAGACAAACTCCTAGCACTAGAATCATTAGATACAATGGGAATACTAGATAAAGCATTCAATAGAGCAGACCAACTCTCTGGTGGACAACAACAAAGAGTTGCTTTAGCACGCGCACTCACTCAGGAACCAAAGGTTATACTTGCAGATGAACCTGTTGCTTCACTAGATCCTATTACAACCGTCCAGGTTATGGACGATTTTGCACGTATTAATAAACAATTTGGTATTACCATCGTTGCAAACATGCATCATGTCGATTTAGCTCTCAAATATGCAACACGAATTATAGGAATTAAAAATGGTTTAGTCGTTTATGATGGACCATCAACACAGATTACAGAAGACATATTGATTAATATCTATGGAAGATCACTCAAGCATGACGAATTGTTAGGTGAATAGGATGACGAAGTTTACATTAGATAATGGGAAAAGCGTTGTTAAACCATTCAACAAATTTTGGATTGTGCTTGGAATCTTGGGTGCTTTAATCATTTTCTTTTCTCTATTTATAACATTCACACCAAGCCTTATTAATTTAGGTGAATTGGGTGTTATCATTAATAAAATGTTCACTCCAAAGGCAGGTAGAACCTGGGGTGACTATTTTGGTTTCATGCTCACGCTATGGGAACCACTTTTAGCTACACTTGAAATGAGCTTAGCTGGAACTGTTATTGGTTCACTACTCGCTGTACCAATTGCAATTCTTGCTGCTAAAAATATTTTTAAAAGTAAGTGGATTTATATGCCTATCCGCTTATATATGAATCTAGTTAGAACTATCCCTGCAATGGTACTTGCTGTTGTAGCAGTTTACTTTGTAGGTATTGGTGTCTTATCAGGTATGATTGCGATTACAATCTTTACCTTTGGTATTATGAGTAAAATGCTATATGAAGTCATTGAAACAGTGGATATGAATCCATATGAAGCGTTAGAATCAACAGGCGCATCCAAGGTTCAAGCATTTCGTTATGCAGTATTTCCACAAATATTTCCTGTCTTTTTAAGCTATTTAATCTATATTTTTGAAATCAATGTTAGAGCATCTGCAATTTTAGGATATGTTGGTGCTGGTGGTATTGGTATGGTTATTAAAGATAACATTCTCTATAACTACGATCGCGTTGGATCGACATTGATATTAATGCTAATCGTTATTTTATCTGTTCAGTTTTTCTCTAACTATGTGAGGGGGAAATTGCAATGACAAATATCGAACAAACATTAAGAAGAAAACCTAAAACTTGGATTATCAATTCAATATTTACAATAATCCTATTCGTCGCTGTGATTTATGCGTTAAGAGGTGCAACGGTAAATATGCTAAGATTTAATCAAATTGCATATACCATTCGAGTCATTACACGAGAAATGGTAAATATCAATGTTGATTTCCTCTTAGGTAAAGGTGTTTATGTATTCAAAGAAGGCGTTATATTTCTCACCATTGAAACACTTGCAATCGGTTTCTTAGGGACACTTATTGGTGCCTTGCTTGCTCTACCTTTTGGTTTCTTAGCAAGTAAAAACATCGTTGGTAATAAAATAGCAAAAATTGGCGAAAGTATTTTAGTAATTATCCGAGTATTTCCTGAAATTATCTTAGCTTTGATTATCGTCAAAGGATTTGGGATTAATGCATTAACAGGTGTATTGACCATTGGCTTACATTCGATTGGTATGCTTGGTAAGCTGTTCTCAGAAACAATTGATAATATGGATAAAAGTTCTATTGAAGCATTGGATGCTGTTGGAGCAAATACATGGCAAAAAATCAGATATGGAATCCTTCCTCAAATTAGTGCGGATTTATCTTCAATCACCTTATATCGTCTTGATATCAATGTGAGATCTGCTACAGTACTTGGTATCGTTGGTGCTGGAGGGCTTGGAGCTTCGATGATTCTTTCCGCTGAAAATGCGAACTGGGATATTTTAGGAACTATTATGTTAGCAATTATCGTTATGGTCTTAGCAGTAGATGCAATATCTAGCCGCTTAAGATCAAAACTTGTTTAATATAGAAATCTTTCAAGTGCACAGCCAAGTGCACTTTTTTTTATAAAATGGAGTAGCATACTTGCATGAAGTGAATTCTAGTGCTATAATGCTTCTATATTCATGAAAGAGTTTCATTCTAAAGAGGTATATCATGAGTTTAAAAGTATCAGTTAAGTTTGTACAAGTTCATCTTCATCATCATAAAATCGGGTTTGTTTCATAGAAGATAGCTTCTATAGATACGAGCCCTTATGTCGTTGCAAGGGACTTGTATCTAACTCACATCACTTTGAATTCCAAGGTTGGGTAGATATAGTCTACCCGACCTTTTTATTTTATTAAAAAAATAGTTATAGAGGAGATATTATGGAATTTTTATTAATGACAGAGGAATTAAGATATTACAAATTAAAATATGAAATGACAAAGAGACTAGAGGATCTAGTCATTAAAAAGGGCTATATGCAAATTGAACCTCAATTCTTTGAAGAATATGACAGCTTTATTCAAATGAATAAAAGAATTAAAAAAGAGGGAACTGTAAAGCTTTTAGATTTGGATGGAAGAATATTGATCTTAAGACCAGATATTACAACCTCAATTATTAAGCATGTAATTCCTAAATGGGAAGAAAATAGAGAATTGAAGCTTTTCTATCTATCAACGACATTCAGTAGAAATCAAAAGGGTGCGATTGAAGAAAAGAAACAATTCGGCATTGAATATCTTGGAGATTCTTCAATGCAAGCAGATCTAGAGGTTTTAAAGCTAGGATTTTCCATGTTAAAAACCTTTGGTATTGAGTTTATCGCTGAGATTAATAATAACCGATTTTTAAATAACTTATTAGAAGAGCTTGGGTTTGATGAAGAAAAGTCTACTCAGTTTAAAACGATTATTTATTACAAAAATCAAGATGCATTAAATCAATTTATAAAGGATTCCAATATAGCACTTTCAAACCAAACACTATTAAAGAGCATACTAAAATATCAAGGCTCTATTTCAGATATTAAAAGCATGCTAAAGGGAATAAGCCTATCTAGTCAACTTATGGACGCGATTGATGAATTAGAATTTGTAAGTAAATCACTAGATAAAGAAGATATAAAATATGCAAGATTTGATTTGTCAGCAATCTCACAATATGACTATTACGCAGGAATCACCTTTAAGATTTATATTGAGGGTACATCAAATCCAATCATGAGCGGTGGAAGATATGACCTACTCACAAAAAGACTTGGTAAGGATATACCAGCAGTAGGATTTACATTAAACAGTGCAGACATCCTAAAGGAGGTTCTAAAAAACTATGAATAAATATTTAACCATTGCACTACCTAAGGGTAGACTTGGAGATAGCGCAATCGAACGATTTGATCGCATTGGCTGGGGAGAATCGATAGCTAAGGACTCAAGAAAGCTTATTTTTACAGATGACATTAATTTTATTAAATATATGCTAGTCAAACCAAGTGATGTGATCACCTATGTTGAAAATGGTGTTGCAGACATCGGAATCATTGGTAAGGATAGCATTTTAGAAAGTGAAGCAGAAATATATGAACTTCTTGATTTAGGATTTGGGAAGTGTAAGTTCTCAATTGCAGGTAAAAAAGGTCAAATCATCCATCAAAATGATGAGGTGCTAAGAATAGCTACAAAATATCCTAGAATTACTGCGAAATACTTTGATTTAAGAAAACAACCAATTGAAATCATTAAACTAAATGGTTCAGTAGAACTCGCACCCTTAGTCGGTCTTTCAGATGTTATCACAGATATTGTTGAAACAGGATCTACATTAAGAGCGAATGGATTAGAAGTTTTAGAGGATATGCTTGAAATTAGTGCAAAGCTGATTTCCAATCGAGTAAGTTATCGATTCCAATATGAAAAAATAAATACTCTTTGTGAGTTACTGAGAGAAGATAAGGAGAAAAACGATGATACCAATAATTAATCAAAATGAAAATTCAGAGCTTTTTACAAAGCTGATTCAAAGAACACAATTTGACTTCAATAGAATTAATACAACCGTTGAAGAAATCGTAATGAATGTCAAAAAGTATAAGGATGATGCAGTTAGAAAATATACAAATGCCTTTGATGGCATTGATTTAAAGGAGTTCAAGGTATCTAACCAAGAAATAGATGATGCGTTTCTTAGAATTGATGCTAAGCTCAAGGGATATCTTGTAGAGGCATTAGAAAATATTAAGAGCTATCATGAAAAACAATTGATTACCTCCTTTCAAATTGAAAAGGATAAGGGAATTATACTTGGACAAATCGTAAAACCAATCGATACAGTTGGAATCTATGTACCTGGTGGTACTGCAAGCTATCCTTCTACAGTCTTAATGAATGCAGTACCTGCAAAGATTGCAGGAGTGAAAAGATTAGTGATGGTAACTCCTCCAAATAAAGAGGGTAAGATCAAGGATTCTATATTGGTTGCTGCTAAGCTTGCTGGAGTCGATGAAATCTATAAGGTTGGTGGTGCACAGGGGATTGCTGCATTAACCTATGGGACTGAATCGATACCAAAGGTTAATAAAATAGTGGGTCCAGGAAATATATATGTAGCGATCGCGAAAAGATTGGTGTCTGGGTATGTTGGAATTGATATGATTGCTGGACCTAGTGAAGTAGTGATTATTGCAGATGGTGATGCGAATCCTGATTATATTGCTGCAGACTTAATGGCTCAAGCAGAGCACGATGTGCTTGCTGCATCCATTTTAATCACAGATTCAAATGAGCTTGCATTAAAGGTTAGAGAATCGTTAAATAAACAAATTGTTAATTTAGAAAGAAAAAAGATTATTGATGAAGCTTTATCCAATTATGGGGCTATTCTACTTACCAGATCATTAGAAGAATCAATAGGTATCGCTAATTTACTTGCACCTGAGCATTTAGAAATTTTAACGAAGAAACCACTAGAAGTGCTTGATAAAATAGAAAATGCAGGAGCTATCTTTCTTGGAGAGTATACTCCTGAGCCAGTAGGAGATTACTATGCAGGACCAAATCACACGCTACCAACCAGTGGTACAGCAAGATTTGCATCTGCATTATCTACTCTAGATTTTTTAAAGAAAACAAGTGTTGTATCCTATACAAAGGAAGCCCTACTTGATGCAAGTAAGGCGATTATTGGTTTAGCCAATGAAGAAGGACTAACCGCTCATGCAAATTCAATTAAAGTCCGTTTTTAGGAGGCTATGATGATACCTAAAAATTCTATTCAATCACTGAAGGGTTATCAGGTCAGTGATATGAAGTATGAAATTCAATTAGATGCAAATGAATCCAAAAACTTTCTTTTTCCAAATGGAATTGTCGTTAATGATCTAGAAATCAATCTTTACCCAGATAATCAAGCAAATGTTCTAAGAGCTGAAATCAGTAAATATATTGGTGTAGATTCAAAATATATTATTGAAGGTAATGGTTCAAGTGAACTTCTAGAACTACTAGTTAAAACCTATGTTGATAAAAACGAGGTAATCTTAAGCTTTGAACCCAGTTTCTCAATGTATAAGATATACAGTCAAATCTACAGCACATCCTATATAGGAGTACCATCAAATAAAGATTTCTCATTAGATATTAATTTAATGATTGAATATGCGAAAAAGAATAACCCAAAATTAATCTTTATTTGTACTCCAAATAATCCAACAGGATATTTGATTCCAAAAGAGGATATCATCAAGCTTTTAGAAAATACTAATGCATTAGTCGCTGTTGATGAAGCCTATATGGAATTTACTAATGGTTCAAGCTCAATGGTTAATGAGTTTAACCGGTATAAAAATCTTGTTATTTTAAGAACAATGTCAAAGGCATTTGGTCTTGCAGGCATACGGTTGGGATATTTAATTGCTAATTTTGAAATCATCAATACCTTAAATAAAGTCAAATCACCCTATCATTTGAATGCTTTATCTCAATATGTTGGTATTCAAGCATTTCAAAGAAAAGATTTAGTTCAAAAAAATGTTTCAGAGGTCATGAAGAGAAGAGATTTGTTAGAAATTGAGTTATCTAAACTAGGATTTGTAATCTATCCATCCTTTGGAAACTTCTTATTTGTATATAGCGATATCAAGAATCTATTAGAACGACTCAAAAGAAGAGGGATACTCATTAGAGGATTTTCTAATGAACTATCCTCATACTATAGAATTACTATTGGCACAAAGGAAGAAAATGAAGTATTAGTAAATCAATTAAAGGAGATTATCCATGAGAACATCAACAATAACTAGAGACACAAAGGAAACGAAGATAAAGCTTTCCTTAAACTTAGATGGAAATAAAAAAATAAATATCAATACAGGTGTTCCATTCTTTGATCACATGTTAACACTATTCGCATTTCATGCATCCTTTGACTTAGATGTTTACTGCGATGGTGATCTATCGACAGATGACCATCACACAGTAGAAGATGTTGGAATAGTTTTAGGGGAAGCTGTAAAACAAGCTCTTGGTGATAAAAAGGGAATCAATCGATATGGAATGATGTATCTTCCCATGGATGAAGCATTATCAAGAGCAGTTGTTGATATATCTAATCGTCCTTTCCTCTTTTATAAGGCAACCTACAATAGACTTTCTATAGGACTATTATCATTAGAAAACGTTAAAGAGTTCTTTAGAGCTTTTGTCAGCGAATCTAGAGTAACTCTTCACATAGAAGCACTTTATGGAGATAATGATCACCATAAAGTTGAATCACTTTTTAAGGCGTTCGGTAGAGCACTTCATGAAGCAACCAGAATTGTTTCAGACGATATTTCTTCAACCAAAGGAGTTTTATAATGAATGTTATATTAGACTATGATGTTGGTAATCTTGCATCCGTTTTAAGAGGCTTTGAACAGGTTGGTATTCCATCCATTGTATCCAA
The DNA here is from genome assembly GCA_002839095.1 of Tenericutes bacterium HGW-Tenericutes-2. Classification (GTDB taxonomy): domain Bacteria; phylum Bacillota_I; class Bacilli_A; order Acholeplasmatales; family Acholeplasmataceae; genus Peloplasma. The sequence continues at coordinate 230,160 of PGXL01000001.1, read as the reverse complement.
AGATCCAGAGGTTATCAAAAATGCAACTTCACTTGTATTACCAGGAGTTGGTGCATTTAAAGATGCTATGGAAGCATTAAAAAAATCAGGCTTAATTCCATATATTTTAGACCATGTAGAAAAGAAAAAATACTTGTTTGGTATCTGCTTGGGAATGCAGCTTTTGTATGAAAAAGGATATGAAAATGGAGTCTTTGATGGATTAGGTATTTTGAAGGGTTCTGTCAGGTTTTTAGATATCAATTTAAAGGTTCCTCAAATGGGGTGGAACACCTTGAGGTTTGAAAAGAAAGATGATCCAATACTAAAATATATTAAAGAGGATGACTACGTCTATTTTGTACATTCCTATTATGTAGATTCAAGCAATACCGAGCTAGTTGCCTATACAGAATATGAAAAGATTGTTCCTGCAATTGTTAGAGATCAAAATGTTTATGCAACACAATTTCACCCTGAAAAAAGTGGGATAGTAGGATCAAATATACTCAAGGCATATGGAGAATTAATTATATGATTATATTTCCTGCGATAGACTTAAAGGATGGCAATTGTGTCAGACTAAAACAAGGCAATTTTGAAGACTCAATTATCTATTCAAATACACCTGTTGAAATAGCGAAGTCATTTGAAAAAGATGGAGCTAAGTGGATCCATATTGTAGATTTAAATGGAGCAGAAACAAACAATAATATCAATTTTGAAACCATCAAAAATATTATCAAAAATATAGCTATACCCATTCAAGTTGGTGGTGGTATTCGTAGTATTGAAAAAGCAAAACAATTATTAGAAATCGGAGTCACTAGAATCATTATTGGAACATCAGCAATTGAGGATTTTGAATTACTAGAAAATCTAGTTAAAACCTATCAGGAAAAGGTGATTGTATCCATTGACGCAAACCACCAAAAGGTAGCAACTAGAGGCTGGAAAACACAAACTGATATTGATGCGATCGATTTATCAAAAAAACTAGAAAAAATAGGTATAAAAACAATTGTTTATACGGACATTTCTAAGGATGGAATGATGCAAGGTCCTAATTTCCAAGATTATTTAGAACTTTCAAAAAAAACAAGCTTAAAAATAATCGCTTCTGGCGGAGTTTCTAGCTTAAATGATGTCTTAAGACTTAATGAAATAGGGCTCTATGGAGCAATCATCGGTAAAGCGATTTATGAATCGAAAATTAATTTGAAGGAGGCAATCCTATGCTCACAAAGCGAATCATACCATGTTTAGATGTTACAAATGGACGCGTTTTTAAAGGGGTAAAATTTTCAGAGCTTTTAGAAATTGGTGATCCAGCAGAGCTAGGTAAATTTTATAGTGAGAATGGCGCAGATGAACTTGTCTTTTATGACATTACAGCATCCGCAGAGGATAGAGAAATCTCACTTGATTTTGTCAGCAAGGTTGCTGCTGAAATAAACATCCCATTTTGTGTAGGAGGTGGTGTGAACACCATCGATGATTTCACAAAAATACTTAGAAAAGGTGCAGATAAAATATCAGTTAATTCTGGTGCTGTTAGAAATCCAAAATTAATCACAGAAGCATCTGAAAAGTTTGGTGCACAATGTGTAGTTTTATCGATTGATGCAAAGAAAAATGATCAAGGTTCATGGAGTGTTTACGTTAAGGGTGGAAGAGAAAAAACAAGCCTAGATGCTATCGAGTGGGCAGTTCTAGGAGTTAGACTAGGAGCAGGTGAAATCGTCGTCAATAGCATCGATGAGGATGGCATGAAAAATGGATATGATATTGAGCTTCTAAAAAGAATAACTGATAGAGTCAATGTACCAGTGATTGCATCTGGTGGAGCAGGAACAATCACACATTTCTATGATGCAATAACCAAAGCAAATGTAGATGGAATACTTGCAGCATCTGTCTTTCACTATGGAGAAATAAAAATAAACGATTTGAAGAAGGCCCTTAAAGAAAAGGGTATCTCAATTAGAACATAAGGAGTGCAACACATGATAAAAGAAGGTATAATAGATTTAAGCGAAATCAAATTTGACGAGAATGGATTAATTCCAGTTGTCGTTCAAAGTATTGAAACTAGCGATGTTTTAATGCTAGCCTATATGAATAAAGAAGCATTAGATTTAACCATTAAAGAAGGGGTAGCTACTTACTATAGTCGATCAAGAAAATCACTGTGGAAAAAGGGTGAAACCTCAGGTCATTATCAGTATGTAAAAAGCATGTCATATGATTGTGATGGAGATTCAATTTTACTTCAAGTTATTCAGGTTGGTGTTGCTTGCCACACCAACAAAATGAGTTGTTTTTTTAATGAAGTTTTACAATCAGATGAAGTCGAAAAGAAAAGCTACTTACTTGAAGAACTTTACGCAACCATTGATGAAAGAAAGAAAAACCCTTTAGAAGGTTCATATACGAATTACCTATTTACTAAAGGATTAGATAAGATACTTAAAAAGGTTGGCGAAGAAACCGCTGAGGTTATCATCGCAGCTAAAAATAAATCGTCCTCAGAAATGATTTATGAAATTAGTGATTTGGTTTATCATACACTTGTTCTAATGGTGAATGAAGGCATTGAACTTAAATCAATTGAAGAGGAATTAAAAAGGAGACAAAATAAGAAATGAATAAAAAAATTATAGACCACCATATGCACACCAATTATTCACCCGATGCAGATCCAAAAGCAACCATGGAACTCTATATTCAATCAGCTAAAGAAAAAGGAATCGAAGGAGTCATGTTTACAGACCACATTGATTTTGATTTTCCATCAGATCTTTTTGATGAAATGACTGATTATAATAAGTACCTAGAAGAAATAAAAAGGGTTAGTAAAAAAGAAAACTTTAAGGTTTTCATGGGTGTTGAAATTGGATACCAACCACATCTCAATCAAAGAATGACTGATTTTTTGAGCTCACATCCCTTTGATTTTGTAATTTGCTCAATCCATGTAGGTGATGGTCTAGATTTTTATAATGGTGATTTCTTTAAGGGTAAAACCCAAAAAGAAGCATATTTAAGATATTATGAAATTGTACTAGATGCAGTTAAATCGTATGATGACTATGATGTGTTCGGGCATATTGATTATATTATTCGCTATGGTGGTTATGAAGATAGAAGTTATCAGTTTAATGATTTTAAAGATATCATCGATCAAATATTAAAGGCTATCATCAAAAAAGGAAAAGGGATAGAAATCAACACCTCAGGTATAAGATATGGTTTAGGCGTATTGCATCCTGGAATTGATTTACTGAAAAGATATAAAGAACTAGGTGGAAAAATCATAACCTTTGGCTCTGATACACACAAAATTAGGGATTATTATACAGGATTTGAAGAAGCTAAAAAAATGCTTATTGAAGCTGGTTTTGAATATATAACTGTTTTCAAAGGTAGAAAACCAGAATTTGTTAAAATATAGAGAAGTGATGCCAAGATGAACATCTTGGTTTTTCTTTTCCTATAATTCGTGTACAATAGGTTTAGAAGATATGAAAACGAGGATATTATCATGAAATTTAAAGATATCATATGGGGCTTGATATTTTGCTTAATCACACTTTTGGTAGCCATTCCACTCACTAGAACTTATTTTGATGGGTTAACCTCTAGTTATCCCTATCTTATGGGTTTTATTAAAACATCTATATTAGCTACCATGGGTGAATTGCTTATCAATAGAATAAAAAGAGGAAGCTATTTTTCAGGAACAGGAATTTTATATAAATTCATTGTATGGGGCTTCCTTGGTATGCTCTTTGTATTAATCTTTAAAATGTTTTCATCTGGTGTATACGCTGCTCAGGCAGCTAACTTGTTACCCTCTATTCAAAATGACACTTTTATAGCTAGATTACTCACAGCATTTATGATTAGCTTACTAATGAATCTAGTCTTCGCACCTTCATTTATGATCCTTCATCGAATTACGGATGGATATATAGAGCTTGGAGAAGGCAAATGGAGTGGGATAAGAAATGTAAAACTTAACCAAATCATTGACCGAATCGATTGGAACTATTTCTTTAGCTTTGTTATACTTAAGACAATTCCATTCTTCTGGTTACCTATGCACACGATTACCTTTTTAATTCCAGAAAACTATAGAGTGTTAATGGCAGCTTATCTATCTATTGCATTAGGGATGATTCTAACATTATCAAACACATCAAAAAAAAGTAAAAAAAATGGAGATTAGAAAATCTCCTTTTTCATTCTCTAAAGCCTTTAGTTCTTAACAAATCTCTAACGACACCGACAAAGTTTTCTTCAGCACCCCATGAAAATCTAAACACTAAACCCTGTCCTCCACCTGCACTAATCGCATCCACAGTGATTTGATCTTCATTTTGAGTCAGCATCACGGTTAAGCTTGCTCTACTACTTGTACGATAGTACCATTTTTCAAAAATGAGTAAGTAAACTTTATAGTCCTCTGTACCTCTAGTAATTGAATGAACTAACTCATTTGTCATCCCTGATGATTCAATCCCTGACTTTAAATATTTTACAATCTCAGTAATGTCTCCTTGACCCTTAAATGTTGTCATTGCCATATAGACCCCTCCTATGTTTATAAATTGATTAGATTATATCACATCAACTGAAACAAAGGTGTATAATGAAGGGAAATATATAAGAAAATCAGGTCATGAGGATGAAGACAGAAAAACAAGAAAATTATATTCAAGCATTTAAATTTTTGATATTTTCAATATCTGCAGGAGTCATCCAAGCACTATCATTCACCCTATTTTACGAGCTGACTCGAATGAAATATTGGCCAGCTTATTTAATCGCTTTAACACTATCTGTTTTATGGAATTTCACATTGAATCGAAAATTTACCTTTAAATCAGCTGCTAATATCCCGCTTGCTATGAGTAAGGTCGCATTCTTCTATCTTATTTTTACTCCACTATCTACATTATGGGGTGATGCACTCACAAATATAGGTTGGGATGCATATTTAGTTTTAGGATTAACAATGATTACCAATCTTATATCTGAGTTCTTATACACTAAGTATTATGTCTATAAAAATAACATCAATACCGCTGTGAGAAAAGCATAAAACATTAAACCTCTTTCATTGAGCAAATTGAAGAGGTTTTTTATTTTGTAAGAATTATGTAAATCAATGTGTTATGATTGACTGCATATAGGCTATTTGATATAATCAACATACCGACCGACCGTTCGGTCGGCTTTTCTTAATCTATCAGGAGGAATATTATGGGTTCATATAGCGTCAAAAAACCAATTACAGTTTTAATGGGAATCTTAATCATTATCGTCTTAGGGGTATTTTCAGTAACGAGACTCCCTTTAACACTATTTCCAGATATCAATTTACCATTTGTGGTAACCATTACACCCTATGAAGGGAGAACACCAGAAGAGGTTGAAGCTGAAGTTGCATTAAAAATAGAATCAACTGTAGCGACTATCGGTAATTTTAAAGAAGTATCTTCAATGTCTAATGAGCATTTCGGGATATCTATTATTACGTTTGCTGATGGGGCAAATATGGACAGTGTTGTTATTGAGCTACGTGAGCTTTTAAATAACATCAATTTCGCGGATGGAGTAGGAAATACTAGAATTCTAAGAATCAGCCCAGATATGCTACCAGTAATGACCGTAACTCTTTTTAGAGATTATGATGAATCATTATCAGATGAAGAAGCTTTGATTCGAAATACTGAATGGATCAATCGTGACATTCTACTCGATTTAACAAGCATTCCAGGAGTTGCAGATGTCAATGTTTCTGGTGCAGCTGATATTGTCCTTCAAGTCAAACTCGATCAAGCAATTATTGATTCCTATGGGATAACTCATCAAGAGGTTTTAGAAATCATTGAAAATCAAAATGTCGGTGGTTTAATTGGTGTTGCTCTAGACTCAGGTGAAATTAGAATGCTTTATCTAGGGAATAAACCTAGCAATCTTGAAGATATTTCAACACTTCCAATTCTATTTGATGGAGGACAAGTCATTACCCTATCTGATTTAATTATTGAAAATGGCATTTCATATATCAATGCGAATACCAATGTTTATTCAAAAATTAACGGAACTCAAGGTATTCAAGTCTCATTTACGAAACAATCAGACTATGGAATCACAGAAGTTACCGAAAGCATTTCTGCAAGATTAGATCAAATAATGGAACGAGAAGGAGAAACAGCACACTATTCAGTTCTTTTAGACCAAGGGGAATATATCAACGCTGCTGTTGGTTCTGTTCTACAAAACATTATTGTTGGTGGTATTTTAGCAATTATTATTTTATTTGTTTTCTTGAGAAATATTAAACCTACACTCATTGTCGGGTTAGCGATACCGATATCAGTCATTGCTGCATTTATGCTCATGTATTTTACAAATGTAACATTAAATCTAGTCTCCATGGGTGGACTCGCATTAGGCATAGGTATGCTAGTCGATAACTCTATTGTTGTTATTGAAAATATTTACCGAATGATTGGTGAAGGTAAATCTAAAAAAGATGCAGCAATTGAAGGCTCTAAGCAGGTTGCTGGCGCGATTACTTCATCGACACTAACCACGGTTGCAGTATTCCTACCAATCGTATTTATTGAAGGTATGATTGCAGATATCTTTATTTCTATGGCATTAACAATTGCCTATTCCTTAGGTGCAAGTTTAATTATCGCACTAACATTAGTTCCTGCGATGGCATCAAGACTATTAGATGATACCCATGCTCAAAATGAAGGAAAGGTTATTAAATCCTTTAAAAAGGCTTATAAGAAATCCGTTCTATTTACTTTAAAAAATAAGACATTAACAGTAGTTACAGTCATTGTTTTACTTGCAGGATCTATTTGGATAGTTGCATCCAAAGGATTTATTATGCTACCAACATCTGATGAAGGTGTTATTAATATTACAATTTCAACAACTACACAAACATTATTTGAAGATAAAGCAGAATTTGCTGATCAATTATCTAATCAGTTAATGGATATTTCTGATGTTGAAATCGTTTCAACGTCAATCGGTGGTTCTGGAATGTTTGGAAGATTTAGTATGATGGGGGGTGGAGGATCATCTGATGGTTCGATTTCTATAACTATCAACTTACTTGAAGGAAGAAAAGAATCCACGCAATATTATGAAACATACATTTTAGACTTAATCAATAATTTCGATTTCTCTGAAATCAATATGACTCCAAGTCAAGTGCTAGAAGCTACAGTTTCTGCACAAAACAGTACAGGTGCGATCGGTGGTGCGCAGGGTGTCAATATTAAGGTCAGCGGATATAATTTAGAAACCTTAGAGATTATTGCAAATGATATCACTAGTATTCTTGAAAATACCGAAGGCATTGAAAAGGCAGATAGCGGAATTTCCTATGGTGCTGATAACGTCAAGATTACTGTCGATAGAAATAACGCGATGGTTTACGGGTTAACCAATCAAGCAGTTATGGATAATGTCAATTATTTATTTGCCAATTTAGCTGCACTAGGCGCTACACAATCCTTGACTGTAGAAATTGAAGGTATTGCATATGTGCTTGAATTACCAAGTGATTCATTTGCAGGTGGCATTAACTTCCAAGTCTTTGGAGATTATAAAAATTTCCTAGGAGGCATTCAACTATTTGATGCTCCAACAAGATTAATGATAGAAAACTATATGAGCTCAACCGAACAAAGTATTTATGTTTTAAATGCAATGCTTCCTGGGTATGTTGTAGGCACTCCTATTCAATTTGTAGTTAACCCTTATTTAGTCGTGACTGCAGGAGAGCTTGTTATGAACCCAATGAGTGCTGATCCTAAGCTAACAACCCTTGCTTTAGCTCCATTATTTGATGAAACAGAAGATAGTGTAACAGTAGTAGATTATAGTCCTGGGTTTGCTACGATTAGAACTGATGGTTCTACAAGATTTGTAACAGTTACTGCACAAGTGGAACGTGGTAAAAATGTAACATTGGTTAGTAGTGTTGTAACAGAACGAGTCAATGCTTACTTAAATTCTACAGATTTCACTCAGCATGGTAATGGCTATAATGTAACCTTCCAGGGTGAGAATGAAGATATATTACAAGCAGTTTCAGATTTAACAATTGCTGCTATCGTTGCCATTTTGCTTGTTTACATGGTGATGGCAATTCAGTTTCAATCCTTAGTTTATCCATTTATTATTTTATTTACAATTCCACTTGCATTCACTGGTGGTATGCTTGCACTCTTAATCACAGACCAATTCCTAAGTCTTGTATCGATTATGGGTTTAATCATCTTAATTGGGGTAGTCGTCAATAACGGAATTGTGTTAATTGACTATATCAATAAGCTAAGAGAAGACGGAAGAACCGTTATCAACGCGATTGTTGAAGCTGGGCAAACTAGACTAAGACCAATCTTTATGACTGCCTTAACTACCATCTTAGCGCTATTAACGATGGCTTTGGGTGTTGGTGATGGATCTGAATTATTACAGCCAATGGCAATCACTGCAATCGGTGGTTTAATCTATGCTACATTATTAACTTTAGTTGTTGTGCCTACAATCTATGCGATATTCAATAGAAAAAATATCAAGAGAGAGGCTGAAGAACATGCAAACGACTAAGGAAAAGCTACTATCGGTTTTAGTATCCTATATCAAAGAAGGTGTAAATCTAGATAGCATTTCCTTATCAACGATTGCATCTGAGGCTGAAATAGGCAAAAGTACAGTTTATGAGTATTTCGCTAGCAAGGAAGAAATGATTTGCGAAACCTATAAATATTTACTCAGTCAATATGAAGATATTTTAACAAGCGATATAGAGTCCATGGATTTCAAAGGTGCATTTATCGAACAAATTCAAAAAATACTTTCAGTAATGAAGGATGCGAAAACACTGATGGATGCTATCATGAATAGTCATCATGAGGCATTTATGCGATTTGATGATAGCATTCCAAAGCATATGAGCCAAATTCAAGAAAAGATGAATGAAAGATTTACAGGTATTATTTATCTAGGGGTTGTTGAAGGTGTCCTTGAACAAAGAGAACCAAAGCCATATATTAGAAATGTGATTCAAGCGGTAGTATCTGGTTTACTCTATCAATACGTAAACAAAGAAATAGAAATCAGTGAAGATGATTTATGTGAGTTAATCTTTACTCATGTTTTGCAGCTATTAAAATAAGATGAAGAACTAAAAGGATATCACAATGTGGTATCTTTTTTCTCTATTTAGATATGATATAATTGACATAGTTAACAAACAAGGAGAAATTGAAGATGAAGGAAATTAATGAAAACAAAAAAGCTTGGAGTATGCTATCTAAGGATCACTACGAGCACTACAAAAAAAGACTTTCAGATCATAAAATACATATCAATGAAAATATTATCAATGAACTTGGTGATATCAAGGGTAAATCATTACTCCATTTGCAATGTAATACAGGAGCAGATACAATCTCGTTAGCTAGACTTGGGTTAGATCAAGCTGTTGGTGTAGATTTATCAGAATCCAATGTGTATTATGCAAATGAATTAGCGAAAGATTTCAAAATGAATCATGTTTCATTTATCGAGTCTGATGTCTTAAAGCTTGATGAAATTCATCATGAGAAGTATGATATTGTCTTCACATCAGAAGGTGTACTTGGATGGCTCCCTGATTTAAAAAAATGGGCTAAGGTTGTTAGAAGTATGATGAAGGATGATGGATATTTCTATGTTTATGATTCTCATCCATTTTTTCATTTATTTGATGAAGACCTATTATCTATTGGAGAAACAAAATTAAAGTATGACTATTTCAATGTAAAAGCAGATGAGGCAGATGAGATTGGTGGCTATGCCAGTGATGTGAAGTACGCTAAAAACTTTTGGTGGAATCATTCATTTAGTGATATTATCAATGCATTAATTGAGGCTGGACTAGAAATTAATTATTTGCACGAGTTTGATACTCTGTTTTGGCAAAATGGCAATATGGATGAAGTGAAGCCGTACTTATTTAAATATAAACAATTCAACAATCAGCTACCTCTATCCTATTCAATTAAAGCTACTTTAAAAAGATGATAGATAACAAATTTTGACAAATATTATATAATATACACATAACAACACGAGTTTAGCAATCAATTAAATCATATTATATAAATCTGGGGAGGGTATTTTGATGAAAAAAGTTGGTTTAAGTTTTTTGATTTTCATTTTGATGATTACTCTTTTAGGTTGTACAAGTATAGTTGAACCACTTGAAAATCCTGAAAGTGAATTGTTTACTGTTTTTTATACTGGAAGCAATTATGAAATTTACAAGCGTACAGAAATTGATGAGGAAAAGATTTATCCATTGATTGGATTTCCTGTAAAAAGCGATAAGGGTACATCATGTACCATCGGATTGTATCATCTAGAAAACTATATCGTTCAATATAAGGAAGACTATTATGATCTTCAATCAGGATCAAGACTCAATTTATTTACTGGTAATGATTTGGTTGAGATGGAGATTATTTCAAGCTGTAAAAATGAATAAAAGAATTATTGATTTTGTTCTAGTCTTATCTTTAAGTTTCCTTCTTTTCGGATGTCAAAAAACAGTGATTAATGATAATCTTGAAGGGATAGCTGGAGAACACGTAGGAACATTAAATGGCTATGAATTTTATAGAGAAAGATATACTTGTTTTGCTGTTGTAGGAAATATCACCATTGATAAATATAATTTCGGGTATTTTGGTTCAGCTTGTGGGAATACACTAAATGATATTGGATACGAGATAAAAAGAGGCGATGAGACCTTTCGATTGCAAGACTTGGTAGATGATGGCGAGTTAAGAACAAGAGATATTTATTTTAAAATATATAAACCGGATCCATTTAAAAAAGGGGAATTGTGAAAAGCTATAATCCCATAATTCTCTTTGGTATAGAATCTAAATAACCATAATGAAAAACCCCAATTCATATCGAACTGAGGTTTTTTTCATATTTTTAGAATGCATTCCTTAACTTCGTTTCTAGCATTATTCACAATTGGACTTACTTTATATGAATACATAGCTTTTGACTCATAGGGCTTTAGCATCTTTGATAGCATATTTAAATCTTGAATTCTAGGATTCAACCAAGTCGCAACCTCTTGATCATCTAGAATGACAGGCATACGATCATGGATTTCACTCATGAGCTCATTGGCATGGGTAGTAATTATAGTTGTAGAATGTATCTTTGTACCATCAGGTCTAGTAAATGTAGACCACAAACCAGCCATCGGAAAAATTTGATTGTTATTTAATCCAATGCGCATGGGTGTTTTTTTATTCTCTTCTCTTTTCCATTCATAAAAGCTATCAGCTAGAATGACGCAACGCTTGGTTTGGAAAGAAGATCGAAACGAAGGCTTTTCCATCAATGTTTCAGATTTAGCATTGATCATCGATGCACCAATCTTTTCATCCTTAGCAAAAGGTGGAATCAATCCCCATTTGAGTAATCCAACTCTATTTTTAGATCCATCATTAATAATAGTGATGACATCTTGAGTTGGTGCGATGTTATATCTAGGAAGCTCAAATTCACTTTTGAGTTCAGTAATATCAAAATGATCGACTAAATATTCTCTTAAATCCTCTAAATCAATAGTTATTGTAAATCTTCCGCACATAAAGCTCACCTCAACCCTATTATACTACTTGAACTTATCCCAAAATATATCAAGACTCTTCTTTAAATATTTTGGATGATTAATGATTTCGTACTTTTTCCATTCCATAGGAAATAGTTTTTTATATAAAGGTGTATTGAAACGATCATCAATTAGAATAGCTATACCATAATCCAAATCTGTTCTAATCACTCTTCCAACCGCTTGAATCACCTTATTCATTCCTTGATAGGTATAAGCATATTCAAAGCCTTTAGAAAACTTCTCTTGATAATAATCCTTGAGTTGGTTATTGGATTCGCTTAACTGAGGTAGACCAACACCTACGATGATGACTCCATTTAGCATATCACCAACATAATCGATACCTTCAGCAAACATACCACCCATAACGAAAAATGCGAGCTGTGATTGATCATTATAGTTTTTAAATCTTTCAACAATTAAATCTCTGAGCCTTTGATCCATTTCTCGTTCTTGAACGATTAAATCTGCATCGATATCTAAGGGTAGATTTTCAATCACTTGATTCATATATTGATAGCTTGGGAAAAATACGATATAATTACCCTTTTTTGAGGATAATACAGATTCTATGGTTTCAATCACCTGTTGAATAGAGTTCAATCGATCCTGGTATCTTGTTGATATTTGATTCATGACGACTAATTTGAGTCGATTAGAATCAAATGGACTTCTTATTTTAAGTGTCTCACCGTATCCACAGGTAATTAATTCTTTATAATATTCAATTGGATAAAGTGTAGCACTAAAGAATACAGAACCATATGTCTTATTCTTAACGGTATCTAAAATGAATTCTGATGCATCCAAGCATTGAATAGTAATCGATAGATCATCATCAGATAATCTTTCAACATTAGTTACATAGGCATCATTATAGTATTCAAAAATACGAGTAAATCCTAACAATGCAAGGTACCCTTCAATCACATCAGTCTTTTTTGGGTATTTAGGATTTTCCTTGATTCCGTTTTCTATTTTTTTCATGAGGTTAAATATTGAATCTAAAAAGGATTCATTTAAGGTTTTAAAGGAAAGGAAAGAAGATAGTTCTAGCTGTTCCTGAAATAAATCGAACTGATCTAGTACTTTCTTAACTGCATTTCTGATTGTTGGTTTTATCTTATTAGCGAGTCGTCTAAGCTTAATAAAATCAGATCTGACTAGAGTTGCTGAATACATATCCCTTGATCTTGAAATCATATTATGTGCCTCATCTACAAGTATTAAAGGCTTATAGTTATCTTCATCAAAGTAACGGATTAAATGGCTTCTAGGGTCAAATACGTAGTTGTAGTCGCAGATAATGACATCTACAAAGTATGAAACATATAAAGAAAACTCGAATGGACAAACGATGTGTTTTCTTGCATATCTTTCCACTACATCTCTAGTCATTAAGGTTTCATGATCAAATATATCAACCATGGCTACTTGTAATCTATCGAAAAAGCCTTTAGCAAATGGACATTTTTCTGGGTCGCAATCTCTTTTATCTAGAAAGCAAATAGTATCCTTCGAAGTGATTTCTAGGGTCTTCATTTCTAATCCGGATTCATGTAGCATGTCCATTGTATCCAGTGCTACCTTTTTTCCTTGAGTCTTCGCGGATAAATAAAATATTTTTTGATTATCCTCATGAAGTGACTTAAGGGTTGCGAAAAGACTTGCCATCGTCTTTCCGATACCAGTAGGAGCGATTGCATATAATATGTCATCCTCCATCATCGTTTGATAAACTGCTGCCATCATTTCTCTTTGACCACGACGATATTGATCAAATGGAAAGTATAAGTTTTTTAAGGATTCTTTTTTTCTTTCATTATGCTCATAAAGCTTGAGTAGCCACTCTGTATATCGAATTAAACTGGATTCAAAGAAATCCTTTAATAAGTCGATATCAAAAATAAACTCAAAATGTCTTGTTTTATAGTCACTTAACTGAATATATGTCACTCTACCAAGCACATCATCTAAATGATTATTTTTCATGTACATATATGCATACATCTTTAATTGAGCAAGATGCTCGTTATTTAATTCAAAACGCTCGTCAAATATTGGAAATCTTGTTGATTTGATTTCTTCGAGTACTAGCGCACCATCGATAGACAAAATACCATCTATTCTACCAGACAGTGTGATTTCAAGATCATCATTTGAAAAAGTATAAGAAATAGGTATTTCAGCTTGATCAGTTGATTGATATTTACTTTGAAGATATTGGTGTGCCTTCGTTCCTTCGAGTAGGGAGACGTTTTGAAATGTTTCACTGCTTAAATCTCCACTTGAGTAAAGAAAAGAGACTAGCTCTCCAACACCGACTCTAAATAATTTCATAGTTACCTCGTCTACTTATATTATACCTTTTTGCACACCATTTTTACATAAAAAGGAGTAGTTGAATTGAATGTAGTCAAGTAGACAAAAATACGGAAACTTAAGGAAACATTGAACTCAAGATAATTAATTGAAATTTCTTTAAATTATAAGTGTAAATTCTTTATTTCAGATTTATAAATTAAGAAAATCTTACATTTAGTTTACATTGGGGTTATCCCCATTATAGAGCGATTTCGATTTACTTCACTTTGAAAGTACTGATACGTAGTATCAATAAAGTTAAAAAAAATACTAAATTATGTGAGCATTTGTTGTTGAATTAGAGGCGATAAAAGTTTATAATACTACTAAACCGTTTTGTATTTTCAGGGATACGGTTTTAGGGGATTTAGAATAGAAGAGGTGGATTATATGAATGTTGTAAAAAGAAATGGTGCTGTAGAACCGTTCGATTTAAACAAGATTGCTAACGCAATGCAAAAAGCCTACAAAAGCGTCGGAATTTCATTTACTGATGACGAATGCTTAAAGCAGGCTACAGAGATTACTAAGGCATATCCAAAGACTCAAGATGTAAGTATTGAAACTATACAGGATGATGTTGAACTCTACTTAATGAAGAAGAAGCATTATGATGCTGCTAGATCCTATATTAAGTATAGAGAAAAACAAAAGACTGATCGTGACAATCCATGGGGAGATAACGACGATCGTCAAGACTTGATCCTAAACAAGTATTTAATTCCAGGAGAAGGAAAGAAAGAGTTTATTAAGCGTATTGCTTTTGGAAACTCATCTCTTGAAAAGATATTAAGAAGAAAAGAAGCTATTTTTGGTGGCAGAAACCTTTATGCAATCGGTAGAGAAGGGAATATTACAGGAAGTAACTGTTATGTTACACAAGACCCTGAAGATTCACTTGAAAGCATTTATAAGGTTGACTATCAAATAGCTAGAACCTATAGCTATGGTGGTGGCCAAGGTATGAATCTATCTAAGATTCGTCCAAAGGGCGCTAAGGTGAATAACTCATCGAATACTACACCTGGCGTGATGGTATTCGCTGAAAAGTATTCTCATACGACACTAAACACACAACAAGACAATCGCCGTGGTGCATTGATGCTTGTATTAAATATTGATCATCCTGATATTATTGATTTTATTACGACTAAGCTTGATTTAAGTAAAGTCAATGGAGCAAACATTTCAATCGCGATAACAGATCCTTTCATGAATGCTGTTGAAAATAATGAAATGTGGACAATGAGCTTTGAAACACCTTATGAATCTATTGAAAAAAAGATTAATGCTAAGGACTTACTTAAGCTTGTTGGTTATGCTGCACACACCATGGGAGACCCAGGTGTTGTATTCATTGACCATATGAATGATTATCATTTTTTATCAGAATATAACGATGTTAAATTCACTGCGACTAACCCTTGTGGAGAACAACCATTAATGCCTCATGGATCTTGTAATCTAGGTAGCATTAACTTAAATGCATTTGTTAAAAACCCGTTTACTGAATCTGCTGTTTATGATTGGGATCGCTTTGATTTTGTAGTAAAAGAAATGATTGGTGCACTTGATGATTTACTAACCATGCTAGGCGATCGCCATGCACTTCCTGAACAAAGAGAACACGTTATTCAATATCGAGAAGTTGGTCTTGGAGTGATGGGTCTAGCTGACCTTGCTTTAAGTTTGAGACTTCCTTATGGTAGTCCTGAATTCTTAGAGTTCTTAGATAAGATGATGAAAAAAATGTTAAACTCCGCAACTCAAGCATCTGCACTACGTGCTAAGGAATTAGGAAGCTTCCCAAGATTTGATTACAATAAGGTTTCATCTTCATCATTTTATAAGACAGGCATTGACCCTGATACAGATGAACTTGTTAGAAAATATGGAATGAGAAACTCAAGATTATTATCAATTGCTCCTACAGGATCTATATCTAATATTCTAGGCGTAAGTGGCGGTGTAGAGCCATTCTTCCAAATTAATTATACAAGAAGAATCGTGTCTATGTTTGATGAAGAAAAAACAATTACCATTTGGGAAAAGACACCAGTTGCATTAGCTAAAGCAATGGGAGTTGAACCAGAAAAACTTCCAGAGTGGGCATTGATTACTTCGCAGAACATATCCTTTATGGAACGCGCACACGTGCAAGCTACTATTCAAAAATATGTAGATACAGCAATCAGTTCAACATTCAATCTTCATAACAGTGCAACTGTTGATGATGTAATGGATATTTATAAGACAGCATGGAAACTAGGATTCAAGGGTGCAACTGTATTTAGAGACAGATGTGCGAAGATCGGTATTCTTGCTGGTATCAATGAAAACACTGAAGACTTAAATCCTGCAACTCCTCCACATGTTCATATGGAAGAAAAATGGACTAATAAAAAGACTGGTGTTGTCAAGGAATATGTGACTCACATTGCAGTATCCTCAAGTGGTCATACACCTGAAAAAATTGAGAAAGAATTATGCCCATTATGTGGCGATGTCTTAATTAAGAAACAAGGTTGTATCCATTGTAACAACAATGATTGTGATTACGAAAAGTGTGCAATCTAATCTAATAATTATAACGGGCTAGAGAATAGCCCGTTTCTTTTTTCATCGTTATCAAACTTGACAAGAACATTATTTTTGAATACAATTTTTATGGAGGCGATATCATATGGCAAAGACACAAAATTTTAAAACAGAATCTCAAAAACTATTACACTTAATGACACATTCAATCTATACACAAAAGGAAATATTCTTGAGAGAACTTATTTCTAACGCAAGTGATGCGATTGATAAGCGTCATTACCTATCCTTAACGGATGAACTTGTAGAATCAGATACCTATGAAATTTGGATTACCCCAAATGAAGCAGATAACAAATTAGTGATCGCTGATAACGGTATTGGTTTTACTGAAGAAGAGCTTGTAGAAAACTTAGGAACCATTGCACAAAGTGGTTCAAAGGCATTTTTAGAAAAGATTGAGAATAAAGAAATAGACATCATTGGTCAATTTGGTGTTGGGTTTTATTCGTCATTTATGGTTGCTAAGGAAGTGATTGTAGAAACAAGATCACCCTATGCGAAATCAGGCTATCGTTGGAGCTCATCGGGAGAAGATTCATATACGATTGAAGAGATTGATAGAACTGAAATTGGTACGACAATTATATTACATTTAAGAGATGATGATGAAGAAAATGAAGAAAACTTTTCTAAGTTTGCGAATGAGTATACCATCAAGAGTTTAGTTAAGAAATATAGCGACTATGTTCGTTATCCAATTAATATGATGGTTAAAAAGACAGAGGATAAGAAGGAAAAGCTAGAAAAAGAAACATTAAACCAAATGATTCCAATTTGGAAAAAAGCGAAAGCTGAAATTAAAGAAGAGGAAATGTTTGCTTTTTATAAGCACCAATTCTCTGATTTTGAGGATCCATTAAAGGTTATTCATACGGATGTTGAAGGTATGCTAACTTATACTGCATTGTTATTTATTCCAAAAAAGCCAGCATATGATTTTTATAGTGAACACTATGAAAAGGGACTTCAACTCTATTCAAAGGGTGTATTTATCCAAAACAAGAATAAGGATTTAATTCCAGATTACTTTAAGTTTGTCAAGGGCTTAGTAGATTCAGCAGATCTATCCTTAAATATTTCAAGAGAACTTTTACAGCACGATCGTCAATTAAAGAAAATAGCATCTCACCTTGAAAAGAAAATCAAGAGTGAGTTAGAAAATATGCTACTTCACGATAGAGAGCAATATATTAAGTTCTATGACGCATACAAGATCACCCTAAAATATGGACTTTATGATCAATTTGGAATGAATAAGGAAAAGCTTCAGGATTTAATCTTATTTAAGACATCAAAGAGTGATGAATATATCTCATTTAAAGAATATATAGAAAGAAAGCCTGAAGAACAAAAATCAATATATTATGCAACAGGCAAATCGAAACAATCCATTCTTTCACTTCCTCAAATGGATGTGATGAAGGAAAAGGATTATGAAGTTTTACTATTTACTGATGATATTGATGAATTTATGATTCAAGTGCTACAAAGCTACCAAGACGTTCCATTTAAATCGATTCAACAAGGGGAATCTGATTTAATTGATGATACGAAGAAAAAGGATTTGAAGAAGAAGGAAAAAGAAAATAAAGATATTTTATCTTCGATTAAGGAAGCATTAAAGGATAAGGTTAAGGACGTTAAGCTATCAGCTAGACTGAAAGGTTCTGCTGTGTGCTTAGTATCAGGTGAAGGATTAAGTCTTGAAATGGAAAAAATTCTTAAACAAATGCCAAATCAAAATGAAGTCCACGCTGAAAAGATTCTAGAAATCAATCCAGATCACGAACTATTTACAGCATTAAAGAGTATTTATGATAAGGATCATGAAAAGATTAATGATTATGCATCCATCCTTTATCATCAGGCTTTATTAATCGAAGGGCTTCCAATTGAAGATCCAACTGAGTTTGCTAACAACCTAGTGAAGCTTATGATTGAATCATCAAAACTATGAAGCTAACATTAAGAAAACCAACACTTGAAGATAAAAAGTCATATTTAGATTATATAGAAGCTTGGGGTAATGAATTTATTTATCCAACCGCAAGCTCAGCAAGAGAAAGAACCTTTGAAGAGCTCATTGAAAGAATTGAATTGGATGAAAAGAATATGATTGATCCAGTTAACAGAGTTCCAGCAACAACCTTCATCTTAATTGATGAAAATCAAGAAATCTATGGATCAATCAATCTTAGATACTTTCTCAATGAAGATCTTTTAAAGTATAATAGTCATATAGGGTATGGCATCAAGCCTAATAAGAGAAAACAAGGCTACGGGAAGCTTATGCTATCACTAGTACTAGAAAAGGCTAGAGAACATCGTCTAACCAAAGTCTTAATCACATGTAACGATGAAAACATAGCATCCTATAAAACCATTGAAGCCTGTGGAGGAGTTCTTGAAAACAAAGTCTTCAAGACAGATGGTTATATTAGAAGATATTGGATCACACTATAAGGAGAAACCATGAAAACTATTCAAACCAAAAATGCTCCAACAGCAGTAGGTGCTTACAGTCAAGGCGTCTTAGTCAATAACACGCTATATGTTTCTGGACAAATTCCATTTATTCCAGAAACAATGACACTTGTATCAGAAAGTATTAAGGATCAAACACTTCAATCTTTAAAAAATGTACTAGCTATTGTTGAAGCAGCAGGTATGAAAAAAGAAAATATAGTAAAATGCACAGTCTTTATGACCAACATGAGTGATTTTCCACTGATGAATGAAGTTTATGGAAAATTCTTTGGAGAACATAAACCAGCTAGAGCAGCTGTAGAGGTCAGAAGATTACCTAAAGATGTAATGATTGAAATTGATGCAATCGCTATCATTTAATCCTAAAATATAAAACACCTTTTTCAAGGTGTTTTTGTTTATAAATAAGATTATAAATAGATAAAAGAAAATTCATTTTCGAAATGCTTCACGTTTGTCATAGATTATAAATAATGCTATAATGTAGTTAAATTTACGATGGTCTAGACAACTCCATCAGATTAAATCATCTTTAGATGACAATATATAGAAAGTGGTGACATCATGACAGAAACGATGACTTCTGTTCAAAACGACGCTTTACACAAGAAGAACACGTACATTTTCACTGGAGCACTAGCTGTGTTACTCATTGCAGCAACCGTAATCTTTGGTTGGTATGTATTAGCAATCACAGCTGTATCCTACGCAGTATCATTTATTGTTGAGATACTTTTTTCTAAGTTTAGAAAAAAGGAGTTAGATTATGGTTGGATGGTTACGCCATTATTAATCGCGCTATTAATGCCGCCAGCGATTCCTCTATGGACAGTAGGTATCGCTGCTTTCTTTGGAGTGTTCTTTGGTAAGAATATCTTCGGAGGGAGTGGAAAATACATCTTCAGTCCTGCTTTAGTCGGTTATTTATTTGTTTTAATCTCATTTCCTGCCCATATGGCAACAGCTTGGATTGATCCTCAAACAGCAGATTTATTTACAGGTGCAACTCCTTTAAATCTTTTCAATCGTGGGTTGCCATTAAACTATAACATGCTTGATTTACTCATGGGTAATACAATTGGTACACTAGGTGAAACATTTAGACTCGGTATCATCGTCATTGGGATTCTATTAATGGTTTTAAAGGTTTCAGACTGGAGAATTCCACTATCATATTTAGGATCATTTTTCGTGATTACAGGAGCTGCTTTCCTAATCGCACCAGATTCAATTGGTAAAGACCCAGTATTATCCTTATTATTAGGAAGTATTTTATTTGGGGCATTCTTTATCGCAGTTGACCCTGTTACCGCTCCGATTACAGGAAAGGGTAGAATTATTTATGGTATAGGTTTAGGCTTATTGACATTTATTATTAGAAACTTTGGCACATTCCATGAAGGTGTCACCTTTACAATCATTATTATGAATGCAATATCGCCATTAATTGATAATAAGACAGTCAAGGAAGCTGTTACTTCAGAGGAGGTAGCACAATGAAACAAAATCTAAAAATGATTTTATTCGTTGTTATTTTAGGAACGATTACATCCGTACTACTCATCGGTATGGATTTATTAACAAAGGATCGCATCATTGCAAATGAAGAAGCACTATTAAAATCTGCAGTTTTAAATGCAAACTCAGTCTCCTTTACATTCACTAATATTCACGATGTCTTCGCAGAGGAAGTTGAAATCATCGAATCTGAAGGTTTAACACTCTATCTTCATAAAGAATCAGGCAATGTTTCATATGTATTTGAAGGTGGTGGAGTTTGGGGTCCAATTATTGGAATGATCACTTTAGCTCCTGATTTTGAAACAATTGTACAAATCACTATTCTTCAGCAGGAAGAAACACCTGGATTGGGTGGTATTGTCGCTGATCCACTATATTTAGCTAACTTTGTTGGTATTAAAATGGTGCCAACCATTGAAATAAGAAAAGATCCAGCACCAAACAAAGTAAACGAGGTTGATGCAATTACCGGTGCAACTAGAACTTCTTCAAGCTTTGAAATCATATTAAATGATAACTACTCCTTGTATTTAGATGCATGGAATAGTTATAACGAATAAGGGGTGCTATCATGAAGCTCATTCGATTGAAATATACAAAATGGTATAACATTTTAAAAGATGGATTGCATAAAAATAACCCTATTGTTGTAGCGGTATTAGGTATTTGTTCTGCACTTGCGGTCACCAATAAGGTTGAAAATGCGATTGCGATGGGGTTAGGTGTAACATTTGTTGTTATGGCGTCCTCTGCTACCGTATCATTAGTTAGAAACTTTATTCCATCTAAGGTAAGAATGGTTACCTATATGGTTATCATTTCAACATTCGTTATTTTAGTTCAAATGTTCTTACAGGCATTCTTCCCAAGCATCGCGTCCGCGTTAGGCGCGTACGTGGGTCTCATTATAACAAACTGTATTGTTATGGGTAGAGCAGAAGCATTTGCAGCTAAAAATCCAGTCAGATATACACTTGTTGATGGTTTTGCAAGTGGTATGGGATATACACTTGTGTTAATCACAGTTTCAATAGTTAGAGAAATTCTAGCATTTGGTTCAATTCTTAACTTCAGAATTATGCCTGCTACCTGGCCAAATTGGGTAGTGATGGCAATGGCTCCAGGCGGATTCTTCGTCTTAGGGCTTCTCATCTGGGGAATTAGAGAATGGTCCAAGTTCTATGAAGAAGCGGTCTAGGAGGTAAATCATGAATATATTAGAACTCATCATCGCTTCAATCTTAAATCATAACATCGCCTTGGTGTATATCTTGGGGATGTGTCCATTGATTGCAATCTCAACAAATATTAAGAATGCTAAGGGAATGGGAATTGCTGTTGTATTTGTTGTAACCATTACAGCAATGATCAACTGGCCAATTTATCAATTGCTTCAAAATACTGGTACAACCAACTTATCCTTATTAGTATTTATTATTACGATTGCAGCTACTGTACAGTTTTTAGAAATGTTTTTAGAAAAGTTTATACCAAAACTATATAATGCATTTGGTATATTCCTACCTTTAATCACTGTAAACTGTGTTGTTTTAGCAATTTCGTTATTCTTTGTCAATAGAGACTATAATTTTATTGAAACCACAGGATTTGCATTTGGATCATCTGTTGGTTGGTTACTTGCTATCGTATTAGTCGCTGGTATTCGTGAAAAAATGGCGAAACAAAGTGACATACCTAGAGGATTAAGAGGAAAGGCAATTGTCTTTATCGTCTTAGGAATCATTGCACTAGCATTTATCGGATTTACTGGCTTGGCAAACATCTAAGGGAGGTATATGATGAATTTATTAGTTCCAGTCATATTAATAGGAATCTTGATTATTATTTCTGTATTACTTATCCTTGCTGAAAAAGCATTAGGTGGTGGTGGAGAAAAAATGCTAATGATCAATGATGATAAGGTCATTCCTGTTAGAGGAGATGACACTGTGCTCAATACACTATCAGAGCACAAAATATTTATTCCATCAGCGTGTGGTGGTAAAGCAACTTGCGGATTTTGTAAATTTAGACTCATCGAAGGTGGTGGAGATATTAAACCAACCGAAGAACCTTTCTTAAGTCCAAAGGAAAGAGAAGATGGTATTCGTCTATCTTGTCAAGTTAAAGTTAAAGACAACATGAAGATTGAAATACCCAAAGAATTATTAAACGCTAAGGAATTTAAAACAAGAGTAGCTAAGATTCAGGATTTAACCTACGATATCAAATTGGTAGATTTTGAACTTTTAGATCCAAAGGAAATGCATTTCAAACCAGGACAATACGCACAGCTTAAGGTTCCTGGTATTGATATCATTAGAGCTTATTCGATTGCATCTCACCCGAAAGAAGCTAATCACATTGAAATGATTATTAGACAGGTTCCAAAAGGACTTGCTACAACATTTGTTCATAAGGCATTAGAAGTTGGCGATAAAATTATTTTAACTGGTCCTTATGGTGATTTCTATCTCCAGGAAGAATCAGAACGTGAAATGGTTTGTATTGCTGGTGGATCTGGTAAAGCACCTATTCGTTCAATCCTTGCTTATTTGAAGGATCAAGGCATGCCAAGAAAAGTTAGATATTTCTTTGGTGCCAAGTCAAAAAGAGATTTATATTATACAGAAGATTTTGAACAGTTAGCTAAAGAATATCCGAATTTCACATACATTCCAGCACTTTCAGAACCACTACCTGATGATAATTGGACAGGTGAAGTGGGACTAATCACAGATGTTGTTGATAGAAATACGAGTGATTTATCAGAGGCAGAGGCATATTTATGTGGTTCTCCAGGAATGATTAATGCATGTATTAAGGTGCTCAACAAGCACGATATTAAACAAGAAAACGTATTTTTTGACAGTTTTAGCTGATTCATCATTCAATAAAAATAAGAAAAGACTCAAGTTCAGAAATGGATTTTGAGTCTTTTTTATATAAAAATAAATAAAAAAATCAAAAATATTGACAAAAAAACAAAAAAAATCAATAAAATCAATATAAAAATTAATTTTTTTAATAAAAATGCAACAAAAGTGTTGACAAATGATTTATAAATGAATATAATTAAGGTGTAAATTAAAAATATCAATGAAAAAGCAAAAAAGATTAATAAAATCAACAACGAAATCATTGAAAA
This sequence comes from Tenericutes bacterium HGW-Tenericutes-2, assembly GCA_002839095.1. Classification (GTDB taxonomy): domain Bacteria; phylum Bacillota_I; class Bacilli_A; order Acholeplasmatales; family Acholeplasmataceae; genus Peloplasma. The sequence goes on along the minus strand of PGXL01000001.1, from coordinate 206,332 downwards.
GAAAATTCGGGTGAACCGAGGAGGAAAACAAAATGACTAGAAATTTAAAAATCGTAATCGCGCTTGTTGCAATTGCCTCAATCTTAACAGCATGCACACTCAATAAAAACATAGAAGATTATAACAACTATAACAAAATCGTTCAAACAACAACTGATATCACATACGAAACATACGATGGCGGAGTTGAAGATAATAACGCAATGTTAAGATTTAAAGGATTTGAAGGAATCGATACACTGTTCGTGTTCTCTGGAGAAGAAACAGTAACCATTACAGTGTATGAAAATGTGGTTGAAGGAAAATTCAAGGTAGTTCTAGTAGATCCATATAACCAAGTGATTGAACTTCATCAAACTACAACACTCAGTTGTGTTGAAGGTCAATATAGATTAAAGCTTGTTGGTGAAGATGCTACAGGAACAATATCAGTTAGCATTACTTCACATGTTAGTGTCTCATTCTATCCAGTATCCAAAACAAATAATAATTAACATACGATTCTGTAGTACGGTTGAATGAATTGAAGATCATTAAAGAAGTTATTGAGTAAATGGCACTAGAAAATCAAGAGAAATTGATTAGGTTCTGGTGATTGATTCGATTTCAGAAAAAATGATTAGATTTAAAATGGTATGAAAATAGATAAAAGAATGATGGTACTAGGAAGTTAAGGGAAATTTAACTAGGTCTTGGTAATGATTCAAAAGTCTATAAAAAGTTAGTAAGGATTGAATGAAAAAAAAACGGCACTAGGAAGTTAAGAGAAATTAGCTAGGTCTTGGTGGTTTAAAAAGTTCAATTGCGATGTTGATTTAAAATGTTAGCCTAAAAAGAATGATGGTACTAGGAAGTTAAGAGAAATTAACTAGGTCTTGGTAATGATTCTAAAAAAAGATTTAAGAATTAATTGTAGAAGAAAGCATTCGAGTATTTAGATGGTACTAGAAAATCATGGCAGAATGATTAGGTTCTGGTAATCATAATAACTTGAAAAAAATGATCTTTAAATGCACGGTTTGGCTTTATGGCACTAGGAAGTTAAGGGAAATTAACTAGGTCTTGGTGATAAAATAATAAACCGTGCATTGGAAAGATTAAACTAAAAGATAAAAAAATGAAATTGATTATAATGTTGATCTAAAAAGCTTGAGATTATGGCACTGGAAGTCAAGAGAAATTGACTAGGTCCTGGTGGTAACTTAAGAACTGTAGAAAACATGGACATAAATGAAAGATCGCTTTAAAACCAAAGGAACAATGGGAAATATTGTTAGCCCTAAGGTGATTAAAGTTAAGCCTCCTTCGACATCTTTGATTCAAATAAAAAAACCATTCATTTGGTTTTTTTATTACTTATAAAGATTGTTCATTCAAAAGTATACAAAGATGACAAAAAAACAGCTAAAAAACACAAGTTTTCAGCTCATTTTCATCATTATATGTAAAAAAAAGTGAAATATTAAAAGCGCTTTCATTTAGGGTTTATTTTTTTCAATCTATTATGTATAATAGAGGTAACAGACTATAAGGAGACGTTTCATGAAAAGAAAATATGTAGCAGAGCCTTACCGTATTAAAATGGTTGAACCAATTCGTGTCACAACGAAGACAGAGCGCATCAAACTCTTAAAAAATGCTGGGTATAACCCTTTTTCTTTGAGAAGTGAGGATGTTTATATTGATTTGCTGACGGATTCAGGTACTGGTGCGATGAGCCAAGACCAATGGGCAGCGATGATGACAGGCGATGAAGCATACGCTGGCAGCAAAAGCTTTTATCGACTAGAGGGTGTTGTAAAAAACATTACAGGCTATAAGTATTTCATACCAGTACATCAAGGACGAGGAGCAGAAAAGGTCTTTTTACCACAACTGGTTACACATCAAGGCATGTATTATATTTCAAATCTTCATTTTGACACAACCAGAGCTCACGTCGAACTCGCTGGAGCTAGAGCAATTGATTGTGTTGTTGAGGATTGCTACGATATTGATCATTATCATGCATTTAAGGGGAATTTTTGTATTGAAAAGCTTGAGAAAGCTATCGCTGAAAAGGGTAAGGAAAATATTGCTGGGATCATTATGACGATTACCAATAATTCAGCAGGTGGACAACCAGTTAGCATGGAAAATATGCGTAAGGTTAGGGATATAGCTAAGAAAAATGGTATTATGACCATAATAGATGGTGCTAGATATGCTGAAAATGCGTTCTTTGTTAAAGAACGAGAAGAAGGCTATCAGGATAAAGACATTATTGATATCGCTAGAGAAACATTCAGTTATGCTGATGCATTTTTAATGAGTGCCAAAAAAGATGGTTTAGTTAATATGGGTGGAATTATTGCTATTAAGGATAATGAACACATCTATAATCAGTGCAGAACTTTCGTTGTACCCTATGAAGGTTTTCCAACATACGGTGGAATGAATGGTAGAGATATGGATGCATTAGCTGTTGGCTTAATGGAAGCTTTAGATGAAAACTATTTAAGACATCGAATTGATCAGGTGAGATTTTTAGGTGATAAGCTTAGAGATGCCGGTGTACCAATACAGTACCCTGTTGGTGGTCATGCTGTTTTTGTTGACTGTAAGGCATTCGCTCCACATATCCCATATGATCAGTTTCCAGCACTAGCAGTAACCAATGCGATTTATATTGAAGCAGGCGTTAGAGCAGTAGAAATAGGTTCACTACTTTTAGGTAGAGATCCAGACACAAAGAAAAATATAGAGAGTAGAATGGAATTGATGAGATTAACTATTCCAAGAAGACTTTATACATATGATCATTTAGATGTTGTTGCTGAAGCAGTGATACATGTCTATGAGCATCGTCATGAACTCAAGGGCTATGAATTTCAATATGAATCACCAATATTAAGACACTTTACATCAACATTCAAACCGTTATAAAAATTGAAGGAGGACTTTATGTCATATAAAATATTAGCAATCAATCCAGGCTCAACATCGACTAAGCTTGCAATCTATGAGGATGAGAAATGTATATTTAAGGCAAGTGTAAAGCATGATTCTGATGAGATTTTAAAGTTTGATCGTATCATTGATCAATATGATTTCAGAATGAAAGCCATTATGGATGAAATAGAAAAGGATAAAATTGATTTATCTACATTAAATGCTGTAGTTGGAAGAGGTGGAATGTTAAAACCTATTCCTGGTGGAACATATCAAGTAAATGAAGAAATGCTTGACTATATAAGAAAAGCTCCAAGAGGAGAGCATGCATCCAATTTAGGATGTATGCTTGCTAAATCAATTGCTGATCAATACAATCTACCAAGCTTTATCGTCGATCCAGTCGCTGTTGATGAGATGGATGATATTGCTAGATTTACTGGAATGCCTGAATTAAAAAGAGATAGTTTATTTCACGCATTAAATCAAAAGGCAGTTGCACTCAAGGCTGCAAAAGATCTTAAGAAACCATATCATGAACTAAACTTAATTATTGCTCATCTAGGTGGTGGAATTAGTGTTGGTGTTCACCACAACGGTAGAGTTATTGATGTGAACAATGCACTAGATGGTGATGGTCCAATGTCACCTGAGCGCAGTGGTTCAGTGCCTATGGGACCACTTTATAAAATGGTCTTTTCAGGTAAATACACATTAAAGGAAATTCAAAGAAAAAATTATGGACAAGGTGGATTAGTTGCTTATTTAGGAACGAATGATGGTCAAATAATCCAAGATAGAATTAAGCAAGGTGATCAGCAGGCAAAGTTTATTTATGATGTCATGTGCTATCAAATTGCTAAGGAAATTGGTAGTGGAGCTACGGTATTAAAAGGAAAAGTGGACGCAATCATCTTGACAGGTGGGTTAGCCTATAATTCCTATTTGGTGGATTACATTAAAGAAAGAGTTGATTTCATCGGACCATTAATGGTATATCCAGGTGAAGATGAAATGGAAGCTTTAGCCTTAGGTGGTCTTCGTGTACTTAAGGGTGAAGAAGTAGCAAAAGAATATAAATAGGGGTGAATCTTGATGATTAGAACAATGAATGATATTGTGAAACGCGCACAGCTCTTGAAACCAAAAGTTATTGTGGTTGCTGCAGCAGCAGATGCTCATGTTTTAGAGGCTGTGCATATGGCAAAGGAAGCTCATATCGTCACTCCAATTCTTATTGGAGATAAAAAAGAAATTGAAAAAATATTAAGAGACCTTAAAATCGTTACCTCAGATTATCAGATTATCGATCAACTAGATTCTGTTAAGGCTTGTGAGGAATCAGTGAAGCTAATCAGCTCTGGCAAGGGTGATATTTTGATGAAGGGTTTTGTCGATACTTCAGTTATTTTAAGAGCTGCATTGGATCGTGATTATGGCTTAAGAACGCCAAATAGATTATCTCATGTCAGCATTATGGAAATTCCGAATTACCATAAGATTATTATGATGAGTGATGGTGCAATGAATATTGATCCAGATGTAGATATCAAACAAGAAATTATTGAAAATGGTGTTCGGATTTTACATGCAATTGGAATTAAGCATCCAAAGGTAGGATGTCTCGCAGCTGTTGAAAAGGTAAATCCTAAAATGCAAGCGACCTTAGATGCACAGGAATTAATCCTAAGAAATCAAAATGATCGTATAAAAGGATGCACTATCGGTGGACCATTTGGAATGGACAACGCTATTAATAAAGAGGCAGCACTTCATAAGGGTATAACAGATCCAATGGCAGGTGATGTTGATTTTCTATTGATGCCTCAAATTGAATCAGGAAATATCTTTTATAAGAGCATGATGTTTCTAGCAAATGCAAAAAGTGCTTCTGTTATCGCAGGAGCAAAAAAGCCAATTGTTTTAACATCTCGCGCAGACTCAACTGAAAGTAAATTCTATTCCATAGCTTTAGCAGCTTTAGTTGCTGAAGCTTTGTAACTTTTTAAACATATTACAAGGAGAAAAACATGATCATACTCAATGGGAATCAATTAACTCTAGATTTATTAATGAAAATAGCAAGAGATCATGAAAAGATTGAAATTGATTTAGAAAGTCAAAAACTGGTTGAAAAAGCTAGTCTTTTTGTCAAAGATATTGCGATGCATGATGAACCAGTATATGGAATTAATACCGGATTTGGTCATCTAGCTAATGTTAGAATTGATAAGAAACAACTATCACTTCTACAATCCAATCTTTTAATGAGTCATGCTTGTGGAGTTGGTGACCCGCTGCCTATAGAAACAGTAAGAGCGATGATGGCATTAAGAATCAATGCACTCATCAAAGGGTATAGCGGAATTCGACTTGAAACAATTCTCAAGATGGTTGAATATTTAAATTTGAATATAATTCCTGTCGTTTATGAAAAGGGATCCTTAGGTGCGAGTGGAGATTTAGCTTTACTTTCTCATATGAGTCTACCTTTGATAGGACTTGGAGAAGTCTTCTATTTAGGAGAAAAGTTAGAAACCAAGAAAGCATTAAAAAGAGCAGATATCCAGTCTTTACCACATTTATACGCCAAGGAAGGCTTATCCTTAATCAATGGAACTCAAGCAATGAGTGCCATTGGTGGCATTGTATTATATGATGCTTTAAGACTTCTAAAAATAGCGAATCTTTCTTTATCACTCACCATGGAAGCACTAGAAGGCATAACAGATGCATATCATCCAATGATTCACCAGCTTAGAAATCAAGATGGACAAATGATTGTAGCTAAAGAGGTTTTAAATCTATTAAAAAATAGTAAGCATGTGACCAAACAAAATGAGAAGAGAGTTCAAGATGCTTATAGCATTCGCTGTGCACCTCAGGTGCATGGAGCATCTCTTGATGCATTTTTGCATATTTTAAATATCCTAGAAAAAGAAATGAATGCTGTAACGGATAATCCAATTATCTTAATGGACGAAAATAAAGCAATTAGTGCAGGAAATTTCCATGGGCAACCGCTCGCTTTATCCTTTGATTATATGGGAATTGCTATAGCAGAGCTTGCAAATATTAGCGAGAGAAGAATTGAAAGAATGGTGAATCCTCACCTATCCAATGGTCTTCCACCGTTTTTAGCGAAATACTCTGGCCTTAATTCAGGCTTCATGATTGTACAATATACAGCAGCATCTCTTGTATCAGAAAATAAAGTATTAGCACATCCCGCATCCGTTGATTCAATCCCTTCATCTGCAAATCAAGAAGACCATGTTTCGATGGGTTCTATTTCTGCTAGAAAAGCGAAAACAATATTTGATCATACAAGAAAAGTTGTCGCAATGGAGTTATTAACTGCATGCCAAGCTATTGATTTTAGAGAGAAAAAAGAACTTGGTGAAAAGACTAAAAAAGCCTATGAATACATTAGAAAAAACATTCCATTTATTGAGCATGATGAAGTGATGTTTCCATACCTACATCAGATAGAAGAAATCATATCAAGTGAAGCATTCTATCAAATGATTTTTGAAGGGGAGGATAAGTAGTGATTGAAGTTAATTTAAAAGAGATATTAAAAGATTTACCAGAGTATCCAGTCTTTGATAAGAAAATTAGAAGAGCTCCAAAAAGAGAGTTAATTTTAACTGAAAATGAAATTGAACAAGCGATTTTAAATGCGCTTAGATATATACCAAGTGATTGGCATGAGACTTTAATTCCAGAATTTACAGAAGAATTAATGACTAGAGGAAGAATTTATGGATATCGATTTAGACCGAAAACTAAAATTTCTGGAAAACCTATAGACACATATTTTGGTGAAACAATTGAAGGAAAAGCCTTTCAGGTCATGATTGATAACAACCTTGACTTTGATGTTGCACTCTATCCATATGAGCTTGTAACCTACGGTGAAACAGGTCAAGTTTTCCAAAACTGGATGCAGTATTTACTTGTGAAAAGATATCTAGAAATCATGAATGAGGATCAAACCTTGGTCATACTTTCTGGTCATCCCTTAGGGTTATTCCTATCTAGTCCGACCTCACCAAGAGTCATTATAACGAATGGTTTAATGGTTGGCTTATATGATAATCAAGAAGGCTTTAATCGCGCTGCAGCATTAGGTGTAGCGAACTATGGACAAATGACTGCAGGTGGTTGGATGTATATCGGACCACAGGGTATTGTTCATGGAACCTATTCCACTTTGCTTAACGCTGGAAGAATGAAGCTAGGTATAGATCCTAAGGATAATCTTAAGGGTAAACTCTTTGTTTCATCTGGCTTAGGTGGTATGAGTGGTGCTCAGGGTAAGGCAATTGAGATAGCTGGTGGTGTTGGAGTTATAGCAGAAGTTGATTTATCACGCATCGAAACCAGATACAATCAAGGCTGGATATCCTATATTGCTAAAACGCCTAGTGACGCCTTTTCACATGCTAAAAAATATATAGATCAGTTTAAATCTATCGCAATTGCATTCCATGGAAACATCGTGGACCTTTTAGAATATGCAGAACAAAATAAAATTAAAATCGATTTATTATCAGATCAGACATCATGCCATGCGGCATATGATGGAGGGTACTGTCCAAGCGGATTAACCTTTGAAGAAAGAACAGAACTATTAAAAAATGATAAACAAGCATTTATCACTAAAGTCAATGAAAGTCTAAAAAAACACTATCAAGTGATAGGAAAGCTAGTTAACCAAGGGACTTACTTTTTTGATTACGGGAACAGTTTTTTAAAGGCTGTTTTTGATGCTGGAGTGAAAGAGGTTTGTAGAAATAAAGAAAATGATTTGGATGGATTTATTTATCCATCCTATGTTGAAGACATTATGGGTCCAGTTTTATTTGACTATGGATATGGTCCATTCCGTTGGGTTTGTTTATCTGGCAATCCTAAAGATTTAGAGCTTACCGATCAAGCAGCTATGGATATGATTGACAAAAATAGAAGATTCCAGGATTTTGATAATTATGAATGGATTCGCAATGCTAAAGAAAACAAACTAGTCGTTGGAACACAAGCAAGAATTCTTTATCAGGATGCTTACGGAAGATTGAAAATCGCTTTAAAATTCAATGAGATGGTAAGAAATAAAATAGTTGGTCCAATCATGCTTGGTAGAGATCATCATGATACAGGTGGAACTGACTCACCATTTAGAGAAACCTCAAACATTAAGGATGGTTCCAATGTGATGGCAGAAATGGCTACTCATGTTGCCCTAGGAAATGCATCTAGAGGAATGAGTCTTGTTGCACTTCATAATGGTGGTGGAGTAGGCATCGGTAAAGCAATCAATGGTGGATATGGAATGGTACTAGACGGTTCGAAGCGAGTCGATGAAATACTCAAGTCAGCAATGCTTTATGATGTCATGGCTGGTGTATCAAGAAGAGCTTGGGCAACAAATTCTAACGCTTTAGAAACTGTTAAGGAATATAACGAGCTTGATAACAATTCCTATGTTACAACCCCTTATTTATCCAATAAAGAACAAATCAAGAAATCTATTGAAGACTACAAGAAAAGAGGAAAATAACATGAATAAAATCGTGCAATGCGTTCCCAATATATCTGAGGGTAAGGATTTAGATAAAATCAACTATATCATTGAACCTCTTAAAAATCAGGATGGCTTTAAGCTGATTAGTGCAGAGCCAGATAAGGATTACAATCGAACTGTAATAACGTTACTAGGTGATCCAGAAAAAATGATTATCCCCCTAATCAATTTTTTCCAAAGAGCATTAGAAAAAATTGATATGAGAATACATCACGGCGAACATCCACGCATGGGTGCTGTTGATGTCACTCCCTTTATCCCCATTTCTAATATAACTATTGAAGAATGTGTAGAATATGCAAAATCATTAGCTGATCATGTATCCTATATGTATCAAATCCCAGTGTTTTTATATGCTAAAGCAGCAACCAATCCATCTAGAGTTAACCTTCCAGACATCAGAAAAGGTGAATTTGAAGGTATGAAGGAAAAAATACAGGATCCACTATGGAAGCCTGATTACGGGAAGCCAATGATTCACGAGACCTTTGGTGTAACAGCTATAGGTGCTAGAATCCCATTAATCGCCTATAATATTGATTTAAGCACTGCTGATGAGAAAATAGCATCTACAATCGCTAAAGCAATTAGAGCGTCTTCAGGAGGATTTCAGCATATTCAAGCAGGTCCTGCATTTCTAGAAGAAAAAGGTTTTGTTCAAGTTACCATGAATATCTTAGATTTCAAGAAAAATCCAATCTATCGTATACTAGAAACTGTAAGGATGGAAGCCAAAAGATATCATGTTGAAGTTAAAAATTCAGAGGTTGTTGGTCTTATACCAAAGGAAGCACTCCTAGATTCCATTAAGTACTATCAACAAGTATTAGGTGTACCCTTTGATAAAAATATGAGTATTGAAGATATTACAAGATTTTCAATAGAATATTTACAAATCAGAGACTTTGATTCACTAAAAATTATCGAAGCGAATCTTTAAAGGAGGTTAGGATGATTGCAGATCTAATTATTTATAATATCAAGACAATCTACACACCATATGAAAAACCACCTGTACATGGAAGTAAGATGAATTCAATTCATGAGATTCATCAAGCATTTATCGCAATCAAGGATGGACGCATTATTGATTTTGGAGCAGGTAACTATATTAAGCATCTGGATACCCATACAATTTTACATGATGCAAATCAACAAATTGTTTTACCAGGATTGATTGATTCACACACCCATTTAGTTCATGGTGGCTCAAGAGAAGATGAATATAAGCTATTGCAGCAAGGCGTCCCCTACCTAGATATTTTAAAGAATGGTGGAGGGATTTTAGGCACAGTTCAAAAAACAAGAGATGCGTCCATCGATGAATTATATCAAAAAGCATATCACTCATTAAATGAAATGATGCTTCATGGAGTTACAACAGTTGAATCAAAAAGCGGTTATGGATTATCATTAGAGCATGAAACGAAACAGCTTTTAGTCAATCAAATGCTAGATAAAAATCATCCTGTTCAGGTTTTATCGACTTATATGGGTGCACATGCAGTCCCAAAGGAATATTTGAATGACAAAAGAAAATATATCGAAAACATGAAGCGTGATTTATTACGCATCCAAGAATTATCCTTAGCGGATGCAGTTGATGTTTTTTGTGAAACCGGAGTATTTTCAATTGAGGAAACGAAGGATATATTAACACATGCAAAGAGCCTAGGCTTTCATATTAAAATGCATGCTGATGAGATTCATTCACTTGGTGGTGCTGGTCTTGGTGTTGAACTAGGGTGTACATCAGTTGATCATTTAATGGCAATATCTGATGAAGACATCAGTAAGCTAGCTAAAAGTAATACGATAGCTAATTTATTACCAGGTACGTCATTTTATTTGAATAAGAGCTACGCAAGAGCAAGACAAATGATTGATAGTGATGTTGCAGTTTCTGTATCAGGAGATTATAATCCAGGCTCATGTCCGACAGAAAATTTTCAATTCATTATGCAGCTTGCATCGAATAAATTAAAAATGACACCTGAAGAGGTATTAAACGCTGTAACCATTAATCCAGCATATCACTTAGGTTTAGATAGCCAAATGGGATCAATTGAAATTGGGAAAAAGGCAAACATAGTCGTTATGAACGCTCCTAATTTAAGCTATATACTTTATCATTTCGGAATCAATCATACACATGATGTATTTATAGATGGAAAAATAGTTGTCGAAAATAGACAGATTGTGAGGGAAATATGAAACTAATAGATATGAAGTTAATTGATTTTATTAACGAAATAGATTCAAAGTCACCTGCACCTGGTGGAGGATCTGTTGCTGCATTAAGTGCTGCACTTGGTGTATCACTTGCAAGAATGGTAGGACACTTAACTGTAGATAAGAAAAAGTTCTTAGCTTTATCCCCTGATATCCAACTTGAGTTTAAGGATACGTGTGATTCCTTGATCATGATGAAGGATCAGCTAGTTTCTTTAATTGATTTGGATACAGAGTCATTTAATCTTATCGTTAAAGCATTTAAGATGCCAAAGATCACAGAAGAAGAAATAAAGGCAAGAAACGAAAAGATTCAAGAGGGCACTCTAGAAGCAATCATCGTACCAATCAAAGTTGCTAGTTTATCCTTATCTGCAATGCATCAAATCCCATATATATTGAAATATGGAAATAAACAGACCATATCAGACTTAGGTGTATCTACTTTGATGCTATCCTCTGGTATTGATGGTGCTTGCATGAATGTTTTAATTAACTTACCTGGATTAGAGGATCGAATTGCTACGAATCAATTTAAAAAACAAGTAGACGATTTAATCAATAAATCTCATCAAATTCGAGATGAAATACTAGATATAGTTTATAAAGAACTAAATCGAAACTAATATGAAGGAATGAAAGAATGAAAATGATTTTCATTGCCTTTTTGTCTTGATAAAATAGGATGTGTAGTCTATAATTGAATTAACTGAATAGATGATTTGGTGTATAAATACATAACAGGGAATCAAGTTAAATTCTTGAGCTGTCCCAGCAACCGTGAAACGGACGAAATGCGAGAGCCACTGCGAAAGCGGGAAGGTGCAAATTAGGATGATGTTAAGCCGGGAGACCTACCAAAGAATCAAAGTTAGTCATCTTCTGGGGTTGAGACGGGCAAAAAGTCCTTTTTTGTCTATTTCCATACCTCCAGGGGTATGGTTTTTTATTTCATAAAAAAAGGAGAAAAGAAAGCATGAAAAAGTTTTGGACTATCGTTTTATTTTTCTTAAGTTTGGTAGCACTTGCTGGTTGTCAAGTTGAAACCGAACCAACAGTGGAACTGTTATCGTTTAAGGTTGAAGTTATTGAGATTGATGATGTTGTTTTATTAAGCAGAGATATTGAGTTTCCTGAGGGTGAAACAAAAAGAGTTATTGATTTAATTGATGAATCTATTGGTATTGATTATCAAATCTATCCATTTGGTTATTTCGTCAATGGAGTAGGTAGTCTTTATCCAAAAGAATTTGGTGTTACCTATAATTATTCCTTCACTATATCTGTAGATGGCGCACTCATAACTACTGGTGTTGAAAATATTGAACTAATTGATGGAATGGTTATTACTTTTCAAGAAGTTTCTCTACTCGATGAAACTGATTTAATGGTTGATAGAGTGATTCAAACCTTTATCGATAACTATTTATCAACATATATTAGCCTACAAGGTCTAGAACCTAATGTTGTTGCAGCAATCCGTCATTTAAATGCGAGAAATTATTTTTCTCCACAGCTTGGATCACTGGTACCAAAACCAACAGTTTATCCAACAGATACTATATCAAATGCATTTAAATCAACATTATTAGCGAAATCATTTGTATCAAATACGGATGCTATTAAAGATGCTTTATTACTAATGGATGCACAAAACCATTATGAATCCATTTCATTATTAAATGCTTTAACTATGGTTCAAGCAGCAGGCTCTGTTAGAACAGCGATCGTTGATGATTTATTAGCTAGTACACCAGATTTTATGGATGCTGATTATGCAGGTATGCTTTTATTAGCACTTGCTCCATATGTTACCTATGAGGGTGTAAATCTTCAGGTTGCAGAGATGGTTACATATATTAAAGAAAATTTATCTGAGGATGGAGTGACTTCTTGGGGCTCAGCAAACTCAGCTTCAACAGCTACAGTTATTCTTGGCTTAATTGCGCATGCGATTGACCCAAGAGGTGTAGATTATCAAACTGAGGGTGTAGATTTAATTGATGCTTTACTTCAATATGAAGTAGATGGCGCTTATAAATGGACATTAGAATCAGAAGAAACAGATATGATGTTTTCAACTCCACAGGTGTTTGCAGCACTTGTTGCATATAAGATCTATCGTGATGTATATTTAAAGCCAGCATTTTATTTCTATTATTTAGGATAAAACGCTAGTTTTATTTCAACTCTTTAGGATAAATCTGAAGTTAATTCATATCAGTTAATATCATACCAATTGGAGGGAGGTTTTCAAATGAAAAACTTAGTGATAAAAATCATAGTAAGTGTTGTATTCATCATTGCTGTATTTTTCACAATCAAGCTATTTGCAAATGAAAATCTATCCTTAACGGCTGGTACGATCCAAGTAACCATTGTTGATGATCAAGGAATTATCGTTTTCGATGATGAACTCGAGTTTTATAAAGGTGATTCATTTTTTGATGTTTTGAATCGTAATTTCGATTTAACATGTGCCAATGGATCCTATCAAGCAGACGAAGACTGCACCTATGAATTCCAAAGCTTTGGATTTCAAGGGAAGGTATTATTAGGTATAAAAAATGATGATTTTGAAGTGATGTCGAATTGGACAAACACATTTTTATCCATCGAAAAATACGATGGTACAGCATATAAGCTAACCACCGTTGGAGTAAGTAACATCAGCTTTGATAATCATGACAGATTTAAAATTAGTTTAAAGAATGCTTGGGAGTGATTTTAAATGCGCTTTGAGAATACATCAATTAAAGATGCAGCATTAATTGCAGTTTGTGCTGCGATTCTTTTCGTGCAGCAACTTGCGCTATCCTTTCTTCCAAACATTCAGTTTACTACACTACTTATTATTTTATTTACAAAGGTTTTAGGATTTAAGAGAACAACCTTTATTATCATTATTCATGTCATGGTTATTAATATACTTTCACCCTATGGTCCGTTGATGCCAGTTTATATACCATCGATGTTTATTGGATGGATGTTAATTCCAATTGGTTTAACCACAATATTTAAAAAATTAAATTCAGCGTATCCACTTGCAATATTCGGATTTGTTTTTGGATTTGTATATGGGTGGTTATATATACCGATTGCAGTACTTGTTTTAGGCATTCCATTTGAAGCGTATTTTATGATGGATTTACCATTTGAACTCATTATGGCATTAAGTAACTTTTTAACCGTGCTATGGTTATATGAACCACTTCGAAAAATGCTTCAAAAAGAAAAAGAGAAATATTATCAAATCATATAACAAAAAAATGGCAATCCCGAGGACTGCCATTTATTTTTAATTCAGAATTATGCTAACCAAACAAGCTTCTTATAAAGAATTATTGAAACCATATCAATAATCCATAAGACGAAGATTCCTAAGAAAATCCAAAGAATACCAATTAATACAAGCATGTTGTCTTTTTTAGCTAAACCCTTGAATACACGATATAAACCCCATGCAATACCATCAATACCAGGTAAAGCTAGAATTATTTTAATAATCCAAGGTAGACCGTCATAAGCTTTTACAATATCATTCATTTTATTTCCTCCTAATCTATTATATTTTAATTATACACCCTATAACGAGGTTTGTAACGGAATACTATAGGATTTATGTGAAAAAGCAGTCTTTTTAAGAAAAGACGATGGATTATATCAAATAGCATTGACAGCGCTTTCACTTATCGATTATAATGAGTATAGAAACGATACAGAGGTGCGGTCTGTTGGGTATTTAAATCACGATTTGAATGTGGACATCAAGTGATTTAAAGAAGGTGCATATCGCCGAAAGTTTAATGAAGTCCACTCATTAACCTTGATGATTGAGGGTACACCTTCTTCATTGCCATTTAAACCTAAATGGAGCGCTGGTTTTATACAGCGCTCTTTATTTTTTTGAAAAAGGGGAAATAACATGATTAAAACGATGAAAGTTGGAGAAGAAAGAAGCTACAAAAGAATCATTACAAAGGAAGATGTAAAGAAATTTGGTGAACTAACTGGTGACATGAATCAAGCACATTTTGATGAAGAGTATTGTAGTCGTACACCATTTAAAGAACCGATTGTCCATGGAATGCTAATTGGATCACTTTTTTCTAAAATATTTGGGACTGAGTATCCTGGTGAAGGAACTATTTATTGTGGGCAATCCCTAAAGTTTCTTAAGCCTGTTTATCCTGGAACTGAGCTCACAGTAAGAATTACTGTTAAGGAAATTATTGAAGAAAAAAATAGAGTCATATTTTCTACCGAGATCTTGAATGAAAATAATGAACTCATGTTAACAGGAGAAGCAATGATGATGCCTAGAAAGGAAAAACCCAATGAATAAATGGATTGATAAAACAAAATTTCAGACATTGATCAAAGAAGGACAATCAATTATGGTTGGCGGTTTTCTAACGTGTGGTACACCAGAACTTTTAATTGATTATATTGTTGAAACCAATATTAAAAATTTAACAATTATTTGTAATGATGCTGGTTATCCTGATAAGGGTGTTGGAAAACTGATTTCAAATAATCAAGTTAAAAAATTAATTGCTACTCATATTGGTACCAATCCAACCGCAGGGAAGCTTATGAGTGAAGGAAAACTAGATGTTGAACTCATCCCACAAGGTACCTTTATTGAACAAATTAGAGCTAAGGGTGGAGGTTTAGGTGGTATTCTTACACCTACCGGAATACATACACCCGTTGAAATCGGTAAAAAGAAAATAGTTATTGATGGAAAAGAATATATTGTAGCAGAAGCATTTGGTGCAGACCTAGCAATTATTAATGCATATTATACAGACCATCTAGGTAATCTAACCTATTCTGGAACAGCAAGAAACTTTAATCCTATCATGGCAACCGCAGCAGACCATGTGGTAGCACTCATTCACGAGGAAGTTAAAGATATAGAT
This sequence comes from Tenericutes bacterium HGW-Tenericutes-2, assembly GCA_002839095.1. Classification (GTDB taxonomy): domain Bacteria; phylum Bacillota_I; class Bacilli_A; order Acholeplasmatales; family Acholeplasmataceae; genus Peloplasma. The sequence continues at coordinate 190,657 of PGXL01000001.1, read as the reverse complement.
CCTGAGCATGTAATTACACCTCATATTTTTGTAGATTCAATTATTGGAGGTGCTATTTAATGGATGCTAAACAAATTATTGCGAAAAGAATAGCAAAAGAACTCAAAAATGGAAACCTGGTTAATCTAGGTATTGGAATACCAACCATGGTTGCGAATTACATCCCAAATGATGTCGAAGTGTTTTTACAAAGTGAAAATGGAATTATTGGACTAGGGCCACTTGCTGATGAATCCAATATCGATTACAACCTTACTAATCCAAGTGGACAATACGCAACTATTTTAGAGCATGGAATGTTTTTTGACACAGCACTATCATTTATGATGATTCGCGGAGGTCACTTAGATGTCACTGTTTTAGGTGCACTTGAAGTCGATCAAGAAGGATCAATTGCTTCATGGATCATACCTGGGAAGTTAGTACCAGGTATGGGGGGCTCCATGGATTTAGTGACTGGTGCAAAGCGTGTGATTATTGCAACCACACATATGAACAAGGAAGAATCAAAGATTAAAGAAAAATGCACACTTCCTCTAACAGGATATAAAAAAGCAAGCCTTATCGTAACAGAGCTTGCGGTGATGGAAGTTAGAAGTGATGGCCTATATTTAATCGAAAGACATCCTGATATTTCAATTGAAGAGATTATTTCAAAGACTGATGCAAAATTAAAATATGATCATGTTAAATTGATGGAGGTATAAAAAATGAATAAAGTCATACATCGTTTAAGACTAAGTCAAGCTGATGCGCATTATGGTGGAAACCTAGTGGATGGTGCGAAGGTCATTGCATTATTTGGAGACGTAGCTACAGAGCTTTTAATCCAATATGATGGTGATGAAGGCTTGTTTAGAGCATATGAAAAAATAGATTTTTTAGCTCCACTTTATGCAGGTGATTTTGTTGAAGTCATTGGAGAGATTATTGAACATGGTAACCAATCAAGAAAGATGAAGTTTCAATGCTATAAAGTCATATCTGCTAGACCGGACATTAGTAGTTCAGCAGCAGATTTATTACTTGATAAAATACTAGTTACAGAGGCTATAGGAACCTGTGTTGTTCCTAAGGCTAAGCAGCGTATCAAACATGAATAAGCTCATTATTACATGCGCTATATCCGGTGCAGAAACAAGTAAAAAAGATAACGAGTATGTTCCATATACAATCCAAGAAACTGTGGAAGAAGCTTACCTTGCTTATCTAGCAGGAGCATCAATAATCCATTTGCATGTACGCCATGATGATGGAACACCTACTCAAAGTAAACTGCGTTATCAAGCCGTTATCAACGGTATAAAAAAGAAATGCCCAGATGTAATTATTCAACCATCAACAGGTGGTGCTGTTGGTATGTCTAGAATGACTAGACTTAAACCAACAGAGCTTGATATTGAAATGGCTACCCTAGATTGTGGCACACTCAATTTTGGTGGAGATCAAATCTTTATCAATACGGAAAACGACATTAAATATTTCGCTAATACCTTGCATGAAAGAAATATCTTTCCTGAATTGGAGTGCTTTGAAAAGGGACATATCGATATGGTTCTAAGACTTCATAAAAAAGGGTTTATTCATAAGCCTATGCACTTTAGTTTTGTACTCGGTGTCAATGGTGGAATGACAGGTGAAGAAAGAGACTTTTATTTCATGAAGGACAGTATCCCAAGTGACTCTACTTTTAGTGTTGCTGGGATTGGTAAATACGAATTTCCATTGGCTGAGTTATCCATCAAAAACGGTGGTCATGTGAGAGTCGGACTAGAGGATAATATCTATCTTGAAAAAGGCGTATTGGCAAAGGGAAACAAAGAACTAGTTGAAAAAGTAGTTTCAATCGCGAAAAGATATGGAAGAGAAATAGCAACTCCAAATGAAGCGAGAGAAATTCTAGGTATAAGGAGAAAATAAATGAAGCTATCAAGATATGGAATTCACAGAGTCATTGGAGAAACAGGTGTGCTACCTCAGGCAGCACATAAAATTGATTCAACTCCGAAATGCTATGAAAATGAAATGTTGATTGAAGTGGATACCTTAAATATTGACTCCGCATCATTTCATCAAATTAAAGAAGCATGTAAGTCAGATGTTTTCTTGATGAAGGATATGATTCTTAATATCGTAAAGACTCAAGGTAAAATGCAAAATCCAGTGACTAAAAGTGGTGGTATGCTTATTGGTTCCATCAAGGAAATTGGTAATAAGTTTTCTAACCAATCCTTATCCATTGGAACTAAAATTGCTACCCTCGTTTCTCTTTCATTAACACCACTACATATTGAAGAAATCATATCAATCAATATTAGTAATGAACAGGTCAAAATCAAGGGACAAGCAATATTATTTGATTCAGGGATTTATTCAGTTATTCCTAATGACTTAAGTGAAAATTTAGTTTTAGCAGCACTTGACGTTGCTGGTGCACCAGCCCAAGTCAAAAAGCTAGCTAAGCCTGGACAAACAGTCTTTATTATCGGCGCTGCAGGTAAAAGTGGTGTCCTTTGTGCCTATCAAGCAAAAAAGAATGTTGTTCCAAATGGAAAGGTTATCGGCTTAGTCAATGAGGAGTCTCAAAGAGATTTATTAATATCCTTAGACCTATGCGATGAAATCATTTTGGAAAATGCATTAAATAGCTTAGCTGTTTATGAAAAGGTTTCATCACTCACCAATGGAGAGTTGGCAGACTTAACCATTAATGTAGTCAATGTACAAAATACAGAAATGACAGCAATTCTTTCTACAAAGGATCATGGAATTGTCTATTTCTTTAGTATGGCTACATCCTTCACTAAAGCAGCACTCGGTGCTGAAGGTATCGGTAAAGATTTAGATATGATGATTGGAAATGGATATACAAAGGGACACGCAGAAATAACTTTAGATATATTAAGAGAAAATAGAAAGCTTTACGATTTATTTATGAAGAGATACGCATAGGGAGGAAAATATGAAAATAGAATTGAATGAAAAGTACATCGAAAGAAAGAACAAGTATTTTAAGGATGTATCTGAGAGTGATTGGAATGATTGGAAGTGGCAGACATCTAATCGTATTAAAAATGCTGAGCAGCTCAAGAAATATATCAACCTAACAGAAAATGAAGAACAAACCATTCAAAAGGTTTTAGGTCACTTACGGATGGCAATCACACCATATTATCTATCTTTAATTGATCCAGATAATCCAAAGTGCCCGATTCGTCAGCAAGCGATTCCTTTTGGAAGTGAACTGATTACAGGAAAAAACGATTTATATGATCCACTACACGAGGATCATGATTCACCAGTTCCAGGACTAACTCATAGATATCCTGATCGTGTGCTTTTTCTCATTACAGATATGTGCTCTACATATTGTAGACATTGTACAAGAAGAAGATTTGCAGGACAAAAGGATGCTGAGTTAAAAATTGAACAAATCGATCATGCAATAGAATATATAAGAAACCATCCTGAAGTCAATGATGTTCTTTTATCAGGTGGCGACGCATTTATGGCAAGTGATGAAAGAATAGAATACATATTAAAAAAATTAAGAGAAATTGATCATGTACAAGTGATTCGTTTTGGTACACGCACACCTGTCGTGATGCCACAAAGAGTAACGGAAAAGCTTGTAAATATGCTTAAGAAATATCATCCAATTTGGGTAAACACGCATTTTAATCACGCAGATGAAATCACGCCAGAAAGTAAGCATGCAATTGACTTACTAGCTGATGCTGGGATTCCAGTTGGTAATCAAAGTGTGTTACTTAGAGGAGTGAACGATTGTGTACACATTATGCGTAAGCTAGTTAAAGGATTAATCGCTATCCGTGTACGTCCATATTATATCTATCAATGTGATCTATCCTATGGTATTGAACATTTTAGAACGACAGTTTCTAAGGGGATAGAAATTATTGAAGGCTTAAGAGGTCATATCAGCGGATTTGCAGTACCAACATTTGTTGTCGATGGACCAAATGGTGGAGGTAAAATCCCTGTGATGCCTAACTATTTAATATCTCAAGCACCAGGCAAAGTGGTACTTCGTAACTTTGAAGGTGTGTTTACGACCTATAGTGAACCAGATCATTACGTTTCAGCTTGCGACTGTGAAGACTGCAAGAAGGAGAAATTAGAAGGCATTAGTGGACTACTTAGTGGAACTAGAATAGCACTTGAACCAGAGCATTTAAAGAGAAATGAGCGGATTACTCGTGAAAAACATAATTGATGGTGTTGAAACATTAGGAATCATTGGATTATCAAAAAATACAGGAAAGACAACAACATTAAATAAGATTATAGAGATGTATCAAAATATAACCATTGGATTAACAAGTATAGGACTAGATGGTGAGTCACTCGATCAAGTGAATTTCTTGCCAAAGCCTAAAATCATTGTTAGACCAAGAATGGTTATAGCTACAGCATATGAATGTCTTGTAGCATCGAATCTAGAGTATGAAATCATAAAAAAAACAGACATGAGAACTGCTTTAGGATTGGTTTACATCGTAAGAATTTTAAGTGAAGGTACGATGGTTATTGCAGGACCTACCACAAATTATGACTTACATCAACTGATATTAATGCTAAAGCCCTATGTAGAAAAAATTCTTGTAGATGGTGCATTCAATCGAATGACATTTGCAAATATTGAATCACTAGACGCAATTGTTTTAGCAACAGGTGCTGCTTACTCAACAGATATGAATAAAACTGTTTTGCAAACAAAGCATATTGTTGAATCCTTTAACTTGAAAAAAACAACAGATTACACAAGAACACCAGATGAATCACTGATTATTCATACCAAGCATAGACATTTAACATTTCATGAAAAAAACATGAATACATTCAAATTGATTGATTTGGAATTAAACGAGAAGATAGAGTCAATGTATATTAAAGGAGCAATCACAGAACAAATGATTGATTTCTTTATTGCGCATGACTTTAGAGATTTTACTTTGGTATGTGATGATGCAACAAAGCTTTTATTTAAAGATCATTATTTTGACTACATCGAAAAATTGAATATTCAAATCCATGTCATCCATCAGACTCCACTCCTTTTTGTAACTATCAATCCATGGAGTCCAATCGGACATCATTATAATGAGACCTTATTTTTAAATATCATGCAAAGGGAACTAGCTGTTCCAGTTTACAATGTTAAGAAAATGGAGTAACCCATGTCAAAATTAAACTTAAACAAAGAAACAATTGAATCGTGTCGAAAGCTATCGAAAAAGATTGCATCCGATATGCAAAAAATGATTGATCAGCATACAACAATAACTGTTGAAAGATCAATACTTAGACTACTAGGTATCGATGGAGTTAACGAATATCAGGTGCCACTTGTGAATGTGTTATGTGATCATGTTGCTAAGGACTGTGATATCTCAAAAGGTGTTGTTCATTATATGTCTTATGCTATCCATAACTTAAGTCTCACACCACAAGAAATAGCGCTTGGTGTATCCTCTAAATCCATCGACTTATCCTCCTACTCCAATTTAGAGAAAAGCCCTTACTTAAGCGATATCATGCCATTCTTCCATAAGTCATTGGTTCGAATTGACGAGATGAAAAAGGAAAGAAAACTTAGAATAGAAGAATCACCTCAAAAGAAGACACCAAGTAAGTATGTGATTGTTGCAACAGGTAATATATATGAAGACATTAAGCAAGCAATTTCAGCAGCGAAGAAGGGTGCTGACATCATTGCTGTCATTCGATCAACAGGACAGTCTTTATTAGACTATGTTCCCTTTGGTGCAACCACTGAAGGCTTTGGTGGAACCTATGCGACGCAAGAGAATTTTAGATTAATGCGAAAAGCTTTAGATCAAGTATCACAAGAAGAAAAAAGATATATCAAGCTTGTCAATTATGCATCCGGATTATGCATGCCAGAAATCGTTGCTATGGGAGCAATTGAAAGATTAGATATGATGCTAAACGATTCTTTATATGGAATTATTTTTAGAGATATCAACATGAAAAGAACATTTATAGATCAATACTTTTCAAGAGTGTTATCCTCATATGCATCAATTATTATAAATACTGGTGAAGATAACTATTTAACTACATCAGATGCATTTGAGCACGCACATACAGTTTTAGCATCCCAATTTATTAATGAGCAATTTGCAAAAAATGCTTATATGGACGAATCCTTAATGGGATTAGGACATGCATATGAAATCAATCCAGAGATGGAAAATAGTTTTTTATATGAATTAGCGCAAGCAGAAATGTCTAGAGAGATATTTCCGAAATCACCGCTTAAATATATGCCACCGACAAAGCACATGACTGGTGATATATTTAAAGGAACTATTCAAAACGCATTATTCAACATCACCGCAGTAACTTCGAAGCAGTCGATTCACTTACTAGGGATGATGACAGAAGCAATTCACACACCTTTTATGAGTGATCGAGCGATTGCATTAGATAACGCAAGCTACATAGAAAAAGCATTTATGGATTTTGGTGATGAGATTACTTATAATCCTGAAGGTAAGATTGTAAAAAGAGCACATGATGTATTAAATGCTGCAAAAGATTTATTAGAGCAAATCAAAAAGGATGGCATGTTTAAATCCTTAGAAAAAGGTGTGTTTGCAGAAATATCAAGACATGAGGATGGTGGGAAGGGGTTATCTGGAGTTTATGTGAAGCATCAAGATTATCAAAACCCTATATTAGAAATCATGATTGAAAGATTAAAGGGTGAACAGCATGGGAAATAAGTCGAATTGGATTAGACCATATGGAGATACCTTAAATGATGGAAAAGTTCAACTAAGCTTTTCTCTACCTATTCCATGCAATGCCTTAGGTGAAGAAGCAGCTAAAAAAATCGCACTACAAATGGGAATACATAATCCTTCAGTTGTTCATGCAACACCTTTATCAGATCAATTTAGCTATTATATAGTTTATGGCACTTCAGAGCATCAAATCGATGTATCAACAGTTCATATCAATGAAGTAGAATCTAAATCCATGAGTAAGGAAGAAATAGAGGAGTATATTGAAAAAAACTTTATAGAACCTCTAGTCTTTATTGGTGCATCGACAGGAACAGACGCACATACAGTAGGAATTGATGCCATCATGAATATGAAGGGCTACAATGGTAACTACGGCTTAGAACGATACAAAGGAATTCATGCAATCAATCTTGGTGGTCAAATCGAAAATGAAACACTTTTAGAAAAGGCGATATATTACAAGGCAGATGTAATTTTAATTAGTCAAACAGTGACACAAAAGGATGTTCATATCGAAAACCTTACTAAGTTTATCGAGCTACTTGAAGCTGAAAACAAAAGAAAAGATTTTATCGTAATTATTGGAGGACCTAGAATTAATCATAGCCTTGCTAAAGAATTGGGCTATGATGCAGGATTTGGTCCAAAAAAATATGCATTTGATGTCGCAAGCTTTGCGGTTCAAGCATTAAAGGATAAGAGCATTAAGTCTAAGAAAGCACCAGAATAGAGTACATAAATATGGTATAATGATTATAGAAACCATATAAATATAGATCATCAAAGGGAGAAATATATGAAGATTTACACTAAACGTGGAGACTTAGGACAAACTGATTTAATGAACAAGAGAGTAAGCAAAGCGGATTTACATATTGCTGTAAATGGTGCTTTTGATGAAGCGATGGCTTTTCTATTAATGTCTAAGCATTATATGCGTCTTGCTGAAGTCATTGATGATATCAATCAAATACATGGTCATCTATTTGCAATTTGTCATGAGATTGCCTTAAATGATTCCAATAAATATATTACATTACCAGGTAACGTAGAATGGCTAGAATCAAGACTCGATCATTATGATTCAGAGTTGAAGCCTTTGACCAAGTTTATCAAACTCGATCAAACAAAAGCTGCTTCATGGCTTAATATTGCTAGAGTGACTATTAGAAGAGCTGAAAGAGAATTAATATTACTAGCAGCTGAGCAAGAACTCAATGTGCATACACTCGCATATGTCAATCGTTTATCTGATTACTTATTTACAGTAGCAAGATATTTTGATGAAGTACAGTAACATGGAGGTATTATGGATAAAGTTAAAGTTATAATTTGGGGATTTGGAGCAATGGGTCGTGGCATGGCACAAATGCTTCTACTTAAAAAAGGTGTTGAAATCACTGGTATCTGTGATTTAAACCCAGAATACATTGGTAAAGATTTTCAAGAGATTTTAAGCATAAAATCTGATCACCCAGCTGTAAAAATTAATGGAAATATTGATCATTTGTTATCGACAACGGTTGCAGATGTTGTATTGCTATGCACTGACTCATTTGTGAAGGGTGCATTCGAAAAGATTAAAAAAGTTATTTCAAGCAAAATGAATTGTATTAGCACTGCTGAAGAAATGGCGTATCCCTATGCATCTGAACCAGAGCTTGCTGCTCAAATTGATAATCTAGCAAAAGCATTTGGTGTTACTGTGCTTGGTACAGGTATCAATCCAGGGTTTATTATGGATTTATTGGTAGTTGCTTTAACAGGTACGATGGTTGATGTAGAGCATATTGAAGCGAAAAGAGTCAACTCTCTATCACCTTTTGGACCAACAGTCATGCATGAACAAGGCGTTGGTATTTCACTAAATGAATATCATAAACGTATTATGGATGGCACATTAGCTGGGCATGTTGGATTTAATGAAAGTATTCATATGATCAGTGAAGCACTTGGTGTTAAATTAACTAATTTTAAACAACAAATGGAGCCTATTATTACCAATATTGACCGAAAAAGTCCGTATGGTGAAGCGAAAGCAGGAACACTTGCCGGTATTAATATGACCGGACAAGGAATGGTTCATGGTGATGTTTTCATTGACATGATTCATCCACAGCAAATAGAGCCTGAAAGTGAAGGCATTATTACTGGCGATTATATCAATTTAAAGGGTACTCCAAATATCAACATGAAAATTACTCCTGAAATCAATGGTGGAATTGGAACGATTGCAATGTGTGTCAATATGATTCCACATGTTATCAATGCTAAAAGTGGTTTAAAGACAATGATAGATTTACCTGTTCCTCGCGCTATTTTAGGCGACATGAGGGATTTAATTGAACAATAACTCGAATAGGAAATCTTTCTTTTAGATTTCCTATTTTTGGTAATTTCAGTCGATATACTCTATACAAAATAGAGTAAAAATGTTATCATATAGATACGTAAGCGCTTTCAGAAAATGGTTCTTTTTTCTATGATTAAAGGAGAAAAATATGATTGAAAAAATGACATTTGTTCAAATTTATAAATCTGTTTTATCAAGAAGTGAGCGTTCAGCAAATTTACCTGCAGATACAAAACAGGTTCCTTTCGAAATGAGAATTAAAGGGAAATTGTTAAAATCTGCTCAAATTGGCGATACAGTTGAAATTTTAACCGCAACCAAACGCATTGAAACAGGCATATTAATAGCTGTTGAACCATCATATACACACGACTTTGGACATTTTGTTCAAGAAATTGAAGATATGAAGGACATCATTCTTTCGGAAACGGAGGATTTGGTATGAGCAATTCCTATCAAGATGTTTTAAGTAGAAAACAAGCAATTATGAGACAAGCACTCAAATTGAACTATGATCAGTATGAAGATAGTGGTATAGGTTTTGATTACGAAAAAATGATGAATGATTCTGGGTTAACTCTAGAGGATGTCTCAAAAATACAAAAAGAAAATAATGTAGGATCTACTCCACTCATTGAATTAAAAAGATTATCATCCTACGCAAGAAAATTTGCTAAGCCTGGCTATGGAGCACGTATATTTGTTAAGGATGAAGCCGCAAATTTAAGTGGCTCATTTAAGGCTAGACGAGCAGCAATATCGATTGATCAAGCGAAAAAGCTTGGATTTAAAGGTGTGATTGCTGCAACATCAGGAAATTATGGTGCAGCTGTAGCAGCACTTGCTGCAAGAGCTGGACTGAAATGCATTATCGTTCAAGAATGCTTTGACTCTAAAGGAATTGGACAACCTGAAATTATTGAAAAAGCGAGAGCATGTGAAGCCTATGGTGCTGAAGTCATTCAGCTCACTGTTGGTCCAGAGCTCTTTTACCAGTTTTTAATATTATTAGAGGAAACTGGTTATTTTAATGCCTCCTTATATTCTCCTTATGGCATTATGGGAATTGAAACATTAGGCTATGAGATTGCTAATGAAGTGTTAGAAAAAGAAGGAAAATACCCAGAAATGGTTATTTGTACAAATGCTGGTGGTGGTAATTTAACAGGAACTGCAAGAGGACTCATTAAAGCATCAGCCACACAAACAAAAGTAGTTGCTGCATCAGTGGATTTAACAGGGCTTCATATGGCAAGTGACCTAGATTTTAATAAAAAGTCATTCACTACAGGTCATACAGGCTTTGGTATTCCATTTTCTACATTCCCTGATCGCAGTGATGTACCTAGAAGTGCAGCAAGACCAATGCGCTATATGGACTCTTATGTTTTAGTTAACCAAGGAACTGTATTTTATATCACTCAAGCCTTAGCACTACTTGAGGGTATGGAAAGAGGACCTGCAGGTAACGTTAGTTTAGCTGCAGCATTTAGTCTTGCACAGGAGATGAAGGATACTGATATTATCGTTGTTCAAGAAACGGAGTATACAGGTGCTGGTAAGCACATGAATGCTCAAATATCATTTGCATCAGATCGAGGTATCGATTTAATATTAGGAGACCCCTTGTATGAAAAGCCTGGGAAAAATCTAATTTTTCCAAAATCAGGATCATTTGTTAAGCATAAGGAGCTTGATTTAAATACATTAAGAAAATCATATTTAAAGCATTTCGATCAACAATTATTATTTGATAAGGACTATGAATATCTAGCAGTTGAGCTTAAAACAACTGTAAGTAAAATTAAAGAACTCATGGAGGACAACAATGAAATCAAGAAATGATGACTTTTTAGAAAGAAGAAAGCACCTATCAAAATATTCTGATAGTGAACTCAAAGCTTATTTCCAAGAGCTTACCGATCAAATCATCGATCCATTACTTACACTAGCCTATGAGAATACAACTCCTGCAATTGAAAGAAGTGTATTAATGCGTATGGGATTTTCGAGTCTTGAAGCGAAAATGATTACAGATAAACTTATGGAAAACAATCTCTTATCACATGGTGCAGGACATATTGTTTTTAAGTATGCAACCCTAAAAAAGCTTCCAATTAGAGAAGCGGGACTTGCATTACTAGATACCTCTGAAGTTAACATGATGATGGAGGTTTTCAAATGAATCCAAAAGATAAATTAGATATTAGAGAAATACTAAGTAATCTAGAAAATTATAGACCAAGAAGAAGGGGTTGGACATGGAGAGATAAAGGACCGATTGAACTTGGTCAGTTTAGCTATGTACAAGCAAGCCCTTCATTGAAAAATTTCGTAGCACTACCTTCTGCAAGAAGCTTAAATGGTATTGACCCTCAACCGGATGCAACCATTACTACGGAAATAGCTTCGGGAAGATTTGAAGATGATATTAGAAGAATGAGAATGGCAGCCTATCACGGTGCAGATCATATTATGGTTATTCGAACTGCTGGTCAATCTCATATGGACGGTTTACTTGAAGGAACACCTCAAGGAGTTGGTGGAGTTCCAATCACTAGAAAACAAGTGAGAGCACAAAGAAAAGCGTTAGACATGATTGAAGATGAAGTTGGCAGACCCATCAATTATCATTCCTACGTTTCAGGAGTTGCTGGACCAGAAATCGCTGTAATGTTTACTGAAGAGGGAGTAAATGGTGCACACCAGGATCCTCAATATAATGTTTTATATCGAAACATCAACATGATTCGCTCCTTTGTGGATGCTGCAGAAAGTAAGAAGATCATGGCCTTTGGTGGACTCGCACAAATTGATGGTGCACATAATGCAAATGCAACAGCAAGAGATGCATGGAAGGTAATGCCAGAACTATTAGTACAGCACGCGATCAATAGTAGAATGAGTGAAAAAATTGGTATTGCTAAGGACTTAATCTGTCTTTCAACGGTACCACCTGCTGCTCCACCTTCACCAGACTTAAAATTAAATCTTCCTTATGCTTTAGCACTTAGAGAGTTTTTCTCTGATTATAAGATGAGAGCACAAATGAATACAAAATATATGGATTCATCCACAAGAGAAGCTACAGTTACTCATGTGTTAAATCTGTTGATTTCTAGATTGACAAGTGCAGATATCCAATCCACAATTACACCTGATGAAGGTAGAAATGTACCTTGGCATGTTTATAACATCGAAGCACTCGATACAGCCAAGCAAGCAATGATGGGTATGGATGATTTAATGGGTATGCTTGAATTTAAAAAGGAAGGATACCTAGTAGAGAAAAAACGAGAAATCCAAGAAAGAGCAATCCTAATGATGGAAGAAATCATTCAAATGGGTGGTTATTTTAAGGCTGTCGAAGAAGGAATGTTTGTGGATAGTGGCTATTATCCAGAGCGTAGCGGAGATGGTATTGCTAGAAGTGCTACTGGTGGTATCGGTGCACAAACAGTCATTAAAAGAGCAGCTGATTACCTAGCTCCTGTCACTGCACATTATGGATATAACAATATAGAACAATATGATAAAAAATTAAAGAATAATCCTTCAAAGCTTATTGGTGGTTCTACATTTGAAAATCCTGATTTAATTCAATATATCGATGAATTAGACCCAGAGGATAATGTGAATAACCGCCTAGATGAAAATGAAAAGTATCGCTCAACTTCATCTTTGAAGCCTGAAGTACAATGGCTTGGTGATGGGGTTATCACCTTAGACCTATTCTTTCCAACTGATATACTAACTGCAGAGGCTGCAGCCCTAGAGGTTGCAAAACAAATGAAGCTATCCAGTCCAGAGGTTATCCATAAAGAAGTGCTACATCCAAGCGAAGGCACAAGAATACAATTAAAGGGAACCATCGGTTTTGATATCGATTCCTCTAAGCTTGTTTTACCAAAAAAGGAAGAATTAATGCCTGAGGATGAAATACTTGAATATGTTAAAAAGCATGAATTAAAGGTCATCGCTGGTACAGGCGGATCGGATGAACATAGTGTAGGTATGAGAGAGATATTAGATATTAAGCATGGTGGTGTTGAAAAATACGGAATCCATTATACATATCTTGGAACTAGTGTACCAATTGAAAAGTTTATTGACGCTGCAATAGAAACCAATGCACAAATCGTAATGATTTCTTTAATCATCTCACATGATGATATTCATTATAAGAATATGCAAAAGCTTCACGACTATGCAGTTGAAAAGGGAGTAAGAGACAAATTGATATTACTTGCAGGTGGAACACAAGTCACACCTGAACTTGCTATGAAGTACGGTATGGACCAAGGATTTAGCCGTGGCACCAAGGGGATTCATGTAGCAAGCTTCATTGTGAAAAAACATAAGGAAATTCATGAGAATTGATTGTTTGGTCGCTGAGATTGGTTCAACAACAACTGTTGTAAATGCCTTCAATCTTCACCAAGGTCCGGTGGAGTTCATCGGCAGAGGTATGCACCAAACTACAGTAGACACTGACGTGAATATTGGATTAACCAATGCAATTAATGATTTAAAAAAGAATTTAAATGTTACTGAGTTAACCTATGATGAAATGCTTGCTTCATCCAGTGCTGCAGGTGGCTTAAAAATAACTGTGCATGGACTTGTCTATGAAATGACAGCAAGAGCAGCAAAAGAAGCAGCATTAAATGCAGGAGCGAACATTCATTTAATTACCGCAAATCGAATAGAGGCATCACACATTAAAAAAATAAAGGAAGTTAAACCAAACATTATTATTATTGCAGGTGGAACGGATTTTGGTGAAAAGGAAGTTGCTTATCAAAACCTACTCGATTTAGTGGATTTAAATATTCCAATTATTTATACAGGAAATATCGCGAATCATGATCGAATCCTAGAACTAAAGAAGGATCATATTCGAATAGTTGAAAATGTATATCCTAGAGTAGATGATTTTAATATTGTTCCACTTAGAAAAGCAATCTATGAGACGTTCGAAAAAAATATTATTCATGCAAAGGGTATGTCTCATATTTTTGATATGGTAGGTGATGTCATTATACCAACACCTGGAGCAGTGATGGACGCAACACTATTACTCAATGAAATCTATGATGGAGTCATGACCATTGATGTAGGTGGTGCAACTACAGATGTTCATTCTGTGAGTGAACCAAAGCCAGAATTCTTAAAATATAATGATGGTGAGCCTAGATTCAAAAGAACTGTTGAGGGTGATTTAGGTGTGTTTATCAATAGGTTACATGTCCTAAAGACCTTTAGATCAGGTGAGATTGAGAGAATTACTGGGATGACCTATGATCATGTCTTACATGTTATGGAGGAAGAACCATTTATTCCTAAAACAGAGTTTGGTAAACAGGTCGTTGATTTACTTACAAGACAATGTGTATTTCAAGCATTGGATCGTCATATCGGCGATATGAAAAGAGTTTTTACAACCAATGGGTTTAAGGTTATACCTGATGGTAAGGATGTAACACAGGTGAAGGCAATCTTTTTAACAGGTGGTGCACTTCTTTACGCGAATAACCCTAAACAAATGGTTAAGGATTATCTTTTGAAACAACAAACCAAATTAATACCTGATCCAAGCACGAATGTCTATATCGATTATGATTATATCTTTGCATCCCTCGGAGTACTTTCTCATAAGTATCCCGAACAGGCAAAAGAGCTACTCTTGAAGTCTATTGGAAAAGAGCGTGAAAATTAATGTATCCTAAGGTTCATATTCATTTAAAAAAGTATGCACATAATGTTCACTATCTTTTAAGCATGCTACATCAGAAAGGGATATCGATGATGGCTGTTTCAAAGGTCTTTTCTGCAGATTCAAAATTGATTGATGTCTTAAATAAAGCAAATGTTGATTATATAGCAGACTCAAGAATCGAGAATTTAAAAAAAATAGAAACCCATAAGCCTAAGGTTTTACTAAGAATCCCAATGATGAGTGAGATTTCAGATGTCATCAAATATTCAGACATCTCCTTAAACTCAGAGCTAGAAATCATCGATTCATTAAACCTAGAAGCGAAAAAGAGAAAAAAGATACATTCGATTATTTTGATGTTTGATATTGGAGATTTAAGAGAAGGTATCTATTATCAGGATGATTATTTAAAAGTTGTAGAAAAAATTATTGCTTATGAACACATCAAGCTTCTTGGTATAGGAACAAATTTAACATGCTACGGTGCTGTTATACCGACCAATGAAACTTATCTAAAGCTTGAAAATATTATTAAAAACATTGAAGACAACCTAAACATAAAGCTAGAAATGGTATCGGGTGGAAATTCATCATCGATACTGATGGTATCAGATCAAACCATTCCTAAGTATATTAATAATCTGCGAGTAGGTGAAGCACTTGTCTTAGGTAGAGAAACTGCATATGGCAATACAATAGAAGGTCTACATGATGATGTCTTTACATTAGAAGCTGAAATTATCGAGATCAAAAAGAAGCCTTCAATGCCAGAGGGATTACTTGGCATGGATGCATTTGGTAAAAGGGTTCAATTTGTTGACCAAGGTATTATAACTAGAGCGATTTTAGCAATTGGCAAACAGGACTGTGACTGTTCAAACTTAATCCCACCTCATGGTGTTCATATTTTAGGATGCAGCAGTGACCATTTGATTGTTGAGCTTAAGGATATTTTATTAGAGATTGGAGATACCATCACCTTTAAATTAAACTATGGTGGAATACTATCTGTGATGACATCACCTTATGTGGAGAAAACATATGACCAATCTTTATAGACCTACATGGGCTGAAATCAATTTAGATTACCTATGGCACAATTATCAAATCGCACAAAATGAAATCAAAAATAAAACAGTTATTCCAGTCATCAAAGCGAATGCATATGGACATGGAGCAAAGGAAGTATTTAAATTTTTATATAAAAAGGGAGTTCGATTCTTTGCTGTTTCTTTATTAGAGGAAGCCCTAGAATTGAAATCAATACATAGAGATGTATCCATCTTGATGATGGGTCCAATTCTAGAAAGTGATCTAGAAGTAGCATCCATCAATCAAATAGAATTTACCATCTATGACAAGCATATTTATGAATCTGTTATCCAATCAAACTTAGAACTTATCTGTCATCTAAAAGTAGACACAGGAATGTCAAGATATGGCATGGTAGAGCCAAAGATGATTATGGATGCAGTAAATAGCCTTCAAGCAAAAAAGAATATAAATCTTAAAGGTATATTCACACATTTCGCTACAGCTAATGAGAATGAAGCATTCTACAACATGCAGGCAAGTCGTTTTATAGAGATCATCAATTCATTAAAAATAAGACCTCAAATGATTCATATCTCTAATTCCTCATCAACATTTAAGTATGAGAAAAATTATGACTTCACTACACATGTAAGACTTGGTATCTCACTTTACGGATTAAGCTTAGATTCACCTAAACCAAATATCATTCCTGTCATGTCCTTAAAATCAAAGATTGTTCAAATTAAGGAATTGAATAAAGGAGAAAGTGTTGGCTATGGAGCAAGCTATCAAGCAAAGGTTCATGAATATATTGCTATATTACCGATTGGATATGCTGATGGATTCATCAGAAAAAACAAAACAGGTTATGTAGAAATTAACAAAAAAGAATACAAAATCGTTGGCATCATCTGCATGGATGCATGCTTCATCAGAGTAGACGAGACCGTTAAGATTGGTGATACTGCAACTCTCTTTGGAGGATTGATTACCATAGATGATATCGCACACAGACTAAAAACGATTAACTATGAAATAGTAACTTCTATATCGTATAGAGTTCCTAGAATCATGGTGGAAGGAGTAAAAATATGATTCATGTCACATCAGAAATTGGGAAATTAAAATCAGTATTGGTCCACAGGCCAGGTAAGGAATTAGAAAACCTAACGCCAGATGTTTTAGAAAAGCTATTATTTGATGATATTCCTTATCTAAAGGTAGCGCAGGAAGAACATGATATATTTGCAGATACATTAAGAAAACAAGGAGTTGAGGTTTTATATCTAACTGATATGATCACTGAAGCACTTGAAGCACATCCCGAAGTTATCTGTAATTTTGTAAATGCGTTCATTGAAGAGTCAAAAATCAAATCACACACCATTAAAACTGGACTCTATCAATATTTAACGAGTCTATCCATTAAACAAATGATCTTAAAGATGATTGAAGGTATTCGAATTCATGAGATAACACTCGGAAAGAAAAACTCAATTATGGATATGCTAGAGGATGAATATCCATTTTATACAGATCCAATCCCAAACATTTTATTTCAAAGAGATCCTTTTTCGAGTGTAGGCAATGGGGTTGCTATTGGAAAAATGTATATGCAGGCTAGACAAAGAGAAACCATATTCTCTGAGTATATCCTTAACTATCATCCTAGATTTTATGGGAAAAGCCCAATAAGATTTTATAACAGACTCAATAGATACCCACTTGAAGGTGGAGATGTCCATGTTTTAAATAAGCATGTTGTAGCAATCGGTATATCCTCTAGAACAGATCCTAGAGCTATCGAATTCTTTGCTGAACAGCTATTCAAGGAAGATAATGAATTCAATACAGTATTAGCATTCAATATTCCAAAGAGTAGAGCATTTATGCATCTGGATACAGTCTTTACTCAAGTGGATTATGGTGTATTCACCATTCATCCAGGAATTGAAAATAAATTAACAGTTTTTGAAATCACTAAAAACAGTGAACGATTTGACGTTAAAAAAGTAGTTGTTTCTCTAGAGGAAGTATTAGAAAAACATCTTCATCGAAAAATTACCTTAATACGCTGTGGTGGTAAGGATGTTATAACATCAGTTAGAGAACAATGGAATGATGGGGCGAATACATTAGCTATTGCTCCAGGTGTTGTTGTTGTCTATGATAGAAATCATGTGACAAATCAACTATTAAGAGATGCAGGAATCAAGGTTTTAGAGATTGAATCCAGTGAGCTATCGAGAGGACGTGGAGGTCCTAGATGTATGAGCATGCCTTTAGAAAGAGAAGAAATAGAATATGGAGAGAAAAAATTATGAATTTAAAGGGTAGACATTTATTGACGTTATTAGATTTTACGCCAGAAGAAATACAATTTCTAATCGATTTAGCAGCTAGACTTAAACAAGAAAAAAAAGAGGGTATAAGTCATAAGCATTTATCGGACAAGAATGTTGTATTACTATTTCAAAAGGATTCAACAAGAACAAGATGTGCATTTGAAGTTGGTGCCTTTGATTTAGGCATGGGAGTAACCTATATTGGACCTACTGGATCCCAAATGGGTAAAAAGGAATCCGTTAAGGATACAGCTAGAGTTTTAGGTCATATGTATGATGGAATCGAATTTAGAGGATACCTTCAAAGTGATGTTGAAACACTTGCTGAATTTTCTGGGGTACCTGTATGGAATGGATTAACCGATCAATATCATCCAACACAAATACTTGCTGATTTTTTAACCATTCAAGAACAGTTTGGATCGTTAAAGGGTATCAAATTCACTTATTTAGGTGATGCTAGAAACAATATGGGAAATTCATTAATGATTGGCTGTGCAAAGATGGGTATGCATTTCACTGCTGCTGCACCAAGAGCATTATGGCCAAATCAAGAATTAATAAAAACCTGTGAGAATATAGCTAAAAATACAGGAGCAACCCTGAGATTCACTGAAGACCCAATGGAAGCTACTAAAAATGTAGATGTTCTTTACACAGATGTTTGGGTATCCATGGGAGAACCTAAGGATGTATGGCTTCAAAGAATTGCTGATTTACACCGCTATCAAATCAATATGAAGCTAATGAAAAATGCAAATCCAAAGGCAATCTTTATGCATTGCTTGCCAGCATTTCATGGTCTTGATACTGAAGTTGGTCGTGAAATCGCTAATGAATTTGGAGCAAACTATCCAAATGTAGCAAACGGTGAACTAGAGGTAACTGATGAAGTTTTAGAATCTAATCAAAGTGTTGTTTTTGAAGAAGCTGAAAATAGAATGCACACCATCAAGGCAGTGATGCTTGCATCATTAAGTGATTTATATGTCTAGATACGTTATTTCATTAGGGGGAAATGCACTAGGAAATAATGCAGAGGAACAAAAAAAACTGCTTAAATATGTTGCTCTAGCAATTTATCCTTTAATTGAGATGAATCATGACATTGTGATTGTCCATGGGAATGGACCACAGGTTGGCATGATTAATCTAGCATTCTCTGAATCAAGTTCAACACCGATGATGCCATTTGCTGAATGTGGAGCGATGAGTCAAGGCTATATCGGATTTCATATCCAAAATGCAATCCAAAATATTATGCTTGAACGTCATATCAAAAGACCAATATCAACGATTGTGACTCAGGTCTTAGTTGATGAAAAAGATCCAGCATTTCAACATCCCTCAAAACCAATTGGAGCATTCTATTCAAAGGAATATGCCACAGAGCTAGAAGAAAAATATGGATATTCAATGTTTGAGGATGCAGGTAGAGGATATAGAAGAGTAATCGCTTCTCCAAAGCCAGTAGATATTATTGAAAAAGAAAGCATTTTATCATTACTTAAAGACAAGCATATCGTAATTGCAGCAGGTGGAGGAGGAATTCCAGTTGTTAATAAAGATGGTTCACTTGTTGGTGTAGATGCTGTAATCGATAAGGACCACGCAAGTGCTAAAATGGCAGAAATTATTGGTGCTGATGAGCTATTTATTTTAACAGCAGTTGAAAATGTATTTATTAACTACAATACACCAGACCAAAAAGCACTCACTAATGTTACACTGAAAGAACTAGATGAATATTTGATGCATGATCATTTTAAAAAGGGTTCTATGCTTCCAAAAATTGAAGCATGCATGAATTTCGTAAGAGCAACCAATAAACCAGCAGTCATTGCTCAACTTGAAAAAGCAGTTGAAGCATTTAAACAAAAGAGTGGAACGATCATTCATCCATAAGGGAGTCATATGAAACAATATTTTCTATATTTTGAAACTGAAGTTAAGCATCTTGATCCATTATTAGAAAGAAGAGTGTTAGCACATACAGATGATATGATGCTTGTTGAACTCAGTGCTAAATCTGGTGCAGTGATTAAAGCACACCAACATATACATAAACAAATGACCTACATATTAGAGGGTGTATTTGAGTTCAATATTGATGATGAGATTAAAATCGTTAAAAAAGGTGATACACTCTATATCGAATCTAATAAAGTACATGGTGCTTTATGCTTAGAAGAAGGTAAGCTTTTAGATGTATTTACTCCCGCTAGAAAAGATTTTTTAGTGTAAGTACTCATTTTTTAAACAGATAAAGACAAGGTAGCCAAATCCTTGTCTTTTTTAACTAAAAAAGAAAAAAGTAGTCCGAAGACTACTTCATTACTTCAATTCCTGCATGATATCCTGTATCTTCAAAGATAAGCTTTTTACCCTTATATAGCTTTAAATGAATATAGCCGGATAAGCCTTCCTTGATTTGATTAATCATCATTCCATTTAAGGGTGAAGCTAATCCGATTTGTGTGGTTGACTTCGCTTCAATATCGAGCGTTAATCTACCCCTTTTCAATATGTAATGGACTTGATTATCCTTAATGACTTCCCTTTTAACACTTGAAAAATTGTAGGTTGCGAAGCGGTACTCCCTACCTTCATAGAAAAGATTAGCAATTAAGCCCTTAAAGTATAGACCAATAAAGGGAATGTCTGCATAGGAAAACATAAATGAGGTTTTTGAGTTTGTAAAATGATTGGATTGCATCCATACATAAGCTCTTGGAAATGATTTACCCCAATCCTTTTCAATGTATCCCTTCCCTTGGTGAAACGATATTGGATTTTCATTGATTTTGAGTAGCCCACTTAATTGGTGAGACATGCTCACTACACCATGGTAGCACTCCATGAAATTAAGATATCCAAATAATCCCATAATATTTGGTGAAAAGATACTTTTATGAATTGGAGTTATATTCAATAATGAGAGACTTCCAAAGACTTTAAGCTGCTTTGAGCTTAAGTCAATTGAAATCTTGTCCTTTGAAAAGTAGTTAGCACCAATTTTTACATAGAACTCTTGATGTCCATATTCGAATTCTTCATATGTAAATCGAAAATAATGGCTTTTTAGTTTTGTTTCCTGATCTATTGTTTGAGATATAAAAACCTGTATAAAGGCGTGAGTATCCTTTTCATTAATACTAACACCCGGTATAAAGGCTAATGTATATTTTTGATCTTGACTAACAAGCTTATAATACCAACCCTCGAAATAATTTTTCTTTTTCCTATTTCCTTGAAAGTATTCAGGATGGATAAGTTTCTTAAAGTACATATAGCCTCCATTTCTATGAAAAAAGCTAGGGGTTACCTAGCTTTATTAAATTAAAATACTTTATGCTGGTTGGAATGCTCCAAATAATACTAACCAAGCAAGAATCGACTTAGCAACTAAGCTTAATACGATGTAAGTACGTTCTCCATATAAATAGTCTTTCCATTTACCAATCTTCTTATATTGTAGAACCATGTTAACTGGGAATGTATTGAATGCAACAAAATATGTAGCGATGATTGCCCAAACAAACCAAGGAGGATTGACATCTCCACCTGCACCAAACATATATAATAGGATTGCTATCCAAGGTGCAATACCTGCAATCGATCCCCAAACGAATGGACCCCAATTGATTTTTTCACCTTCAGCACGCTTTGAATTCAGTAGTTCCATATCAAGACCGAATAAATTCATAGCAGCATTGACGATAAAGATAAGGATTAATGAACCAATGTCATAAATACCAAATAACGTCGCAATCAAAACGATCATTACTGATGAACTTAAGGCATACTCAAACCATCTAAGCTTATTTACACCCTTAAGTAAGTCTCTGTTGTACATATCATTAATCTTCTTAGGAAATGATATTAAAGCGTGTGCAGCAGCAGAGAGTAGAAGAAATACACCAACCATAATTCCAAATGGTAAATCAAATAATGGCTTTGAATCTAAGTACAATCTCATATTCACTTCGTCAAAATTCAAGAAGTTTTGAGTAATGACAATTTGAAACGCTGGATTGATTGTGCTAATCACAGTGATAGCAATAACAATCATCAGCAAACCCTGTACTAAATGGAAAGCCCCCATAATCATATTAAACTTACGTAACTTTTCAAATACTGTTTTTTCCATAGAATCTCCTTCTTATATCTTTTAAGAAAATTATACAACTTTTGGACAAATTTAACAATTAGTTTGACTATCAATCGTGTTTCACTTGAACTACTATTGATTGTCATCTAGAAGTGTTACTATCGACCTTTATTCTTAGAAATGATATAATTTAGTTGATTTGAATAATCAAGAAATAAATAAACCGCAAATGAGTATCATGAATGATTTTTTTATAACAGCTGGATTCTACATTTCATTTGCTGACACATCCTTAAAGGAGTTAAATTTATGATTAATGTCTGGGGTCTAATATTATCCTATTTACTTATATTTGCTGTCATTGGTATTTCTACAGTTTTGCAAAATAAGAAAATAATCAATGACGAAGGAGCTAGAAAATTTATTCACATTGGGGTTTCTAATTGGTGGATTCTTGCAATGTTATTTTTTACAGGTGAAAATGCAATTTGGTTTGCAATCGTTCCACCAATTACATTTATCCTTCTGAATTATCTATCCTATAGATTGAATTTGTTATCAGCAATGGAGCGTGGTGGAAAGGGTAACTTAGGAACTGTCTATTTTCCAATTTCTCTATTTATTCTTGTTGTTTTAACATTTGGAGTCCTTAAGCAACCAATGATTGGTGCTGTTGGTATACTTGTTATGGGTTATGGTGATGGGCTAGCTGCAGTTATTGGATCAAAATACGGTAAATTTAAACTTATCTTTGGAAAAACGTTAGAAGGAAGCATTACGATGTTTATCGCTTCTTTGATTGTAACAATTACTATACTACTTATATTTAGAGTTCCTAATCCTTATTTGATTGCACTAGGAGTTGCTTTTGTAGCTAGCACTATTGAATTATTTACACCTAAAGGACTTGATAATTTATCAGTCCCACTGATTACTTCACTCGCACTTTATTTATTACTACTCATATAGGAGACCTTATGCTAATCGGAATTATAATTGGAGCTTTATTGTCAACTTTTATTGCAGTCATAGCTTATGCTAAGCATTCACTTGTACTTAGCGGATTGATTGCCTCAGTCATACTAGGTACCATCATTTACGCTTTTGGTGGGATTGTTTTATACTCTCTTTTAATCGCATTCTTTATATCTTCAAGTCTACTTACTAAACTACATGAAAGAAAAGTGGATGACTCCAGTAGTGGAAGAAACTATCTTCAAGTAATCTCCAATGGTTTAGTCGCTGCAGCTTTCTCTATTTTATTTTATCTTCTGAATATGGAATTTCTTTTGATTGCAGCTGCAGCAGCAATCGCCACATCGAATTCAGATACATGGGCCTCAGAAATAGGCATTTTAAGCAAGGGAAAGACTAGAAGTGTTACTAACTTTAAAGAAGTATCCAAAGGTGTCTCAGGTGCGATATCAGGGCTAGGAACGCTAGCTTCCGTTCTCGGAGCATTGTTTATTGGAGTTTTGTTTGCTCTTGTTTCTAGTATAACTACTGTTGTGCTATTTCAAACGGTTTTGTTTTATGCAGCAATTATTTCAATATCTGGAGTTCTAGGGTGCTTTGTTGATTCCTATTTAGGCTCCTTAGTTCAAGCAAAATATCTAGGAATCAAATCTGATACCATTACAGAGAATAAGTCATTACCAAATGAAGAGGTTATCCTAAAATCAGGAATATCATTTGTTAATAATGACACAGTTAATTTCTTAAGCAGTCTAGCTGCATCACTCATTGCATTATTATTCTTCATATAGAGGTAACTATGAATCCTAAACGAATTATTCATCTAAAAGACGGAAAAAGTGATTTAAATCAAAAATATGTGATTTATTGGATGCAGCAATCTCAACGCGTTCATTATAATCATGCCTTAAATTATGCGATTGAATTAGCAAATCAAAAGGATTTGCCTATGCTAGTCTATTTTGGATTAACTCCAAGCTACCCAGAAGCGAATCTTAGACATTATTACTTTATGCTTGAGGGACTCAAGGAAGTTAAAGGAATTCTTCAGCACTTTGGTATCAATTTTCTGTTTAAGCTTGAATCTCCTGAAAAAGGGATTAAGAAATATTTAGGTGATGCATATGCACTTGTAATGGATTATGGATATTTAAGACATCAAAAGATGTGGCGAAAAGAAGTACTAGATTATGCAATTGAAAAGGATTATAGCTTGTCTATTGATATAATCGATACAGATTTAATTGTCCCAGTTCGCATTGCCTCTGATAAGGCAGAATATGGAGCATATACGCTTAGACCAAAAATAAAAAGAATGTATCTTGAGTTTAGAGATTTTAGTAGAACACCAACGCTTAAAAATAAAGGGCACTTAAATATCGATAGTGACGATGACTTAAGTGATATCAAAAAATTGACAGATCAACTAGATATTGATCAATCTGTCAAGATTAGCCCTATCTATCATGGTGGATATACTAACGCGTCTAAGCTATTTTCTGATTTTCTCGAAAATAAGGCCAATCAATATATCTTGAGTAACGATCCATCTCTAGGCTTAACCTCGAAAATGTCTATGTATCTTCATTTTGGTCAAATCTCTGCACTAGAAATTATGGATAGAATGTTTCTAGCAATTGATCACGGGCATTTAGATGGTGAGTCATTTGATGCATATATCGAACAGCTCTTAGTCAGAAGAGAATTAGCCTTCAATTATGTTACCTATAACAAGGGATATGATCAGTTTGAAACGATGACAGAGCCATGGGCTTATATGACAATGAATGAACATGAATTCGACAAAAGAGATTATTTATATAGTAAAAATGAACTTGAAAGCTATCAAACACATGATCCTTATTTTAATGCAGCCATGAAGGAAATGGTATTTACTGGATACATGCACAATTATATGCGCATGTATTGGGCAAAAAAGATAATTGAATGGAGTCCTACGTATAAAGAAGCCTATCAAACCATTTTATCTTTAAATAATAAATACTTTATTGATGGTAGAGATCCAAACAGCTATACAGGTATTGCATGGTGTTTCGGTAAACACGATCGTGCTTGGACTGAAAGAAACGTTTTTGGTAAGTTAAGATATATGAATGATAAGGGATTAGAACGTAAGTTTAATATTGAAGGATATGTGAAAGACATTGAAAATATTATAAATAATAATCCGCCTATTGTTAAATCATAGATTTAGCAGTATGATAAAGTTAAAGAGCGGCACCATTTGAATAAAAACGCAACTAGATTTTTGTCTCTGGTTGCGTTTTTTCGTTTAATGGTGCATCTCCTAATAGGAGGAGAAATTATGCGAAAATTTTTGATGTTGATTACTGTGTTGTTTCTAGTATTTTTTATCTACTCATGTACGGGTTCAGGAGAAGTAGCTATTTCTTTTGAAGAAAATGGAGGTACAGAAGTTGAAGATATGACGGTAAGCACCTCTAGCACGAGCATCAATCTACCAGAACCAACCAAAGAAGGTTTTACCTTTGATGGATGGTATTTAGATGATGCTTTAACTCAACCTTTTACCATTGCCTCATTACTGACAAATACAAGCCTGACACTTTATGCCAAATGGACTTCTAGTGTCGTGCAATACACAATCACCTTTGAGTCCAACGGTGGTAGTGCGGTTGCAGCAATCACACAGGAAGCAGGTTCAGCAGTGACTTCACCAGCAAATCCAACCAAATCTGGATTTACTTTTGCTGGTTGGTTTTCTGATTCTGCTTTATCAAATGCATATACATTCTCAAGCATGCCAGCAAGTAACACGACATTATATGCAAAATGGGAGCCTGTCGCAGTTATAACGAAGACAATTTCATTTGAATCAAATGGAGGAAGCGTAGTTGCAGCTATCACACAGGAAGTGGGCTCAGTAGTGACTGCACCAACTGCCCCAATAAAAGTAGGCTCAACATTCAATGGATGGTTTAGCGACGCTGCATTAACTATCGCATATACTTTTTCAACTATGCCAGCAGATAATATTACACTTTATGCGAAATGGACCGTTAATACCTATACAATTAGCTTTGAAGAAAACGGAGGATCCGCTGTTTTAGATATTACTCAAGCCTATAATAGTGCAGTTGCAGCACCTACGGCTCCAACAAAAGTAGGTTCAACATTTGATGGATGGTATAGTGACGTTGCATTAACTACGGCTTATACATTTACAACCATGCCAGCAAATAACATGACTCTATATGCGAAATGGACTGTTAATACCTATACAATTAGCTTTGAAGAAAATGGTGGATCTGCTGTATTAGATATTACTCAAGCATATAATAGTACAGTTGCAGCACCTACGGCTCCAACAAAAGTAGGTTCAACATTCAATGGATGGTACAGCGACATCGCATTAACTATGGCTTATACATTTACAACCATGCCAGCAAATAACATGACTCTATATGCGAAATGGACGGTTAACAACTATACAATTACATATAACTCAAATGGAGGAAGTGCAGTCTCAAATACAGTAGCTCTCTATCTTTCTTCAATTACTGCACCAGCTGCACCAACAAAGACTGGGCATTCATTTGATGGATGGTATAGTGATATAGCATTACTTACGCCATATGTATTTTCAACCATGCCAGCGAATGATTTCACACTTTATGCAAAATGGACTCTTAATGCTTATACCATTAGCTTTGAGGAAAACGGAGGAAGTGCTGTAGCAGATATTACACAAAACTATTTAACTACAGTAACTCAGCCTGCTAATCCAACCAAAGAAGGCTTTGACTTCGTTTCATGGTATACAAATATTGAATTAACAAACATTTATACATTTACAACCATGCCAGCAGAAAACATCACACTTTATGCAAAATGGGCATATAAGGAATATAGTATCAGTTATGTGGATGGATCAAATGTTATTCCTCCAACAATGATTAGAGCATATGATCCTATTGTTTTAATGGCTAATCCTGTAAAACCAGGATATACATTTGATGGCTGGTATGCTGACAACTTACTTATTAGTTTATTTACATTGACTGTGATGCCAGAACAAAATATAACAGTCTATGCGAAATGGAGTCCTGTTAACTTCACAATCACCTATGAATCCAACGGTGGTTCCCTAGTTACTGCAGTTTCAGTTCCATATCAAGCAACGATTCCAGCACACGGAGTTCCTACTAAGGAAGGCTATATCTTTGATGGCTGGTATCAAGATATTGATTTAAGCGTCTTATTCACAGTAGAAATCATGCCTTTAGGTAATCTCACACTTTACGCAAAATGGATAGTCGATGATGGATATGATCGAATATCAGACATATTACAATATAGTATTCCTCATGTCAAAGTGAAAGGTGTTATATATTATAAATACCCAAATCCAATGGATCCAGGCTTCTATTTATATGATGGAACAGGATATATATTTGTAATGGCATCCAGCACAGGTTTAGATATTGGAGATGGTATCGAACTTGAAGGTGATTTCAACTATTATCAATATGTTCCTCAAATTGTAAATATTACAAATCTACAGGAAAATACAAGCTTTACTACCTTACCTGAATCTACTCCAATGACTTTGACAGAACTAATGTCTGACTCATATAATAATCCTTACATATTTAGCAAACCAATTATAACCTCAGGTATTGTTCAATTTAACATGGGTAAATACTTCCTTGTTGAAGCTGGTTCAGAAAACACAGTAGCTATTAACTTTAAATCTGTTGATCCAATGAATGATGTCTTTATGCCAAGAATTGGTCAAAAGATTACGATGCATGCTATTGTATTAGGCTATGAACCAATGAATTCTATATGGCACATTATCTATGACCCATCATCACCTATTGAAGACATCGTATTAACAGATCAACAAAAGGTAGATGAACTGATAGCGTTTGGTATCGCACAGCTTGATCAAAAGGAATTCTATAGTTCATTTATGCTTCAATTACCAACATATGATCCGATTTATGGTGCTACAATTGAGTTCATCACAACCGGAGAAAATGCTTCATATTTCAATCCTTCAACAGGTCTGTTTTTAGAAACTGATGTACAAAAGAATATTACACTTCAGATAACAGTAACCCTAGGTGATATAACTGAAGTTGTTGAAGTAACTATTATATTATTACCAACTGAAATACTTACCATTGAAGAATTTATGGCACTCAATGATATGGACTATGCGATGGTCTCAGGTATAGTAATCTTCTCATTTGAAGAAGCAAATTTATTAATCATTGCAGATGAAAGTGGAAGTATACTTGTTGTTCAATCTGATATGTTTGCTAAATATGGAGATTTAATTGTCGTTCATGGATATCATGTAACTATGGAGGGTATAGTCTTGATGTCTGGCAGCGAAGAGACAGTACTAGATGTACTTGATGAAGGATTACCTAATCCAATCACACCAGTACAGTTAACCGTTGATCAATTCAATGCACTTGATGTGTTTAATTCGCTTTATTGGGCGAAATACCTAGAAGTCTCAGGTGAATTAGTTGTTGATGAAATGAGTCATTCAATAGAATTATTTGATGGTGAGTCCTCGATGCCAATACTCATATTCTCTCATGAGATGTATGAAATGTTTATGCAACTCAACGGCATGAATGTTATCATTAGAGGATTTAGTTTACCAAACTTTGATGATGAACCTTTCCTAATGTTTATCTATACTGGTCAACCAGAAGACTTAATTCTAGACTATACAAATCAAGAGCTTGCTGACATGCTAGCACTTATGCTTCAAGGTTATTTAGAAAGTCTAACATTCTTCCCAGGGCAAATTGTTGATTTACCATTTGAGCATCCTTGGATTCAATTAACAGTTTCTTATACAGTAGCATTAGATGATGCACATTTATTTGATATAAATACATTTACAATTGATTCAATGATTGATGAAGAACTATGGATTTCGATATTTGCTACAATCACTATTGGTGATGCTTCTGCAATTTCTGATATTGAATTGCATGTCACTCCTTTGACTTACTTAAGTATTGCAGATTTTATGATGTTAACAGATGAAGACATGCATTTTGTCAAAGGTGTTGTACTTTTAATTACCGAAGACAACATGCTATTGGTTGCAGATGAAACAGGGGCATTACTCAGTATATCTGCAAATCCAGATGTTCAAATTGGTGACTTAGTTATCCTTTATGGAGCAAAGATGGAAACACCAGATGGAATGATTATATTAGCTAATGATCCAAATCAAACTGTTCAAGGAATACTTGCAAGCAATCAAGATCATCCACTCACTCCAACTCCTGTAAGCCTTGCTGACTTCGCTAATTTTGATATAACAGATCCACAATACTATTTAAAGTATTATCAACTTGAAGGCTTATTATCATATGATCCAATGTCAGAAATATTCTTTATCACTGATGGTATAAATCATATCCCAATATTTTCAGTTTCAATAGAGGCAATGAACTCACTCGATTTATATGAAGGACAAGAAGTTAAAATTTCTGGCTTCTCCCTAATAATTACCGATGGAGGAGGAAATATTATCCTTGTCTTTGTCGATTATCCAGGAGATCTATCGATTCGATTCACTGATGAAGAGTTAGTTTTACATGTAGCAGGACTACTTACAGATTATTATGGCAGTAAAATTTTAAGACCAGGAGCTACCCACATATTGCCTGAAACCTATGATCCTTATCCAGTTACTATTTCCTATGAAATCATAGGTCCTAACGCATCCCTATACAATTTAGCAACAGGCTTTATTTCTGATACAATAACAGAACAAGTGTGGATTGAAGTTAGAGCTACAATCACAGCTGGAATTGAAGTCCATATTTTCGAGTTTGATTTAATTGTTGAACCAATTGAAACGCAAACAGTTGCAGAATTTTATGCTGGAGATTTCGATGAGCTATACGTAATTAGAGGTATTGTTGTTGTTACCCAAATGTTTGATGGACCTATCATTATCGCAGATGAAACAGGTCATATGTTTGTTGTCAAACAACTAAATGTTGAAATTGGCGATGAAGTCATTATTCAAGGGTATAAGAGAAGTCATGAAGGAATCACATTAATATGGGATGAAGAAACGACTTTATTACTAGAGGTTCTATCTAAAGACATTCCAAACCCAATGACACTACAAACAATGACGATAGATGAATTCAACTTAATTGACATGACAGATCAATCCAACTGGGGTATATATGTTGAAGTAACTGGATATGTGTCTATGTTAGAAGATTCATTCTTCCCACTCTTAACTGAAATGATTGATGGAGGAGATTTCATCGTATTCGCTCCAATGTATATGTTTGAATCAGGAGGCTCCTCTATCCAAATGATATTGGACCCATTTGAAGAAATCTATCCATATATGGGCTTCCAAGTTACAATCAAAGGATTCCTATTCCCAACATTTGATAATGAAGACCCTTATGCACCAGATCGCTTATTGTTTGTAGCCACTCAAGATTCCATTGAACTTATATATGAAACTGACCAAGAAAAGATTGATGCTGCAATAGCATACGGAACCTATATGTTGGAAAATGAAATATTTAGACCAGGAGAAACACTATATCTTCCAGATTCAATTCCACTTCTAGGCATAACAATGACTTGGGAATTTGTTGGAGCTAATGGTTATGCTATCGATTTATTGACGATGACTTTGCAAGATGTGATTGATCATGAAATTCTTGAATTTGAAGTGACAATCACCTGTGGTGATTTAACAGTAGTTCATGTGTTCGCATTCAATCTATATCCATATCCATTGATTACGATTGAAGATTTTTACGGATTACAAGTGGGTGAGTTTGGAAAGATTCAAGTCATAGTTAGAGAAAAAATTGAATATTTTGGCATCATTCTAGAAGAACCTGGAAATTCACTCTATCTATATGGATTTGGCTTCGATGAATTGAATGTTGGTGATGTTGTGATTCTATTTGGAACAAAGGAACATGACGGTTTGGTTAATATCAATGGATATAACGATTCTGCTTATTATGAGTATTTAGGTAGTGTAGCAGTTGATGCACCTATTGAAACAATTACACCTTTACAAGAGCTTGCAACAAGTGAATTTGAGTCATTAAATCTACTTCGCTATCATGTTGTTCAAGGACGCCTCATCTATAATTCAAAAGACATGAATTATTATTTAACTGATGGACTAAATACAATCATGCTCTTTACGCAAACAGAAGCAGTTTATTTAGAACTAGAAGATTATATTGATATGGATGTTGAGATTAAGTTCTTTAATTATGAATTCTATTACACAATGTATGGCCCTGGTTGGACAGGTTATGTGATAGCAGGAGTAGATATTGTTACAGAAATAGTTCTTACTGATGGTCAAATTCTAGAGATTATGATGAACTATATGAAAAATGAAATGAATAGAATCTATAAGGATGATATGAGCTACCAGTTCTCAGTTACACATCCACTTTATGGTGGTAGCTATACATTTGAAATCGATGTTATGGATTTAAGTCTTGCTAGTATGTCTTTAAATGAGATTACATTCCAGCCATTTATAGAAGATACCTATGTAACTATACATATTACTGCATCCTATAACAGTAGTGATTTAATTGATTCCTATGAATTATATGTTATGCCTTATACTGACCCAATGTCTTCATACAATCCTGGATCCTTAGGAATGATGTATTATATAGATGATTTTGTGACTCCAGGAACATTTGCCGGATTAAGAATCGTCGAAGTTGATCGTCATCATGGCTGGTTTGGTGGCTCAGATATGATCGTGGATCTTGAGTTTCCATATGCACATGATATAGGGGTTAGCTATTACACACTTCAATATTATGATACGATTGGTGAAGCATGGATGGACTTCTTGATTGAAGGTTCACCACTAACCACTCCTTGGAATAATTTTAGCTTAACACTTAGTGAAGGTATGACATTTAGATTATTGGCAGATACAGGAATAGTTTCAAACGAAGTTTCATTTGCAGCAACAATGATTGAAACATATTTCACAGGCTACTATCTAGAAATGGGAATGTATTTAACAGGAGTAATGTATCCATTTGTAGGGCATGGCTTAAATCTTGAAGATATAAGTATATATAACTTAGATGGAGATTTAATCACAACAGGCTATAGCCTGCAGTGGTACCGCGTCAATCCATTCACCTATGAAGAATTTATCATTCCTGGAGCAACCAATCCATCCTATACAACAACAATAGGTGATGTTGGATACTTGATGATGATCAAGGTTACAGGAGATGAAGTCAATGTTGGTGGTATGATGAAGATTTATGTGGATGATACAGTGAAGCTACTCAATTTAGGATATGTTACCAATGAGACAACCTCTGGATTTAGTATTGGATTTGATTATATTATTGATATCAATGATTTATATGATTTAGTTGTATTTGATTCTATAGGAAATTATATAGAAATCCTAAGTGTGACAGCAACATCCGATCCTGCAGTATTTGATATTGAAATTAATTTAATCGGTGTTGATGCAATACATATCAATTTAATGACAAATACCTACATGATTGGTGAGATGGGAGAATTTTACAATAGCATTGGCATTTATGCGTATCTCCTAGAGTAATTATTTGATTATATGTAAAGGCGGATTTATTTCCGCCTTTATTATATTAATTATTAAATAATTATAAAAATAGTTTGCAATATGGAATTATTATGCTATTATCTTACTAGAAACTACGATAAAGGAATATATTAAATGATAATCCATAATCAAACAAACATTATTGCAATTGTTATATTACTTATTATTTTCTTTAGTTTTAGAAAGCAAGTGAGATCGACTTATGCTAAAAATCGATACTTTTTTGGCTTGTTGTTATTTAATATAGCCATATTGCTTGTTGAGATTATTCATAATGTCTTTAAAGGTGTTGAAACCAATTTAGGACAACTCATCTATGTTTCATCGATTGCATTATATTTCTTGCTGATACCGCTCGTAATTATCACTTGGATGCTCTACATAAATTTCCATATTTATGAGAATGATAAGCATGCAAAGAAACTTTTAATGTTTTTATCACCGCTTCTTATTGTTAACATATTATTCATTGTTCTCAGCTTATTTGGGCTCAACTTTGTTTTCACTCTAGATTCATCCGGAAGTTTTTTGCGTGGAGAGCATTACAATACAATTCTTATCATGAGCTATGTAGTCTTAATGCTATCCTTTATTTATATCAATTTACATCGTAAGTATTTAAATAAGACTGATTTATACGCTTTGATCTTATTTCCTATTCCACCGATGATAGCTTCCATGATTCAATTTGTTAATCCAGAGTTCACATTACTTTGGCCATCGATGACAGTTTCATTAATTATTATCTATATCAATATTCAATCTAGAATCATCAATACTGATCCGTTAACGGGTTTATTCAATCGAAGAGAATTTGATAAGCAAGTCAGTTATTTATCCAATATGAAAAATCCGAAGAGAAACATTTGTGCAATCATGATTGATATCGATGATTTTAAGTTGATTAATGATGCACATAGTCATCAGGTTGGTGATGTAGCACTTGTTGAATTGGGACTTATTTTAAAGAGAAGTATTCGAAAGGATGATTTCGTCGCTAGAATTGGTGGAGATGAATTTTGCGTGATTTTAGAAACGGAAGATGAAGGCGTACTTTTCAACATTGTTGATCGAATTAATGAAAATATAGAGAATTATAATCTAAAAAGACAAAATAAATTACCAATGGGCTTATCCATGGGGTATGGAGTTTATAATCCTAAGTATCACGGTTCATTTTATGAGTTTTTTGATAATCTAGATCGAAAAATGTATGATGAGAAAAATATTGGAAAACAAAATAAAAATGTTTATGTTTAATACAGGCTTCGGCCTGTTTTTTCTTATTTATAATGCTAATCATAAACTCTTATAACTTTATTTGACTTATTCTATAAATACCCTATAATAAAACTGATATAATGCGAGACATAAGGAGCTTTTGTAGATGAAAAATAGTAAGACTAAGTATGGAACAGGTGACCAAACTGTTCTTTCAAACTTAAGAAAAGGACAGAAGGCCAAGGTCGTCTTTTTAAACACGATTGATAAAGCCTTAAGAAGACGTCTACTCGATATGGGAATTACTGAAGGTGTTCAGATTAAGATTAAAAAAATAGCACCACTAGGTGATCCTTATGATATTGAGCTTAGAGGCTATGAGCTTTGCTTAAGAAAAAGAGATTTAGCGATGATTGACGTTGAGGTGATTGCATGAGAATTGCCTTAGTCGGAAATCAAAATTCTGGAAAAACAACGTTATTTAATTTACTCACTGGAACCAATCAAAAGGTTGGTAACTGGCCAGGTGTTACTGTTGAAAGAAAAGTAGGTATCATTCGTGGTACTAATTTTGAGCTTATCGATTTACCAGGGATATATTCACTATCTCCATATAGCATTGAAGAAAACATATCTAGAACATTTCTTTTTGAAGAAAAGGTCGATTTAATATTAAATATTATCGATTCAACATCTATAGAAAGAAGCTTATATTTGACTACTCAACTATTAGAATTAAAAATTCCAATGGTGATTGCTTTAAATATGATGGATATTGCAGACAAAAGAGGTATTAAAATTGATTTAAAATCTCTTGAAGATCAATTAGATACAACCATCCTTCCCATATCAGCATTAAAGAAAACCAATGTCTTCAACTTAATCCAATACATGAAGATGCAGGATTACAGAAAAAATCAATATAAGCATATCTATGACCATCAGCTTGAACAAGCTATCTTAGAGGTCGGAAATATTGTCGATACAAATCATAGCCGATTTCTTGCGATTAAGTTAATTGAAAATGATCCATTATTTGAAGAGCATCATGTTGAAGAAACGAAAAAAATCGTTGAAAAACTTTCATCATCCTATAATAGAGATATGGAACAAGTCATTGCAGATGAAAGATATCGCTATATTGAAAATATAAGAGATGAAGCAATTGAAGCGAGAAAAGATCAGATCACATGGACTGATCGATTGGATTCTGTATTTTTAAATAAGTATTTAGCAATTCCGATTTTTATGATTATAATGTTTGGAGTTTATTATTTAGCTGCAGGTCCAGTTGGTGGTTGGACAGTTGAATTTGTTGATCATTTTGTTGGTTTATTAGGAGAATGGTTAGATACTGTATTGGTTAATTTAGGAGCTTCACCTTGGTCAAAAAGCTTAGTGATTGATGGAATGCTCGCTGGTGTTGGAGCTATCTTAAATTTCCTTCCACAGTTGATAATTTTATTTGTCTTAATTTCATTTTTAGAAACGACAGGCTATATGTCAAGAATCGCATTCTTTTTAGACCGAATATTTCAAAAGGTAGGTTTATCTGGAAAATCATTAATCCCATTTATTATTGGTAGTGGTTGTAGCGTCCCAGCTATTTTATCAGCAAGAACTATTAATGATGAAACAGAAAAGAAGATGACTATTTTACTAACTCCATTTATTCCTTGTAGTGCTAAATTACCAATCATCACATTATTCGCTGGCTATTTCTTTAATGATTATTCAGGACTTGCAAGTGCATCCCTTTATTTCTTTGCTATTGCAGTGATTTTAAGCTCTGCCTTCTTAATGAAAAAAATACTTTTTAAAGGTCATACTTCAAGCTTTATACTAGAGCTGCCTGAATATAAAATGCCAAGCTTTAGATATGTATTCCTTGATGTTACATCGAAGGCATGGGCATTTATTCAAAGAGCAGGATCCATTATTTTATTAGCATCAATAGTAATCTGGGTTTTCATTAGTTTTTCTTGGAGTTTCACTTATGGAGTTGATCCAGCTGATTCCATATTGGCAAGTATAGGAAATATCTTTGCATGGGTATTTTATCCAATGCTAGGAACCTGGAGCTGGGAAGCGACAGTTTCAGCGATTCAAGGCTTAGTAGCCAAGGAACAAGTCGTGGCATCGATGGCAATTATTGCGGGATACTCTGATACAACCTCAGAAGGATTACTCATCTTTGGAAGTGGTGCGTTTGGCTTCTTTACGGCATCATCCGCTTATGCATTTATGGTCTTTAATTTGTTTAGTGCTCCATGCTTTGGTGCAATTGGTGCGATGCGCCAGGAATTAGGAACGACAAAGAGAATGTGGAAGGCTGTACTATTCCAAACAGGAATCGCTTGGGTTTTAGCCGTCTTAGTCTTTAACATTGGAAGAATAATAGAGGTGTTATTATGACATTTACCGATATTGTTATCTTATTAATAGTAATTTCAATTGTTGCTCTTATAATCTATAGCATGACAAAAAAGAAAGATGAAGGCGTTTGCTCAAGATGTGCGTATGCTAAAACTTGCGATGATGATTGTTTCCCTAAAAAAAGAGAAAAAATTCAAAAAAAATAAAAAGAAAAGCGATATCACTCGATATCGCTTTTTGCTTGCTTCTTAACTTTTTTAACAGGTTGATGAACAACAACTTGTGGGAATGGTATTTCGATACCTTCTTGATCAAGCAATTGTTTAATTCTTTTTCTAAGCTCTCTTTCAACACCGTAGTGTTGTTCATTTAAGGTTTTCGCTACCACTCTCATATCCACAGAACTACTAGATAGGTTAATAACACCTACAACCTTAGGATCCTCAACAATTTCATATAAATCCTTTCTTATAGAAGGTAGCTCTCTATTGAGCATATCAATTGTTGATTGAACATCCTCTGAATAAGCGATTCCAAATTCTACAACAGCTACAGAAAATTCTTTCGAATAATTGATTAAGTTGCTGATTTCACCGTTAGAAAGAATTTTAATTTCATTTTTCCAATTTCTTATTTTGGTAGTTTTCAAACCGATATCAATGACTTCACCCTTGAAGCCTTGAACCTCTATTTTATCTCCAACATCAAAGTGGTGCTCGAAGATAATGAAGAACCCACTAATTAAATCATTGATAAATTTCTGTGCACCCAAACCAATAACAAGACCCATAATTCCAAGGCCTGCTAATGCTGGTGCTACATTGACTCCCCAAACAGATAAAACGATTAAGAATGCTGCGATACCCACGACATATTTTGTAATACTACGTGTTACTCTAGCAACAGTACGCTTTCTTCTTTGATTCACAGATTCCTTTAAACCAACTCTTTTTAAGGTGATTTTTGAAATGCGAAGAATAAGCATCGCGATGAAGATAATAATTGCACTTGAAACTATTTTTCCGATGCTTTCAGCAATCGTAATCATTCCTGAATCATAAATGCTTAGGAAATATGCATTAAGATCAAAATCCCATATCCAGAGTATTCCTAACACGGATAAGCCAAGCAGAATAAATGTTACCGAGTAAATAAAGATAATTACACCTTTTTTTAATGATTCTTCGTTCTTTTTTAATAGTTTATGTTCAACAATAAGAATTCCTATCATTGATAAAATGATGATGGCAGTGAATATGGAATTCAGTGCCACAGCTGTTAGTAAAATGTCATTAAACATATTCAAACCTCTTTTCGCTTTTCCTATATTATACCATTTTTTTCACATATTCTTATCCTACAAGGCATATAGAAATTATTTCTAAAGAAAAAGATAAAAATGTTTTAAAATACATTGAAAAGTGTTAAAATAGATTTGCATTTTGGAAAGGTGGGTAATACATGGAAAAGAATCACGAATTGACACCCTTTTATACGAAATTATTAGAATATGCGGAAAGCGAAACAGTATGTCATGATGTTCCTGGTCATAAGCTAGGTTCTTTAAATAATGATATGATTGAATATGCTGGAAATCATATGTTTAAATTAGATGCTAATGCACCAAGAGGTTTAGACAATTTGAATAGACCGACTGGTGTCATCAAGGAAGCAGCGGAATTAATGGCTGATGCTTTTCTTGCTGAAAAGGCATATTTTTTAACAGGCGGAACGACAATGGGTATACTCGCAATGATTATGTCAGTTTGTCGTGCCAAAGAAAAAATAATATTACCAAGAAATGTTCATAAATCTGCAATCAATGCACTTATTTTAAGTGGTGCTGTTCCTATATTTGTAAAACCATATTTAGATGATGAGCTAGGTATAGCAAATCATATGGAGTACGATGAAGTCGAAAAAGCAATTTTAGAAAACCCAGATGCAAAGGCTGTCTTTGTTATCAACCCAACCTACTTTGGAGTCACAAGCGATTTGAAGAAAATAGTAGAATTTGCTCATTCAAAGGATATGATGGTCTTAGTGGATGAAGCCCATGGTTCACATCTTCCTTTTTCTCCTCTTTTACCAGGGAGTTCAATGGAAGCAGGAGCTGACATGAGTTCATGCTCACTACATAAAACTGTAGGATCTCTAACACAAAGCTCTGTTTTAATTACTCAAGGCTCAAGTGTTGATCATATTCGCTTAAGATCGACAATTAACATGATTCAATCCACTTCACCATCTAGCTTGCTATTAGCAAGTCTTGATGTTGCTAGAAAACATATTTATTTTGAAGGACCTAAACAAATACCCATTTTAATCAAAATGGCTAAGGATACAAGAGATAGAATTAATAAGATCAAGGGCTTAAAGGCTGTTGATGATAAATATTTCTTAAAGAAGAATGCTTATGATTATGATGAGACAAAGATTATCGTTAAGGTATCTGGACTTGGAGTGACTGGATTTGATGTGTATAAGGAAATGTTTGATGAACATCATATTCAAGTTGAACTCGCTGAAACCCATTTAATTCTTGCTGTTCTATCGATTGGGACTAAACAAAAAGATTTAGATGCTTTAGTGGATGCACTAAAAATCATATCTGATAAATATGCACCAATGAAATTACCAGCACTACAACCTAAGATTAAATATAGCTATCCTGAAGCTTACACAAGACCTAGAGAAGCCTATCATGCACCAAAGAAATATGTACCTTTAAATCAAGCGGTTGATGAAATTGCTGCTGAATCAGTCATGATTTATCCTCCAGGAATACCTATCGTCATACCTGGAGAAGTGATTAGTCAAGATATTTTAGACGATTTAGATTTCTACCAAAGAAGTGGTTCAGTCATCCTCTCAGATACAGAGGGTGGTTACATAAAAATAATTGATAAAGAATATTGGGATAAATGGAGCGAATTATATGAAGATGAATAAAGTAGATTTATCGTTTCAAAGCTGTAAGAGCACTTATGAAGAGGCTGATGTAGTCATCTTTTCAGTACCAATGGATAACACGGCATCGTTTAGACCAGGCACAAGATTTGCTGGTCATGCTATCCGCGTGGATTCATTTGGTGTTGAGTGGTACTCACCTTATCGTGAAAGAGACTTAAATGAGTTTAAGACTGCAGATATTGGAGATCTTGAACTACCATTTGGTGAAGTTGATGAGCAATTAAAAATCGTTTATGATACAACAAAACAAATCTTAGCGGATGGAAAAACACCAATGATGGTTGGTGGTGAGCATTTAGCAAGCTACTCAACAATTAAAGCTGTTTATGAAAAATATCCAAATCTTCATGTCATCCAACTGGATGCACATACAGATTTAAGAGAATCATTTTTTGGAAGAGAACTATCACATGCAACCTTCTTAAGACATGTACATAAATTTTTAGGCGATGGAAAAATTTTCCAATTCGGAATTCGTAGTGGTGAAAAACCAGAATTTGATTGGTCAAAATCAGGACATACACACATGCGTAAATTCGATTTTGAAGGACTAGATAAGGTCGTTGAACAATTAAAGGATGTTCCTGTTTATGTCACAATCGATATTGATGTCCTAGATCCAGCAGTTGTTCCAGGTACAGGTACTCCTGAACCAGGCGGAATGCAGTATAAGGATTTACTTTGGGCATTTGACCAATTCCAAAAGCTTAATCACTTTGTAGCAGCTGATTTTGTAGAATTGTCTCCAATGCTTGATCCAAGTGGAGCATCTACTGCGGTAGCAGCAAAATCACTTAGAGAGCTTGTCTTATTGCTTCAAATGAATTTAGAAAATAGAAAATAAGAATCAAAGGGGATTTGTTAAATAATCCTCTTTTTTTTATATTCTAAAAAATAAAAGATATAAACAAAAAATAGCGAAAAATAGCGTTTTTCTACCTATTTAACGCAAAAAACACATATTAAGCGTTTTCTTTTTTGAAGTGGCTTCCCTCTAAGCAAAGCTTTTGAATTAAACTCCTTAGTCAAGTATAATGATAGTGCAAAACAAGGAGGAATTGAATCATGTTATTTAAAGACTATGATCCACTAAAAAAGAAGCAACTTTCTATTTTGGATGCAAAAGGTAAAATTACTAACCCTGAGCTCGAACCAAAAATTAAAAAAGAAGAATTGCTCAAGATGTACAAAACAATGGCTTTAGGTCGTGTTGCGGACACCAAGGCACTACAATATCAACGCCAAGGACGTATGCTAACCTATCCACCAAATAAGGGACAGGAAGCAGCTCAAGTTGGTGCAATGGCAGCTATGGAGCCAAACGATTGGCTTTCACCAGCTTTTAGAGAATTAAATATGATGTTATATAGAGGTATCGGTTTAGATAAGCTCTATTTATATTGGTATGGTAACGAATGGGGAAATCATTTTCCAATCGAACATAGAGTCCTACCAATCAATGTCATCATCGGTTCACAGGTAACACACGCAGCTGGACTCGCATACGCATCTAAGATATTAAAGAAAAACGAAGTCGCACTTGCAACGATTGGTGATGGTGGTACATCACATGGTGAATTCTATGAAGGCTTAAACTTTGCTGCATCGTATGATGCACCACTTGTAGTCGTTATTCAAAATAACCAATACGCGATTTCAACACCTAGAAAAAAAGCAACTAAAGCAGAAACTCTTGCTCAAAAAGCAGTAGCTTTTGGTATACCTGGAATTCAAGTAGATGGTAATGACGTTTTAGCGATGTATGTTGCAACCAAAGCAGCTGCTGATCATGCACGTTCTGGTAAAGGACCTGTACTAATTGAAGCAGTAACCTATCGTTTAGGTGCACATACAACATCAGATGATCCAACCATTTATCGTTCAAATGATGAAGTAGCAGAATGGGAAAAGAAGGATCCACTGATTCGCTTTAAACAATATTTAATTGATAAGAAATATTGGAGTGAAGAAGAAGACAAAAAATTAGACGAAGAAAATAATACATTTGTTGGTGAGACATTTAAGAAGGTCGAACAAACAGGAAATGCAGACTTATTAGACATCTTCAAGTATACATACAAAGAAATGACACCACAATTAACTGAACAATATGAATATATGAAGAAATATTTAGAAGAAGGAGGTAAATAATCATGGCTGTAATTACATTATTAGACGCAATTAATCAAGCATTAGATCAAAAAATGGCTGACGACAGTCGTGTGGTTGTATTCGGTGAAGACACTGGTTTTGAAGGCGGTGTGTTTAGAGTTACAGCTGGACTCCAAAAGAAATATGGTGAAGACAGAGTGTTTGACACTCCAATTGCTGAAGCAGCAATCACTGGTAGTGCAATTGGTATGGCAATCAACGGATTAATTCCTGTTGCAGAAATCCAATTTGATGGTTTCGTATTCCCTGGAATGACTGAAATCGTTACCCATATGGCAAGATTCAGAAATAGAACAAGAGGTGCTTTTGGATTACCTATCGTTGTTCGCTTCCCAGTGGGTGGCGGCATTAGAGCGTTAGAGCATCACTCAGAATCTCTTGAAACCTTATTAGGACATATTCCTGGCTTAAAGGTAGTTATTCCATCAACTCCATATGATGCGAAGGGATTACTCATTTCAGCTATTGAAGATCCAGATCCTGTCATTTTCATGGAGCCTAAGCGTATTTACCGTTCTGGTAAACAAGAAGTTCCTGAGGAGATGTATCGTATACCAATTGGAAAAGCTAAGGTTGTTAAAGAAGGTAAGGACATCACTGTTGTTGCTTGGGGAGCAATCGTTAGAGAAGTAGAAAAAGCGATGAAGCTACTTGAGGAAGATAATATATCAGTTGAACTAATCGATCTAAGAACGATTAACCCAATTGATGAAGAAACAATTTTAAACTCTGTTAAAAAAACTGGAAGATTCCTAGTTGTACAAGAAGCAGTTAAAACGTATGGACCAGGTGCTGAACTCATCTCCTTAGTGAATGAAAAAGCATTCCTATATCTAGAGGCTGCACCAGCTAGAGTGACTGGTTTCGACATCACAGTTCCTCTTGCAAAGGGCGAGCAATATCATTTTGTTCAGCCAGAAAGAATAGCTTTCGAAATTAAAAAGACAGCTAAGTTCTAAAGGAGGAATATAAAATGTATGATTTTAAATTTGCCGATATCGGTGAAGGTATTCATGAAGGCGTTATATTAAAATGGAACTTTAAGGTTGGCGATAAGGTTAAGGAAGGCGAAACACTTGTTGTTGTTGAAACAGATAAAGTGAACGCTGAATTACCATCTCCAGTCGATGGAGTCATTGAAAAATTAGGTGCTAAGGAAGGCGAAACTATTCACGTTGGTGAAACCATTGTTTTAATCAATGATGGTAGTGCGACTGAAGCACCAAAAGAAGAGAAAAAAGAAGAGAAAAAAGAAGCTAAGGAAGAACCAAAAAAAGCTCCTGTTTCTGAAGGTAAAGCAGCTCCAGGTGTTATCGGAGAAATCGAGGTTTCAGAAGATGTTATGGAATCCTCAAGCGAATCTTCAAGTGCAGCTAAATCTGAAACACAAACCAAAGTACTAGCTACTCCAGTAGCACGTCAAATGGCTAAGGATTTAGGTGTAGACATACACACAATCAAGGGTACAGGCGAACATGGTAGAGTGATGAAGGAAGATATTCAAAAAGCCGCATCACAAGGCCAAAATAAGCAACAATCATTTACTGCACCTAAGGTATCTATTTCTGTTCAAGGTGAAGTGGAATACGTTCCAATCACTAAACTTAGAAAAGCAATCGTTAAGAGCATGACATTAGCGAAGCAAATCATTCCTCATACCGTATTGATGGATGAAGTCATCGTGGATAAACTTGTTGTTTTAAGAAATCAAGTGAAGACACAAGCTGCTGCTCAAGACATTAAATTAACATACATGGCATTCATTATGAAGGCCACTGTATTGGCATTAAAGAAATATCCTAATTTTAATGCAAGCTTTGATCAAGAAAACGATCGTATGGTCTATAAGAAATTCATTAATTTAGGAATGGCTGTAGATACACCAGATGGTTTAATTGTTCCTAATATTAAGGATGCTGATCAAAAGAGCATTTTAGAATTGGCTAAGGAATTAAGAGAAGTTGCAGATGCTACAATCGCTAGAAAAGTATCACTTGCACAGCTTCAAAATACAACATTCTCAATCACTAACTTTGGTGCAGCGAATGTAGCTTATGGTACACCAATTATTAATCATCCTGAAGTCGGTATATTAGGAGTTGGTAAGATAGAACAAAAGCCAGTTGTTATTGATGGAGAATTAAAGGTTGCTTACACATTACCATTATCACTTGCTGTTGACCATAGAGTCATCGATGGCGCAGACGCTGGAAGATTTTTAAATACGATTAAGTCTTTATTAAATGACCCAATGATGTTACTATTAAGTTGAGGTGAATTTTAAATGAAGACATATGATATCATCGTTTTAGGCGGTGGACCAGGCGGTTATGTTGCAGCCATAAAGGCTTCTCAACTTGGCGCGAAGGTTGCACTAATTGAAAAGGAAGTTGTTGGTGGGATCTGTTTAAATCACGGATGTATACCAACAAAGACATTATTAAAAAATGCGAAAGTATATAAAACTATTTTGCACGCTCAGGATTACGGGGTTGTGTTAGGTGGAGATATTACCTTCGATTGGTCACTCATGCTTAAGCGTAAGGACTCAGTTGTAAAAAGATTGACTCTAGGCGTAGGCGGACTCCTTAAGAAAAATGGAGTTGAAGTCTTTTCCGGATTAGGAAAAGTATTATCTCCTACAAAAGTTGAAGTGAATGGCGAAACATTACAAACGAAAAACCTAATTCTTGCTACCGGTGCGAGTCCAATCGTACCTCCAATTCCTGGATTAAAGGAAGCATATGAAAAGGGTATTGCAGTTACATCAAGAGAACTACTTCAAATTAAGGATGCTCCAAAAAGCTTAGTCATCATTGGTGGCGGAGTCATTGGTGTTGAATTTGCAACAATCTTCTCATCATTAGGCACTAAGGTAACCATTATTGAAAAATTAGATGGTGTTCT
Source organism: Tenericutes bacterium HGW-Tenericutes-2 (assembly GCA_002839095.1). Taxonomy (GTDB): domain Bacteria; phylum Bacillota_I; class Bacilli_A; order Acholeplasmatales; family Acholeplasmataceae; genus Peloplasma. The sequence continues at coordinate 146,021 of PGXL01000001.1, read as the reverse complement.
TCCAATGATGGATGATGACATAAGAGTTGCCTATACTAAGATCTTAAAGCGTGATGGTATTGAAATATTTGCGAATGCTGAAGTTAAAGCTGTTAAAGACCATGAAGTAACCTATACATTTGAAGGTAAGGATACAACTATCAAGGCTGATACAGTCTTAGTATCAGTTGGTATGAGACCAAATTCAAATGGACTCGAAGCGTTAAACCTAAAGATGGATCGTGCTGCAGTTATTACCAATGAACATTTAGAAACAAGTGTTCCTGGAGTTTATGCAATCGGTGACTTAAACGGCAAATACATGCTCGCGCATGTTGCATCCGCTGAAGGAATCGTTGCTGCAGAATATATCATGGGCAACAAAAAAGCACATTTGGATTACTCAAAGGTTCCAAATGCTGTTTACGGACATCCTGAAATTGCAACCATCGGTTTAACCGAAAGAGAAGTTAAAGAAAAGGGTATCAAATACAAGGTTTCAACGTTCCCACTACAAGCTATTGGTAAGGCACTTGCTGATAATGAAAAGGATGGAATGATTAAACTAATTGTTTCAGAGCAATATAAAGAAATACTAGGCGCACACATTATGAGTTATGATGCATCCAATTTAATTGCTGAAATTGGTGTAACACTAGAGCTTGAAGGTACTGCATATGAAATCGCTCATACGATTCATCCGCATCCAACACTTTCAGAGCTTGTTATGGAAGCTGCACATGGTGCAGTCGATAAACCTATACATATGTAACATATGAAAATCATCCTACTTGGGTGATTTTTTTTTGATTATCATACAAATTGGTTTAGAAAAGGAATATAATTAAGTAAAGGAAGTGTATAAATCCATGAAGAATATATTGGTTTTAATACTTTTCATCGCAATATCTTTAGCAAGTATAGCAACTGAACCTATCTCAGATTCTGCAGATATCATTGCTGGTGCCACAAACTCGACATATAACACAGAAATTGACTTAATCGCAGGTGCATCAGACAATAATCAATCAAGTGAACCTTCAGAGCCTTCAGTAGACACCTATGGAGGTTAGCTATTATGACAATCATTATGAGTTTAACGATTCTATTTGTTATTTTGGCATTTCTATTTTATAAATATATAAGAAAACTGAACAAATATTTATATCTAATTGCAATTGTCATTGGATTTATTTCCTATCTACAAGAAATCACCATTATTAATCTAGGGTATGTGGGTTTATCTTTCTTTTTGATTGTCATGTTTATGGGCGTATTAGAAAAAAGCGAGATCAAAAAACGATTGATGGGAGTTCGAGCAGAATATGCGATATTAGGAACTATATTTTCAATAGTTCACGGATTAAAATTTTTAGTTTTCTCCATAGACTTCTATTTCTTTTGGGAAGCACCAATCAATTTCTACTTAGGAATTATAGCAATTATCATCTGCCTACCATTATTTATTACCTCGTTTATGTGGATTAGAAAAAAGATAAAAGGTAAATCATGGAAGAAGCTACATCAGTTTTCTTATCTATTCTATTTACTCATAGCAATGCACTTAATTTTAATTACTAACCAAAGAATGTGGTACTATATTGCAATCTTCTCAGTGTATTTTTTACTTAAAGTGATCATGATTTATCAGAAAGTGCATGCTAAACCGACAGAGGCTACACTAAAATCAAAACCCAATCCAGTTTAACAAAAAATCCATTCATATGAATGGTTTTTTTTATTCTAAGTGTCACCATAAACATGTAAGCGTTGACATTGCATTCTTATCTATGATATAATAGTATATGTAAACACCGTCCGTATATATAGACGAATGGAGAAACATGAAAAAGCTAATCAAACTAATGATTTTACTCATGACTTCCGTATTTCTGGTAAGCTGTGAACCTAAACAAACGATAGATACCGTAGTACCTACGGAACCAGTAACTGAACAACCGAATGAGACACCCATTGACTACACGTTATTTGAGAACTCATTTGGCTTTTCTTCTCTAATAATCACAGATAGATCAACTATTGATGAAGGCTATGTCATCGCTAATGATGAGGTAGACTTTATCAACGCGCTATTAGATTCAAGCACAAAAGTAATAGAAATAACTAATGATTTAAATATGGGTTCTAATGAAATTGCTGAAAAGCTTGCTTTATCGGGTATGAATTTAGAACAGGTACGCTCAGTCTATCGCCCACACTCAAGACAGCCTATTATGCATCCAATTCTTAAGGAATCTGGTGTCGGACTCGTAAGAATTGTTTTAAGAAATGATTTGATGATTTACTCAAAGACTGGATCAAGTATCAAGCATACATCATTTTTAATAGATGGTTCTTCGAACATTATCTTTAGAAATCTTCATCTCTCAGAGCTTTGGGAATGGGATGAACTAGACAAGGGAACCTATAAAAGAAATGACTGGGACTATTTCACAGTCGAAAAATCGAATGGCATCTGGTTTGATCATCTCACATTTGATCAAGCATATGATGGAATCATCGACGCAAAAGAAGAAAGCAAGCATATGACACTCTCATGGTCTAAACTAAACTTTAGAGAAAATGACTTTATTCGAGCACAAATCGACTACCTAGAAGAAAATATCGAAGATTATGAATTCTATAAGAGCTTAAGAGACTCAAATATCTCCAAGGAAGATATCACAACCTTTGCGAGCTTCCAGAAAAAAGGATTTAACCTTGGAAATACTACTGATGGTGAAGGCTTTGAATCAATCACCATGACATTCCATCATCTAGAAGTCTTTAACTTAATGGATAGAATGCCAAGATTAAGAAAAGGTGATGTACATCTTTATCATGTCATTGTTGATAACGAAGAATTATACAGACTTAGATTAAAAATAAACCATCCTGACCTCAGCTTTGTCAATCAAGGAATGGTACCTACTGAGGATGGAGCAATCTTAATGGAGAATAGCATCTATAAATATGTAACAACTCCAATTAGAAACCATCAAGATTCCAATCCAGATTCAAAGTATACTGGCACATATATGGTAATCAATAGTGAACTGATTCTTCCTACTAGAACTTACTTCGGGTCTTCATATAATCAAAGTTCACTTTGGGTTCATACCAACCCTAACCCTTCAATACCTTTTGAATTTAGGAATTATGGAGAAATACCCTATCAATATTATTTAGAAGATATTTACTATCTACCAAACACATTTACAAATTATCCAACAGGACATCAAACCATAGCAGATTTCAACTGGCTATATATCAATACAAATTTACATATTAAAGGAGCATAAAAAATATGAAAAAAACTTTATTACTAATTTCTTTACTGATCACAGCACTTGTTTTAGTTGCTTGTGGAGGATCATCAGATGATGACAATGTAATCAAATTCGCATGGTGGGGTACTTCCGATCGAAATATCGCTACATACCGTGCAATCGATCTATTCGAAGAAAAATATCCACAGTACAAGGTTGAAGCTGATCAAGCACCTTGGTCTGGATATCAAACAACCTTAAATAATAGACTAAACCGAGGTACTGAAGCAGATGTTTTCCAAGTGAACTACAACTGGATTTATTCTATGTATGGTGAAGACTATTTTATGGATATTAAAGAGCTTGACCTTGATTTATCCAACTATCCAGCAAATGAACATACACCACTGACCGTGAATGGAAAAATATTGGGTTTATCTATATCTGAGACAGGATATATCTTTTATTTAAATCAAAATGTATTTCAAAAGACAGTTGGTAGTCAATCCGTCAATATTGATGTGAATTCAATTAAGACATGGGATGACTTAATGGCAGCAGGTGAAGAGATTTCACAAAAATTTCCTGGAAGCTATGCCATTGGAAGACTAGATCCTCAACAAGCAGCTATCCTTATGTTTACATGGCTATCACAACGTACTGGTAAAAATGTCATTAATGAACAAAATCAACTTAATTTTACACAAGCAGAACTTGTAGACGCATTTAATTTTTTAGGTGATTTAAGAAGCTCAGGTGTTTTAATTTCATCTAATTCAATTGATACACATAATGATGGACCAACCAATCCAAACTGGGTCTCAGAAAAATATGGTGGTGTGATGACTTGGAATACAGCAATTTCAGAATATCAAAACACACTATCTAATCAAGGTCAAAGCTTAGTTGCAGTTGGTATGTTCCAACAATCAGCTGATGAAGACGCTAATTTTGGTATGTATAAGAAGGTTTCAATGGCCTATGCTGTATCAAAGAGAGTAGAACAATCAGAGGCAAAGAAAGAAGCAGTCAAAACATTTCTAGAATTTATGACAACTGATCCTGAAGCAGTTGAAATATTAGGAGTAGATAGAGGTGTATCCAATAACTCTGTCACTCAAAATATTCTAACTAGCGTAACTACAACAAACTTCACTCAAACACTAGAGTGGAAGGGTCATGAATTCGTACAGCAATCATACAATACACAAATAAGTAATGGCTATAATTTTTATATTCACCCATATTATGAGCATGCAACATTTAGAGCGATTTATGAAGCACCAATTGAAAATTACCTTTTAGGTCGTTCAACAGCATCAGTTGCTGCATCTAATATTGTCAATCGTTTTAACACGGAGCTTGCTAAAGTTATTGGAGGATAAGCATGGTTGGAGAAAAGAAATGGGTACCCTATGCTTTATTGGGACCATGGATTATAGGGTTTCTGCTATTTAAATTATATCCATTCATTAGCTCATTTATTATGAGTTTATTTGAGACAAGAGGTAGAAATTCTACCTTTGTTGGTTTTGCTAATTACGAACAACTCTTTAATTCTAGCCAGTTCATAGGTGAACAGTTTATGAACTCATTGAAAGTTACATTCATTTATGTGTTTTTCACTGTTCCACTCATTTTAATTGTCAGCTTACTTATCGCCTATGTATTAGCATTAAAACTAAAGGGTGTTGGATTGTTTAGAACTGCATTTTATATGCCAACAGTACTTGGTACCAACGTAGCAATCATCGTATTATGGAGATTTATATTTAGAGATGATGGGTTAATCAATCAGTTTATTATGCTCTTTGGAATCTCTCCTGTTTCATGGTTAGGAACTGCAGGAGGTGCGATGACTAGCTTAGTCACACTACGTGTATGGCAGTTTGGTTCAACAATGTTAATTTTCTTAAATGCACTCAAAAATGTTCCTGAATCCTTATATGAAGCAGCAACTATTGATGGAGCAAATAAGTTTAAACAATTTTTCGCGATTACGATACCTATGATAACCCCAATTATTTTATTCAATGCTGTCATGCGCTTAGTTGAAACCTTTCAGGTCTTCAACGGTCCAGCACTCATTACTCAAGGTGGACCTGCAAATTCTACAAGAGTATTAAATCTCTTGATCTATCAGACAGCATTTGATGGTGGTAACCTGAATCTTGGTGCAGCAATGTCATGGATTCTATTCTTAATCATTATGGTATTTACCATCCTAATATTTAGATCCTCTAAGTATTGGGTTCATTATCAGGATTAGGAGGCGATGATATGACACAAGCACAAGCAAGAATTCAAAAGCATCGCTATAAAAAAACAACCATAGAAGTATTAAAATATTCAATTATCATTATTGCAGCTCTTGTAATGTTATATCCATTGCTTTGGATTGTTGGAGCATCATTTGATGCAAGCTCCACCTTCTCCTTTGGATTTATACCAAGAGAGTTTACATTGATTGGATGGAAGGAGTCTCTTACAGCTCCTGGATGGGGTAGTGTTCAAGGGTATTCTCTACTTAGAGCCTTATGGAACACCCTACAATTTACAATTCCTGAAGTATTATTTGGAACATTTTCCTGCTTAATCTCAGCTTATGTAATTACTAGAATGCATTTCAAGGGAAAGAAGATAGTATTTGCTTTGGTGATTGGAACATTACTTATGCCTTCAACCATCTTTAGAATTCCAATGTATGCATTTTGGACAAGTCCTGGGCTAGCCCCACTATGGGAAGGATCTACAGCACCATTTATGCCATATTTACCATTATGGGCTGGATCGATGTTTGCAATCAATTCATTTTCTATCTTTATGTTCATTCAGTTTTTTAGAACGATACCAAGAGATTTAGATGAAGCAGCTTATATGGATGGAGCAAATAAATTTCAAGTCTTATTTTATGTGTTAATGCCAATCCTAAAGCCGATTGTAATGACAGTAGCTTTATTGATGTTTATTTCTGCATTTAATGATTATCAAGGACCACTGATTTATAGAGGGGCTGTATCAACTTATCCATTATCTCTAGTGTTACCTTCACTAGGTTTAGATTCAACAAATACATATGCCCATGTTTATGCTAGATCGATTGTCTCTGTTTCACTACTCATTATCATATTCTTCTCAGCTCAGAAATACTTTGTTGGTAATGATGCAGATTCAGCAATCAAGGGATAGAAAAGAGGTTATTTATGAAAAAAATAGTAAGTATACTAGTTTTAATTTTCACGCTCATTATCAGCGCTTGTACTGAGGCTGTTACACCAAATGAACCATTAGCTCAAGAGGATTATATTTGCAAAGATACTCCTTTAGCTGAAGGATGTTATATTCCTTCTTCAGATTTGGATCATATTTCTGCAACACCTGAAGAGTTTTTGATCAATGAAACTTTTGATACAGAACGCGTTGGATCCAATCCAAGAAACTGGTTATTATATAGAAATCAAGAGTATGCAGTTGATGGTGTTAGAACACTGATTGCTGAAGAAACTGGTGGAAATAGATACGTAAAAATGTATTCAGATGGCTTAAGAGCACCGGCTTTTCCTCAATCTGCTCCTACACCAACATTCATCTTTACAACTAAGTTTAATTTAGATATTGATCGTAAAGGTGTTGCTTATGCAAATATTATGATACCTACAGATGTTACAAGTAATTCAGTATCTATAGGTGTAGCAACTGGTGCAGTCAATACGATTGGGGTATCTATTGGTCAGGATTTAAAAGTCTCAGTTAAAGTTGGTGGACCATTTTTCTATTATTCAGGTTCAGGCGATGGTGGTGATACCATTGCAACCAATATAACAATAACAAAAGGCAATTGGTACACATTTAAGTTTGAATGGGATGCTTCAACCAATGTTGTTGCTGCATATTTAGTCAATGATCAAAATCAAACATTACTCCATTCTGGTGCATTCCACATTAGTAATCGAGTCAATGCATTAAATGATGGAGAGATTATTGTACCGAATGTATTTAAGGTTACTATGCCTCGACACAGCGCAGGTTGGGCATATTTAGATCGAGTAATTGTCGAAAGAAAGGGTGCTTAAAATGAAAAAAATAATGTTAAGCTTTATTATTGTATTCATTCTTATGTTTGCCCCTGCTTTAAATGTAAAAGCTGCAAACAATAGCATCGTATACACTGAATCAGATTATGAAAGACTTCATGCAGTTATACAACATGTAGAAAATGTATTGAAATATGGTGGTGAGTATAACCCAAATACTTCTCTATTACCGGATGCAATTAACACACTTACTGGAGAACCAGCAAGATGGACGTTTCCAAATAGAGCACAAGTGCCTTATGCAAATCTTGCAAATCAACAAAATTTCTTTAGAACGTTGGTTGCACTTTCAGAGGTTACTGGTTCAAGCAAGTACAAAAATTCAGCAGTAGAAGTATTGTCTGAATTTATGAATGATTATCAAAATGTGAATGGATTATTTCACTGGGGTGGTCATCGAGCTATTAACCTAGATAACATGGAAGTTCAATCCTTTGAAGGTCCTAATGGACCTCATGAACTTAAAAATATGATGCCATATTATGAATTAATGATGGAAGTTAATGAAGAAGCAACCCTAAAGTTTATGAGACAATTATGGACAGCGCATTTTTACTGGTCATCAACTGATATGAATCGACATGGTTCCTATTCAACCGCTTATGATAGCAATGTTTTTGGACAAATGATTCCAGATCATGTTATTCAGTTTGATGAGTTTGGAATGCCAATCATACCTGCTGATTCACCTGGTTTATTACCATTTGTTAACTCAGCTACAGACCTTGCGTATGCAGCATATACTTTATCACACTTTACTGGTGATCAGGTACCTGCAGATTGGGCATTCTATTTAATGAGTCAATACAACCGTGCATCACATCCTATCACTGGGATGACAGTTTATCAATACAAATCAACATCAATTACTAGATCACCTTTAGAATGTGCAGACCCTGCATATACAAACTCTGGCTGTGGTGATAGAGTTGCAAGACAATTTAGAGATTTCGGTTCTATAGCAAGAGAATCCAATGTAGCTTGGAAAAACACACAAGCTGTTTATGTAGACAATATTTTAATGCTACTAGAAGCAGCTGATAAATATGGAGTCACTGATTTTGTTGAATGGGCAAGAACCTATCTTGAAGGATATCTTGAATATGCATATATCAGAGTGAACGGACAAAATAAAATCATTCCGATGTTTATCGATGGTACAGTAACCTATGGTTATGTAGTTCCTGAAGTTGGTTACTTTGGACCATCCAATATGAGATTAGATTATGTTCCAATGCCTACAACTTACCTACTGCCAATTCTTAGAACCATTTTACAAACACCTAATCCTGAGAATAGAGTAAAGCTATGGTCATACTTTAGAGATATCGTTTATACTTACGGTTTAGGTGATATTGGTGAATTAGGTGGCGCAAAGCCAAACTTGAATATTGATACAGCAATTGACGATCCATTTGCATTAATGACAATGGTTGAATTATATGATTATACGAAGAATACAGCTTATTTAGAAGTTGCAAGAACTATTGGCAATAATATCGTTAGAGAAAAATTTCATAGAGGATTCTTTGTAGATAGTGAAATTATGCTTTACAGTCGTCTAGATCAACCAGATACATTAGCTCTACTTACATTAGATGCTGTAATTAGAGGTATACCATTAAATCAAATGCCGTTTTATCTAGCAGATTCAGGTTATATCCATGGATACTTACTTGCTGATGATGGAGTAGTAGAAGATCGAAGCTATACACAAAATGTGATCTATACCAAGACTATTTATGATTGGGAGTGATGTATATGAAAAAAATATTATTTTTATTAACAATATTACTAGTTGCATTCGCTCTTGTTGGATGCAAAAATGATGAAACAGAAGATCCTGATGTAGTCGATACCACATTCCGTTTATTAATGGAAGCAGAGGATTTATCTGGAATGGCAAATAAAACAAGTGCAGTGATTAGAGAAGCTGGTAGCTTAGGCTTACCAACTTCATATCAAGGTGTTCAAATATCTTATCAATCCAGAAATGTTAACATTATTGATAACACAGGTAATGTAACATTACCTACTGAATGTTGGATAGAGTCAAGAGATCAGCAAGGAGTTTCAAAAAGTCAGTTTAATAACTTAAATGATAATTGGCCTGTTGTAGTTGATGTCATATTAACTTATCAAGGTCAAACCAGAACTGCCAAATTGTTATTTGTTGTAGCTCCACAAGAGGGGTTTACATGTAATAAATATTTAGGATAAGGGAGGATTTATGAGAAAAATATTTAGTTTATTGACGATTTTATTTATTGGATTTGTACTTGTAGCGTGTGGAGGTACTACAACCTATACAGTTACATTTGAATCCAATGGCGGTAATACAGTAGATGCTATTACCGATGTAGAAAGTGATGCATTGATATCTGCACCTACTGCACCAACACGTACAGGTTATGTTTTTGTAGGTTGGTATAAGGAAAGCAGTCTAACCAATGCCTGGAATTTTACTACAGATAAGGTTACAGCAAACATCACTTTATATGCAAAATGGGATGTAGCTGGACCTACAGACCAACAAGCTGTAGATACTACATATGATTGGTTAAATATAGGAGATATTTCTACATTAACCAATACCTCACCAAGATTGATTTTACCTACAACATATCAAGCTCAAGGTGTATCTATATCATGGACAATTGATAAGTTACAATATATCGCAGCAAACGGTGTGATTACACAGCCTACACATGAAGAAGGTAATCAAAGTGTTACACTAACTGCAACACTTTCTAAAGGCTCTGTAAATAGAACAAAGGTCTTTACAGCAACCGTGATTGCACTACCTCCAATTGAAGAAACAGTACCAATTATTAATGAAGCGTTTAATTATGCAAATGGTAATATTTTAACGCAATCAACAATTTGGGGTCCTGTATCAGGTAAAACTGGTAATTCAGTATTTACAGTTGTAGATATGATCACTGGTATAGCAATTCCTAACGGAAGTAAAGCATTAAAGATTGAGGCTTACCTTGAATTACAAATCGAAGCACCAGTTGTACATGCATATGATCTTGTTGTTTTTGAAGTTGATTTAATGCAAACAACATCATCTAATGGATCACCAGTAAATATTCAATCTTCATCCTCAAGTCCAGTTGTAGCATTTGGCTTGGATGGTGCAGCATTATTTTATAGAACAGATAATGGTGCATTAATTAAAACAAATATTAATATTAACCAATGGTATACATTACGTGCTGAAGTTAATTTAGCAAATAAGACATTAGAGGTCTTCTATTATGAAGATGGACAACTGATTTCAATAACCCCTGGTCCAGTAACATTTACTGGTACAACGGCTTTACAAAGCCTCTTCATTAGAAGTGGTAGCTCTAATACAACAGCACTTCGTGCTCCTGCGTATGTAACTAATATCGTAGCAAATCGTATTGAAGCACTACCTAGACCAGTTGAAGAAATTAAGTTAGGTACTGTTGAAGGAATAAGACCAACTGTCTCAATTGAAGAAGGTGCAACATTTACTCCTGATACACCAACTATTCATAATTATTTCGGTAGTCAAAGAGCTTTAGTAGAAACAACAGAATATACATTAGCTGTTGATAACCCTGTAAATACAGCAGTAGCTGGTGACTATGTAGTTACCTACACATTCATAAATGTTAGTGATATCACGGATGTTAAGGTTGTTACACAAGAAGTTACTGTTTATGCAGTAGGACAACCGAATGAGATTACTGGAGCAACAGCATCTACAGTTGGATACTTAGAATCAAATAGTGATATTACAGTGACTTTTGTACAACCACAAGGAACTCTATACTATCTACTCAGTTCAAATGCAACTGAAACAGCAGCAGCTATTATGCTTGGAACAAGCGTAGCTGTAGATTCAACAACGGTAGCTATAAGTGATTTAAATGTTGGAGCTAACACACATATTCACTTTGTAGTAGCACTGAATGGTGAATCAAACGTTTGGTCACATGCATTAACATTTGAAGCAGTTGTCGAGATATCAACTGCACAGCAGTTTATAACATTGACAACACCTGATGCAAGTGGAGTTATTAATACAAATTTTGCTATAATATCAAATCTAAATTTTGAAGGTCTAGTCTTTCCAGAACATAACGCATCATTTAGAGGAAAGATATATGGTAATGGTCATACGTTATCAAATATTACCATTAACAGATCAGGTGATAATTATGGTGGGATATTTCCTAGATTAAATGGAGGTACCATTCAAGATTTGATTATTGAAAATGCTTCTATAACATCAATTGATCGTGCTGGAATATTAGTAGGTAGAGTTGAAAATAATGATGCGGTAATTAAAAATATATTAATTATGAACTCCTCTGTAAATGGGGCGAATTCAAATGGTGTTGGTGGAGTCGTTGGGTTGATATCACGTAAAGCAGAAATATCAAATGTAGCAATAATTGATTCTACCGTTACAGCAAATGGACAAAAAAATGTAGGTGGTTTTGCTGGACGAGTTGATGGTGGTTTATTAGTTGCAAGCGACATTTTTATAAAAAACGTTACCGTTAACACAGTTGTAACTGGTGGTGATTTAGGTGCCAGTGCTTTTGTTGGATACGTTAGAGACTCAGTAACATCTGTTGTCAATGCAAATAGAATTATTGTTGTAGACTCAACAGTGAATTCTGTAATGGGTGGAGCACTCATCGGTTATTTAAGACTTCCTGGTACAGCAATTGTAACCAATTCTTATGTTGAAGTCACATTTATAGGAACTGATGTTACACACGCTGGTTTAATTGCTAGAGTGAACGATGTATCATCTTATTTAGATCAAACAACTATCTTTGGTTCATTTACAGGTGCAGTACAAAATGCACAAACTCAAGATTTAGCAAACACATTTGTACCTGAAAATCAAGTTTGGTGGACAACCAATCTTTCAACATTTGTAAATAATGACTTATGGTCATTTGGTACGAATGGTGTATTTGAATTGGTATTATATGTTGAAAATAGTAAACCAATGGTTGAAGTTACCTTAGATTATAATTTCGATATTCCTAATGAAGTAATTGAGATCAGACAAGATAATGTATTTAGCCATGGTGCACCACTCGTAGCTGGTTATAATTTTGTTGGATGGTATACTGATGCAGAATTATTGACTGCTTTACCAAGCGGTTATGTAATCACTGTACCAGTTACACTATATGGTAAATATGAAACCGTACCAGCAAGCACAGTATCATTTGTTACTAATGTTGAAGGACTTACTGTTCCTTCACAAGAAGTAAATTATGGAGAACTTGCTACATTACCTATAGTTCCTGATCAAATGATTGAAGGTGTAATGAAGGAAGTTACAGGATGGACATTAAACGGTTCACCATTTAGCTTCACTACTGAAATCACATCTAATATCGAGTTAGTAGCAGTTTGGGAAACAAAGGAATACCAAGTTACATTTGATGGAGAAAACGCTGTTACTGTTCTTTACGGAGAATTAGTTACTGAACCTACTGAAGATCCAACGCATTTCTTTGCTGAAGTAGTTTTCTCAGGATGGCAACTTGCAGGAGTTACATATGATTTCAACACTCCAGTAACTGCAAATATCAATTTAGTTTCAGCATTTGCTGATCCAGTTGGAGATATCTCTATTTCAACTGCAGAACAATTCCATTATATGGCAACTGTCGAATCAACATATTCTTATGTGTTAGTGAATAATATAGATTTCACTTCATATACTTGGGTAGATTCTGGAGCAGCATTTAAGGGTGCATTTGACGGTCAAAACTTTAAAATTAGTAATCTATCCATTCAAGCGGTAAATGGATATGGTGGAATATTTGCTAGAGCAAATGGTGCAACCATCCAAAATTTACATATCGATAATCTAGATGTATTCACAACAGCAAGAGCAGGCGGACTTATTGGTAGAGTAGAAAATGGAGATACAATAATAGAAAATATCGTTATTATGAACTCCAGTGTTGAAGGAAATGATTCTAATGGTGTTGGTGGATTAATAGGATTGGTTTCAAGAAGCACAAGTGTATTCAATGTTGCAATTATCAACACTACAGTTACAAATACAGCACAGAAGAATGTCGGTGGTTTAGTTGGAAGAGTTGACAGTGCTCCTATGATTGCTGATGACATCTTTATATCAGGAGTTACAGTATCTTCTGCAAACACTGGCACAAGTGACGTTGCTGCATCAGCAGTAGTAGGGTATGTTAGAGACAACGTTAACTCTAATTTCAGTGGCGTACGTATTGTTGTATTAGGTACATCAGTTTTAGGTAACTCCGGTGGTGCATTTGTTGGCTACAATAGATATCCTGGTACTTCTGATCTTATGGATGCATATTTTCAAGTTACCTTCAATGGAGCAAGAACTGGATTGATTGGTTATAATAGAGATCAAGTTGAAGTTCTAGATCAAAGTACAATCTTTGGTAGCTTTACAAACGCTACTACACATAGTCAAGTCTTAGACTTGGCAAATACAGCAGTTCCTACTGATTTAGCATGGTGGGAAACAAACCTTAGCTCATTTGTGCTTAGTGATTTATGGAATGTAGGCTCAGATGGATCGATTGTATTAGCCATTACTGTCACTGAATAGCATAATAATCTTAAAGAGTTGCTTGAATATCAGGCAACTCTTTTTTTTATTTCTATTTCATGATAAAATATCGACATGGGGAAAAGGTAACTTATGAAATTCTTATTATTGTATAATCCAGTCAGCGGAAGAACTAACTTTAAAATTCATCTTCACGAAATTGAAAGCATATTTTCTAAATCCAATCATAGTCTTCAAATCTATGAATCAAAAAGAGCACATGATCTTGAAAATGTTGCACTTAAGGAATCATCGAACTATGATGTTTTTTTAGTTGCAGGTGGGGATGGAACGCTAAACGAAGTGCTTAACGGAATCATGAAAGCTGAGAAGAAGCCTTCCTTAGCTATTTTACCAAGTGGTACTGCAAATGATACTGCAGCGATTCTAGGCATTAATAAGAGCATTAAAAGATCGCTTAAAATATACTTTAATGAAAAACCAGTTATGATGGATGTTAACAAAATAAATGATCAATACTTTATATACACTGCATCCTCAGGTTTACTTACAAGAGTTTCCTATGATGTCTCAAGAAGACATATCAAAAAATATGGCTATATTGCTTATATGATAGCAGCAGTAAAGGACCTATCAAATGATTATAGATATCCATTAAGAGTTAAATATGATAACGATAAGGTTGTTTCTATTGAATGCGCAATGGTATTAGGTTTATCATCCAATAGAGTCGGTGGAATGCGTTTAAACAATTTCTCACAGTCAAAATTGAATGATGGATTATTTGAGCTCAGATTTTTTAAGAGAGTGAAATCTTTCTGGAGATTTAGATTGTTGTCATCATTTATTCGTGGTGGAAAGAAGTTAAGAGAAGATTTGCATTTAGTATCTAAGCGCTTTGAAATTGAAACAAGCTCTAACGTAGATTGGAATGCCGATGGTGAATTCGCCTGCAAGGGTAGCGTAGTTATAGAAACCTATAAAGAAGCCGTTTCTGTTTTTGCGAGTCGTAAGGTTAAAAAGAAGTGTTTCCCTCAAAAATAGTTTAAATTGATATAATAAGACATTAATAGATGAAAAAAATCTATTGATGTTTTTTTATACAATAAAAATTTAATTGATTTATACTACTGTGGGTAAAATAATTATTCATTTCTATTTCTTAAGAGTTTATTAAATCCTTGACAGATGAAAAACTCAACATGCAAATAGTGATATAATATAAAAAAACCTACACATACTAAAAATATATAAATATATAAGTTATATTAAAAATTAAATTGATGGTTTAAAATGAATAGACTTTGCTAATCATTTTGCTAAGTCTATCAAAGTCAAAAGGAGCACTCATGTTATACGACGGCACAATTTTAAGACTTTTTTTATCACAAGCTATTGCTATGTATTTTCTCTTAATACTAATTCCTATCAAACAGCCTATTAAAAAAAATATAACCATTATTATATCGAGCGCAACCTTAGTTGTTTTTCTCAACGCTTGGATAATTCTTAATTTAGGGATTTCTTTTTATACTCGTTTTTATTTTCTATCCCTCGTTCTACCCTTTATCATTTTATTTTCTTTCTTTGCAGTTCATAAAGGAGCGAAATTAATATTTTCTCTTTTATCTATTCAAGTTATCGGCAATGTTGGAATTATCAATGGGCTCCTAGCCTCCTATATTTTTTACGGTGAAAATAACCCATATATAGATACAATTGCACGCGTTTTAACGTATCTTGTTTTTTTACCAATTATTCTTAAGTATATTCGTCCTACCTATTTGAAAATGGTGAAAATGATTCATAAAGGTTGGTGGATCTTAAACGCAGCCTTGATAGCATCGTATGCACTTTCCTATTTTATACTATTTGTACCTGATCCTGTCTTCTATCGACCTCTATTTTTTATACATGCTTATATTGCAATTTTTCTATCTCTTTTAATATACACAATTATTTTCTTTTTATTTATTGAAATTCAATCAAAAATTGCAATCGAACAAGACAAACTAAAATTATCAACACAGGTTGAAGTTTTAGCCGCTGAATCAATGGAAATTACAAGCATTGCTTATAAGGATTCTTTAACAGGGATAAACAATCGATACTCCTTGTATAGAAAAATGGATATACTAACTCAGAATAATCAACCCTTCTTAGTTGTATTTATTGATATAGATGATCTTAAATCAATTAATGATGCACACGATCATACAAAAGGTGATTGTTATCTCAAAGAGTTTGCTTTAATAATTGGGAACATCATTGGTGATCAAGGAGAAGTTTATCGTTTTGCAGGAGATGAATTTGTTTGCTTGATTACACAGAACCCTTCTGAGTTTAATATCGATCATTTTAAAGAAGATGTAATAAATAAATTCCAGATGGATGTTCCATTTCAGGGAATGAGCTTGGGAACAGCGTTTTATCCCAATGATGGATTAATTCCAGATGAATTGATTAGTTATGCAGACCAAGCCATGTATGCTGAAAAGAAGATTAAAAATATGAGAAGATAAGGATTCGATTCATATTAAACGAGTCAAAAAATCATTTAGAAAATAAAAAACCAGTCTACTCTTAGACTGGTTTATGTTTTGTATTATTTAAGAACTGTTTTTAATACTCGATCAAAGTTTTGATAAGCAACCTTTGCTATATCCTCTTTACTATAGCCCATCTTTTCAAGTTCAAGGAATAGTTGATTTGCTTGAGCTAATGTTTCAAGCCCCTTTACACCAGTAGATGTTTTACCAGGTGTAAGATAGTAAAAGACATCAAGACCGATACCAACATGATCAATACCTATTTTTTTGACGATATAATCTATATGTTTAGCTAAGAACTCGACAGTTTGGTCTTCTTTTTCACTAGAAATGAAATAAGGAACCGCACATACACCAATAACACCATTTCTATCTTTTATCTGTATAAGCTGTTCATCTGTATAATTCCTACGGTGATCACATAAGGCCTTAGCATTACCATGTGTAACAACTATAGGTCCTGTTGTATGCTTGAAAACATCACTAAATGTTTTTGGACTAGCATGAGAAAGGTCAATAATCATACCAAGCTTTTGAACAAGCTTTAATAGCCTTATCCCATCTTCTTTTAAGCCATTTTCTAAGCCATCAAGTCCAGTTGCATAAGCATTTTCTTCATTCCAGGTTAAGCCTATATGACGAACACCCTTTTGATAAAGTGTAACTATTTCCTCTGGTTGACTTAAGTATTTAATACCCTCTATGCCTAAAATGACACCAAATTTTTCTTCTTGACGTGCTTGAAGTAGCTCTTGATAGGAATGACAGATTGTTACGATGTCGCTAGATTTTTTCAAGTCATTAATAGCAACATCAGATATAGAATCAAAATCAACTTTTGTCTGTTGATAGGGATCTGTCCAGTTCACAAAAATACTATGTGTAATTCCACCTTTTTTATAGTTCTCATAATGCTTATTTTTAAAGACATTTTGATTTCCTTTAAGTGTTTCTAAATAGATATCGGTGAGAATATCACCATGTGCATCAAATTTCATTACAATCTCCTTTAGCGATTTCTTTAGTCCTTATGAATAGTATATCGTATTGTCATCATCATGTCACGTTTGAAAGAAGCACAAATTCAATTTCTAATAACTTTTGATAAGTATTGAGTTATGTAATGAATCTATGATATGATTAAGAAAAACTGCGAGGTATAATCATGGAAATATATATTTATGGTGGTATAGGTTTATTCATTCTATTCATCTTAATTCTAGTGCTTGTTAAGAAAAAGAGATTGAGTAATGAATCAGAGGTTCATCGAGAGATTGGAGCATCCGATCCTAAAAAAGATTATTATGTGATAACCAATATTTTGTTTCATGATGGAATCCGACAAGCTAAGATAGACCATTTAATTGTCAACACATCAGGTATACATTCCGTACTAGAATATCAATATGAAGGAAAAATCAAAGGCAATAAAGAGGATGAAAAATGGTCCTTTGAACATAAAGGCGTTTCAGAATCATTTAATAATCCGATAAAAACTGCTCGGGCATTAAAATTATCTATTGATAAGGTTCTAAAGAAAGATTATCCCTTGTTTTTTTATATAGTTTTTCCTAAGCATACTGAGTTTAGAAAGCAGAGAGTAGATATTCCAGTTCTTCATTCTAATCAATTACAAGATGAACTTAATCAAAACTTTAAATCTAAAAAGAAGATATCTTCAAATGATGTAAAATCAATTTATGATTTATTTTCAAAAATTAAAAAAGATTAGCAGTCTATGCCTCTATAAAGACAAAAAATCGATAAGATATCGATTTTTTTTATTGACATTCTTTTATTACGAAACAACTGATGGTTTTTTCCTGCTTAGTGTTAAGAATTTTTGTGTAAATCAATTGAACTGAACAATTTGGTCAAACTACAAAATAATAATCAAATTAATAAACTTTTGGGTTGAAATAAAGCGCTTTCATAGTATAATAGTATATGGTGAAGAACGATTATGATATCCCTATTATCATCGACATGTTAACTTTCTCGAAAAACTCTGAAACAACCTATAAAACGAGAAAAAATAATTAAATTAAGGCGGTTAAATGTATCATACCGTTGTTTTTATTCTGTGCACAAGCGAGATTGCTCGCATTTAAATAAGAAAGAGAGGAAATACAAATTGTTTAATAGTACATATCTTATCAATGTTTATGCTGATCTGTCTAAGCGCTATAGCGATCAACCAGAATTTCTTCAAGCAGTTGAAGAATTTTTAGAATCGATTGATTTGCTTGTAGATCAAGATCCAAGAATCCAAAAGAATGCCATCATCGAGCGTATTCTTGAACCAGAAAGAATGATCAAGTTTAGAGTTTCATGGGTAGATGATTCAGGTAAAGTTCAAGTGAATCGTGCGATGAGAGTTCAATTTAACTCTGCAATTGGACCATACAAAGGTGGAATCCGTTTCCATCATTCCGTGAATGAGTCCATTATGAAGTTCTTAGCCTTTGAACAAACATTCAAAAACTCACTCACTTGCCTTCCAATGGGTGGAGCTAAGGGTGGTTCTGATTTTGATCCAGAAGGAAAGAGCGATAATGAAATTATGCGTTTCTGCCAAAATTATATTCTTGAACTGTATAGACATATCGGGCCAAGAATGGACGTACCTGCTGGGGATTTAGGTGTAGGTGCTAGAGAGATAGGTTACCTCTATGGCATGTATAAGCGTATTGAAAACGAATTTAGTGGTACATTTACTTCAAAGGGTATTGAATCTGGGGGATCTCTAGGGAGAGCAGAAGCTACTGGATATGGTTTATGTTACTTTGTTGAAGAAATGCTAAGAGAATTTAAAAAAACAGACTTTAAGAATAAGAAAATCATTATTAGTGGAGCAGGTAAGGTTGGATCCATGGCTGCAGAAAAAGCAATTGAACTTGGAGCTAAGGTTGTTGCTATTAGTGATATTTCTGGTGTCATTCATGATGAAAATGGTATTGATATCGAACTGATCAAAAATCTTTCTAAAGTAAATACAGTTGTCATGGATAAATACAAAACATATCATCCAGAAGCTATTTTTAGCCCAAATCCTGTTGATATCTGGCAAATTCCATGTGATATCGCATTACCTTGTGCAACTCAAAATGAAATCTATTTAGATTCAGCTAAAGCTTTAGTTGCCAACGGTTGCTATTTAGTCGCTGAAGGTGCTAACATGCCAACAACGATTGAAGCGACTAGATATTTTAGAGAACATAACGTTCTATTTGGTCCAGGTAAAGCATCAAATGCTGGTGGGGTTGCTGTTTCAGGTTTAGAAATGACTCAAAATGCTACATTCCAAAACTGGAGCTTTGAAGAAGTAGATAAGAAACTTCATGAAATTATGAAGAAAATCTTTAAGCGTGCTCATGAGGCTTCATTAACTTATACCGGAAAGCCTGATGATTTAATTACAGGAGCGAATATTGCCGGATTTATGAAGGTTTATCTAGCTATGCTTCAACAAGGTGTCTAATCACTAAATAATTAAATACTATTAAAAAAGACTAGTCAACAGCATTTTTGCTATAGATTAGTCTTTTTATTTATAAACATTATTTTCTATGCATTAAAGTGGAAAAAAGTTTCAGTAATTATAAAAACAAGACATCCTTTATATGATAAAATAATAACACTAAGGAGTTGATGATATGTATCCGTTTTTACTGCCTCAGATTTTTGGTTATACAATCCCAATGTATGATTTAATGATCTTAATTGGTATATTCTTTATGATTCTTTACGTTAGTAATCGATTTGAAAAACAAGATGGTTATTCAAAAAAACAAACCAATCGATTACTTATATTAATTGCGATTAGCTTAGTATTTGCACTTGTTTTCTCATTTTTATTGGATGGAATCTTCCACTCCATAAAAGAAGGAGAATTAGAATTTGGTTCGATTAACTTTCTAGGAGCTTTAATTGGTGGTTTTGCTGCATTCATTGTTCTCATGAAGTATTACTATAAAGATGACAACAAGGACATGAAAAAGATTGCGAATACAGTCATTACTGGAGTTGTTCTAGCACATGCATTTGGTCGTATTGGATGTTTCTTTGCAGGCTGTTGCTTTGGTATTCCAACTGAATCCTATTTAGGAGTTATATTCCCATACGGTCATGCACATGATCTCTATCCGGATCAATCTGTTTATCCAACACAATTATTTGAAGCTTCCTTCTTATTTATTTTATTCTTTGTTCTAAAAAATGTGAAATTCTTTAAGAATAAAGAAGTTGAAACGTATCTAGTTGGGTATGGTGTTTGGAGATTTTTAAATGAGTTTATCCGTGGAGATGAACGTGGTGTTATTATCCCTCTATTTACAACTCAATATAATGTATATCCTACACCTTCACAATTCATGAGCTTTTTAATGATTGTATTAGGTTGTTATCTAGTATATAAGCATTTGAAAGCCAATAAGGCAGTCAATCATTAGATATAAATTGATGTTAATCTCAGCAAAAGAGTATTAACATCTTTTTCTTGAAAGAGTGTTATGGAAAAAAAGAAGATTAATATTCAAACATATCATAAAATCATGATTCTATCACTCATCATTTTGATGGTTATTTTTACATTTGTTGATTTTCAATTGTTTGAAAACACTAAAACTCAAACGATGATTACCAATTCGATACTAAGAACACTTGGCGGATTGATCTTGATTATTATTTTAATTGGGTTTGGTGAACAAAAAATACTGAAATTTAAAAACGTATGGAAATCTCTTTTAATCATGATTCCTGCTTTCATTGTTTCTGTAAATAATTTCCCAATCATCGCATTCCTTGATGGAAGAGCTATACTAACAGAACCAATCTATCAAGTCTATTTATATTTAATTGAGTGCTTCAGTGTTGGGTTTTTTGAAGAAATAGTATTTAGAGGTATTTTACTCATCTTATTATTAAAGAAGTTTAAGAATCATCCAAACAAGGTTTTATTATCAATTGTAATATCCTCTGTTATTTTTGGATTATCACACAGTGTCAATATCTTTTATGGACTATCTCTAGGTGATACCATGCTTCAAATTATGTATTCATTCCTTGTTGGTATGCTATGGGCTATTATGTTTCTAAGAACTGGTAACCTCTGGTTAACGATGCTATTACATGCAACCTTTAATTTCTTTGGCCAAGTGATGTTTTATTTAGGAACAGTAAATCATCGATATGATATTTATACAATAATTATTACAATAATATTCGGTATTTTTGCAGCACTTTATTCAATAAAGCTTTTAAAAGATATTGAAAAAAATCCAGCAATAAGCATATAAGAACTTTACCAAAGATTATGGCACATAAAAAAAATCACTTTCGGTGATTTTTTTATTTTGAACTATTTAAACTCTTTTATATGGTGTATAGCTTTCTTTTGCTTCAGTTAAAGGCTTTAATATCGTAAATGATTTTTTTGGTAGACGAATCTTAAGGAGTCCTGCTAGCATTTCTACCTTAACATGCTCTCCTAATATCGTTTTAAATTTAGAGTAATTCATTAAACTTGAATCTGGAACTAAAACTATGTCACTTACATCTTCATTGGTAGGATTAATGAAAACTAATATTGTGTCAGATACTTGATCTGTATATCTTTCAAATGCAATTAAGCCTTCAGATTCAATAGCTAGATAATCACCAACTTTTATAGCACGTTCATTTTGATGCAGGTCAATCAATGACTTGGTCCATTTCAATATCTTATTATCCTCGTTATTTAAATCCCATCTCATTGGTGCTCTATTTAAAGGATCATTTCCACCTTCCATGCCAAGCTCAGTTCCATAATATAGATTTGGTGAACCTGGAAAAGTAAATTGCATAACCTGTGCTAGCATTTGGTCTTCAAAGGAGGGTAGTCTATGATTGATACGATCTGTATCGTGATTATCTAAAACATTCCAAGATTTGAGTAGTCCATCAATTCCAGAATCACTAACCATATAATTTAATAGATGGTTTGTTCGCTTTGGAGAAAAATCACCTTTTATAGAGTTAAAAATTATTTCTCGTAGAGTGAAATTCATAACACCATCCATAACACCTAACCACTCTTTAGGGTAGTTCCAAGTTTCACCAACAATAAGTGAACCTTCTTTTTCTAGATGTGCATAATCAGTTAACTCTCTTAAGACTTGATAGCCAAGGTCAAATGCAACATCGAGTCTCCATCCATCTACACCAGCCTTTAAATAAGAGCGGATAACAGAGTCTTCCTTTTTATATAAGAAGTCCTTTACAGCTGGATTTTCAAGGTTAAGCTCGGGTAAGCTATTAACATCCGCCCATAGTCTAACACCCTTTGGATATTGATCTCCAAAGTAGAACCAATCACGATAATGACTATTTGGATTTAAGGCGTCTTGAAAGAGTGTTGAGCCAACTCCCATATGGTTAAATACACCATCAAGAATAATCTTCATATTCATTTGATGAAGCTCATTCGATAAACTCTCTAGATCCTCAAATGTACCATACTCAGTAGATATCTTTAAATAATCAGTAGCATCATATTTATGATTCGATAAGGATTCAAAAATTGGGTTTAAATATAAGACATCAATATTTAAGGTTTTTAGATAATCGAGTTTTGTAGCTAAGCTTTTGAGATCTCCACCAAAATATTCAAGTTCATGACTCCAATATTTGACATCATTCATAAAATGTCCAGGCATAGGCATATCATTCCAGGACTTTAAAACCTTAGGATAAGTGTATAAATCTTTTTTTCCTTCTAGGTTCACACTTTGAACAAAACGGTCGACTAACACCTGGTAGACAATAGCTCCATTACGAAAGTCTTGTTCTCTGCTTTGGTATTTATTTGTAATATGAATAGTGCTAGTAGTTTTCATGTGCAATCTTTTCCTTTTATTTTTTTTATTTAATAGACAATAACATTCCTTTTTCAGCTTCTGTTACTAGTAACCCAAGTTCACCCTTCGGATCAAAGCATAGGTTTGTTGGATTATTTCCAGGTAGTTTAATTTGATTAACCAAGTTTCCTTTGAGATCAAAAACCCAAATCATGCCAGTTCCATAAACAGCTGCGAAAATCAAATTGTCCTTAGATAGAGTAAGTCCATCAGGTTCAGCAATACCACCGATTTCATAAAAAGGTCTAATATTATCTATCTTTAATGTTTTCTTATTCCAATCGCCAATTAATAGTCTATGCTGCCATGTCTCGTTAATGATAATGTTTTTCTCATCATTAATAAGTAATAAACCATTTGGAAAATACATATTTTCTGCAATAACTGACACTTCATTTTTAGTATTTATTGCACACATATATCCAATTCCCTCTTTTTGAGAGCCACCTGGACAGGTAAATAAAATATTTCCATCACTATCAGAAATGATGTCATTTGGTGCTCTAAAAGGAACTCCGTTGATTTGGTCAGCAAGTGTTTTTGTAAGACCAGTTTTTACATCAAGAGAGCGTATAGCGTGCTTTTTTGAGTCACAAAAAAGTAATGTTCGATCATCTTTCACCATCATTCCATTTGGTGCCCCACCAACATCAAATCTTGTTACCTTTTCAGTATCTCTATGATACTCAGTAATTGAACCACCAAGTAATTCAACAAAATAGATATTTCCTATATTTGTTACAACAGGACCTTCAGGAAATTTTAAGCCAGTTGCTAGAATCTTAACATTCATTAAAATAAACCTCCATTTGGATCTTCATTAGGACCATATAAAATAAGTCCTCCATCCACCTTGATTGTTTCACCAGTTATATAGCCTGCTTCATCAGATAGAAGATATTCAACTAAACTTGCGACATCATCAGGTTTACCCTTTCTCTTTAATGGAATAAGGGTGCTGGTATGTCCACTACTTAACTCTTCAGGTGTATAATTATCTCTTACAGCAGTTGCACCAGGTGCAACCGCATTGACAGTAATATTATATTTTGATAACTCTATAGCAAGGGATTCAACAGCTCGAATTAAGGCTGCTTTTAATGATCCATAGACTACATCATTTGCATATGCTCTAAATCCTCTAGTTGAAGTAATATAGATTATCTTTCCTTGCACATGGTTATCGATCATATGATTGGCTGCAGTTTTTGTACAAAGTAAATAATTACGATAGATTAAACCATATTGAAAATCGATTAATTCGGCATCCAATGTACGAATGCTAGTGAATTTAGCCTTTCCCGCATTACATATTAAACAATCAATTCCCCCTAAATCTTCTATTGCCTTTTGAGTTACTTGTTCAGGCACAGTGGACTCCTCAAGATTAGCTTGATAGAAGAAGCATCTTTGCCCCATTTTAGTAATTTCATTACATAGGGACTCTGCTTCATCTTTCTCAGAGTGATAGGTAAATGCGATATCATATCCAGCCTTAGCAAGTCTTTGAGCTATTCCTTTGCCAATTCCTCTACTCGCACCAGTTATAAAAGCTTTTTTCATTGCTTATCCTCCTTAAGGTGTGACTAAAGTGCCATCAGGTAGTCTAGTTTGAGTCCACTTGGTAACATTTGTCTGATGAGGATATTTCTTTGCTAATTCCTCATCAATATCAATTCCAAAGCCTGGCTTATTACTGACATAAAGATATCCATTTTCCTCATATGGCATTCCTGGGAATACCTTATACATTAAATCAGAGAAGCCACACCATTCTAGGATACCTAGATTATGAGAATTTAGGCTTAAGTGAACGTTTGCTGCATGGCCAACAGGTGAAACATCACCAGGTCCATGCCATGCTGTTTGAACTCCAAATTGTTCAGCAAATATTGCTAGTTTTTTTGCAGGAGTAAATCCACCTATTTGACTGATATGCACTCTAATAAAGTCTATCAATCTATTTTTAATTAAATATTCCCATTCCTTCGGATTATTAAAGAGCTCTCCGATTGCTATTGGTGTTGTACATTGTGACTTAATGTTTGCAATATAATCTGCTTGCTCAGGTGAAAATGGATCTTCTAGATAAAATAGACGATACTTTTCTAATTGCTTCGCCAAATAAATAGCATCTTTAGGTGATAAACGTTCATGAATATCATGAATCAATTCGATTTCATCACCACATTCTTTTCTGACATATTCAAACATTCTTAATGTATCTAATATATATTGTGTAGGATTGGAGTAAATACCAGGTTCAGAATTTTTTGGTGTGTTTAGATCCTTTGCAATACCACCATATAGTCCCCATTGAATTCTAATGTGCTTGACATTTTGTTTTTTGTAAACTTCAATTTTATCAACGATCTCCGATAAAGTTTTTCCATTAACATGTCGATAGTAAGGAACGCCTTCTCTGGATTTACCACCTAGTAGTTCATAAACAGGTAGGTTAGCAATTTTACCCTTGATATCCCATAATGCCATATCAACACCAGAAATTGCATTATTGGATATTGCATCATTTCTCCAATAAGCATTATGATGCATTAAATGCCATAGATCTTCAATTTTATTTGTGTCTCTTCCAACTAATAATGGCTTTAAATAGTCATCAACTACGGATTTGACAGCAAGTTCTCTATATGCAAATGTAGCACATCCTAGACCATATAATCCCTCTTGATCCGTTTCAACTTTTACAACAATCAAATTGATTCCCTCAGGTGCAGTTAGAATCGTTCTTACATTCGTAATAATTGGCATATTTTTCTCCTATCCTCATATTGAGTTTAAATTATATTATAGCTGGTAAGTTATGTATTCATTATAACTTTTTTGGCACGATAAATACAAATATATTATTGAATACGACGTTTGATATATGAAGGCTTATAAACCTTATTATATAAAACCAATATAATGCGATATAATGAGTTTATGAAAATACATTACATGGAGGTTCAATGATGAAAGTTTTATTTATCGGTGGAACAGGTTTAATTAGTACTGCGGTTAGCGAGTTAGCTATCCAAAAAGGAATTGATTTGACACTTATGAATCGTGGTCAAAGAAAAGATGGGTTATCTGAAAAAATCGAACGCATTCATTGTGATATTTATGATTTGAATGCTGTTCAAAAGGCATTAGTCAATCGTCATTTTGATGCAGTTGTCGAATGGATTGCTTTTGTTCCAGAACATGTAGAAAGAGATTACAAACTGTTCAAGGGGCATACCGACCAGTATGTATTTATTAGTAGCGCATCAGCTTACCAAAAGCCAATACCTAAATTGCCGATAACAGAAAAAGAAGTTCCTCTTGACAATCCATTTTGGGAATATAGTAAAAACAAACAAAGATGTGAAGAATATTTGCTAGACTTAAAAGATGATCAACTTCATGTAACGATTATTCGACCATCTCATACATATAATGAGCAATCTGTTGTCTCACAATTAAACAGTTGGCCTCACCCATATACACTCATTCATCGTATGAAACAAAATAAACCAGTTATTATTGCAGATCAAGGTCAATCACTTTGGACACTAACTTATAACAAAGATTTTGCTCATGCATTCTTAGATATTCTAGGTAATCCAAAAACCTATGGTGAAGTCTATCACTTAACCTCTGAGAAGAGCTATAATTGGCTAGAAATTCACAGCATGCTTGAAGAGGCTATCGGTGTTAAGTCAGAAAAAGTATTTGTTCCTTCAAAAGAAATTGTTGAAGTATTTCCTGAATATAGAGGTGCATTACTAGGTGATATGATGGGGAGTGCTATTTTTGATAATAGTAAGATTAAAGAGGTTGCTCCAAATTACCTATCAAAAACTGAATATAGGGATATAGCAAAAAAGGTAGTACAATTTTATGAAAGTCATCCCGAATATCAAACGATTGATGAGGACTTTTATCAAAGATATGAAAATCTTGCTGAACGATATCAAATGAAAAGAAGGGGATAAAGTGTCTAAAGATTATCAAAAGCTAACAAAAGCTGAATTAATTCAAGAAATTAAAGAGCTAAAAATGCAATTAGAAGAAGAAATTAAGTATAACAATGAAGAATTTCTTGTCCAGTTTCCTTGGGCAGGGAATTTAGGGCAATGGAAATGGTTTTATGACGAAAATAAAGTTATATTTAATGAGAAAAAGGTAACTCAACTTGGATATGATCCCAAAGTTATTGGAGAAGTTGGATTTCAATTTTTCACTGAAAAACTGCATCCAAATGACTATGAAGGAGTCATGGATAATATGAGAAATCATTTGATGGGAAAGACCGGTGCCTATGAGGTTGAATACCGAATTCAACATAAGGATGGACATTATATTTGGTATTATGATCGTGGAACAGTTACCAAAAGAGATTCTTTAGGAAAGACTCAAATCATTCAAGGCATTGTGTTTGATATATCTGAATCTAAGAGAGTTGAGCAAAGATTAAGAGATTTATCAGAAAAGGATGCTTTAACTGAAATATATAATCGTAGAACATTCTATGTAAAGGTTGAAGAATTAATTGAGTTATGCAATAATAAGAAAACTCCGTTTTCCTTAGTTATGTTTGATATAGATAATTTTAAGTATATCAATGATACCTATGGTCATCTAGTAGGTGACGATGTTCTAAAAATCATTACAGAACTCATCAATGATGATAAAAGACATAAAGATCAAATTTTTAGATTTGGTGGTGAAGAATTTTTCTTAGTGTTACCAAATACTAAAATGGATGGAGCAATTAAAGTAGCGAATAGAATCCATGAGATGATAGGTAATCTAAATATGCCTAAGGTTGGCAAGGTTACAGTAAGTATGGGTGTGGTTGAATATATCGAAAATGAATCCATAGATAATTCGATTAAGCGTGTAGATGATTTAATGTATGCTGCTAAAAAACTAGGAAAAAATCAAGTCGTTTATTAAGATTATATTAAGTAATTCTTCTCTAATTCTTCTATATGTTAAAATACATATGATACATATGCTTAAACACGAGGAGATAAAATGCAAACAATACTTGAGCTCATATTGATTTTAATATTATTTTTATCCGTTATTCCTGTTATTAATATGTTTCGTAATCGAGCAGACAGTAAATACACCTGTCTAAAGTTTTTAATCTACTCGACATTTTTCTGGACCTTACTTATTGTTATTGAACGGTTGTCAACAAACACTTTTTTAATATATTATTCAGGGATGTTAGGCTACCCACTAAGACTGCTGTTTGCATCACTGATGTTATGTACTATTTATCAATATGTAGAGAAAAAACTTCCCAAATCATTTCAATTAATTCTTGGACTATTGATTTTAATTGACTTGTTTTTAGCACTAACAAACTCACAAACCTTATGGTTTCTAAAACTTAGCTATTCTGAATTAAATACATTCAACGATTTATATACTTCGAATTTTGGACCATTATTTGTCTATCATTTGATTATTAGTTATGCAGTCGCATTGATTGCTATAGCTCTTTTATTTATTTTTCTAGCTAAGCAAAAAGGAATTAGACAGTATAAAGAAGTAACAAGAATGATGGCAATCAGTGTTCTTGTTGTATTAATCTTTAATGTATTGCAGATATTCTTTGTCACCATCAATGTTAATCTAACTTATATATCCTTAGTATTTGTGGCATTTATTTTATATGATGTTATCTATAGAAAAGATATGGTATTCAACATAAGAGCTTCTGGAAGAAGTGAAATCTTAGCCAATATGAGAGAGATGTATGTATTAACCGATGCAAATAGAAGAATTATCGAGATAAGTTCACTTCTGCTCAAAAAATATGATTTAAAGGCTGAAGATGTAATTAGTAAACCTTTTGATGTTGTTGCAGCAATGATATCAGACAGAGTAACATTATATAGTGAATACAACATGGAAGAAGAATCAAGCATCGAAAAAGATCATTATCATTTAAGAGAAAAAGAATTTAAGCTAAAGGGCATGAATGAATCAGGCTATATGATATTACTATATGATGAGACTCAAGTCTATAATTTACTCAGAGAATTAAACCATTTAAGCAATTATGATACGATGACTGGACTTAACAATCGTAATTACATAGAGCACAAGCTCTACGATATTAAAGACACAAAAAATATCGGCGTTTTCTCACTAGATCTAAACGGTTTAAAAATTAATAATGACTATTTAGGACATGAGCGTGGGGATTACTTATTAAAAATACTTTCTGCAAAGCTAAAGAAAGTCTTTGCAGACACACCTAGAAAAGAAATCGCAAGAATTGGTGGAGATGAGTTTCTAATCATTACTTATGATGAAAATTTAGAGGTATTGAATCAGAAAATGAATGAATTATTGCTTGAGTGCGAGCATGAAGAAATTGAGAAGACAATTAGTGTATCTGTCGGACTCGCTTACGATAGTATAGGTGATAGCAATATTTTTAGCCTTATACAAAATGCAGATGCACAAATGTATGAGATGAAATCAAGTGTTTCAAAGATATATAAGAAAAACATGATTGAGTTTATTAAACTTCAAGATAAATTTATTAGATAGACTAAAGATAAAAGCCAAGAACCCCCATTCAATAAAGATGGGAGTTTAAAGTTTATTACATGATTAAGAACAGCGTGAACGTTTTTACATTAAACATTACAAAGAAACCTTGTAATTTAAGAGAAGCTATTCTATAATGGTTTTGTATTCTACAACTGAATCGATGAAATATCACAATTTTTTCTTATATAATCGGGGAGATATGGTCCCAAAGTTTCTACCTGTATACCGTAAATATACAGACTATGAGAGAAGTTTTTTGTACTTTAAAGTGCGAGCTTCTTTTGTTCGTGCTTTTTTATTTTTTAAACGGAGGTTTTAAGATATGATACCAAAAATTGCAATTATTATGGGTAGTAAATCAGATTATTCGACAATGAAGGAAGCAGAAACTATTTTAGACTCATTCGATATATCCTATGTGACAAAAATAGTGTCTGCACATCGTACTCCAGACGTAATGTTTGAATTTGCAGAGGGTGCAGCAAATCAAGGTATCGAAGTTATTATTGCAGGTGCAGGTGGAGCAGCACACCTTCCAGGGATGGTTGCATCCAAAACAATATTACCTGTTTTAGGTGTACCTATCCAAAGTAAAGAGCTTAACGGTATTGATTCATTGCTATCTATTGCTCAAATGCCTTTTGGTATTCCAGTTGGAACTCTTGCGATAGGTGTCGCAGGTGCAAAGAATGCTGCATTATTAGCCTGCCAAATTCTTGCATTGAATGATGAAATCCTTAGAGAAAAATTAAGTGATTTTAGACAAAAACAAACAGAAAAGGTGCTACAGGATGTCCTCTAATATAATTTTACCTCCAGCAACAATTGGCATCATAGGTGGCGGACAATTGGGTAGAATGCTTGCTATGTCAGCTAGACAAATGGGATATCAAATAATTGTTTTGGACCCTAAAGTATCTTGTCCAACCTGTCAAGTTGCTGATCAACACATTCTTGCTCAATTTGATGATCAAGAGGCACTCAAAAAACTATATGATTTATGTGATGTTATTACATATGAATTTGAAAATGTTTCAGGAACTGCTTTATTTGAAATTATTGATAAAGTACCTCAAGGAAATTTTCCTTTACTATTTACTCAAGACCGTCTAACTGAAAAGACAATTATTAATGATTCAGGTTTTAAAACGGTTAGATATCAAACAGTTAGCAATCAAGAGGATTTAAAAAATGCATTAAAAAATATAGGAGTACCTGCATTACTAAAAACAAGACACGGTGGCTATGATGGGAAAGGGCAGCAGTTTATTACAAGTAATGCTGACTCGACCGAGGTCATGGGACCATCCATATTAGAAGCATTCATCCCAATTCAGAAGGAAGTTTCCTTGATTGTTACCAGATCAACTCAAGGTGAAATCAAGATGTTTCCAATTATCGATAATGTGCATCAATCACAGCGATTAATCGAGTCTTCAATTCCAACAACATTAAATCTTGAAATGACAAATAAGATTCAGGAGATAGGAAAAGGATTAGTAGAAGCCATTCAAATGACAGGAACGTTGACAATTGAATTCTTTGTCACAAAGGATAATGAAATATTAATCAATGAGTGTGCCCCTCGAGTTCATAATTCAGGACATTTAACCATTGAAGCATGTAATGTTAGTCAATTTGAACAGCATATTAGAGCTATATGTGGATTACCACTGAAAGAAACTGACATCATCTCAAATAGCTTAATGGTGAATATCTATGGACAAGATTTCGAGACTTCTAAACAAGCATTGATGGAAAAGCCAGAAATACACTATCATTTATATGGAAAAAAAGAGATGAAAACAAATCGAAAAGTTGGACATATTACTGTGACTTCATCATCTATAGAAGATATCGATTCATATCGCAAATACTTTCAAAGCTTGTTGAATAGAGGGAATTGATTATGATAAAAAGAGTATATGTTGAAAAAAAACCACAATTTCAAATAGCAAAAAAACTGCTTCAGCAATCGATTAAAGAAGATATTGGTATAAGTCTTAATGGACTAAGAAGCTTCGTTATTTATGAAATCTTTAATACCGATGAAAATGCATATCAGCTGATGAAGTGGAATGTACTAGCTGAAAAAGCAACTGATGCTATTTTTGAATCAATGGATTTAGATCAGATTCAGCATTTATGCTATACATATTTACCGGGTCAGTATGATCAAAGAGCAGACCAAGCGATGCAATGCATCGGTTTACTCGGATTTCCAGAAATCATTATTCAATGCTCTGAATTATTAACATTTGAACCAATTGATATTGAGTCTTATCAGCTCCTTGAGAATTATATGATTAATCAAGTGGAGATGACAAAAAAAGATTTATTGAAAAAACCTGAACTACCTGAGTATCATAAAGCAGATGCAGTTCAAACATTTAAAAACTTTATTCATCTAGAATCTGAAGAATTAAAAAGCTTTTACAATGCAAAGGGATTTGCAATGAAGTTTGATGATCTATTATTTATTCAAACTTATTTTAAAGGGTTGAAAAGAAATCCTACAGAAACCGAAATTTATGCACTAGATACCTATTGGTCTGATCATTGTAGGCATACAACATTTGAGACAATTCTTACTGAAATTCAAGTAGAAGATATTGATTCCATGCCTTGGATTCATGAATCAATCAAAAATTATAAAGAACTGAGAAGTATAACACATCAAAAGGATAAACCAATCACATTGATGGACATTGCTACGCTTTACGGCAAGTATATGATTAAAAATGGTTTAGCTGATGATATCGAGATTTCTGATGAAGTCAATGCATGTAGTGTAAAAATAGATGTTGAAGGTGAACCATATCTTTTAATGTTTAAAAATGAGACACATAATCACCCTACAGAGATAGAACCCTTTGGTGGAGCATCCACCTGCATAGGTGGTGCTATCAGAGATCCACTCTCTGGACGTTCTTATGTCTATCAAGCAGCAAGAGTTACTGGTGCAGCGAATGTGCTTGCACCACTCAAAGAGACAAGAAAAGGAAAACTTCCTCAAGCGGTCATCACCAAAAAAGCCACTGAAGGGTTTAGTTCCTATGGCAATCAAATCGGGCTTGCTACAACACTTGTTAGAGAAATTTATCATCCAGGCTATGAAGCGAAAAGACTTGAATTAGGCGCTGTTGTAGGTGCTGTCAAGCTAGATTCAATTCAGCGTGAAAAGCCTTTACCAGGCGATTATATCATTCTTATTGGTGGTAAAACAGGTCGTGATGGAATTGGTGGAGCAACAGGGTCAAGCAAGGTTCATCATAAAAAATCCATTGTTGAAGCTTCTAGTGAAGTTCAAAAAGGAAATGCTTTAATCGAAAGAAAGCTTCAACGCTTATTTTTGAATAAAGAAGTAACACTAATAATTAAGAAGGCGAATGATTTTGGAGCAGGTGGAGTTGCTGTTGCTATTGGTGAACTCGCTGATGGTATCACCATTAATCTAGATCAAGTTCCCTTGAAATACTTTGGATTAAATGCAACTGAAATTGCAATCTCTGAAAGTCAAGAACGTATGGCAATCGTTATCGATCCAAAGGATTTAAATCAACTTTCAAAATATATAGAAAAAGAAAATTTAACTTGGAATCATGTTGGAACCGTTACAGATAATAATAAACTTATTATGCTTAAAGATGGTGTTGAAGTATTAAATATTGAAAGAGATTTTCTAGCAAGCAACGGTGTTAGACAAAATGCTGAAGCCTATATTGAAAAGCCAGCTAGAAAATATGATGATCTATTGTTTAAGACAAATACATTTGATGAGGCAATCATCAAGGCACTACAATCTATTCACACCTCATCTCAAAAGGGAATGATTGAATACTTTGATTCTACGATTGGATCTACGACTGTTTTAATGCCATTTGGTGGAAAAACAGGTCAAACTGAAGTGGATGCTTCAGTTCAAAAGCTTCCAATTTATCATAGAAAAACAGATACAGCAAGTGTGCTAACCTTTGGATTTAATCCTGAGTTAACCTCTTGGTCTCCCTATCACGGAGCTTATCTAGCAGTTGTAGAAGCTATTTCAAAAATAGTTGCAGTTAATGGAAATTTTAGAAATATTCGATTTTCATTTCAAGAATATTTTAAGAGATTAGGAACGGATTCAAAGGCTTGGGGTAGTGTATTTGCAGCTCTTCTAGGAGCACTTCAAGCGCAGATTGATTTTAAATTGCCATCCATTGGTGGTAAGGATAGCATGAGTGGTTCCTTTGAAGAGCTTCACGTTCCACCTACATTCGTTGCCTTTGCAGTGACTACTGCGCAGGCATCCAAAATTGTTTCACCAGAATTTAAAGAGCAAGGTAATTACATCTATCTTTATAATCCTTTATGCGAGCACCATTTACCGATAGCGAACCTGATGATGAAAGATTATGATTTCATTCAATCCAATATGAATGAAAAAAACATTATAAGCTCAAAGGCATTACTACAAGGTGGTTGGCTAGAAGCAGTTCTTAAAATGTCATTTGGAAATCTTTTAGGTATTGAGCTAGATGATGACATTGATGCATCTGAC
Organism: Tenericutes bacterium HGW-Tenericutes-2; assembly: GCA_002839095.1. Taxonomy (GTDB): domain Bacteria; phylum Bacillota_I; class Bacilli_A; order Acholeplasmatales; family Acholeplasmataceae; genus Peloplasma. The sequence continues at coordinate 111,553 of PGXL01000001.1, read as the reverse complement.
GCCATAGCTATGAATTATGGTGGACTTATTATTGAATCTCGTATTCCTATCAATCAAAATCATTTTAGATACATAGGAGAAATCATTGAGAGTCCAATGTTGGTCTACCAGCATCGCTCATATGAATTAAAAGAAGCCTATGAGATTCATAAAAATCTATTTGAGCATTTATTTCCGACAAGTGTTGATTATGACTCAACATGCTATACCATTCCAAATAAAAATGAAACATCACCTCTTCAAAAAGAAGAGATGCCAACAAGGCCAAAGGTCTGCATAGCTGTTTTTCCAGGAACCAATTGTGAACTTGATTCTCAAAAGGCCTTTATCGATGCTGGGGCAGCCGTAGAAATCACATTGTTTAGAAATCAAGATCAACATGCGATTAACGAGTCCATCAATGAACTCTCCAATGCAATAGACCAATCAGATATCTTTATGATTCCTGGAGGATTTAGTGCAGGAGATGAACCTGATGGGTCTGGTAAATTTATTGCTGCTGTATTACTCAATCAAAAAGTAAAGGCTTCGATTGAAAAGCTTCAAGCAAGAAACGGACTGATTTTAGGTATTTGTAATGGATTTCAGGCACTTATCAAATCAGGCTTACTTCCGTTTGGGAAGCTTGGTGATGTTCATGAAAACAGCCCAACATTAACACTCAATACAATCAATCGTCATGTTTCAAAGATGGTTAGAACAAAGGTCGTTAGCAATCATTCACCTTGGTATAATCAAATCGAATTAAACCAAATCCATGTTGTTCCAGTTTCTCATGGAGAGGGTAGATTTTATGCAAATGAAGATACATTGAATGAAATGATTCGAAAAAATCAAATTGTAACTCAGTATGTAGATTTAAATGGAAATGCAACAATGGATGGCAATTTTAATCCAAATGGTTCCATGATGGCAATTGAAGGCATCATAAGTCCTAATGGTAGAATTCTAGGAAAAATGGCCCATTCAGAACGCTATGGCGATAACCTATATAAAAACATACCTGGAAATAAACAGGAAAATATATTTAAATGCGCTGTTGAAGCAGTCAAAAGGGGAATATAAAAATGGAAATAATCAAGCAAGAAATGATTTATGAAGGAAAAGCTAAAATCGTCTACAAGACCAATTCTAATGATTTTGTGATTATCTATTATAAAGATGATGCCACAGCATTTAATGGTCTAAAAAAATCGACCGTACATGAAAAAGGGATTATGAATAATGAAATCACTCATATCATCTTTGATTATTTGAATTCTAAAAATATACCAACTCATTTTGTAGAGAAGCTTAATGAAAGAGAACAATTATGTAAGGTTGTTGATATATTCAAAATTGAAGTCATCATCAGAAATGTGATTACTGGTAGTATGTCAAAAAGATTAGGAATCAAGGATGGCACTATACCAGAACATACAATCTATGAAATGTGCTATAAAAATGATGAGTATCAAGATCCTTTAATTAACGAAGATCATGCACTTGCTCTTAAGCTTGCAACAAGAGAAGAACTAAAGAAAATTAAAGAGTTAGCATATAAAATCAATGACATGCTTAAAGTATTACTTAACGAAATGAATATATTACTCGTCGATTTAAAATTAGAATTTGGTAAAGATAAAGAAGGAAATATTATTCTTGCTGATGAAATATCCCCAGACACCTGTCGTTTTTGGGATAAAAATACACTCTATAAACTAGATAAAGATCGTTTTAGACTTAATCTAGGTGGTGTTGAAAGTGCGTACGGAGAAATACTAAAAAGACTAAGAACACTTTAGGAGAAAATGATGATTATAACTGTTGATATTCATCAAGAAATGCATGAAGAATGCGGTGTATTTGGAGTCTTCAATCATCACCAAGCTGCATTACTCACCTATCATGGACTGAATGCCCTGCAACATAGAGGGCAGGAAGGCTGTGGTATGGTTTCAAGCGATGGCACTTTATTAAAGCAATTCAAGGGTGAAGGTCTCGTTAAAAATGTTTTTAAGAAAAAAGATGTGGATGCACTTAAAGGGATTCATGCGATTGGTCACGTAAGATATTCGACCAGTGGTGGTGGAGGAATTAACAATGTCCAACCCTTTCTTTTTCAGTCACAAAATGGACCTCTAGGACTTTGTCATAACGGAAATCTAGTCAATGCGAATAAACTCAAAGGATACTTAGAACAACATGGATCCATTTTTCAAACTACATCCGATTCTGAAATCATCGCGCATCTATTAAAAAGACAAAGAGGAAGCATGCTGACGCGCATCAAAGAATCACTGATCTACGTTGAAGGATCATTTGCTTTTCTATTCCTTTTAGAAAATGAGCTTTATCTTGCACTGGATAAGCAAGGGCTTAGACCATTATCGATTGGAAAGGTTGGGAAATCAGGAATTGTGATTTCAAGTGAAACCTGTGCAATCGATGCAGTAGGAGCTAAATTTGTTAGAGACATTCTTCCAGGTGAAGTTCTAAGAATTTCAAAAAATGGGTTTGAATCGGTTTTCTATTCCGAGGATCGCAAGCATCAAATGTGTATGATGGAGTATGTTTATTTTGCAAGACCTGATAGCCAAATAGAAGGCATTAACGTTTATCAAGCAAGAAAAGCCTGTGGTAAAGTGCTTGCAGAAGAAGCTCCTGTTGATGCAGATATCGTTATTGGTGTACCTGATTCAGGGATGAGCTCAGCAATTGGATTTGCTGAGGCATCAAAGCTTCCTTTGGAATTAGGATTAATAAAAAATAAAACATCGGATAGAACTTTTATTGAACCTAACAAGCTTTTAAGAGAACAGGGTGTTGCATTAAAACTATCCGTTGTCAAATCAGTTATTAAAGGAAAACGAGTTGTTTTAGTCGACGATTCTATTGTTAGAGGAACAACCATCAAGCAATTAATTAATCTTATAAAAAAAGCAGGAGCTAAGGAAGTTCATGTAAGAATAACATCTCCAGAAATTAAATATCCATGCTTTTATGGAGTTGATTTTTCAACCTATGATGAGCTAATCTCAGCAAATAATACACCAATTCAAATGAAAGACTTGATTGGTGCGGATTCCATCTTCTTTATATCCATTGATGGATTAATCAAAGGTATAGGAAGAAAGCCAGGTGCTCATTGTACTGCATGCTATAACAAGGAGTATCCTACATATCTCTATGATGAGTTAAAGCAAGCCAATAAAGAAATCAAATAGGAGGACAACAGATGAGTAATGCATATAAGAATGCTGGAGTTGACGTAAATAGAGGCTATGAAGCTGTCAATCGAATCAAGAAATACGCTAAAGCAACCAATAGACCCGGTGTGATGAGTCAAATCGGTTCCTTTGCTGGTCTTTTCGATTTAAAGCCTTTAAATATGAAGGAGCCAGTTTTAGTTTCTGGCACAGATGGTGTTGGAACTAAGTTACTTGTTGCTCAGCAATTCAATAGACATAATACCGTTGGTCAAGATTTAGTTGCAATGTGCGTCAACGATATCATCGCTTCAGGTGCAACCCCACTTTTCTTTCTAGATTATATAGCTGTAGAAAAAATAGATCCAGACCATATCGAAGAATTAATGAAGGGGATTTACCAAGGCTGCAAGCTTGCAGACTGTGCATTAATAGGGGGAGAAACAGCTGAAATGCCAGATATGTATCATGATGGACATTACGATTTAGCAGGCTTTGCTGTCGGAGCAGTTGAAAAAAATCAAATTATTACTGGTCAAACCATTATTCCTGGTGATGCTGTGATTGGACTGCCATCCTCTGGATTGCATTCGAATGGATATAGCTTAGTTAGGAAGATCTTATTTAAGGATCAGCATCAAGAATTAGATGGAAAAATAATAGATCAAATCCTTGAACCTACTAAAATATATGTGAAGCCAATATTAAATTTATTATCTAAAATTAAAGTTAAAGGTATTGCGCATATTACTGGTGGAGGATTCGATGAAAATATTCCAAGAATTCTACCTGAAGATGTCGGTGTTGAAATTGATACAACCTCCTTTATAAGACCAGAAATTTATCATACACTTCAAAAAATGAGCTTGATGAGTGATCGAGAAATGTTTCAGGTTTTTAACATGGGTATAGGAATGATTGTTGTCATCGATTCTAATGATGTCAATGAAACTCTTCAACTGCTTCAAGAGGCAGGAGAAGATGCAAAAGTCATAGGAAGTATAACAAATCAGGAAGGCTTGACATTCTTATGGTGAATTTAGCAGTATTCGCATCTGGAAATGGATCTAATTTTGAAGCACTTGTTGATGGGGCTAAGGCATACCAAGTCAAGTGTTTAATTGTTGATCAAAAGGATGCTTATGCAATAGATAGAGCAAGAAAATTAAATATTCCATTTTATTTTATCGATAGAGACCAATTTCAATCGAGAAAAGATTATGAATCTGCTATACTGGAAATTCTTTGTCATCATCAAATTGAGTGGATTGCTCTCGCTGGATATATGAGAATGATTGGTCAAACCCTAATGAAAGCATATCCAAATAAAATTATCAATATTCATCCATCCCTACTTCCAGCATTTCCTGGTAAACATGCTATTCAAGATGCCTATCAGAGTCAGGTTAAAAAAACAGGTGTCACTATTTTTATCATTGATGAAGGAATCGATACAGGAAAAATCATTTCACAAAGAAGTATTGAGATTAAAGAAAATATCAAGATAGAAGATTTAGAAAAAGAAATACATCAAATCGAGCATGAACTATTTAGTCAGACTTTAAATGATTTAATTGGAGGAAAAAAATGAAAAGAGCTCTCATCAGTGTAACCGATAAAAGTGGACTTATTCCATTTGTTAAGGGATTGAAGTCTAAAGGATATGAAATCATATCGACAGGTGGAACCTATCAAATGCTTCATAATGAAGGCATTTCTTGCTTAAAAATTGATGAGGTGACAAATTTCCCTGAAATCTTTGAAGGAAGAGTCAAAACGCTTCATCCCATGGTTCATGGCGGTCTTCTAGGTAAAAGAGATAGCGAACTTCATATCAAGGAAGCAAATGAACAAGGTATAGAGTGGATTGATATGGTTGTTGTTAATCTATATCCTTTTAGAGAAACCATGAATAAAAAGGATACTACAGATAGTGAAATCATTGAAAATATCGATATAGGTGGACCCTCTATGATTCGAAGTGCAGCGAAGAATCATCTTTTTGTTAGTGTCGTCACTGACATTAACGATTATGAGATGATTATTGACTCTATGGATGAACAAGGAAATCTATCTAATGATTTAAGAAGAGAACTAGCTGCAAAAGCATTTCGATTAACTGCACAATATGATTCTTGGATTGCAAGTTATCTTACAAAGGAAGTTTATCCAGAAAGACTTACCCTAACCTATACAAAAAAAGAAGTTTTAAGATATGGAGAAAACCCACATCAAAGTGCAGCTTTATATGAAACAGGTGAAAAAATACCCTATTCACTCACTCAAGCTATAAAGCTACACGGAAAAGAACTTTCTTATAATAATATACAAGATGCGAATGCATCATTAATGATTTTAAAGGAGTTTTTAGATCCTTGTGTGGTTGCTGTTAAGCATATGAATCCTTGCGGTATCGGCTGTGATATTGATTTTTACAAAGCATGGAAAAAAGCTTATGAAGCTGATCCAGTTTCCATTTTTGGTGGAATCATTGCAGTCAATCAAAAATTAACAAAAGAGATTGCAAAAGAATTATCTCAACTCTTTTTAGAGGTTATTATCGCACCTGACTATGATATGGAGGCACTATCTATTCTTAAAGAGAAGAAAAATGTGAGAATTCTCCAAGTAGCAATGGGAGCTAGAAAACCTCAGTTTGATATCAAAGGTGTTGAAGGCGGAATACTCATTCAAAGTGAAGATAATATCCTTTATGAATCGATAGAATGTCCAACAGTAATTAAACCAAGTGATGAAGACATTAAAGAACTTTTATTTGCTTATCGCGCAGTCAAACATGTGAAATCAAATGCTATTGTCATCACAAAAGATCAGATGACCATCGGTATTGGTGCTGGTCAAATGAATCGTGTTGGTGCAGCTAAAATAGCGATAGAACAAGCAGGAGCGAAAACAGAACAAGCATACATGGCATCTGATGCATTCTTTCCAATGTCAGATACTGCCCTTTTAGCAGCAAATGCGAAGATTAAAGCAATCATTCAACCAGGTGGAAGTATTAAGGATAAGGAATCAATTGATATGTGCAATCAAAATGGGATTGCAATGGTCTTTGTGAAGACTAGACATTTTAAGCACTAATGAATATTCTAATTATCGGTCAAGGCGGTAGAGAGCATGCGATTGCCTGGAAAATCCGACAAAGCAAGCATGCAAATCAAATCTATGTTATACCTGGTAATGATGGTATGAAGGATGTTGCAAAGACTTTAGATATATCTATCGATGATTATCCTTCAATCATCTCTTTTGCTATTGAAAACAATATCGATTTAACAATAGTCGGTAGCGAAAAACCATTATGCGATGGTTTGGTCGACATGATGGAAGAAAAGGGATTAAAAGTTTTTGGTCCTTCTAAAAGAGCTGCTGAAATTGAAGGCTCAAAGGCATTTGCTAAAATGATGATGGGAAAATACAATATTCCTACTGCATCCTATCACAATATAAGATCATTTGAAGAAGCAAAGCAAGTACTAATTCACTCTAAATATCCGATTGTTATTAAAGCAGATGGACTTGCTGCTGGAAAGGGTGTTGTTATCGCTAAGGATTTTCATGAAGCCTTTGAAGCATCTGTATTATTTCTTAGTACAAACAAAAGCATTGTTATTGAAGAATATTTAGAGGGGATTGAGTTCTCACTGATTGCATTTGCAAATGGGAAAACTATATATCCTTTTGAACTTGCACAGGATTATAAAAGAGCTTTTGATCATCATCAAGGACCAAATACAGGAGGAATGGGTTCATATAGTCCAGTTCCTAGTATTCCAGAAGAAGCAATCCATGAAGCAATTGAAAAGGTAATGAAGCCTATGCTTTATGGACTAGAAAAAGAAAATAGATCATTTATAGGCTTTCTTTATGGTGGACTAATGCTCACAAAAGATGGTGTGAAGGTGATTGAATTCAATGCGAGACTTGGAGATCCAGAAGCTGAAGTCTTACTGCCTAGACTAGAAGATGATATGATTGAAACTATTATGTCTATCATGAATCATGAATCAAGAACATTAAGATTTAGCAAACATGCATGTGTAGGAGTTGTGATGGCAAGTAAAGGTTATCCAAGGCATTATGATAAAGGATATCCAATTGAAATAATAAAACAGGATTCTATTTTATTTCATATGGGGACTAGGTATGAAAATGGTAGATTTGTTACAAATGGTGGTAGAGTTTTAATTGCTGTTTCATTAGGAGAAAATATTGAAGATGCTAGACAAAAGACATATCAAGCTTTAAAGAATATCAGTTGCGAGAACATTTATTTTAGAAATGATATTGGTATATTATAAAAAAAATAATCAATGACTTTTATATGCATTGGTTTTTTTATTTAATACATGCTATAATTTAAATATAAATACGCGTAGGGGGCTTCAATAAATGAAAATAAAAATTTTAATTCTTGGAATATTTGTTTTATTCATTACTTTTTTTATATATGGATGTAGTAGTGAAAATTATGGTCCAATCGATAATGATGACGACTCAGGCATAGTTAATCTTGCCAATGGAACTTCTCCAACAAGAAAGATTATTTACGAGGTTGAGCTTTCAATATATACAAATCAATATGACGATACAATCAAATATGTTAGAGACCTAATAAATTCTGATGAATGGTTCGATAAAGAATCAGTATCTGAGCGTAGAGCAACCTTTATTTTACGTATAAAGACTGATCGATTAGATGAGGTATTAGATGATATCAAGTCAAATTATACAGTTAAAAATTATGAAAAATCAGCAACAGATATTTCATTGGCATATCAGGATACATCCGATAAAATTACAGCCCTTCAACTTCAGCATACAAGATTACTAGAATTATATGAAACGGCTTCTCTATCGGATATGATACTAATAAATACACAGCTTTCATCAATTGAAGTACAAATTGCGCAGCTCCAAGGAACACTTAATCAATTTGATAGCCTTGTTGACTACAGTGTTATTGAAATAGAGATTTTTAGTTCTGCTGTATCCTCAAGACTACCGTTCTTTAATAGAATAGGAGTAGCACTTGAAAATGGATTTCATGCAGTTGTTATTATTTTAGATGGAATCGTAATAGCTTTAGCAACACTACTTCCGATTGCAGCTTTTTTTGTTCCTTCTGGATATGGAATATATCGTCTTGTAAAGTATATAAATAAACGTAAAAAAACCAAAAAAATTGAATAAAGAATAAAAAATTAAAAGGGTGGGAATATGAAAGAAGTGATTGGTGTAAAATCCAAAGGAAATAGTTTTATCTATGGATCTTTTTTTGTTGTATCATTGATTGTGTTTATCTTTTCACTCCTAATGAAACTACAAGGACAAGACACTAGAGATGAAGTACAAGCTCTCTTAATTGGCTCATTAATAATGATGATTATCATGGGAATCATTTTAATATCAATTAAAAGTAAACCAACAAATGCGATTGAATGTGATGGAGAATATCTTTATATCAATGAACCTGATACTGTAATCAAAATTCAGTTAAACTCTATTGTTCATGTAGCACCAAGACGCATCAGAAGTAGAAATATGACTTATACATTTGGCCGCTTAACTGTGCATACTGCAGATAAAAGATATGAAACAACAGTGGTTATATCAGAATGTGAAGAAGTTGCACACAAAATTATGAAGTTAAACACAAAAAACAACAAGCATATTGTTGACTATAATATATAGGTAAACTGGAGAAGCATATGAGAAAAATAATAGGGTTTATTTTCTTTGTTATCAGCATGATTATCCTAATTACTGCAGTCATGGCGAATATCGAATTGATTAATGGAATTAACCAAGTTTTTCAATCAGAAAATATTTCAGCTGCACTTTATTTATACCTAGGGGTTGTTTGGCAACTTTTAGCACCAACAATAATTATCCTTCTTTTGAGTGTAATAGCGATGGGGAATTACTCAAGAAGAAGATAAACAGTATTAGAAAAAACAACAGATTATTGGATTTAATTGACTGTATTGAGCCTACAACCTCATACAGTCATTTTTATTTCACCTAATCAAAAAATAAAAAAAATCGAAAAAAAAGTGAATCAAAAATATTGACAATCATTTTTTTCAGTAGTAAAATATAATTGAAATGGCACTCTAATACATCAAGTGCCAATAAAAAAAAGGAGGCGAAAAATATGCTTGGTTTAACACCATTTAACCGAAGTTTAGTACGTCGAGCAGATGAAAAGGATGATTTCTTTAACATGATCGATGAATTCTTCAACGACAGCTTCTATCCAAACAGAAATCTTCGTCGTGACACCTTTAAAATCGATGTCAAGGATGAAGGGGATTTCTTCACAGTTGAAGCAGATCTACCTGGAATCAAAAATGAAGAGATCGAATTAAACTATCAAGATGGTCAACTAATGATTTCTGTGAATCGTGAAGAAGAAAAGAAAGAAGAAAAAAATAACTACATTCATCGTGAACGAAAATTTACATCCATGAAGCGTGCAATTAACCTAGGTGATCTTGTCACTGAACAAATTGAAGCAGAGCTAAAAGATGGTATATTAACTATTAAAGCTCCAAAAGCTACTCAAATTGAACAAAAGACAAGAATTCAGATTAAGTAAGATTTACAATTTTTAAAGTATTTACATCAAGAATCTTAAGTGAGTGGGTAGCTAGTGAAACTAGGTGCCCATTCATTTTTTATCTATATCTAATCAAAATAATTCCAAATATAGTATAATATAAGTATGAAAATAAAAATAACAGGAGAAAAACGATGAACATAACATCCTTCTTAAAACCATTTTATGAGACAACAGTAGTTTATGACGATCAATCTTTAGGTGATGCCTTGATAACAATGACAAAACATCGGTATACATCGATACCTGTTATCACTAAGGATCAAAAGTATGTAGGAACATTAACAGAAGGTGATATCCTTCAGTTTGTTATTAAGAATGTAGACTGCTTAAATTCTGATAATCTAGCCAAGTATTTAGTATCCGAGGTTAAAAGACATAGAGATTATGAACCCGTAAGCGTAAGTGCAACCATGCCTATGCTATTATCTAAGGCTTCTAATGAGAATTTTGTTCCAGTAATTGATCATAATGACACATTTGTTGGAATTATCACAAGAAAAACATTATTAGATTATTTCTTTGAACATAATTTTATGGTCTTATAATTAATTGTTATCAATTAAAAACTATTTCAGCAAACAACCACAAAGCGTGGTTGTTTTTTTTAGTAAATAACAGGTAAAAAACTGATAGTTATTCTTGACATATCATTACAGTATGCTATAATATAGATGAATATCAATATAGATAAATATCGATATAGCTAAGGAGGACGTATATGGAATTAGATTATGCCTTACTATTTAAAGCATTATCAGATGATAACAGGTTGAAGATTCTTGAACTTTTAATTCAAGGTGAAACCTGCGGATGTACATTGATTGATAAACTAACAATTAAACAACCCACATTATCCTATCATCTAAAAACATTAACAGATGCAGGCATAACAACTGCATATAAAGATGGAAATTGGGTTAAGCATCACGTAGATAAAGAAAAAATAGACAAAATGATTGAATTTCTTATCAATTTAAAAAATATGGAGACAACATGCAAATCATAAAAGACTTCTTTGGATTTTTAAACGATCAATTACTTAAAATGGTGTGGCTAGATGACACAGTTCGGTGGTTTTTTGGGGATTTATTAGGGCTTGATAAGGAATCTATGCTTTTTGAAAGCTTATCATTCTTTGTTTATGATGTCATAAAGATTTTAATTTTACTCGCAGTATTAATCTTTATCGCATCCTACGTTCAATCGTTTTTCTCACCAGAACGTACAAGAAGAATATTAGCGAATCACAAGGGTGTAGGAGCAAACACGATTGGTGCACTACTAGGAACAGTAACACCATTTTGTTCCTGTTCATCCATTCCTATCTTTATCGGATTTACTAAAGCAGGATTACCTATTGGTGTAACATTTTCGTTTTTGATCTCATCACCACTTGTTGATTTAGCCTCAGTCATTCTTTTAGCTAGTATATTTAACTGGAAAGTAGCAATCGCTTATGTCGTCGTAGGACTAATCATCGCAGTCATTGGTGGTAGCTTAATCAGTTTCTTTAAAATGGAAAGATATGTTGAAGACTTTGTGATGAAAAGAACTGTGGCACCTATCGGTTGTGAAATAGAACCTATGGAAGAATACCAAATGACCAAAAAAGAACGTGTCAATTATTCAATAGATCAGGTTAAAGAAATTATTAAAAAAGTTTGGATTTATATATTGATTGGTGTTGGTATTGGTGCTATCATTCACGGAGTTATTCCAGAAGAGTTTATATCAAAGGTTTTAGGTAATGACAATATATTCTCAGTTTTAATAGCTACTCTCCTAGGTATTCCAATGTATGCAGATATTTTTGGGACTCTACCTATTGCAGAAGCGCTCGTATCTAAGGGTGTTGGAATTGGTACCGTATTAGCATTTATGATGGCAGTTACTGCATTATCTCTTCCATCCATCATTATGATTAAAAAAGTTGTTAAGCCTAAGTTGTTATTTATGTTTGTGGGTACTGTCACTATAGGTATACTTATTGTTGGTTATTTATTTAACGCTTTTAGTTATTTACTTATATAAGAAGGGAGGAATATTATAATGGAAATCAAAGTATTAGGATCTGGATGTGCAAACTGTAAAAGATTACATCAACTAGCTGAATTAGCGCTTCGTGATTTAAACAAAGAGGCTAATCTTATTTATGTTACTGACATGATGGAAATTGCTAACGCTGGGATACTAAAAACTCCTGGACTTGTAATTAACAATAAGATAGTTTCTTATGGTAGAGTACCTACATTAGATGAAGTGAAAAGCTTTATTCAAAACGCTATATAAGGAGTATTTATGAAAATAGGATTTTTTGAAAAATATTTAACGTTATTTGTTTTAATATGTATGGGAATTGGTGTTTTGATCGGTAGATTCATCCCGGCAATTCCAGACTTTTTAAGCAGATTTGAGATTGCAAGTGTCAATATACCAATCGGTATTTTAATATGGGTGATGATTTATCCAATGATGCTTAAGGTAGATTTCACTTCGGTGAAAAATGTAGGTAAAAAACCAAAGGGTTTATATCTGACTTGGGTTGTTAATTGGTTGATTAAGCCATTTACTATGTTTGGAATTGCATATTTATTCTTCTATGTTATCTTTAGTACGCTGATTCCAACTAATCTTCAACAAGATTATTTAGCAGGAGCAGTATTATTAGGTGCTGCACCATGTACAGCGATGGTCTTTGTATGGAGTAGCTTAACAAGAGGTAACCCAGCATACACGTTAGTCCAAGTAGCAACCAACGATTTAATTATCTTAATACTATTCGTCCCCATAGTTGGATTACTATTAGGCATTGGAGGCATCACTGTTCCATGGCTAACCCTCTTTTTATCAGTATTCCTATTTGTAGTGGTTCCTTTAGTCGCGGCCTCTCTAACAAGATATTTCATGATTAAAAATAAAGGTCTTGAGTTCTTCAACACAAGATTTGTTCCGAAATTTAGTAAAATAACAGTGAGTGGACTACTCTTAACCTTGGTTTTAATCTTCTCACTTCAAAGTGATTTGATTATCGATAATCCTTTACACATTATCTTAATCAGTATCCCACTGATTATTCAAACATTCTTAATATTCTTTATTGCTTATTTTGGAGCAAGAGCCTTAAAACTTACACATGATGTAGCAGCTCCAGCAGGTATGATCGGAGCAAGTAATTTCTTTGAACTAGCAGTTGCAGTCGCGGTTGCACTATTCCCTTTAAACCCGGGAGTTGCATTAGCAACAATTGTTGGTGTGTTGGTAGAAGTTCCAGTCATGTTAATGTTAGTTAAGATAGCAAATAAAACCAAGAATTGGTTTCCAAAAGGAGAGTTGAATTATGAAGAAACTTAAAATCGCATTCGTATGTGTTCATAATAGCTGTAGAAGTCAAATGGCAGAAGCCATTACAAAAGAGCTTGCTTCAGATTTCTTTGAAGCATATAGTGCAGGTACTGAAACAAAGCCTAGAATCAATCAAGATGCTGTTAGAATCATTAAGGATTTATACAATGTAGATATGAATCAAACTCAAAAATCTAAACTACTTGATGATATCCCTCAAGAGCTTGATGTATTGGTTACTATGGGCTGCAACGTTGAATGTCCATTTATTCCTACTCAGCATCGAGAAGACTGGGGATTAGATGATCCAACGGGATTACCAGATGAAGCTTTTCTACATACAGCAGAAGTGATTAAAGAAAAACTGCTTTTATTACGCAAAAGAATTGAAAACAAAGAAATAGATATTCAATAGAAACGGAGAAATCCGTTTTTTTATGGATTCAATTATCTTTTGTGATAGAATGAAGTCAAATAGAAAGACTTAATTTAAAGGAGTCAATTTATGCTACTATCAAGCAGTGTTGCAGAACAAATTGTTGATCAACTATCCAAGGTTATGGACCATCATATTAACATTATGGATATCAACGGGATCATTATATCCTCTACCGATCCCAACCGTATTGGAACCACCCATGGTGGTGCCGTAAGAATTATCAAAGAAAAACTTAAAGAACTACTTATTGAAGCCAATGATGAATATGTAGGAGCTAAAAATGGTATCAATCTTCCGATAGAATTCAATAATGAAATCATTGGTGTCATCGGTTTAACAGGAAGAAGTGAAGAAGTTTTCAAATATGGTCAAATCATTAAGAAGATGACTGAAGTTTTACTATTAGATACCTATGTCAGAGAGCAAAAAAATATCGAACAAAAGGCTAAAGATCGATTTTTAGAGGAATGGATATTTGGTAGATATGATACCAATCATCCACAGGAGTTTAAGGCACGCGCTCAAATGCTTGGAATTGATACCCATAGTGCAAAAAGAGTGCTCGTTTTCTCAGTCAAAAAAGCAGACAATTCATCAGCGAGCGATCAATTACAAACTGATATCTCTCATCGTTTAAGAAATCACCTAAAGTCCTATCCACAATCCTTTCTATTTAGAACATCAACCTTGTTCATTTGTGTATTCAATAGAATTCCAGATGAAGAGATTAAAATGATTGCTAAAGAAATTGAAATCATTGTTACAGAGCATTTCAAATGCAAAATATTCATAGGAATTGATTCTGACGACCCTAAACCTATTAAAGTATCATTTAAAAATGCAAACACTGCTCTTCAAGCAAGCATCAAATCCAATGAAAATATTAATATCTATGATGTAGTCAATTTTGACATATTCATCAATACCATGCTTTCTAAATATAAGGAAGACTTCCTTGAGAAGTTCTTTAATCAATCGAGCCAATCAGATATTAAAGAATATATTGATATATTAAGAGTGTTTTACGCATGCGAAGGATCAATTAATGATGCGAGTCAAGAGCTATTCATTCATAAAAACACACTTCAATATAGACTAAATAAAATATACATGTTAACTGGTTTTGATCCAAGAAAGATTAGTTTATCTTATATGTTTGTTATAGCAATCAAGATTTATGACTCTCTACAGTCAGAAAAATAAAGAAAAAATGTTACAGGTACCTAAAAATGGTACCTTTTTTTGTTTTCTATACTATATGAAAGGGTTATCATTTTCCATATAATTAAACTAGATTTTAAAACCCATTCAACAAAAAATAGGAGGTTTAAAAACCATGTTAACTGGGATTTGGTTATTTGTAGGTTTAATTATCGCTATTGTGGTAATGATCCTAATGATTTCAAAATTAAAGATACATCCATTTATCGCGATTATGGCTGTATCCATCGTGCTTGCATTATTCTCGCTTCCAATTGCTAATGTTCCTGGAACAATTGCTGCTGGATTCGGTAATATTATGTCAGGTATCGGTATTGTTATCATCTTAGGGGCATTAATCGGTTTCATCGTTGAAAAGACTGGCGCAGCATTAACAATTGCTGACACAGTTGTTAAGGTTGTTGGTAAAAAACATCCTGAAATGGCAATGATGATTATGGGTTGGATCGTATCCATTCCAGTATTCTGTGACTCAGGGTTTATTATTCTAGACCCAATTAGAAAATCAATGAGTAAGATGACTAAAAAGTCATCTGTAGCAATGGCAGTTGCTCTATCTCTTGGTCTTTATGCATCTCACGTGTTTATCCCACCAACACCAGGTCCAATTGCTGCTGCAAACTCAGTCGGTTTAGGTACTAGCTTATTACTCGTTATGGGTGTTGGTGCTTAAGTTTCTGTATTTGCTTTAATCCCTTCATATTTCTTTGCACTTTATATTGGCAAGAAAGTTAAGATAGAAGCAGATGCTGATGATGATGTTAATCCAAATGCTGCTGCAGAAGCTTTTGCTAAATTAAGAGCAAGCTATGGTAAACTTCCAAATGCATGGTTGTCATTTGCTCCAATTATTGTTCCAATCTTAGCGATGGCTATGGGTACAATTGCTAAAGTATTAGCATGGACTTCACTTCCATTCTGGGGATTCATCGGACATCCAATTATTGCATTATCAATAGGTGTTATCTTTGGTGTGATATTACTCTATACAACAGATAAGATTAAAGATTTCAATTTCTTAACTAACGAAAATCTTAAGATTGTTGGTCCAATTCTATTTATTACCGCTGCTGGTGGTGTATTAGGTAAAGTTATTGCTGATGCAGGCGTAGTTGCTTTTGTTAGTGGTAATGCAGATGCACTTAAGGTTTTAGGTATTCTATTCCCATTCATCGTTGCTGCTATCCTTAAGATCGCTCAGGGTTCATCAACAGTTGCAATCGTTACTACAGCTGCTATGATGGGTACATATGCTGATCCAGCATCTGTTATGCAAGCTCTAGGATTCGTTACTCCATTCTCAGCTGCATTAGTTGTTATGGCTATAGGTGCAGGTGCAATGACAGTATCTCATGCTAACGACAGTTATTTCTGGGTTGTTACTAACATGAGTGGAATGACTCCAGATCAAGGCTATAAGACACAAACATTAGGCACACTTATTTCTGGTATAAGTTCAATTATTGGCATATTACTATTAAGCATACTCTTCTTATAAGAGTTGACATGATAATATAGAGATTGCCACTTGGTAATCTCTTTTCATTAAAAAAGGAGGACATCTATGAAAAGATTTGTGATTATTCCTGATTCTTTCAAGGGCACACTATCAAGTACACAAGTTTGCGATATTCTTGAAAAAGAAATAAGAAAAAGATTTAATTCAGTCGAAATCAAGAAAATACCGGTTGCTGATGGTGGTGAAGGAAGTGTAGATGCATTTCTAACCGCAGATGGTGGACAAAAAGTTTATGCAGAAGTTAGCGGACCTTATTTTGAAAAGATGACATCCTTTTATGGATTAATTGATGGGGGAAAAACAGCTGTGATTGAAATGGCTGCCTGTGCTGGTTTACCACTTGTAGAACATAAAAAGGATCCTTCAAAAACAACAACGTATGGCTTTGGTGAACTCATTTTACATGCAATGGATCAAGGTGTTAATAAAATTATTTTGGGCCTTGGTGGAAGTGCGACAAATGATGGTGGAGCTGGATTCGCTGCAGCACTAGGTGTAAAGTTTTTTGATCAACATAATAAAGTATTTGTTCCAGTTGGTGGAACACTATCGAAGATTCATAAAATTGATGTTTCTAAAATGGATCAAAGACTTAAAAAAATAGATTTTGTCACCATGTGTGATATCGATAATCCATTATTTGGTACTGAAGGAGCTGCTTATATCTTCAGCCCTCAAAAAGGTGCAGATGAAAAAATGGTTCTGTTCCTAGACCAAAATTTAAAGGATTTCGCAAAGGTAGTTGAAAAGGAATTAGGATTTTCAGATCCATACTTCAAGGGTGCAGGCGCAGCAGGGGGATTAGGATATGGAACCAAAGTCTTTTTAAACTCAAAGATTCAAATGGGAATTGAGACCGTACTCGATGTTATGCACTTTGATACACTAGCAAAAGATGTTGATTATGTCATCACAGGTGAAGGCAGCCTAGATTTGCAATCTCTTAGAGGTAAGGTTGTTATCGGTGTTGCTAGAAGAGCGAAGAAGCTTAAAACAAAGGTAATTGCAGTTGTCGGTCAAACACTAGGCAATCAAGATTTATATTTAGCTGAGGGTATTGATTATATCGTTGTTACTAACTATTTAAAGCTTCCATTTAGTGAAGTAAAAAAAAGAGCTGAAATTGATATGGTTTATACATTTAACAGTTTTTTGGATCAAATCAAATAGAAAAAGAAGGATGCATGAGTCGCCATGCTTCCTTCTTTTTTCTTTTAATCTTGAAAAAATGATAAAAAAATACGTTATTAATAATTACTTATCTATACAATTGATGCCAAATTGATGTTATATTAAAGGTAAAGGAAGTGTTATGATGCAAATTCAACCATCTTCAAGATTCCAGAAGTATCAGAATATATACTTTAAAATCACTTGGGTATTGCTTATAATCAGCTGTGCGCTTGCAGTAGTCGGTTATCTAATGGTTCAAGCAATGCTTTCCGCACCAATGATATTAGTGCAGTTCGCGACTTTTGTTCTTTACTATCACGTATTTCATTTCTTTTATGGCATTTTTAGTTTCATCTACTATTTCGCAAAAGTAAGAAAGAAAATTGGAAGCACTAAAATCTATAAGACCTTGATTGGAATCATTTTATCTCCGGCGAGTGCTTTTGCAGCGTATATTGCGGTTTTTCTAATTGCAGTATCAGCATGCTCAGCTAGTTGATTATTTACATATATATCATTATTTTATGTATTTACCATAGAATATAATTATGCTATACTACAAAATAGATAATACGTAATCATGAAATGGGGTTATTCTATGGACTATATTGTGAGAGTTGAAAATCTCGTCAAAAGCTATGGCGATGTTTTAGCGGTCAATGATATTTCCTTTTCGGTGAGAAGAGGAAGTCTTTTTGCTTTTTTAGGACCAAATGGTGCAGGTAAGTCAACAACCATCAACATTATGACGACATTGCTAGATGCAAATAGTGGAAAAGTTTACTTAAATGAACAAACCGATGATGTCTATTTCAGAAATAAAATCGGTGTTGTTTTTCAAAACAACGTTTTAGATAATGACTTGACAGTCAAAGAAAACTTAATCTACCGTGGCTCCTTATATATGAATGATAAGAATCTTGTATTGAAAAGATATCAAGAGCTTAAATCATATTTAAACTTCGGTGAATTTGAAAATCAAAGATATAAAACACTATCAGGTGGACAAAAAAGAAGAGCTGAAATTGCTAGAGCACTATTTTCTAATCCAGAAATACTACTTTTGGATGAACCTACAACAGGACTAGATCCTGAAACTAGACAAATCGTTTGGAAAGTTATCGATGATTTAAAAAATAATCATGGAATGACTATATTTTTAACAACTCATTATATGGAAGAAGCATCCAATGCTGACCATGTTGTGATTATTAATAAAGGAAAGATTGTGTGTGAAGGTACTCCTGCACAGCTGAAACAAAAATATAGCTATGATCGCTTAAAGGTAGTTCCCATAGACAAAAAAATAATGGTTGATTTTCTTTCCACCATTCAAAGACCATATGAAAAAATAGCTGATCAATACATCATGGCTGTGGAAGATGCTAAGGATGCAATATCCTTAATTAATCAAATGAAGGATAATATAAAGCAGTTTGAAGTTTTAAAGGGAACAATGGATGACGTATTCATCAATGTTGTAGGTGGTGAGCATAATGTATGATTTATCAAATATGATTAAAAGAAATACCTTAATCTTTCTTAGAGATAAAACTGCAGTCTTCTTTTCATTTCTAAGTGTTATTATTTTGCTTGCCCTATATTTTCTATTTATTGGAAGACAATATGTTGATGATTCAAACTTTGGTGACTTTGTTGTCAGCGAACAATTAAAAACCTTTTTATCAACCAGTGTTATTATGGGTGGTGTATTAGTAATCAATACCGTTTCACTTTCTCTTGGTGTCATGGGAAATGTAATTACAGATTTAGAATATCGAAGACTAGATGGATTTTTAGTGACACCTGTCAAACGATATAAAATCATTTTAAGTTACTACATCACTTCTATTATGGTTACATCAACCTTAACCATATTCATGTGGCTCTTAACTGTCTTATATGTTGGTGTTTTTTCAGGATATTGGTATTCCTTCATGGTGATCATCAAAGCTTCTGGATTAATTTTTCTATTTACATTTATTTCTGCGACTTTAATGATATTCCTTACAACACTACTAAAATCAGTCAATGCATTTGGAACATTATCTGGTGTATTAGGAACATTGATAGGCTTCGTATCAGGTATTTACATGCCATTATTTGTTTTAGGAAAAGCAATGGCTAATGTCGCATCCATCGTTCCATTTTCACATATGACCATTTTATTAAAAAAGGTTATCTTAGAAGAACCATATGCTGCACTAGTATCTGAATCAGGATTTCCAGTTCAAGGAATTCCTGAAATAGGAAAATTTTATGGAACCAATGAAATTGGAGTATTTGGTCATGATGTCAATATTTGGATATTGCTTGCAGCATCCACGTTACTTGGTTTTGGTCTTCTTTTAATATCTTACAGAAATATGAATAAAAAAATGGGAAAATAAAGATATAAATTAAACATTTTTCACAAAAGGACTCTAAAAATAAGGGTTCTTTTTTCTCTTTACATAAAGTTTACATAAGCCTTACTTGTTCTTGGTTTCATCAAAAATCAAATTTCTATATAATCAACATGTAAAAGAAAATAAGGAGAATAAAAATGAAGAAATTAATCACTGTGTTCATGCTTGCATTTGTCTTAACATTAGCAGCTTGTTCACCAAAAGAAGAATTTAAAATGGATTCAAAGATAACAGTTTATACAAGAGATACAACATCAGGCACTCGCGATGGATTTATGAGTGGTATTGGTTTTACTGAAGCATCAAAGAGTGATGATGTTCTAGTCACGGGATTTGTGATTAGAGATAATACAGCTCAGCTAAACGCGATGACAATCGATGAATATGGCATCGGCTATATTTCAACATCAAGCCTAAACGATTCAGTCAAAGGTTTAAACTTCAATGGTGTTGAACCAACTGAAGCAAATGTTATCAATAATACCTATGATTTGAAGCGTCCTTTTATGTGGATGATTCGAGTTGATGGTGATTTCCCATCACAAACTGTCCAAGATTTAGTACATGCATTTGTAGCTTTCCTTGGAACAACAGACGCATCAGATATTATTAACAATGCTGGAGCAATCGCACTACCTTCATCAGTCACTTGGGATTCAATTAAAGCAAACTATCCAGTAACTCAACAAAACAACAGTACAGTAACCGTGAGATTTGGTGGATCAGATTCGATCCAAAAGGTAGCAGAAGCATTAACTGCAGCATTTACTGCAAAAGCTGGTAACTTCGTAGCTGAGCATGATCATACAGGCTCTGGTGATGGTTGGAAGAGAACCAATGGTGACACTAAAGATCAAACAGTTGGTAAGGATGTAGGATTCTCATCAAGACCATTTACTACAGCAGAACTATCCAATGTAACAGCAAGTCAATACGGACAACTTGCATGGGATGCTATTGTGGCTATCGTACACAAGAGCAATCCAATTGATAATGTAACAGCAGATACACTAAAGAAAATTTATAATGGTACTTATCTAACTTGGGCTGACGTTCCTAACGAATAAAAAGTTGATTAAGAATTGTAATAAGGGACTCAACACGAGTCCCTTGTTTCAGTAGAAAGGAATACATAATATGCAACAAACAATCAAGAAAAAATTCCAAAAAAATGCACTGATTGATATTACTGTTGAGCAAATCCTAAAAGGATTGGCTATTTTATCAGGATCATTTATCTTTATTATCGCAGGAGTTATAATCGCGAAGGGATTGACACCTTTTATTACAAATAATGGTGGGTTAGGAAATGTACCTGTACTTCCCTTTTTAGTTGGAGATACCTGGTTGACTGGACCTACCTTTCAATCGAATTTGTATAGTGTCGGCTTTATTATTATCAGTACAATCTATGTAGTTTCACTTTCATTATTAATCTCATTTCCTATTGGTGTACTAACAGCCCTTTTCATTGCTAAAATTGCACCAAAAAGACTTGCGGAATCTTTAAGAACTGTTATTGAGATTTTAGCATCGATTCCCTCTATTATTTACGGGTTATTTGGAGCTGGCTTTATTTTAAAAATAGTTTACGACTTTAGTGCAATCCTGGGATATCAATCGAAGGGTGGTAATTCTGTTTTATCAACAGTAATTATTCTAGCCTTAATGACAATTCCTACGATAACAACAATATCTGAGGTTTCTATACGCTCAGTTGATAAAACATTAATTCACGGTTCACTTGCTCTTGGTGCGAGTCCTACTCAAACCAATTTCAAGGTTGTCTTAGCAGCCGCTAAATCTGGTATATTTACTTCAGCAATTCTTGGTGTCGGTAGAGCGTTAGGAGAAGCAACCGCTGTTTCCTTAGTTGCTGGTGGAAGAAGATCTGGACTATCCTTTGATATTCTAGATACAACTTCGACATTGACAACCACGATGCTTGAAGGAATGAAGGAATCTGCTGGATTAGATTATAATATTAGATTCTCTGTTGGTTTAGTTTTAATGGTAGTCATCGTTTTAACAAACCTATCTTTAAATGCAATTAAGAGAAAGGTAGGTAACGTCAATGTTAAGTAAACAAAAATCAAAGGATTTATTTCTACAAATCATTACCTATATGGCATCATTCTTTAGCTTAGTTACGCTATCCTTAATTGTATTCTATGTTGCATCCAACGGCTTAAAGCTTTTAAATCTGGATTTAATTACCAATAATTATCAAGCATTCAATTATATTGCTGATACAAAGGAAAACAATGTTTTATGCAACTGTGACTCACCAATTACGATTCCAGCTAATACATATTATTCATCAAAATGGGGTATCGCACTAACCGACGGAATCGATTTATTAGGTAAGAACATCGTTGAAGTTTATTATGTTCACCCGGATTCGCCTCTCAAGGAACTCATCAATAAAGGCACTGGTGAAGAAATGTTATATTTGGATGAAGATTACAGTATTATTCGTATTGCTTATGAAGCGAGCGCATCTTCATTATCTCGCTACGGTGCTGAAAGAATGATCACAGAGCTTGATTTACAGGATGACTTTAGAGAACTAGAGTTTACAACAACTGGCGGAGGAATTAGGGGATCCATTATTACAACTCTTTATTTAATTGGATTAACGCTAATCTTAGCACTACCAATTGGTGTAGGAGCTGCAGTTTATCTAAATGAATATGCAAAAAATAACAGATTTACTAGACTTGTTCGATCTTTTATTGAAACATTAACTGGTGTTCCCTCGATTATTTACGGTTTAATGGGCTTAGCGATATTCGTTCCATTTATCGTCAATATTTCAGATGCCACAGGTGGTAATATCATATCTGGTGCGATGACACTAGCAGTAATCCTTCTTCCAGTAGTCATCAGAACCACAGAGGAAAGCTTAAAGGTTGTTCCTGATGATTATAGGTTTGCCTCCCTTGCCTTAGGTGCTAGTAAATCGCAAACGACATTTAATGTAATCTTGCCCAATGCTTTTCCTGGAATCTTAACAGCTACTCTACTTGCAATTGGTAGAATCATCGGGGAAAGTGCCGCACTCGTATTTGCAATTGGTACTGCGATTAAAGATGATGTATCCTTAACAGGACAATCCACATCTTTAGCAGTTCATATTTGGTCAATGATGGCTGATGAACCAGCAAATATAGAACTATCGACAACAATCGCATTAATCATCTTACTCATTGTACTGATCTTAAATTTATCCATTAAATTCATTTCTAAAAATTATATGAAAAGGTTCGGTGTAACATCATGACAATAGAAAATAACATTGTTTTCAATATAGAAAACTTAAATCTCTTCTATGGGGAAACACAGGCATTAAAGAGCATTAATCTACAAATTTATGAAAAAGAAGTTACGGCATTGATTGGGCCAAGTGGATGTGGGAAATCTACATTTCTTAGAGCACTCAATCGTATGAATGACTTAATAGAAAACTGTAAAATCGAAGGTGATATCAACTATCACCTAGAAAACATATATAATAGAGGTGTAGATGTTATTGGACTAAGAAAAAGAGTAGGTATGGTTTTTCAGAAGCCAAATCCATTTCCAATGAGCATCTATGACAACATAACCTATGGACCTAAATGCCAAGGAATTAAGGATAAAGCCGAGTTAAAGCAAATTGTCGAAGAATCCTTAAAGCAAGCTGCATTATGGGATGAAGTTAAGGATCGATTAAAAGAATCTGCATTATCTCTATCTGGTGGTCAACAGCAAAGATTATGCATCGCTAGAACGATTGCTATGAAGCCTGAAGTCATCTTAATGGATGAGCCAACCTCAGCACTAGATCCTGTTGCTACAGCTAAAATCGAAGACTTAATTATTGAATTGAAAAAGAATTACACGATCATTATCGTGACACACAATATGCAGCAGGCTGCAAGAATATCAGATAAAACAGCATTTTTTCTACTCGGTGAAATTGTTGAATATGGAGATACATCTTATATATTCTCAACACCTGATCACAAAAAGACTGAAGAATATATAACCGGACGATTCGGTTAATATGCTATAATGGAGGTAATAAAGATGACACTAAGACAATCATTAATGAATTCAATTGAGGAATTAAAAAGAGAAGTTGCTAATATGGCTGACCTAGCCTTAGCAAACCTAAGAGAAGGATTAAAAGCATTTAAGACAACGGATTTAAAGCTAGCTAAAGAAGTAATGGCTAAGGATGATGAAGTTGATAAATACGAAGAAGAAATAGCAAAGAAGGCATTAAAGATTATATGGAAGGAACAGCCTGTAGCAAGTGATCTTAGATTAGTTACAGGAATTCTTAAGCTCATTACAGATCTAGAACGCATTGGAGATCATGCCAGTGATATTGCAGAAATGACATTGCATCTAGAGGATAACAGAAATCAACGTATGCTACCTATTACATCAAAAATGGCTGAAATTGTAGAACAAATGGTTTTATCAAGTATTCAAGCTTTAGTTAAAGTTGATGTAGTAAAGGCACGTGAAGTTATTCAAGAGGATGATGAAGTCGATACTTTATTCCAACAATTAATTCAAAAAATGACTAATGAATTAAAAAATGACAAATTAGATCCAAATGAAGCGATATATGTATTAATGGTAGCCAAGTATTTTGAAAGAGTTGGAGATCATGCAGTCAATATAGCAGAATGGATTATATTTATGGTCAGTGGTAAACATAAAAATACTTTATTATTTTAGGAGGATTTATGCCAGTAATCTATTATGTAGAAGATGATCAAGCAATTGGATATGTGATTGAAAAAACAATTAATCATTCAGGAATGATCGGTAAGGGATTTCAAAAAGGTGAACTTTTTTTAGCTGCATACCAAAAGGAAAAACCCGATTTGATTTTGCTTGATGTGATGCTACCTGATGTTTCAGGGTTAGACCTTTTAAAATCGATAAGAAAAGTTGATAAAGAAACACCAATCATGATGATCTCAGCCCTACAAAGTGAAATGGATAAAGTCATCGCTTTGGACCTAGGTGCAGATGATTATATGACGAAACCATTTGGTGTTTTAGAGCTAACATCTAGGATTCAATCTAAGCTTAGAAAAAGAGCAGATGAAAAAGTCTACCAATTAAAAAATGTGATTTTAGATGATAAAAAGCATCTATGTTACATGAATGATAATGAGGTTTATTTAACAAATAAAGAGTTTTCTATACTCAAGCTACTACTTAAAAACAAGGGAGTAGTTGTCACTAAGGAAGCTATTTTTAAGGATGTATGGGAGACAGATTTTATAGGTGAAACAAGAACTTTAGATATGCATATCAAGTCACTTCGTGAGAAAATAAACCAAAATCAAGCGGAAATAGAAATTAAAACAATCCGCGGAATAGGATATCAAGTCGAATGAAGAGTACACTAATCAGAAACAATATAATCCTTTTACTAAGCGCTTTTATGTTGTTTTTTATTATTGTCTTTTTTTCTCTGAACTTCTTCGAAAGAAGCAATCAAGAAGATTTAATGAACTTTGTTATCGATGAAGTTGAATTAGCTTATAACAATTTTCCTGGAACTCCAAGTGAATTTGTTGAGGCGTATCTAAGTGATAATGATCGAAGAATTACGATTCTAGATGAGAATGCAATTGTGATCATAGACTCACATGATGATACAGTTGGAACCGATAAAAGCGAGAGACCTGAGATTAAGAATCTAGGCACTGTTTATAAGAGAACCTCCGATACAATCGATGTCAGTCTTTTATATATTGCACGAAGATTAGATGATAACAATTATCTAAGAGTTGCAATTCCTGTTGAGTCAAAGCAGGCTTCCTATAATTCTGTTATTCTTGTTTTAGTCTTAACATCCGCAGGATTTATTGCTATCTTTTATTTAGGATTAACACAGCTCAGTAAGAATTTATTAATCCCATGGGATAAGGTTAAAGAAGGGCTTAAAAATGTAAATGAAGGCAACGTTCAAATGATCTCATTAAACAGTCCGTATCCTGAAATTAATGACATTATTCATGAAATCAATGGAATCAATTTGTCTACATTAAGACACTTAAAATCGATAGAATCCTATCAGATTCAATTGAATGAAATTTTAAATGAACTCAAGCAAGGTGTCATGCTCTTTAATAAAGATGAGCTGCTCGTCTATTTCAATGATGATGCGAAATCAATATTCAATTTAGACGAAGAAGCATATATGAAGCCAAGCTATTATTCAATACGTGACGCTCAAATTAGAGACGCAGTAACTAAGGCGAACATCGAGCATCAGCCGTCAACATTTGATTCAAAAATTGATGCGAAAACTATGGAAGTTAGAATATTCTTTGTGAATGCACAAGGGTTTAATCATACGGAAGCTACTGTTCTCGCATTATTCAAGGATGTAAGCCAGGAGCGTGCAATCGAGCAAATGAAGCGTGATTTCTTCTCTCATGCATCTCACGAGCTTAAATCACCTTTAACTGCAATCAGAGGATACGCTGAACTCATCGAACATGGATTAATCAAGCCCGATGAAGTGAAGGAATCCTCGCATCAAATTGTCAAACAAACAGAAACCATGGCAGCACTCGTAGAAGACATGCTCATGCTATCTAGATTAGAGAATTTAAAGGAAAAGGTATATTCCAAACAAGACCTAAATCAAATATTATCAACAGTTATTGATGCACAGTCACAATTTGCAATATCTAAAAATATCAATTTAGTTATACAATCGAAGTCAATTCAGGTGATGTGTGATCCATTAGATATTCAAAAGCTATTTAAGAATTTAATAGAGAATGCAATTAAATATAGTGATTCAAATAAAAAAGTTGAAGTTACATTGAATCAAGTAGAAAAAGAAGTTATCTTTATCGTAAAAGACCAAGGATATGGCATTGAGCCAGAGCACCAACAAAGAGTTTTTGAAAGATTCTTCAGAGTTGATAAAGGTAGACTTGATGGTGGTACTGGCTTGGGGCTTG
The DNA here is from genome assembly GCA_002839095.1 of Tenericutes bacterium HGW-Tenericutes-2. Lineage (GTDB taxonomy): Bacteria > Bacillota_I > Bacilli_A > Acholeplasmatales > Acholeplasmataceae > Peloplasma. Next base: position 84,628 of record PGXL01000001.1, on the reverse strand, counting down.
CTATTGTAAAGCATATCGCATTAAAATATGATGGCTCAGTTGAACTCCAATCGACATTAAGAAAAGGTACTAAAATTACTGTTAAGCTTAAAATGAACTAAAAAAAAGGGCGTTCAATGAACGTCCTTCAATTTTCAAATGGCAGGGGTAGCAGGATTCGAACCCGCACCGACGGTTTTGGAGACCGGTATGCTACCGTTGACACTATACCCCTAAGCGCATTTATAAGTATAGCATAATAAAAACATGAATTGCAATCTAATTAGAAAAAAAGATGGAAATTACTTTCCATCATTCTTATATTCAATATCTTTAAATATCGGTTCAGCAATAACTTCCTTAACTTTACCATCCTTGGATTGATATTTTTTTTCTTGAAGCTTTGCTTTTACAAACTTATGAAAGAATAAAACATATGTGAGGACACCAACGATTAAAACATAGATTGCCATTGTTCTCCATATTAAATAGTTGAATTCACTTAAGTCGCCACGTTCAGTCACTAAATCAAATAATGCTAACTCTTCAGCTGTAGGTTTATCCCCTGCAAATTGCTTAGATAATTGAAAATCAAGAGGTTCAAGTGCGAGTGTATCAGTCTTATTAAATGCAGCTTCGCTAATGATTTCATCAGATCCCAAGAAGAGAAGTGAATCATTATAAACCAATGCATTATTAGCATCTACACTACCATTCGAATAAGCAATAGAGATTCGATCAATATTTGCATAAATATCCTCATCTTTGACCTTCAGATAATCTTCCTTAAATAGCAAGAAAACAGTAGGAGCATATGAGTAAGGGAATGGCTTTGCTGGATCAAAGAGTACAGTAGCTGTACTAATCAAGTCATCACCGCTCTTATAAGTACTTTGATTCAAGGTCACTGTAATTTTTAATTTTGGGTGAACGACTAATTCATTATCCTCATAAATTTTAACATTATTAATATAAATCATCATACCATCATAAAGTTCATTATTTAATGTAACTCCAATTGCATAAATACTTACTGTCAATTGATGATTGCCTTGATTTTGAATATATTGGTAAACTGCAGAATTGGAATAGTAATCAATTCCCATGACCGTGTTTATACCTTTTAGGTATGTCTGCGCATCATCGAGATGTTCCTCCATATATTCTGAGTAATAAACTTCTAACCTAGAATAGTTTGCACTTCCATAGACATATAGGGTTGCTATGGATATAATCATTAAGTAGAAGAATCTAATAAGCCACTTTAGCATGAGTATTCCCGCCTTTCTAGAATAGGATACAAGAAATCAAAAGATTTCACAACTAATTCTAAAAAATTACATAATTTCACTTTACAAAAACGAATATTATTGTATAATAGTAATTGCGCTATCACACGGCGGCCGTGGCGAAGCGGTTAACGCATCGGATTGTGGCTCCGACACTGGAGGGTTCAACTCCCTTCGGCCGCCCCACTTCTTAAGATAGGCCCATAGCCAAGGGGTAAGGCAAGGGACTTTGACTCCCTCATCGTTGGTTCAAATCCAGCTGGGCCTGCCATCTTAATACATTAAGCTCTATATATAGGGCTATAGCCAAGCGGTAAGGCAGTAGGCTCTGACCCTGCGATCGTTGGTTCGAATCCAGCTAGCCCTGCCACTTATAAATTAGGAACTTAGGTTCTTTTTTTATTTAATAAAGTAATTTATTTGATTTCTTTCTACCATAAAGCAGGAGGAAACAATATGAAAAAAATAATGACTTTTGTTTTACTATGTTTTATATTTCTATTATTTGGAAAATTGAATTCAAACGCAGGACAGTATGATAGCTTACCAAAGGGTAAAAATTACTTAAGTTTAAGCAATATTTTATTACTAGAATCTCCAGATTATTATGCACAAACAATTGAACCTATACGAGTTAAGAATAATACCATCTATACACTCGTATTTGACTTCGATTATTTGGGTCAGTTAACGATGGATTTAAGTAGTGTATTTATTGAAATTGAAGAAGACAGTGGAGTCAATCACAGTAATTATATTATTGAAGATCGTCAAAACGAACGTGCATACTTCGAATTTACGACATCGGATGAATGGATTCATATTGCATACATGCCAAATGGTCATACAAATGGCTATAACGCGATGCTATATGAAGGAACCTATCAGGACTTCAATGGCTTTATACCCTACATAAACTCTTCAGAAATTATGAATTATCAAGGTTTAATTCCAATGGACTATGATCATCTACTAACTATCGATCAAATAAAGAGTTATGTCACAGCCTATAATTCACAAGGACATGCAATTGCATATGATGTAATCTCTGATTCCTATTCGGCAAGCTCTAAGCTTCCGGGTGCGTATCAAATGACATTTCAGGTGACACATAATTTGATAACTAAAAAATATATTTTAGATATTAGAATTTTTGACTTAACAGGTCCAATAATATCGATACCTAATTTAATCGAAATACCACTTGCAGAAAAGATTGATGTCAATCAGATCAAATCACTTCTTGAGGTGACAGATAATGTAGATATTATGGATAGTGCTAATCTTTCTATATTAAATGACACATACACAAGCGCGACAACTGTCGGAATCTATTATGTTTTATTTGAAGCAAGTGATCAAAGTGGGAATAAATCAACTTTGGAGGTACCTATAACCTTAGTGGATAAAAAAGGACCTGTTATTAGTGGTCCACAAATGATTTATTTATATACAACGGATGCTCCACTGTCAAATAGTTCTATATTATCTAAATATAAGGCAGTTGATGATGTTGATGGTAATGTGAGCGTCTCTATATCCTATAACCTTTACAATCAGACCTTGACACCAGGAATTTATCAGATGGCAATTTCTTCATCAGATGCTCAGCTAAATACAACCAACAAAAATATAACAATCCATGTAATTGAGAATAAGGGTCCAATATTTGAGACAAACGAAAAGATAATTGAAAAATCAGTTGCTGATACAATGACAGATGCAGAAATCATAGCTTGGTTCAAGGCACAGCTTGAGCTCTCAGGAATTCAAGCGACCAATCTAAATATCTTATTTAGTGAATATAAGGATAATGAAAAGCAAAGTGGAAGCTATTATGTTTATCTATCTTATGAATCCAATGGATTAACTGAAATTACAAGAGTTAGAATAGATGTCGTAGAAGATGAAAATATGATTCCATTTACACTGTATATATCGATTGCTTCAGGACTTTTAATTGCTGGTTTAGGCATTACTTACTACGTAAAAAAGAAAAGAATATAATATTTTGAAAAAGAATTGACACCTTTTGAAAAAAAAGGTATAATTCTTTTTGCGCGGGTGTGGCGAAATTGGCAGACGCACTAGACTTAGGATCTAGCGCCGCAAGGCGTGCAGGTTCAACTCCTGTCACCCGCACCACTATAAAGATTAAAGCATTCATCAGTAGTTAGTATATGACATATACGCAATCTACAGTAATGCTTTTTTTATTTTTCTATACTCCTAAATGAGCCCTTTTATTCGTTCAAATTCCATGTTATAATACAACTAGTTTTTAAAAAAACGATTCTAAATTACTTAGAAGCAAAAAAATTCAATCATAATGAGGGGTATTTATGAAAAGAATAATTGTTTTTCTCAGTTTATTTTTTTATTTATTTTTAATTGCATCATGTAAACAAGAAACTCAAATTGAAGTCAATTCCAATAACTTTGAATCCTTCTATGAAGTTTCCTACGAAACAACCTTTGAAGAGGATACATTCAAAGTTGTTGTTAAGTTTACACCAAAGCATCAATTTAAAGTAATAGAGGGAGATTTCGAGCTTTCTATATTTCTTAGATCATATGATTTAGATACTATTCACGTGATTGATAAGAGTAAAACTGTATCCTTTGAAGATATTACTAGTGTTGTCTTTAGAGAATCTATCGATGAAGATATATTGCTTATTGAAGTATATGACTATGCGATTAAAAATGCTGCACTGACACTTGAAACATCAGCTGACATTATCATCCAAGAAAGAACTTATGAAACTCCTCAAATGAGTTCATATCCTTTATGGTTTAGTATCGAAAATCCAACTAAAAACAATGAAATTTATCAAGAAATTGATCAAAAAATAAATGCTTTCCGAAGCAATCAAAATCAATTTGAATATGAAATCTTGACCTCTATCTCAATGGATGATGGTAAAGAGGTTGTCGATTTTTCAATTGATCAGCAAACATTGATTCAACTATCTCCACTTTATCTAGAAACGAACATGGAAGGTATGCGTCAAATTATTATGGAAATGAACCAAAAAATGGTTCTATTCTTCTTATCTAGTGAACCGGATTATAATGGATATTACCTCTATTCACCTATAGATTTAGGGGATACAATAGATAATCAGAATCCAACAGAGGATATTCATTTTGACCCAGCTCTCATGAGATTCAGTAAATTAAACAATCGCTTATACCACTTTATAACTAAGGCATCAGATTATTTAACAGAAGAGGATATTGAAGAAATTGAGTATTTATATGGTAATAACACCAATCAACTATTTAACAATTTATATATGCAGGGGCAAATTGAATTTGCTAACGATTATTTGATGATTTCCTATGGATTAAGTATGGGTGATGATGATCTTCAAATGAAAATGATGATTTCGATGAAAATGACAAAAACTGAGTTTACTCCGATCGATCTTTCTGATTCATCACAATATAAGCTTCAAGCACCTACTATGATTGAATTAGCTTCTATACCATTTCCAATAGATGAAAAAATTGATGGTGTGATGGATGGTAGTGGTCTATACTATAAGTTTGAATTGGAGAAGGGTAGCTATATCATTGAATCAGAATTTAATACGTTTGGTGGAATGCAATATCAGCTTTTTAATGAGAATTACCAAGAAATATATTTAGGGATAGTAGACTCAAAAACTAGCATGAGAAGCCTAGGTGTCAATCATGAATATGTACTCATTCGCGAGCCTGGAACATATTATCTAAAGGTATCCTATGCAATTTATAACAACATGTTTAATTTCAAGCTCTCCAAACTCGATTTTGATTTATTAGATAACGATCATGGTACATTTATATCTAATAATCAAGTCTTGTCATTTGAGTTCGAGAATGCCTTTGACATATATACTATAGTTTTTGATATTGACCAAATTACTGGAGTTAAAGTAACTGGAGCCAATATCCCGAATATAATCGCAAAGCCCTTTTTACACGCTAGCCATACAAGGTTTATTAGTGATACAACCTCAAAGTACTTTATAGTTTCACCAGAAAATCCAATCTTTATTCTTTTGAATCCAGACCTAAATACGGGAAAGACATATAATATAACCATTGAATTGATTGAACAAACACACACATCAACAAGAGATGAATCCAAGATGGAAGCGATTACCAATTCATATAACACTAAAGAAATTATTACCGGTCCAGGAATACCGAAAACATATATGAAACTTATGATCACTGATGAGGCGAGATATCAATTCAACTTTGATTTGATGTATGGAGTCGTGGAGGGAGAGCTTTTGAGTAGTGATTTCACCAAAATTTCAAATGTGAATCACGGTTCATCGGCAGATTTATTACCAGGTACTTATTATGTTGTATTCTCAAATCAATATGTATCGATTGGAAAGATTAAATATACGAAAATCGATTTAAACATTCAAACGATTATACACGATTTATCACTTATTCCAACACCAGATTTAACTAATCTTAGTCTACCTATAATCCATGGAACCTTAAGCAATTCATTAAGTCGTATTTATTACCAGTTCACACTAGATGAAACGAGCTTTGTCATGCTAGGTAAAGAACATGGTTTATATAATAGTCAAAATGAAAAAATTAGTTTTGATGGAATACCTTATGGCATTTCATTGACCTATCAACTAGAACCTGGAACATATAAAGTCAGAATCAATCCAATTTATTACAATTTCCCACAAGAGTATAGCTTAATACTAGCTAAAATAGAAAATCCTTACATAGACGATAATCATTTTGGTAAAAATATAACCAATGCTTATTTAAATATGTCCTATGAGTTCAAAGGAGATTATCTTGGGGATCGAGATGTGATGAAACTAGTCATTACTACTCGAGCAGAGTATCTATTTTATACCAATATGCAACTTGTTTTATGCAATTCTAATCGAGTCAATATAGACACGATTTATGCTGTATGGGGTGGTCACTCAATAACATTAGAACCAGGAACATATTATCTAGTCAATTATCCTAGTGTGAATCACCTTTGGACACTTACAATTACTGCTCAGACTTATCAAACGCTTGTCTTTACCTATGGTAAGGAAATAAATGTTTCAGATGAAAGAAAAATGTAAGTAAAATGAAACAAAGATTGTGGGAAATTTTGTTACCTTGTTTACAAAGTTTACATTGTGTACAGTTTTAACATTTTAGGGTGTATTTTTGTTGACATTTAGAGTATAATACTAATGTTGAGCATAACATTTGTTTTTTGACGTTGACTGTGTTAATTTTTAATACATTTATAGCAAACAAGAAATTGATGGGATGCACAAGGTGAATAATCAAAATCATTACACCAAACTAGCACCCATTTTTCTTTTTCATATGGTCTAGGTTTTAGGAAAGTAAAAAAAATTATTCAAAATAAAATGATATAAGTTTCAGGAGGGAGTATTATGGTAGCAAAAAAAGTTATTAAATCAATGGATGGTAACGAAGCTGCAGCATATTGTTCATATGCATTCACTGAAGTAGCCGGAATTTATCCGATTACACCATCTACACCAATGGCACAATATGTTGACCTTTGGGCATCAGAAGGCAAGAAAAATTTATTTGGAATGCCTGTAAAAGTTATTGAAATGCAAAGTGAAGCGGGAGCAGCAGGAACAGTTCATGGTTCCTTACAAATGGGTGCATTAACCACCACATACACAGCTTCTCAGGGATTACTTTTAAAGATTCCTAACATGTATAAAATTGCTGGTCAATTATTTCCAGGTGTAATGCATGTCGCAGCTAGAAGTATCGCTGCTCAAGCATTATCAATCTTTGGAGATCATCAAGATGTCATGGCTGCACGTCAAACTGGTTGGGCAATGCTTGCATCAACTTCTGTACAGTGTGCAATGGACTTAGGTGGTATTGCGCATTTAGCTGCAATCAAGTCAAGTATTCCATTCGTTCACTTTTTCGATGGATTTAGAACATCTCATGAAGTTCAATCGATTGAAGTGCTTGATTATGAATTATTTGACAAGCTTTTAGATAAAGAAGCAGTTGCTAAGTTCAGATCAAAAGGATTAAACCCAGAACACCCAGTATCACGTGGTACTGCACAAGGTGAAGATGTTTATTTCCAAACTAAGGTACTTCAAGCATCTCATTATGATGTGATTCCTCATATCGTCAATGACTATATGCAAGAAATTTCTAAGGTTACTGGCAGAAATTATGCTCCATTTGTTTATTATGGTGATCCACAAGCAACTGACGTAGTCATTGCTATGGGTTCAGTAATTGAAACTGCACAGCAAACAGTAGATTATTTAATGGATCAAGGTAAGAAAGTTGGATTATTATCAGTTCACCTTTACCGTCCTTTCAGTGCTGAATACTTCATGAAGGCAATGCCAAAGACTGTTGAAAGAATTACAGTACTTGACAGAACACTTGAAGCTGGTGCAACTGGAGACCCATTATTCCTAGATGTACAATCTATTTATTATGGTAAAGAAAAACAACCTCTTATTTTAGGTGGTCGTTATGGCTTATCTTCAAAAGATACAACTCCAGCATTAGTATTATCCGTATATGAAAATATGTTTGGTCCTCAAAAGAATCATTTCACAGTTGGTATTAATGATGATGTTACACATACATCACTTCCAATTGACACTACAAAAGAAATCAGTGATAAGGATTCAACAGAATTATTATTCTTTGGTCTAGGTTCTGATGGTACCGTAGGTGCTTGTAAGAACATTACGAAGATTGTTGGTGACCACACAACATTATACTCACAAGCTTATGCGTCATATGACTCTAAAAAAGCTGGTGGTGTAACGCGTATGCACCTACGTTTCTCAAAGAAACCTATTCGTTCAACATATTTAGTCAATTATCCACAATTTGTTTCCTGTTCAACTGATACATATTTAACAAAATACGATATGTTAAAGGGCTTAAGAGAAGGTGGAACATTCCTACTCAACACAACAACAAAACCTGAGGATATCGCAACACTACTTCCAAATAAAGTGAAACGCCAATTGGCATTAAAGAAGGCAAAATTCTTTATTATCAATGCGGTTGACCTAGCCTATGAAATTGGCTTAGGTAGAAGAATTAATACAATTATGCAATCTGCATTCTTTAAGCTTAATGATGGATTGATGAATGCTGATGATGCAAATAAATACATGAAGGAATATGCTGAAAAAACTTATGGTCGTAAGGGTGAAGCAATCGTTGAATTAAACAACGCTGCAATCGATGCTGGCTATAAGAATTTAGTAGAAATCAAAGTTCCAACAGATTGGGCTTTATTACAAGATGAAGTTGCTGCTGAAACATCAGATCGTCCAGACTTTGTTAGAAAAATTGCTGATATCGTGAACTCTATTGAAGGGGATTCACTACCTGTATCTGCATTCTTAGGATATGAAGATGCTCATATGGAAAATGGCACAACTGCTTATGAAAAACGCGGTATTGCTAACTTTGTTCCTGAGTGGAGATCTGAAAACTGTATTCAATGTAACCAATGCGTATTCGCTTGTCCTCATGCTGTTATCCGTGCATTCTTAGCTGATGGTACTGAAGTTGCTAACGCTCCTGAAGGTGCTAAGTTATTAGATGCAAAAGGTAAGGGTATGGAAGGTCTTAAGTTTACCATTCAGGTATCTACTCTAGATTGTACTGAGTGTGGCGTTTGTGTTCAAGTATGTCCAACACCAACGAAGTCACTAGCTATGGTACCAATCGGAGACGAACTTGCTAAAGGCGCACAACAAACTGCTGACTACTTCTTCAATGAAGTAACGTATAAAGATTTAGGCGTAGACAACCCTAAGAATTTAAGCTTTAACCAACCTTTATTTGAATTCTCAGGCGCATGTGCAGGTTGTGGCGAAACTCCTTATATCAAGGCGTTAACACAGCTATATGGTGATCATATGGTATTTGCGAACGCAACTGGTTGTACATCAATCTATGGTGCGTCATTCCCATCAACTCCTTATACTACAAATCCTGATGGTTTTGGTCCAGCTTGGGCTAACTCATTATTCGAAGATAACGCAGAATTTGGTTTTGGTATGAGAATCGCTTATGAAACCATGAGAGATAGAGTACAAACATTATTAGCAAATCACATGTCAGAAATGCCTGAAGCATTAAAGACATTATCAGAACAATGGATTTTAAATAGAAAGAGTTCGATTGAAACAAGAAAGTTAAAACTAGAAATGGTTCCACTACTTGAAAAGATTGATGCACCATATGCTAAAGAACTTCTAAGCCTAAAAGATTACTTCGCGAAGGTTTCGCAATGGATCATGGGTGGCGATGGTTGGGCTTATGACATTGGATACGGTGGTATTGACCATGTCATCGCAAATAATGAAGATGTTAACATTTTAGTATTAGACACTGAAGTTTATTCAAACACTGGTGGACAGTCTTCTAAATCTGCTCCTACTGGATCAATTGCTAAGTTTACAGCAGCTGGTAAAGGAACTAAGAAGAAGGATTTAGCTGCAATAGCAATGAGCTATGGACACGTTTATGTTGCCCAAATCTCACACGGTGCATCTCCTGCTCAAGTCTTAAGAGCATTTAAAGAAGCTGAAAGTTTTGAAGGTCCTTCCATTATTATCGCTTATGCACCATGTATCGAACATGGTATCAAGGGTGGATTAACGAATACATTTGCACAAGCTAAACTTGCAACTGAATGTGGCTACTGGCCAACATTTAGATTCGACCCAAGAAGAGAATTAGAAGGAAAGAATCCTTTCATCATTGATTCTAAACAACCAGTTTGGGATAAGTACCATGATTATCTATTAAGTGAATCCAGATACTCACAACTTGCTCAAATCAATCCTGATCATGCTCAAGAACTACTTGACAAGAACCTATTTGATGCGAAGAGAAGATGGTCCATGTACAAGAGATATGCAGCGATGGACTACACCGCTGAAGTTTAATAAGTAAGTAATTTGTAAATAAAACTTAGGAAAAGGCGTATAGCGCCTTTTTTTTCTTTACTTATTTATGAAAACGACATTTTGATTAACGACTATATAATTGATGATTAATATATAAATATTTTAATTAATAGGGCAAATATGCTATAAAACACCGTATTTTTATGAAAATCGAAAATCTTTATATTAAATATAAAAGATGAAAATCAATGCGTTTCTTTCTGTAAACGTTTACAAATGAAAAAAAGTATTGACAAGAATAGGGCTTAAATATATAATTAAGGAAACACTCAAACAAGAAGTGTAAGAAGAAAGAGAAATTTTAGGAGGAAACTGAATGAAAAAATTTGTAAAAAGTGCATTAACATTAGTCGTTGCACTTGTCACAGTTCTTGTCCTCGTTGCTTGCCAGACTGGTGAGACCACTGAAGAACAAACACTAGTTGTTGGTTCACCAGAAATTAGTGGTAACTTCATGGCTGGTTTTGGTAACAGTGCATATGATGTCTGGGTAAGAGACCTTATATTTAGTTATGGTACTTACGCTACAACTCCACTTGGTGAAATCGTTCTTAACGAAACAGTTGTTAAGACAGTAGCTACAGCAGTTGATACAGTAACTGGCGACAAGACATATACGTTCGTACTTCATGAAGATCTATTATGGTCTGATGATCAGCCAATCAAGGCTAACGATTACGTATTTGCTATTCTAATGTCAGCTTCAAAAGAATGGGTATCTGCTGGTGCATCATCTTCAGCTGGTGACTCATTAGTTGGTTATGCAGACTATCGTGCTGGAACAACTTCAGCTGATGTAAGATTTAAGGGCGTCAAGCTTCTTGGAGACTATAGCTTCTCAGTTACTATCTCTGGTGCTAAGCTTCCTTATTACTACGAAACACTTTATGCATCATTCGGCCCAATGCCAATGCATGTATTAGCTCCTGCTGGTGCTACAATCGACTCTAACGCTGATGGCGCTAAAGTTGGTGCTGGTAACTTTGCTTTATTAGCAGACGTTGCTAAGATTGGTGGATATCGTTATGCTCCAACTGTTACTTCTGGACCTTACAAATTTGTAAGCTTCGTAAACCAAGTTGTTACATTAGTTAAGAATGACAACTTCAAGGGTAACTATGCTGGTAAGACTCCAACAATCCAAAACATTATTATCAAGCGCGTTAACCAAACATTAGACGTTGACCTAGTTATCTCTGGCGAAATCGATCTAGTTACTGGTGTTATTGAAGGTTCTAAGATTCAAGCTGCTCAAGCTGCTGCATCTACAGCTACTCAATATTATTCACGTAACGGTTATGGTTTATTAGCTATGGAAGCTCATTTTGGTCCAACTATGGATTATAAAGTGCGCCAAGCTATTGCTTATCTAACTGATCGTCAATATGTTACAGACGTAGTTCTTGATGGTTATGGTTCAATCGTATACTCAGAATACGGTCTTGCACAATGGATGTATGTTCAATCAGAAGATTGGGTCGATGCAAACATTAACAAGTATGCATTCTCAGTAACTCAAGCTAACGCTGCTCTTGATCAATCAGCTTACAAGTTTGAATCCAATGGTACAACTCCATTTAACCCAGCATTAGCAACTGCAGGAAGCAATTACTTCCGTCATAACGCAGCTGGTGAAGTACTAGAAATCAGACATTTCGGTACTGAAAATAATGAAGTAACAACTTCACTACAAGCTAAGTTTGAAATCAACATGCAACTTGCTGGTATTAAGTATGATATCACTATCGGTGACTTCGCTACTCTACTTGATCATTACTACTATTCATATGAATTAGATCTTGCTGACAAGAAGTATCATATCTTCAACTTAGCAACTAACTTCTCAGTAGCATATGACCCATACTATTCATGGCATTCAGATTGGCTAGGAACATGGCAAAATGCTCACCAATTAGAAGATTCTCCAACTAATCCTGCTGCTCCATTAGCAACTGGTGAAAAGACTCTTGATGAGTTAACAACTGCTCTACGTACTGTAGAACCAGGTAACACTACTGCTTATCTAGCATTATGGAGAGAATATCAACTTCGTTGGAACAAGTTAATTCCAAACGTACCTCTATATTCTAACCAATATTATGATGTATTTGATGCTAAGTTAAAGGGTGTTGAAACTACTCCATTCTGGAACTGGGCAGCACAAATTAACGACATGTATTTCGAAGGATAATACCTGACAAAACAAAAATTTAATTAGAACTTGAAAATGAGGAGAGTAGGTTTTATACGCTCTCCTTACTTTTCGGAAAAGGAGGCAACATGCTCAAGTTTTTACTAAGAAGACTGCTTTCTCTATTACCAGTAGTCATCATCATTTCAATTATGCTATTTACCATAATGAAATTGATGCCAGGAGATCCTGTTCGTTACATGATTCCACCTGGGTCGATTCAAGATCCTGCCGTCTATGCAGAACTATATGAAGCTGCTAAGGTTAAGCTAGGACTTGATAAACCAATATTCATCCAATACTTTGTATGGATGGGTAATATGATTACAGGAGATTTCGGTTATTCCTCGAATTATCAACTCAGTGTTAACGAGGTGTTAAAAGAACCACTTCGTAACAGTATTATTATTAATATATTCTCAATTTCTTTAGCTTTCTTAATTTCAATTCCAGTGGGTATTAAATCAGCAGTCAAGAAGGACTCATTACACGATCGTGGATGGCAGATCTTCTCACTAGTTGGTATATCGATGCCTACATTTTTCATTGGATTAACATTGATTTTCATATTTGCTCTTAACTTGGGTTGGTTACCATCTGGTGGTATGCCATATGAAAATCCAGGTAGTCCAGCTTATTATGGCAAATTTCTACAGCATTTAGTATTACCAGTTGCTACCCTTACTCTTGGTGCACTTGCTGGTACGATTCGATATGTTCGTGGATCCATGCTAGAAGCATTAAGCAAAGACTATATTCGTACAGCTAGATCAAAAGGTCTTAGAGAAAAGGTTGTTATTTATTCACATGCTTTCCGTAATGCGTTAATCCCTGTTGTTACAATCCTATCTTTTTCAATCGTAGGATTATTCGGTGGATCAGCTATTACAGAACAAATATTTGTATGGAACGGAATCGGAACTGTACTTATTCGTTCACTACGTGTAAATGACTATAACTTGGTTCTAGTATTAAATATGTTTTACGCAGTGTTGGCACTAGTTGCAAATATCGTAATGGATGTTAGCTATGCATTAGTCGATCCACGCGTTAAGTTGGAATAGGAGGATAAATCATGACAACACTTAAAAGAATACTAAAGTCAATCGTCGATTTATTCAAAAGACTATTTCTTCCTAATAAAGGACCAATCGATGTTTACAAAGAAGAAGCTTTGCTTTCCCCAGGGAAAGTGATCGCTAGAAGATTTATTAAAAATAAACTAGCGGTTATTGGTATTATAGGATTTATTTCAATTTTCATATTTTCATTTGGTTTATCACTATTTGTTCCATTGAATTTATATTATACAAATACGTTTCATCGTAATTTACCTCCTAATTATCAATATTTAAACGTACCAAGACAATTAATTAAAGAAGGTATCATTGAAATTGAATCAGGTAATGCAAACTCAATTGGTTTATCAGAAGATGGTAACGTTTTTGTTTGGGGTGCAAAATATCGTGGTATATTAGATGTTCCAGCAGTAGTTAAAACTAAAAATATAGTTGACGTTTCAGCTGGTTCACAGCATATGATTGCTGTAGATGATCAAGGTGAAATCTATCTTTGGGGTTACAATCACCAATTTCAAGCACAAATACACGATCGTTTCGTAGCGAACTTTCAAGCGGACCCTATTACCTATATTAAGGGTGGTATTGAACGTACTTTAGCAATTACTGAATCTGGCGCTGTCTATATTTGGGGCGTTGGAGCAAATAATGTTGGTGACGTTATGAACCGTGCACCATACTATTTTTACGAAGAAGATGAAGTGACTGTTATTAAAGCAGTAGATGTTGTTTCTAACTTTAACAATGCACTTGTGCTTCTTGAGGATGGAACAGTTCGTTTAATTGGTGTTAGTAGTGATGTTGTAGCTACTTTACCACCTGCTTTACGAAATGGATCCGTTCAAGTTGCTCAAATCGGATTAACTATTTATAACGCCTTTGCAGTCGATACAAATGGTAATCTATATGTTTGGGGAGCTACTAGTTTTGGTCTTCATGACCAATATATTCCAGATGCAGCAAAAACAAATGTTAAGCAACTTGGAGTTGGTTATGACCATGTCGCTGTATTAACAAATGATGGTGAAGTTTATGCTTGGGGAGATAATCAATTAGGTCAGACAGATGTACCAAGCAATTTATCTAATATTAGAGAAATATTTATTGACACACATCAAAACTTTATTGTTCATGAAGATGGTAGTGTTACTACATTTGGATTAAAGGGATATATGTTAGGTACTGATGAGCAAGGAAGAGATTTTATCGTTCAGTTAATTCATGGCGGTAAGATTACCTTGACAGTTGGTGCAGTTGCAGTATTAATTTCACTTGTTATCGGTGTAACTGTTGGATTAACTGCTGGTTATTTCGGCGGAAGAATCGATAATTTACTCATGAGATTTGCTGAAATTGTATCTTCATTCCCGTTCCTTCCATTCGCAATCACATTATCAGCATTACTTCTTGGTGGTGCTACAACTGAAGTTCAACGTATGTTAATGATCATGGTTATTCTAGGGGTTCTCTCCTGGACTGGTCTAGCAAGATTGATCCGTGGTCAAATCCTTTCTGAAAGAGAAAGAGATTATGTATTAGCAGCGAAGGCTTTAGGTATTAAACAAAAACATATTATTTGGAGACACATTTTCCCAGCTGTTATCAGTATTGTTATCGTTAACGCTACTCTTGGATATGCAGGCTCGCTTCTTACAGAAGCAGGATTATCCTTCTTAGGATTCGGTGTACAAAAACCAAGTCCATCATGGGGTAATATTTTGACTGCTGCACAGGATGTTAACGTAATTAGAATTTATTGGTGGCGTTGGATTTTACCAGGCTTAGCGATTATCATTGCTGCGTTAAGTATAAACTTAGTTGGTGATGCATTGCGTGATGCAATGGATCCTAAGAATGCAGAACGATAGGAGGTATGAACATGGAAAAAGGAAACTTATTAGAAATTAGAAATTTACATACCTATTTTGCCACAAAAAGAGGTTTAATTAAAGCAGTCAACGGTGTATCATTATCCGTAAAAAACGGTAAAACACTTGGTATTGTTGGTGAATCTGGTAGTGGTAAGAGCGTAACAGCGATGAGTATTCTAAAGCTTTTTGAACACAATCAAAAGATTCATGAAGGTGAAATTTGGTTTGATGGTGAAAAAATATCTGAATTAGATAATGCAGATATGAGAAAAATCCGCGGAAATGAAATATCAGTCATTTTCCAGGAACCAATGACCAGTTTAAACCCTGTTTTAACTGTTACAAGACAAATTAGTGAAGTATTAATGCTACATCAAAATTTAGATAAAAAACAAGCTCATGAAAGAACAGTGCAACTACTTAAATCGGTTGGTATTTCTAACCCAGATAAGATAGCTAATGCGTATTCATTCCAGCTATCAGGTGGTATGAGTCAACGTGTGATGATTGCAATGGCGCTTGCTTGTCGTCCTAAATTATTAATTGCAGATGAACCTACAACAGCTCTTGATGTGACCATTCAAGCTCAGATTTTAAAGCTAATGAATGATCTAAAGACTGAATTAGGAACTTCTATTATCTTCGTTACTCATGACCTTGGAGTTATCAATGAAATGGCTGACGATGTTGCTGTTATGTACTCTGGACAAGTCGTTGAAAATGCATCAGCAAAAATGGTTTTCTCTGGAAAGGCTAAATACTCACATCCTTATACAGAAGGATTAATGAATTCTATTCCAAGACTATCTGATGAAAAAGGAAAGAAACTAGAAGTTATTCCTGGTTCAGTTCCACATCCACTGGATTTACCAGTTGGTTGTAAATTTGCTCCACGTTGTAAATATGCAACGGATAAGTGCAAGGTAGAAGAGCCAGAATTAATTCAAGTGGAAGAAAACCATGCTATCCGTTGTTTCTATCCAGAAAGTGGGGTGCGCAGCAATGGCAAAGAATAGCTATAGTAAAAAAGAAAAACTATTAGAGATTAGAAAGCTTAAAAAATTCTTTCCTCTAAAGCGTAATACATTTTTTAATAAGAAACAAATTTATGTACGTGCTGTTGAAGATATATCACTTGAAATCTATAAAGGCGAAACTTTTGGTCTTGTAGGTGAATCAGGTTGCGGTAAGTCAACACTAGGTCGTATTATTCTTCAGCTTTATCCACCTACAAGTGGAAGTGCTGTATACTTTGGTTCTAGATTAGAAGATATGGACCTGCAGTACATTGTAAGTGAAATCAAAAAATTACCAAAATATCAGCATCGTGCAATCGAATGCTATAAGAGAAGTGAAAAATATGACCTTGAAGTCATTCAATTAAAAGAAGAACTTTCTCAAATTGAAAAGAGCAAGGAAATGGTTGACAAATCTTATGACCAAAAGGTTGCTAAGCTAGAATCACTTCAACATCATTCAAGAGAACAAAAGAAAGAAGCATCACGTCAGCTAAGAGAAGCATCTAGAACTGTTGGATCTTTAATTCTTGAAGAAAATATTGAAGAAATCAGCGAATTACTATTGAAGGCTACTGAATTACACGGACATAACAGCGTTATTTTTGCTGGCTTAGAAGGTAAGGAAGATGCTAAATTCTCAGCTGAAGTTAAGAAAATATTTGATGTTATTCGTGGATTTAAGGGTAAAAAAACTTTACCAATTACTGAACGTACATTAGATTCTAAGTATCAAGATAAGCTTGAGAAAAACCGTGAAACAGGTATTAACCTATCCCGTTTGGATCAAGAAGAAATGAGACAACTTAGAAGAAAGCTACAAATTATTTTCCAGGATCCTTACTCATCACTTGATTCAAGAATGACTGTTGGCCAAATTATTGGTGAAGCTGTTGTTGAACATGGTATGTATCCAAAGGGTTCTAAAGAATTAGAAACGTATGTTTTGGAGACAATGGCAAAATGCGGACTTGATGCATACATGCTACACCGTTTCCCTCATCAGTTTTCTGGTGGACAAAGACAGCGTATTGGTATCGCTAGAGCATTAGCTCTAAAGCCTGAATTCGTGGTTTGTGATGAAGCTGTATCTGCACTTGACGTGTCTATTCAGTCTCAGATTATCAACTTACTTGTTGAGTTGAAGGATCAAGAAGATTTAACATATTTATTCATCTCACATGACCTTTCTGTTATTAAGCATATTAGTGATAGAATTGGGGTTATGTATTTAGGAAACATGGTTGAACTTGGGCCATCTGATGAAATCTATGCAAATCCTCTACATCCATACACTAAGGCATTATTATCAGCAATTCCAACAACTGATGAAATTAAGCAAGAACGCATCCTACTTGAAGGAGATATTCCATCGAACATCTTCCCACCTTCAGGATGTAAGTTTAGAACACGTTGTCCACTTGCAGTTGAGAAGTGTGCTAAGGTTGTTCCAGATTATCGTGAAATTTCAAAGGGACACTATGTAGCTTGTCACTTCTACGAAAAAACAAAAGATATGAAGTAGTATGAGAAGATACGAAACAGAAGCCGAAAAAGAAGCGAAGCGTGCTCAAGCACGTAAGAATATTGCAGAAAATCCACCTGAAAAGGGAGATTTTCTTGCTATGGTTATTGCTGCATTTATTGTGTTATTACCTGTAATCATATTGGTTATAGCAGTCTTTGTAGCAGTAATGTTGATATTTTTCACGTAATCAATAAATAAAGCCAATCAAAATCTGATTGGCTTTTTTTGTATCTATTAAATTTTAATTAATTACCAGATTTAGCCTGATTGATAACTTCAATAATTTTAGCTGGGTTTTGTGTATCAGCTACAGGTAGAATATAATCTGGAGTGATTCCATCTTCGATGGAGAAGTATTCGTAGCCATCCACTTCATTACCAACACGATAGCTTAAAACGTTTAAGCTACTCATATGGAAGAATGTTCCATCAGGTAAAACAACTGGAATGATTGATGAAGCACCACCACCTGATTTCGTACCAATAATGGTAGCAAATCCCATATGTTGACCAATTGAAGTCATTAGGTTTGCTGCTGAGAATGTAACGCGAGATGTAATAAAGAACCAGTTAACATCTGTATAGGCTACTGTATCGACATCTGCAAAATAAGTTACATTGGATTTATCTGTTGGATTCATGTAGCTCATCTCAATAGGCTGTTCAGTCATAAATCCTAAGACTCTAATTAATGCACCTAAATTACCGCCTGTATTATAGCTTAAGTCGACAACGATATTTTCTACATTTCTATTTTCTAGCATAATCGCATCCATTGTTTCTCTCATAAAGCGGTGTGAATCATTTCCATCAGGATCTTCAACTGTCGCAGTATAGAATCCGTCTAGGAAAATAATGGCTGTCTTATTGTTATCAATAAAACGATAATCTGGTGGTGTTCCAGAGGTCTGTTGATAGGTTGTATTGAACAAGTCTTGTACCGTGAATAAAACATCATACCAGCTTCTTACAGTTGGTCCAACTTGGGCAACTGTTTGAAGGGTCAACTTAAACGTAGGAACCTCATAATAGCCAGGGAAGTGATAACTTGAATGTAGATCATCTAATGTTTTATTGACCACATTAAAGATTCCATTCGATAAGTCTCTTGTTTTACCGGTCATATAAGAGTCTCTGGTACTGGATAAGACGTTATAATAAGTCTCAACACCACGTTGTGATTTTAAACCGAAGAAGTAATCTAGGGTAAAAACAAACATGTCATAGGTTGCAACCAATACGTCTGGTGCTACATCAGTGCCATTGAGTGAACTAATCTTGATAGAGTTATACGCTCTGCCATCCTCAGTTTCTCCTGTTGGATCATCAGTATCTGGGAATGCATAAATGCCAGAATAACCATTTCCATTGTAGTAAACATTATAATATGAACCACCAGTAAATAATAAGTTAGCTATATGGAATGGGAATAAATATTTAGTCTCTAATCCATCCTGATGAACAACTAAATCAAAGCGATAAGGTGTAAATTCCATTGTTACTGGAATTCCTTCCTCATAGTAAGTATCTAAATAAGTGATACCAGCACCATAATCAGTAGCAGTATCATAGATATAGCCTTCAAAGAAGCTTAATGTATCCACTGTGACTGTGTTATCTTCAAAATCGATAGTCAAATAATAATCTTCAGTTTCTGTTCCGATGACGTTACCCTGACCATCCTTGATATCGTACTCAGCTTGGTAATAAATGGTTACGATATCACCATTGATTGAGAACTCGAAGTCATCAAAATATAAGAATCCTTCAAGTATTGATAGAAATTCCATGAAATCCACATAGGGTAGAGCACCATCTTCAGCAAAGTAAGTTGTAAGATTTGCATCAGCTACGCTAAATTCTGAAGTTAAGTTTGTAAAAGGAAGCTCAACAGATTCATCCATAGTTACTTCAGTTTTAGCTGGAATAACTACTTCGAAATCATAAAATTTTTGTTGCAAACCATAGGTAAGCTTTGCAGTCAACGTAACAGTTACATCATTTTCACCCATTGTTGGATGAAAAATAACCCCATGACGATTAACAACTGCAGTATTGCTTGAAGTCCAAGTAATCCCTGAATCATTAACTGAACCTTTAATCGGTAGATTCAGCTTAGATTGAGTTATTGGTGTCGTAGAAAATTGAATTGCAGCAGCATCTGCATCCAAATATGCGATTTGTAACTCAACATCAGGGCTCCATTTCGCATAAAGTCTTATGCTTGCAGTAATTGGAGTGTCAAAATCAAATAATGTAGTATAGTTTAAATCTGTATACCAACCATCAAAGATATATGTAAGTCTTGTTGGGTTATCAGGTTCTACAGCTTTTTCGCCATCAACAATTGTTTGCTCAGTGACCAATGACCCCCCAGCCACTTCAAATGAAACCTTAAAAGAACCTTTTTCTGATTCTTTAGGTGTACAAGAAACGAGTAAAAGTATAAAGGCAAGCAGTAATACGAGTTTTCTTAATTTCATATAGTACCTCTTTTTCTCATTTATATGATTTATCATATATTAGTATAAAGAATAAATCTTTTTTATCTTTTTGTCAAGTTTTTATTTGAAAATAAAAAAACGAGCTTCAGAGAAGCCCGTATTTGGGAGTTAACCTTTTATGTAAGAATATATGTGGATGGCAGTCCAATATTCATACAAGGCGAGGTTCACGCAGTATTTTTTGGGAGAAAAATACATAAAGTGTAGTTTCGTTATTAGAAAAGGAAACTTAACTACACTCATATTATATTACATATTGAATGAAAAATCATGTAAATTTACATAAAATTTTCATTGAAAACGTTTCCCGATTTACCGAAAATTATAAATTAGCATATAAATAGCAATAAACACCCTAATGTTATATAATAGTTATGGAAAATCAAGGAGGTCATATCATGGCAAAATTAGAAATTAACAACCTTCACGTCGGAATTGAAGGAAAAGAAATACTAAAGGGAGTTAACTTAATAGTTAATTCTGGCGAAGTACACGCAATCATGGGTCCTAATGGTACAGGTAAGTCTACACTTGCTAGTGCGCTCATGGGTCATCCAAAATATGAAGTAACAGAAGGTAGTGCATTTCTAGATGGTAAGAACCTTCTCGAAATGGAAGTTGATGAAAGAGCACGTGCTGGTCTTTTTTTAGCAATGCAATATCCTGCAGAAGTGCCAGGAGTTACCAATAGCGATTTTATGCGTCAAGCCCTCAAAGCGACTTCAGGAAAAGAAGTTGGTCTTTTTGAATTCGCAATTAAATATGAAAAAACAGTTGAAGAACTCAAAATGAGAGCAGATCTTGCCCATCGTTACCTAAACGAAGGTTTTAGTGGTGGAGAAAGAAAAAGAAATGAAATTCTTCAATTGAAGGTATTAAAGCCAAAATTTGCAATATTAGATGAAATCGATTCTGGACTAGATGTCGATGCATTAAAGATTGTTGGAGAAAACGTAAGCAGTCTTGTAAATAGCGAATTCGGGTGCATTTTAATTACCCATTATCAACGTATTTTAGATCATATCAAACCTACAAATGTACACATCATGATTGATGGCAAGATTGTGTTAAGTGGAGGACAAGAATTAATTGGTAAAATTGATAAGAATGGTTATGAATGGGTAAAAGAGGAACTAGGAATTGATTTTGTTGTAGGCGAAGAATAATGAAGTCGATTGTTATTAAAAACCACGAGGTAACCTCTAAATTACCCTTGGGATTCACATATCAAAATCAAACACTTACAATTCCCAAAAATACCCAATATCAAGATCCCATCAAAATTACAGTAGCTGATGACAACAATGAATCCTTTGAAATTGTTGTCCTAGAAAATACAAGTGTTAAAATAATTTTAGAGCTTGCAAGCAATGACACAGACGAAAATAATTACAAATTTAACTTGATAGCAAAGCCTAATAGCATAGTCAAATACTTGCTTGTTAGCGAATTATCAAGTAAAAAAGCAGTTCTTGAACACAATTTCAAGGCTGAAAGAGATTCAAAATTAGAGCTTATCGGTGGATTTGTTAGTGATGTGCTCGTCGCTAAGCTAAGTGTTAATTTAGCTGGTGAAGGTGCTGAAGTCAAAATGAGAGCTGTTGCAGTATCATCATTTGACAACAACCAAACTATCGATGTTCATATTACTCACAATGCACCAAATACATATGGTGACATGACGAATATCGGAATTGCCAATAAAAATGGTAAAATTGTATTAAATGGCGTAGAAAAAATTGAAAAGGGGATGAAGAATGCCAATGCGTTCCAAACCTTAAAGGGAATTATTACATCTGATACGGCTAGTGTTGAAGTCAATCCAATCCTTCTCATCGATGAATATGATGTCAAGGCTGGACATGGAGCAACAATCGGCAAGATTCAAGAAGACGTATTATTCTATTTAAGAAGCAGAGGGTTAACCCAAAAAGAAGCAGAAAAACTGATTATTAATGGATTCATTCGCCCAATTGTCGATGAAATCGACGATGAGCCTCTCAAGGAAAGATTTGTGCATGTCGTCAATTCAAGAATATGATATCTGTATCAAAGATTAGACAGGATTTCCCAGTCTATCAAAAACAACCTAAGCTAACCTATCTAGACTCTGCAGCATCATCACTAAAGGTCAAATCAGTGATTGATCAAATTGATCACTATTATATGTCTTTAGGGGTAAATGTACACCGCGGAGCCTACGATTTAGCATATGAAGCAACAAGACTATTTGAAGAAGCAAGAGCAACTGTAGCGCGTTTTATTAACGCAAACAATGAGGAAGTCATCTTCACTAGAGGAACAACCTCAGCGCTTAATTTCGTTGCAAATGCACTACGTGATAGTCTAAAACCTGGTGATGAAATCATCACAAGTGAACTTGAGCATCATTCATCATTACTTCCATGGATGATGGCAGCGAAGAAGACAGGCGCTAAGCTTATCTACATTCCATTAACTCAAGAGGGAAGAATTACAGTAGATAACTTTAAGTCAGTACTTAGTGATCAAACCAAGGTGGTAGCTATTACACATGTCTCCAATGTCATGGGTTATCTAACACCAATCAAAGAAATCACAAAGCTTGCACATCAAAAAAATGCTACAGTCATTTTAGATGCAGCACAATCAGTACCACATATGAAAGTTGATGTGAAAGACCTAGGTGTTGACTATCTCGCTTTTTCTGGTCACAAAATGTTTGGACCTTCAGGAGTCGGTGTTCTTTATGGAAAAAAGAATCTTCTCAATTCGCTTGAACCATTTGAATATGGTGGAGAAATGGCTGATGAAGTCTCTAAAGATCAAGCAACCTGGAAGGATACACCACTTCGTTTTGAAGCAGGAACACCCGTGATTAGTGGAGCAATAGGATTAGCAGCAGCAGTTCGTTATATCGAGTCAATCGGCTTTGAAGAACTCCATGAGCACACTGCAGCATTACACAAATATACCTTAGATAAACTAAGCCAAGTTGAAGGAATAACAATCTACAACAGAAGTGCAGATAATCCAGTCATTACATTCAACGTAGATGGAGTACATCCGCATGATATAGCAACCATGCTAGACACACACAAAGTGAGTGTAAGAGCAGGGCACCATTGTGCACAGCTTGTCAGTAAATTCTTAGGTGTAAATTCAACATTACGTGCATCATTTCATCTTTATAATGACATCACTGATTGTGATGTATTCGTAAGCAGTATAATTGCTGCAAAAAATTTCTTTTTATCGTTTTAAGGAGTAGACATGAATATCGAACATTTATATAGACAAGTGATTATGGAACATTATAAGAATCCTAAAAACAAAGGATTTGTAGCAGATAACAGTTACATGACTGTTCATTTAAACAACCCAAGTTGTGGGGATGAAATGACTGTTCAACTTAAAATCCAGGATCATGTAATCACGCATATTTTGCATCAAGGGACAGGTTGTTCTATATGCTGTTCAAGTGCAAGTGTCATGAGCGAAACTCTCATGAATAAAACACTTGATGAATCAATTTCCATTCTTCACGAATTTTATGAGTTGATTAAGGGCTATCCTTTCAATCCAGAAATTCTAAAAGGTGATGCAGTTGTTTATCAAGGCGTAGCACAATTTCCAGCACGCGTGAAGTGTGCAACACTTGCTTGGAAAGCTGCCGAGCAGGGTATATTAAAAATAAAGGAGGACGAATTAAATGGATGATAACAAAAAGAAAATAGACTCCATCATCGGAGACTATCAATTTGGTTTCCATACAGAATCAAAGCCTGTATTTGATACGGGAAAAGGTCTTAATGAAGACATTATTAGAGTAATTAGTAAAGCAAAATCAGAACCTGAATGGATGCTTGATTTCCGCTTAAAGAGTTACAAGAAATTCTTAGAATTAAAAAATCCTACATGGGGTCCAGACTTGTCATTTATCAATTTTGATGAATTTACATATTTTTTAAGAGCAAGTGATCGTGCTGAAACAAGCTGGGATGAAGTACCAACAGCGATTAAGGATACGTTCGAAAAATTAGGTATTCCTGAAGCTGAAAGAAATTTCTTAGCAGGTGTATCTACTCAGTTTGAAAGTGAAGTGGTTTACCATAACACAATTAAAGAACTTGAAGATTTAGGTGTTATTTACGTAGACACAGATACAGCACTCAGAGATTATCCAGATTTAGTAAAGAAATATTTTGGAACAATTATTCCATTTTCAGATAATAAATATGCTGCATTAAATAGTGCAGTATGGAGTGGTGGATCATTTATCTATGTACCAAAAGGTGTCAAGGTAACTAAACCTCTTCAATCCTATTTTAGAATCAATTCTGATCAAATGGGTCAGTTTGAAAGAACACTAATCATTGTTGATGAAGGTGCTCAAGTTAACTATGTAGAAGGCTGTACAGCACCTGTTTATAGAAAAGACTCATTACATGCTGCGATCGTTGAAATCGTTGTTTTAAAGGATGCTACATGTCGTTATACAACCATTCAGAACTGGTCTACCAATGTAATCAACCTAGTTACAAAGAGAGCATTTGTTTATGAAAATGGACATATGGAATGGATTGATGGAAATATAGGAAGTAATGTCAATATGAAATATCCATCCTGTGTTTTACTTGGTGAAAGAGCAAAGGGAACAACCATTTCAATTGCGTTTGCTGGTAAAGGACAATGGCAGGATACTGGAGCTAAAATGATTCATGTTGCTCCAAATACAACATCAACAATTATTTCTAAATCAATCAGTCGTGGTGGTGGTAAGGTAAACTACCGTGGTAAAGTTGATTTCGGTAAAAAAGCTAAGGGTGCAAAGGCACACGTTGAATGTGATACGATTATTTTAGATGATTTCTCATATTCAGATACTATTCCATACAACAGTGTAAGAAATAGCGATGTATTCCTAGAGCATGAAGCAACCGTTTCAAAAATTTCTGAGGAACAGCTATTCTACTTAATGAGTAGAGGTTTAACAGAAGCTGAAGCAACTGAAATGATTGTTATGGGATTCATTGAACCGTTTGCCAAGGAATTACCTATGGAGTATGCAATCGAGCTAAATCAATTGATTAAGCTTGAAATGGAAGGCTCAATCGGTTAATCAAAGATTAAACAAAATAAAGATATTTGTGTGAATTTCGCAAATATCTTTTTTATTTATACCTTTTAGCGTAAAATATTCTTAAGAGGTGTTACTTGATGAAAAAGATTTTCTCACTCTTCATTGTTTTAATGATGCTAATCACAATCAGTGGTTGTGCAACAGTTAGAACTTATGACGACCTTTTGTCAGACTACCAAGTTCATCTAGAAGAAAACAAAGAAACATATCAATCCTATATTGATTATTTTAACTATATATCAACAGAAACTATTCAAACTGTCGTTCTTGTTAAAAAAACAGTTACTGGATCTACTGGCTCTACCACAGGATCAGGTGTTATTTTTATGGAGGACGCATTATATTATTATGTACTAACCAATAACCATGTCGTTTATTATGCAGGTTCATCAAGTGTTACTTATACAGTGAGCGATTACTATGGAAATGATTATAGTGCAACAAAGACAGTATCTTCAAGTGATTATGATTTAGCTGTCGTTCGATTTAGAAAAACTTCTGTGGTTTTAGAGGTCATTACTTTTTCTACAGAAAATGCTCCAATGAATTCAAAGCTTGCAGTATTAGGCTATCCTAGCTTCCAAATCAATGCCATCACCTTGGGTGTTGTTAAGGATTATGCATCGATAAATATTGATAGTAGTAATTCGGATGTGATTAATGTTAATTTTAATGTGCTTGTAAGTGACGCACCTGTCAAATCAGGAAGCAGTGGAAGTCTTGTAGTGAATGAAAATTATCAACTAGCCGGTATTGTTTATGCAGGTAATTTCACAAACTCAAGTGATACATCACAGTTTTCCTTTGCAATTCCAGTAGAAAAAGTACTTGAATTTCTAGAAGCTGTTGGTATTACCATTGGAGGTGAGGAAGCATGAAAAAACTCACATTCATTATAATATTACTATCCTTCTTTATTTCCGGATGTACATTCTTCGTCGTTGAAGAAGATACTGAAGAGTACAGAGCACTTGCCAATCAATATGATAATTATATATTAAGTGATATCAGTCAATTAGAAAACTTTCAATCCTTTATCAATGGTGTAACATTAACCTCTTCAGTAGCAAGTGTGATGATTGAAGTCAAGGTATATTCATCTCTTGGGCTACTGCTTGAGACAAGAAATGGATCAGGTGTCATTTTTTATCAAGACAGCGCAAATTATCATGTGATGACAGCATATGAGTTAACAAGTATTAATCAAGGACAGACTCTATCGATTGAAATATCTGATTACCTTGGAAGAACATATCGAGCATTCACCAGAAGAGATTCTCTAGAACTCGGTTTATCTGGTATTCGGTTTGCTAAAAACTCACAGCGCATACTTGGTGTATTAGAGATTGCTGAGTATCCACCACTTGTTGGTCAACCAGTAATGCTGATTGGATATCAAAGAAGAATCATTAATGCATTAACGATGGGAATGATTATTGAAGTCTCATATAATGATGATCAAGAGCTTGTGAATATAAAAACCAGTGTATTATCTGATAACTTTGGTAATGGTGGAGTCATGATTGATATGAATCATGAAATCATTGGAATACAATACCAAGTTGAAAATGGATATACATATGCACACGGTCTAGATGTTATTAAAGCATTTTATTCTTATTATTTAGCACCTTAGGTCTTTTATATAGGAATATTTGATGAAGGAGTTAAAGCATTGTTACGTTATCTAATTATAGAAAGCAAAAATGAAATCAAATCCGATGAGCAAATGATCGTTTCAATATTTTCAGAATTTATTAATTTTGATCGAATTGAAACCGAACAAAAAGCTATTCATCTTTACTACCAACAGGAAACAGACGTTTCCTTTTTGGACATTATATTGAATATGATGAGTGATACACTATCAGACCTGCGTATCTATGTCTCATTCCAATTTGACAATGAGTTTGACTTAAACACACATAAAGATTTTATTCAAAGAAAATTGCAGATGATTCCCTTTAATAAATACGTCTATTTAGATGATAAAGTGATTTTGAAGGCTTTATTAGATAAGGTAGATTCGGAAATGAAAAAATTCATCTTTCGTAAATACTTAAATGATTCAGTCATGCAAGAAAGTATAAAAATATATCTTGAATCTAATCAAAATATGAGCTTAGCAGCTAAAAAACTATATGTTCATAGAAACACTTTAATTCAACGGCTTGATAAATTTCATCAAACAACAGGCTTTGATGTCAGAGTATTTAGCGATGCCTATTTAATTTATCATCTAATGAAATGAAAATGTGTGCACATTGCACATTTTTTTTATGCCATAGAATTGCTATAATGTTCGTATAATGTAATAAAAAGGGAGAAAAACATGGCTACTTTAAAATTAAGAGATATTAATAAAGTGTACCCAAATGGCGTACAAGCCGTCTTCGATTTCAATCTTGACATCAGAGACAAAGAATTTATCGTATTTGTTGGACCATCAGGTTGTGGTAAATCAACTACACTAAGAATGATTGCAGGTCTAGAAGAAATCACTTCAGGCGAATTATACATCGATGAAGAACTAGTAAATGACAAAGCACCAAAAGATAGAAATATCGCGATGGTGTTCCAATCCTATGCGTTATATCCTCATATGACTGTATATGATAACATGGCGTTCGGTTTAAAATTAAGAAAAATGCCAAAGGATATCATTAACGAAAAGGTTAATGAAGCAGCAGAAATCTTAGGTTTAGTTCCTTATTTAAAGCGTAAACCAAAAGCATTATCAGGTGGACAAAGACAACGTGTTGCCTTAGGTAGAGCAATCGTTCGTAATGCTAAGGTATTCTTAATGGATGAACCACTATCAAACCTTGATGCTAAGCTTCGTGTGCAAATGCGCGGTGAATTAATTAAGCTTCATAATAAGATTGAAACAACTACAATTTATGTAACCCATGACCAAATTGAAGCGATGACAATGGCAAGCCGTATCGTCGTTATGAAAGATGGTTATATTATGCAAGTTGGCGCACCAAAACAAATTTATGATTTTCCAAATAATTTATTCGTTGCTGGATTCATCGGAACTCCTCCAATGAACTTCGTTCGTGGTGTTGTAGATAAGACTCAAAAATTCGTTGCTGGTGATCATACAATTATGGTTCCTGATGACAAGTTTGAAATCCTAAGACAAAATGGTTTAGTTGGTAAAGAAGTTATTCTAGGTATTCGTCCTGAAGATATTCATGATGAACAAGTTGTTATGGATACATACCCAGGTGCTGTATTAGATATCACGGTTGACGTTGCTGAACTTTTAGGTTCTGAAACTAACATCTACACATCTATCAATGGTAACAACTGTTGTGCATCAATTAATGCACGTACAGGCGTACGCATTGGCGATAAGATGAAGCTTGCTTTTGACATGAATAAATGCCATTTCTTCAATCCAGAAACTGAACAACGTTTAGTTCTATTAGAAGATGACAATAAGCCAGTTAAAAAAGTTGCTAAGAAAGTCGAATAATATTAAAAAGGCCAACTGGCCTTTTTTTTATTCATCAAATCATGATTGAATATATAACTAATAACAGCACAGGGTGCATGATTTATCAAGAAACAATGAATGTGCAGATTAAAGGCAGTAATTTGGCCTATATCAAGAGATTATGTCAAGAACATCTATTTACCTATGATGGATATTTAAAGGCTATTAAAACGAATTTTTCAATCTCCCATAAAGTTCCTTTATGTATCTCAAACACCATTTTACTCATACCAACAAAAAGAACGAGAGATTATGATAATGTTTGGATCAATTACGCATCTATTTTTAAGATTGAAGAATTCAAACAGCAAACAAAAATCATATTTTACAGTGGTCACGAACTTTATGTAAACATAACATTAAAAACATTGAAGAAACAAATTAGATATTTAGAAGAGATTAGAAATACTAAAGTAAAACACTTTCATCTTTAATTTTATAGAAAATGTTTACAAATAGTGTTATAATAATAGCGGTTTTTAATATAAACGATTACATCATTCAAGGAGGTTAAATGATGGCTAAAAAGACAATTAGAGATATTGATGTCAAGGGGAAAAAAGTATTAATTAGAGTGGATTTCAACGTACCACTCAAAAATGGGGAAATAAGCGATGAAAATAGAATCGTCGAAGCACTTCCAACCATTAAGTATGTATTAGAAAATGGTGGTAGAGCAATTGTTTTCTCACATCTCGGCCGTGTTAAAGATGAATCTGACAAGGCAAAGAATAGCTTAGAGGTTGTAGCAAAAAGATTATCAGAGCATTTAGCTAAAAAGGTTACCTTTGTTCCAGTAACAAGAGGTAAGGAATTAGAGGATGCAGTTTTAAAGCTTAAGGATGGAGAAGTCCTTATGTTTGAAAACACTAGATTTGAAGATTTAGATGGTAATAAAGAGAGTAAAAATAATCCTGAATTAGGTAAATATTGGGCATCTCTTGGTGATGTATTTGTTAACGATGCATTCGGTACAGCACATCGTGCTGCAGCATCTAACGTAGGAATTGCAGCAAACATAAAAGAAACAGTTGCTGGCTTCCTATTAGAAAAAGAAATCAACTTCATTGGAGGAACCTTAGAAAACCCACAAAGACCTTTCGTTGCAATATTAGGTGGAGCTAAAGTTTCAGACAAAATTGAAGTGATTCAAAACCTATTAAAAATTGCTGATAAGGTTATTATTGGTGGCGGAATGGCATTCACCTTCTTTAAGGCGATGGGCTATGAAGTTGGTAAGAGTTTATTAGAAGAAGATAAAGTTGAATTAGCTAAAGAATTATTAAAGATAGCTAATGGTAAAATAGAACTTGGTGATGATGTATATACAGGAAAAGCATTTGATCCAAATACAGAAAAAAATGTAAGAAACATTGACTCTATCCCTCAAGATGAGATGGGATTAGATATTGGGCCAAGAACAACTGCACTTTTCGAATCATTCATTAAGGATGCTAAGACTGTTGTATGGAATGGACCACTTGGTGTTTTCGAGTTCCCAAGATTTTCAGAAGGAACAAAGAGCATTGCTCAAACTATAGCAGATATTAAGGATCAAGCAACAACAATTATCGGTGGTGGAGATTCAGCAGCTGCAGTTATTCAATTTGGACTTCAAGATGGATTCTCTCACATTTCAACCGGTG
The DNA here is from genome assembly GCA_002839095.1 of Tenericutes bacterium HGW-Tenericutes-2. GTDB lineage: Bacteria > Bacillota_I > Bacilli_A > Acholeplasmatales > Acholeplasmataceae > Peloplasma. The sequence goes on along the minus strand of PGXL01000001.1, from coordinate 53,905 downwards.
GAGGAGCTTCACTTGAATACCTAGAAGGTAAGGTACTACCAGGTATCCAATGTGTTGATGACCTATAATGGATTTAGGTAAAAAAATTCGTGCTTTAAGATTAGGAAATAGTCTGACTCAAGAAGAGCTTGCCAATCGCTTGGAATTAACAAAGGGATATATATCTCAACTTGAAAATAACCTAACATCACCATCCATGCAAACCCTGTTTGCTATACTTGAAGTATTAGGTACTGATGTTCATGAATTTTTCAGTATTGAAGAAGATGTTACCGTTGTTTATAAAAAAGAAGACTTTTATGTTAAAGAAAATCTAGATTTAAAGCATATGATTAGCTGGATTGTTCCAAACGCATTAAAATATGAAATGGAGCCTATCATTATTGATTTAGAACCAGGTGGACAATCAGAGATTGATGATCCACATCCTGGTGAAGAATTCGGCTATGTTTTAGAGGGGCAAGTTACATTAATAATTAATAAAAAGCGATATGTTATTCGAAAAGGTGAGACATTTTATTATTTAGCTAACAAGGAACACTATTTAATGAATAATAGTCCTTACAGTGCTAAAGTCTTGTGGATTAGCACCCCACCTATGTTTTAGAGGAGGAAAGAAAATGGAAAAAGAGATTATGATTAGAAGTACACAAGGTTTGCATGCAAGTTTAGCAGCAAAGGTTGTGCAAACTGCGTCAAAATATGCAGTTGAAATTGAATTACATTACCATAATAAGGTCATTGACCTAAAGTCAATCTTAGCATTAATGTCACTTGCAGTACCACATGGAGAAAATGTGCGTATTGTTGCAAGAGGAGCACGTGCTGAAGAAGCAATCAAAGACGTATCCTCTATTTTGGGTTAAGTCTATGAAAAGAAGACCAATTATTGCAGGAAACTGGAAAATGTACAAGACTAAAGATGATGCGCTTGCCTTCATCTATGCTGTCAATGTAGAAGTTCCAGATAAAGAAAAGGTTGAATCAGTTATCTGTTCGCCAGCTATCTTTTTGCGTGATTTAGTAAAAAGAGAAGGTGAAAATTTAAGAATTGGTGCACAAAATATGCATTATGCAGATGAAGGCGCCTATACAGGTGAAATTTCTGCTTTAATGTTAAAATCCTATGGTGTTGACTATGTTGTCGTTGGCCACAGTGAACGTCGCGCTTATTTTAATGAAACTGATGAAACCGTAAACTTAAAATTGATCGCAGCTGTCAATCAAGATTTGACTCCAATTGTTTGTGTTGGCGAGTCACTTGAAATTAGAGAAGCTGGAACAACTGATAAGGTTGTTAAAAAGCAAATTGAAAAAGCTTACTTAAATGTGACTTCAGAGAATGCATTAAAAACAGTTGTTGCCTATGAACCAATATGGGCAATTGGAACTGGTGTTACTGCAACTCCAGAACAAGCAAATGATACGATTATAGCAATCCGTAAGGTATTAGAAAAACTATATGGTAAAGAAGTTAGCGAACAAATAAGAATATTATATGGTGGTTCGGTTAATGTTAAGAATGTAGATAGCTTACTTGCAATGTCAGATATTGATGGTGCACTTGTCGGTGGTGCATCCTTAGATCCAAATTCATTCCTCACATTAGTTCGTGCAGCATTAAAGAAGTAATTAAGAAATAAATAAGACCCTAATAGGTCTTTTTATTTCGAATTCACTTCATTTTTATTAATTCATAACGATTTTAGTCGATTTATACTTATAGAATAGGTTGACTATTTGATGCTTCATTGGTAAAATAGGTGTAGCAAAATCTTTTGGGGGCGAATGGAATGCGACGATATAGAAGGCAACTTTTTGTATTTGACACTTTTTTTGTTTTATTTTTGATGACACTTGTCATCCTTTATGGACACTTAATTGGGTTTTATACAGCGCACACCCTTTTTATCGTTTTTATTTTTGTAATCATTATTACCTCCTCAATATATGCGCATGATGTAATAAGGCAATTGCTCCATAGAAGAGTAAAAGGTTTGCAAATCATCGTTTCAAATCATGATGAAGAATTGATATTACCAAAGACAATCAAAGTCAATGAAATAAGGAAAAAGAATCATCAGCTTGTTTATCGCTATCAAGGCTATAATATTCCCATTAGCTTTATCGAGCGTGTTGATCAAGAGAAAGCATATCTATATCCATTTTTTACCTACAAGGGTTCTACGGACGACTCATTTGAAATCCTAGAGAACTATCGTTACCAATATTTTCTCATTAAGGATGAACATCATCATAAGTATATTATTAGCTCTTCACAAGTCTTATCCATTGTATGACCTGTAGTGATGTGCTAAAATGAAACTATAAGTAGGAGTAAACGAATGTTATACCAGACTGTATCTGATCGGAAACAAAAAATAGTAAAATCACATATCTTTTTCCTCATAGCACCGACTGTTGCTCTAGCAATCGTTATTTATATTTATCCAGAAAATTTATTACTCTGGACTATGTGTTACGTTGCATTTTCTTTATTATTTGCAATCTCATTATTAAGCAATATTGGAAGATTGAAAAAAACTTTAGTTGGTCTAAACGTACGCGTTATATCTGCAGATAATCTAATCCCATTTCCTCAAAAATTTCGGGATAAATTAGCTACAGTTTCTGAGATCACAAAGTACTATCGTTATAAAAAATATCAAATTCCTACGAGTTTTGTTGAGTTTAAGGAAGGGCACACTGTTTATTTATATCAAAAAATAGAAGAACCATGCTTAGAGGAATCCTATCAAATCGTAGAAATTCATGAATTTCAGTACGTTTTAGTTGAGGATGGTAATCATAAAAAGAAAATTGTGCATCTAGGTAATTTAATTGCTGAAGTATCAGAATAAAATTGAAAAAAATGACAAAAAAAAGATGATTCCGAGGAGTCATCTTTTATTTTTTTTGTTATCTGTTGTAGAATTCAACAATCAACTGTTCATTGATTTCCTGAAGAATTTCATTACGTTCTGGATAACGAACAAATGTTCCAACATTTGTGTCCTTATCGAATGATACGAATTCAACAGAAGCATATTGTCCTTCAAGAGCTTCTTGAACAACCTTTAAGCCTTTAGAAGTTTCTCTAAGTTGAATTTTTTGGCCTGGTTGTAGACGATATGACGGAATATCTACTTTCTTGCCATCAACAAGGAAATGTCCATGATTGACTAATTGGCGCGCTTGTGCTCTAGTTTTAGAAAGTCCTAAACGATAAACAACATTATCTAGACGAGATTCAAGTAGACGCAAGAAGTTTTCACCATGCTTACCCTTCATCTTGTCAGCTTCATTGAAAGTCTTTCTAAATTGCTTTTCGGATACTCCATAAGTAAATCTAACTTTTTGTTTTTCATGAAGTTGATCACCGTAGCCGCTAGTCTTAGAACGACGTTGTCCATGTTGACCTGGTGCATAAGGACGCTTTTTCAATTCTTTTCCTGTTTCAGAAATAGAATAGCCTAAACGACGTGATATTTTCCATGATGGTCCTGTGTAACGTGACATAAATTTTTACCTCCTTTTTTATTTTTGGTAGGCAAAAACTGCAAAATACTTTAATTAAAGGTATCCCGATGTTCTGTTCACCTTAAAGCAGTATAAGGTTACTAAGGGCTCCATAAATGGGTAGGGATCGCTCTTTAAAAAATAGGTTGCCTGCTTTTTACCGACGCTATTCATTTTACCCTATAGGGTATTAAATGTCAATTGTTTTTACTAATAACTTAACGAATTCCTCAAGGAACTCAACAATTTCAGGATCGAAGCGGTTGATAATTGGACTATCAACGTCTAAGACACCAAAAAGCTTATCTTTGATGAATATTGGGACAACAACTTCGCTTCTACTATTTGCATCACATGCGATATGATTATCGTGTGCGAGTACATCCTTGATAACCATCGTTTTCTTAAGTACTGCAGCTTCTCCACAAACTCCTTTTCCTAAAGGAATGACTGAGCATGCCACGTGGCCTTGAAAAGGACCTACGGTTAAGTTTATGCCATCAAATAAATAAAATCCTACCCAATTGAGACGATCGAATGAGTCATTTAAAAAAGCGGATGCATTCGAAAGAACTGAAATTTGATTAGGTTGTGTTTCTAAAAGTGCTAAAGCTGATTCTAATAGTTCTTGATTTTTCATGATATCACCACCTCAATTATTATATCATATATGTTAAAATAGATATGGTGATAAAACATGACAAAGAAAATATTAATCCGTTTTGGCGATATGATGCTAAAAGGTCGAAATATAGGTTTTTTTATTAAGAAGGTTAGAGCGCATTTAGTTTCTAGATTAAGTGGGATGAATGTATCCTACGAATTTACACATGATCGGATCTTTATTAGCTATGATTTAAATGAAGAAGATGAGATAGTCAGTAGACTCAAACAAATTCCAGGTATATATAGCTTTAGTATAGTTTATGTAGCTAAGCCAAATTTAGATGATATTATTTTAAAGGCTATTCAAGTCCTGAACATCGAAATGGATGTTCCAATGGTTCGATTGAAAATTGAAACTAAAAGACACGATAAAAAGTTTCCGATGACCAGCCAGGATATTACACAAAAAATAGCTAGCCCAATCTTAAATGGAGCTGACAAGAAATATACTGTGGATGTAAAAAATCCTGAAGAAATATTAAATATCGAAATAAGAAGCGATGTAGCGTATGTACATTTAAAAAGCATTAAAGGAATGGGAGGCTTCCCATTTGGTACACAAGGAAAAGGATTAGTGATGATGAGTGGTGGAATCGATTCACCGGTTGCTGCATATCTTTCCATGAAACAAGGAATTGAAATTGAAATGTTTCATTTTGAATCCACTCCGATGACACCATTGGAATCAGTACAAAAGGTTATTGATTTAACTAAAAAGCTAGCCATCTATACACCAACTGGATCGATTAAACTTCATTTAGTTCCATTTACAAAGCTTCACGAAGAAATACTTGCTAAAGTGTTTGATCCATATATAATAACTGTAATGAGAAGAATGATGTATAGATTAGCTGAGAGCTATGCAAAGAAAAAGAAACTATTATGCTTAATCAATGGAGAATCTGTTGGTCAAGTCGCAAGCCAGACACTCAATAGCATGCAGGTCATTGAGGCAGTAACTAAAATGCCAATTTTAAGACCAGTGCTCACCTATGATAAACAAGAAATCGTTGATATATCAAAAAAAATAGATACATTTCAAATATCAATTCGTCCATTCAATGACTGCTGCAGTATTTATGTACCAAAAGCACCAGCAACAAGACCAATGGAAGTTTATGCATTAAAGTATGAACGTGACATGGATTATGATAATTTATTCTTAGGGGCACTACAAAACATCAAGACCCTAGAAGTAACAAAGGATTTTAATTTCAATATCTCGAAATATGGATTTACCGTATCAGAAGCATTAGCTCTTTATGAAAAGGAAATGATGGAAAATGATCATTACGTCGAAGCAAAATAAATCATTTAAGCTATGGAAGAATTTAAAGCTAAAAAAATACCGTGATGCACATGGTATGTTTTTAGTCTATGGTAAGCATTTGATTGATAAAGCGAAGGAAGTCCAAGCTTTAGTAGAAATATTAACTACAGATGAAATTGAAGGCATGACAACACTGACTAAGGACTTAATGGATGACTTGCAGCAAGCTGAAACCTATTTTGATATGATTGGTGTATGTAAAAAAACAAATCCAATAAAAAATAGTCCTAAAGTTTTAATGCTTGATGATGTTCAAGATCCAGATAATGTAGGAGCATTGATCAGAAGTGCAGCAGCGTTTGGATTTGTTCATGTCATCGTGTCCTTAAAGTCTGCTGACTTTTATAATGAAAAAGTCATTCGCGCATCCAAAGGTGCTATCTTTGATGTATATTTAGAAAGAAGACCCTTAGAAGAAGCAATTCTAAACTTTATTGAAAATGATTATCAAATTATTTATGCAGATGCCCACGAAAGCGGTGAAGTAAATAAGTCAAAGAAAACAGTTTTAATACTTGGAAATGAAGGACACGGCATATCAGATTCAATCAAAGCACTATCTGATCAATCTGTTCATATCCAAACGGAAAATGTTGAAAGTCTTAATGTGAGTGTTGCAGGCGGAATTTTAATGTATGAGTGGAGAAAATTATGAAACCAAACATTACAGGATTTTTTGATTATGATGGAACAGCTTCCTTTCAGGAACAAATTGCTATTGCACAAAAAAATCAATTAGAATATATTTGCTTAAGAAAATATAACGGATCTCCTATCATTGAACTAAGCGATGGTGATTTAAAGAAGATTATGCTGGAATTGAAAACAGCTAAGCTAAAAATAGCGGTTTTAGATACTGGTATTCAGCCTTATGATATCTATGATGATAAAAAGCATGCTGATTCCTTAGATGAATTTAAATATATGATTAAAGTTGCTGATAAGCTTAAGGTGAATCATCTATTTTTTAGATTGCCTAAATTCAATGATGTTATTCAGGAATACGATAGCATTTTTAAGAGATTAGAACCATATGTCGATGCAGCAATGAAAAATGGCAAAAAAATTATTTTATTACCAGTCAATAACTATAAAGCGAACACCTATGCTTACTTATTTAAGAAAATTAAATCCAATGCATTAAGTCTAGCATTTGATCCTGTAGCAATCATGATGAATAATGAATCTACGACGACAGCATATAGATTACTAAGAACATCCATAGGCGCCTTTTTCGCAGAGGATGCTGATCACGATCTTAATCCAAAGTTACTAGGATATGGAAAGACAGATATTATTGCAATCTTTAAAAAACTGCTTCGTGACAGGTACACTGGCTTTCTAATGATTGATAATAAATTTCATCAATCTGTTTTTAATGAAGAACCAAAAAAGGTAGGATTTTTCAAGAAAATTTTTACAAATGAAAAGAAGAAAAAAGAAAATGAAATGACAGACCTATCGAAAAAGATATTTCCGAATGAAGAAACAAAAAATGTCACCATCGATGACATTTTAGAGAATCAAATTAAAGTACTTAGAATTATCTTTAAATAGCCTCTTCCTCATTGATATACTCGAATGCAGGCTTTGCGTTAGGTATTTCAGGGAATAGCTTAGAAGTATACATAATTCCATTGATATGATCAAATTCATGCTGGAATACAATACCAACATATCCTTCTAGATATAGTTCCACAGGTATCAACTCACCGCTTGGAATATCATAGGATAGTGCTTCAAATGTAACAGATGAATATCTTGGTGTTAATCCTTCGGTAACGCGATCAACACTTAAACAACCTTCACCACCCGGAACATAAATAATTCCACTTCCTTTTGCCTTTAAAACAGGGTTTACAAGTGCGTAGGAATATAGAGTTCCATCAAAATCAGTGACATGGACTGCAAACATTCTCTTCGATACATTGACCTGAGGAGCAGCAATACCAACAGCTGGTCTCAAATCGTATTTCTCAACCATTTCATCATCTTGTGAATTCTTCACATATTCAAGCATTTCTTTTAGTAGTTTTTTATCCGCTTGAGTTAAAGGCAATTTAACCTCTTTAGCAACTGTTTCAAGGGTTTTATGACCTTCGCGAATGACATTTTTCATAGTAATCATGTTTCATACACCTCACTCATATTATATCATAAGGAGCAATTGAATGCGTATAGATAAATTCTTAAGTAACTTAAAATATGGCACAAGAAAAGAAATTAAATCATTACTGAAAACACAACAGGTTTTTGTTAATGAATCTCGTGTCATTGATCCTACGCTTTCCATCGATCCAAATAAAGATTTAGTTTATGTTGATGGCGAAAAAGTGTTTTATAAAGAACATATCCATTTAATGATTTATAAACCGATTGGTTATTTATCAGCAAATCATGATACAATGCATAGGGTCATTACATCGTTAATAGAACCACCCTATAACAGATTTGAATATGCAATCGCAGGTAGATTAGACTTAGATGCAGAAGGTTTATTAATACTCACTACAGATGGCAATTTTGCTCATCAAATCATGCATCCTAAAAAGCATATTGAAAAAACATATGAAGTGATGCTAGACAAACCATTTCTCCATCAAAATACTTTATTAAAGGGTATTTTAATCAAGGATGCATTTAATGATGAGTACTTTGCAAAAGCACTAGATATTAAAAAAGATAAGGAACATGTTACTATCATCATAGATGAAGGAAAGTTTCATCAAGTCAAACGCATGTTTCAAGCAGTTGGCTATGAGGTCTTAAGATTAAAAAGAACTTCAATTGGAAATCTCAAATTGAAAGATTTAAAACCTGGAGAGTACATTGAATTTGAAAGGAATGATTTAGAATGACCGAATTAATTATGCAAGCATATCAAGTCCTTGATGAAATCAAAGAGGACAGTAAATATAAAGAAATCAAATATCTCGATCAAAAAATGCTTGAACTCTATTCAAATGAGATCAATACATTTCAAGAAGCGAAAATTAAATACGATCAAGTAATGTCTGAAGGTGGAGCATACCATCCAGATTTCAAAGAAGCAGTTCAAAAGTTTGGTGAATCGAAAACAGTATTATATAGTAAGCCTGAGGTTAAACGTTATTTTGAGGTAGAAAAAGAATTTCAGGATGAATTGAACCAATTTTTATTTGAGATGACTCAAGCAGTGTCATCTCACATTCAAACACCAAATAAACTAGGAATCATTAAAAAAGGAGGAAGCTGTCATGTACGCTAATCGGATGTCTTATGTCGTTTTTTACCAGGGAAAGCATGTAATTGAAAAGCTTCGTTCCCTACCTGTTGATATATCCTATGTATCTGAAAAACAAGGATATGCTGTTGTCTATGGGGATAAAGATATAGAAGCAAATTTAAAAAAACAATTAAAGGATGTTAAGGGATTTAAGCATATCGGACCTTCTCAGCTCTTTGATCCGAATGTAAATTTTTAACTGTTAAGGAAAAAGACTTGACAGGAGAATTATTTTGTATATAATAGTAATGGATATAAAAAAAGAAAGCGAGTGAATATTATGGCAGTTAAAATACGTCTACAACGTTTTGGTTCAAATAAGAGACCATTTTACAGAGTTGTAGCAAGCGAATCAACAAGATCTAGAGACGGTAAATTCTTGGAAATCCTAGGAACTTATGATCCTTTAATCGGTAAAGTTGCAGTGGATGGTACAAAAGCACAACAATGGATTGACAATGGTGCACAACCTACAGATACTGTAAAAAGCTTATTCAAGAAGTATAGCGTACTAGATAAATAAAAGGGGGAACTTATCATGGCGGTAGATTTTGAAAAATTAATCAAAAATATGATAATGCCATTAGTTGTTAACCCTGACGATGTATTAGTAAAGATCTTATCAAGTGACGACGACACGATTACAATCCAGCTTTTAGTCAATGAAGCTGATTTAGGACGTGTGATTGGAAAAGGTGGCAAGATTGCCAGTGCAATGCGTACGATTTGCTATGCGGGAGCCTCTAAAGAAGGCAAGCGTGTTCAAATCGATATTGACTCGTTTTAAGGATGAGCAAGATGTATCAAATTGGTAAAATTACAAATACACACGGCATTAAGGGAGAGGTTAAAATCTACAATTTAAGTGATTTTAACCGCTTTTTCGTTAAGGCTGAAGTCTATGTGCTCATTCAGGGTAAAAAGAAGTTTTTTACAATTGAGCGTGTAAGAAAACAAGCAAATCTTCTAATCGTTAAATTTAAGGGATATGATGATATCAACGATATTCTAGCTTATAAAGGGCTAGAGGTATATTCTGATGCGTCCGTTACCAAAGAACTTGAAGATGATGATTATCACTACGAATCCTTATTGGATAAGGACGTTTATACCGACCAAAATGTTTATGTGGGACGCGTCATTCATTTGATACCAGTTCCTCAAGGACATCTTTTAGAGATTGAAAGAGAAAATGGTAAAAAGGTGATGATTCCATTCATTAAGGTTTTTGTATCTCAGGTCTTGGAGGATAGAATTATTATTACACCAATCGAGGGATTACTATGATTATCGATATCGTAACGATTTTTCCAGAGTTTTTTAATGATTTTTTGGACAATTCAATTATTAAAAAAGCAATTATTTGTAACCAAGTGGATATTAGATTAAATCAGCTTAGAGATTATTCGCACAATAAACATAAAAAGATTGATGATACTCCATATGGTGGTGGCGTTGGAATGTTAATGGCATTTCCACCATTTTATGACTGCATTGAAAAGATTAAGACACCTGAATCAAAAATCATTATGCTGTCACCTCAAGGGAAACTATTTAATCAAAAAAAAGCAATTGAATTATCTAAGGAAAAACATTTGATTTTATTATGTGGTCATTATGAAGGTATTGATGCAAGAGTTGAAGAACTAATAGATGAAGAAATATCAATTGGTGATTATGTGTTAACTGGTGGTGAAATTCCTGCAATGATTATTACGGATGCAGTCACTAGACTCATACCTGATGTCATTCATGCGGATTCTGCTGAAGAAGATAGCCTGCAAAATGGTTGGCTAAAATTTCCTCAATTCACAAAACCAGAAAAATACAAGGGATATCATGTTCCAGAGGTCTTAAGATCTGGTAATCATCAATTAATTGACCAATATAGATTTGAGGAATCCATTAAGCAAACAGTTCGAAAAAGACCAGATTTAATCGATAAAATTGAATTAACAGAAAAAGAAGAAAAAGTTTTACAAAAACTAAACTATCCAATCAAAAAATAGTGTGAGTTTAACTCATATTATTTTTTTTGATGTATAATATATTTGTAAAAAAATGTAAATTTTTGGTAAACAAGAATTTTGAAAGGAAGGGATTACTATGAATTTCATCAAGAGAATAGCACAAAACAGCCAAATCGTTGAATTCCTATTCATTATTTTTGTTGTTTTTACATTTGATGCTATTTTTATTATTCGTTATGGCTTTGGAGTTACCTTTGGGCATTGGCTCATTGCGTTCTTTAATGTTGCTATTGTTCTTTCAACGCTTTCCTTCATTAAGAAGAATAAAAACAGATATTTTGCATATTTTATCTACATTTTAATCATGTTTACATTCTTTTTAACGGATAGTACGCTTTATTTCTTCAAGCAAGATGTTACATCAATAGCAATGCTTCTTGAATCAGGAAAAAATACAATGAAGATAGGCTTGAAATATAACCCATTATCTCCTTACGGATTACTTTTATGGGCTATTATTATAGCATTCTTATTATTCAGCTTTAAATTCCTAAAACATATTGTTAAACTACACCCTGAAAACAATCCTAAAAGATATGTTTTTAGAACCATTTATTTATTAATCTCAATGCTAGGCTTATTCCTAAGTCCTCGTATTATTAATGAAACAGACGCTTTAGTGTTTAATACACCTGCTGATAAGAGCTTGTTTGTTCAAAAATTCGGATCCATTACATATCATACAAAAGATATAATTACTTACGCTGGTAATGCCATCAAACCATTACTATATGCAGATGATTACATCGAAGAAATTGATCAGGTTGTTACACAAACTCTTGCTGAAAAATCAGCGCTATATGGTTTCCTTGAAGGACAAAATGTGATTATGATTATGTGTGAAACCTGTGAGGATTATGCATTCACAAGAGAACATACACCAAATTATTACAGATTACATGACGAAGGTATAAGCTTTACTAACTTCTATTCAGCAGCAAAATCAAATTATACTTATGATGCTGAGTTTAAATCACTCACATCGATGATGTATTTCCAAGCAGATAACTTTATGTACTCATTTGGGAATAATACATATACAAATGCACTACCTCATGTTTTAGGAGAATTTGGTTATACTGCAAATTCATTTCATAATTATTATCAAACATTCTTTAATAGAGATCAAATTCATCCAAACATGGGATTTGAAAGATATTACGCATTTGAGGATCTAGCAATTGAAGAAAATGGTAATTGGCCATTGGATTCCATTATGTTTGAAAAATTTAAAGATTTGATTGTCCCAATTCAAGATGATCCATTCTTTAGCTTTGTAATGACAGTTACACCTCATGGTCCACATAATAAATATCGTGAAGAGCTTAAGCCTTATTATGATATATTAGCAAATGATCCTAAATATCAAAATGCACCAATTGAATTATTAACAATTACTGCTGCACAAATGAACTTTGATGAAGGATTAGGCACTCTTTTAGATGATTTAGAAGAAAAGAATCTTTTAGAGGACACATTAATCATTTTATTTAGTGATCATAAAAACTACTCAAGTTTTCCAATCACTTATGAATACTCAAATCCAGAAACAAGAGATATACCTTATGAAATGGAAAAAGTGCCATTTATTATTTATAGTAAAAAACTTGGTTCAAACGAACTAGATACATTAACATCTCATTATGATATCACACCAACAATTATGGATTTATTAGGTATTTCATATTACCAAGACTTCTATTATGGTCAAAGTATCTTTTTAGAGGAAAAAGAAGATAGACCAATCATCCTTTCATTTTCAAGCTGGATAAGTCGTGAAAATGTTGTTATGTTTGATGTGGTATTATCTGGAAATAACGATCCAGTAGACTATCTTGCAAAGAAAACCTGGGTTTATCAGGTGATTGATAAATATGAGAAGATGTTCCAATCTAACTATTTCATCGATCGTACTACATATTTACCAAAAATTGTTGATTAATCTATAAGATTTAGTCATAAAACGGTTGCAACTTCATTTTAACTTTGTTATAATAAGAAAGCCGTATCAAATTAGCACAATGGTCCGCTGTCAAGGAACATGAACATTGGAAGAAAGAGAGTGAGTCGAACATGTCAAGATTAAAAGGTCAAGATTTAATCGCTGCGATCACAAGTTCTTACATCAAGGAAGTACCAGTATTTAACTCTGGAGATACCGTTAAGGTATACGTAAAGATTAAAGAAGGTAACCGCGAACGTATTCAGTTGTTTGAAGGTCTAGTCATTAAAAGACAAGGCGGAGGAGTTTCTGAAACATTTACGGTCCGTAAGATATCTTATGGAATCGGTGTAGAACGTACTTTCCCAGTACATTCACCATCAATCGATCGTATTGAGGTAGCACGTAGTGGTAAGGTAAGACGCGCGAAGTTAAATTACATCCGCACATTATCAACTAAAGCAGCAAGAATTAAAGAAAAACGGTAAACAAGGTAAAAGGGCGAATAGCCCTTTTATTTTTTTGTAAGCGAATGAAAATATTTTCATAAATCACTTGAAAGCCTTTACATTAAATGCTATAATGATTTTGTATAATATGAAATGTAGAGGTGATTTTTTTATATGAGTAACGCCACAATTTATGATGTAGCTGGTGCTGCAGGTGTATCGCTTGCAACAGTATCACGCGTACTCAACAACCCTGAAAAGGTTAAAGAAGAAACAAGACAAAGAGTCCTAAAAGTAATTAAAGAGCTTGGATATAGACCAAACGTTATTGCAAGAGGTCTAGCAAGCAGAAAAACTACTACAGTAGGGGTCGTCATCTCCGATATTACGAGAGCTTCAGTAGCTGAAATGCTTGGAGGTATCTCAGATATCGCTCAAAACTATAAATACTCTATTAAACTTTTCGCAATTAGAGAAGATATGGATGTTATTGATACACTCCATGATATTGTCGCTGAACAGGTTGACGGTGTTTTGTATTTGAATGATGAACTCAATGAAAAGCGTGTCGAAGATATTAAGAGAATGTTCAATTCAAATGGAATTCCATTTGTATTTGCAAATGTCGTATCTGATGATCCAGACGTTCCAACAGTATCTATTGATTATGAAAAAGCTGGATATGAAATTACGAAGTTAATGATTAATGATCACCGCCAAAATATATATCTTTTATCAACCGCTAGAAGATATTCAGTCAATGATAAAAAAGAAGCTGGATATACAAGAGCGATGGAAGAAGCTAAGCTAGAACCAAAGATATTTAGAACCAGTGGTGACACAAATATTAATCGTCAACACTTCTCCACCTTCTTTGCTGATAAGAAAGTTGACGCAGCAATCGGTGTAAGAGATTCAATTGCCGTATCATTTATGAATATTGCAAGAGATAATGGTCGCCTTGTTCCTAAGGATTTAGCAGTTGCAGGCTTCCAAAATACAAAATATGCACTTTTATCACGTCCAACCTTGACATCTATTGACGTTCCAGTATATGATATAGGTGCTGTGTCGATGAGACTATTAACGAAGTTAATGAATCAAAAGGATGTAGATAATATCCGAATCACACTTCCACACTATATCGTCAAGAGACAGACCACAAACTAAATCGATCAATGAAATAAAAATAGTAAAGACTTGAAAACCTAATTTAGAGACTTCATGAGGGTGTAACATGGAGAGAAAACAAGTATTGAAATACATTTATGGAGATCATATGAATTTTAAGTGCTAGAATTTGATTCTAGAACTAAGGTGGTACCGCGGAATATTTTCGTCCTTAGATTTTTTCTAAGGGCGATTTTTGTTTAAAAATCAAGAGGAGATATGAATATGAAATTATATGATGAATTACTTTGGCGTGGCTTAATTAAAGACGTCAGCAATGAAGAAAGAGCAAGAGATTTACTAGATAACGACAAAATTAAGTTCTACTGTGGGTTTGATCCAACAGGAGAATCTTTAACCATAGGTCATTTAGTTCAAGTTGTTAGAATGCTATTACTTGAGAAATATGGCCACACTCCGATTGTATTAATTGGAGGAGCTACTGGTTTAATCGGAGACCCAAGACAAACCAGTGAAAGAAAATTATTAACACTTGAGGAGTCATTACTAAACGCTGAGAAGATTAAGATACAGCTATCACAGTTTCTAGACCCTAAAAAAGCAATATTTGTCAATAATTATGATTGGATTGGTAAAATAGATATGATCTCTTTCCTAAGAGATTATGGAAAGCATTTTTCAATCAATTATATGATTGCTAAAGATACAGTTCAAAAGAGATTAGAAATTGGTATTTCATATACTGAATTTTCATACATGCTTATTCAAGCGATAGACTTTCTTCACTTGTATAGAGAATTAGACTGCAAGCTTCAATTTGGTGGCTCAGACCAATGGGGAAACATTACCACAGGCTTAGAATTAATCAGAAAGCTTGAAGGTGAAAATAGTAAGGCAATTGGTTTATCATCGCCTCTTTTATTAAAGGCAGATGGCTCTAAATTTGGCAAGAGTGAATCTGGTGCATTATGGCTAGATGGAAATCTAACAACACCATATGAGGTTTACCAATATTTCCTAAATGCATCTGATGATGATGTTGAAAACTATTTAAAGCAACTAACATTACTATCGAGACCTGAAATTGAAGAATTGGTTAAAAAACAAAAGGAAAAGCCTGAGTTTCGTGAAGCACAAAAAAAGCTAGCATACGAGGTTGTCAAGCTGATTCATGGTGAAAAAGCGATTAAACAAGCTCTTAAGGTAACCGATGCACTCTTTTTAGGTGAGTTTTCAGATTTATCCAAGCAAGAGTTCCAAATGCTTTCAAGAACTTTAGACCAGGTTGTAATAGACGAACCTAAAGGATTACTTGATGTTCTAGTAGAAACCAATCTTGCATCCTCAAAAAGAGAAGCTAGAACGTTTGTTCAAAGTGGAGCTATCATGATCAATGACTTAAAAATGGATGATATTGAATTTGTAATAAACAAAGAGCATGCAATGCATGGTGAGTACGCAATTGTTAGAAGAGGTAAGAAGAAATACGCAATGATTCTATTCAAGTAAGGAGCCAATATGGACATACTACTTTATAATCCACTATCAAGAAATGGTAAAAATGAAAAATTCATCAACAAAGTTATACAGCACCTTAGAAAACAAGGAAACGCTGTTGTTAGCTATAATATATTAGCTATTGATGATGTGGATGCATTTGCATCTGGGTGCAACCCAGAAGATCGAATCATTATTGTAGGTGGTGATGGAACAATTAACCATCTTGCAAATAGAATCTACGATTTAGATATCAAGCAAGATATATTTATGTACCAAGCTGGTACTGGAAATGATTTTATTAGAAGCTTAAAAACAAAGGATAAAGTCGTTCCTATCAAGAGATTTATTAGAAGACTTCCAAGTGTATCCTTTCAGGATAAATCCAGACATTTCTTAAATGGCACAGGAGCTGGTCTTGATGGATATATTGGACACTTAGTCAACACATCGAGATTTAAAAAAAGTAAAATCAACTATTTTCGACATGCATTCGAGGGCTTCGCTAAATTTAAACCTATTGGTGCTGAAATTACTGTAAATGGCATGACATGGAGAGAAGAAAAGCTGTGGTTTGCTAGTGTGATGCACGGTGCTTATTATGGTGGTGGAATGATGATTGCACCAAAGGCCCATAGAAATAGTAAAGAATTATATTTAGTAGTTGTTAAAAAGGTTCCAAAATGGATTTTGATGTTAATTTTTCCATCTATTTATTTTGGAGGTCATGTTATCTTTAAAAAATGGATTCAATTTTATAAGTCTACAGAAATTATCGTCAAATTTGATAAACCAACATATCTTCAGGTTGATGGTGATGTTGAATATCCGGTAGATATGATTACTGCAAAGTCATACGAATAATAAACAAAAAGGGTTGCTCAAAATCGAGCAACCCTTTTCTTATTCTATTTAATTCGACCTAAACCAATTCTTTTATAAACCTTTTGCATCTTTCTTTGAGCAACAAATCTTGCTCTTTCAGCACCAGCTGTTAAGATGTCATCGAGCTTGGTATCATTGATGATCTTAAAATATTCCTGTTGAATCGGACGAATTGCATCAACTACAATTTCTGCTAATTCAGCCTTAAATGTTTGATAGTTTGAATCCTTATAGGCATCTTCAATATCCTTAATAGGTACTTCAGTTAATGAAGAATAAATTGTTAATAAATTGGAGATTCCAGGCTTTTTCTTTGGTTCATATTTAATTGCTCCATCAGAATCTGTAACTGCACTTTTAATCTTATTACGTATGAGCCCTAAATCATCTAAAAGATTGATATAGGATTTAGGATTTTCATCTGACTTACTCATTTTCTTCGTAGGATCAGATAAACTCATGATTCTAGCGCCTGTCTTTGGGAAGAAGCCCTCAGGAACAACAAATGTTTCTCCATAAAGATTATTAAATCTTTCTGCAAGATTTCTAGTTAACTCAAGGTGTTGTTTCTGATCATCTCCAATAGGGACGATATTTGCATCATATAATAAAATATCAGCAGCCATTAAAGCAGGATAAGTTAATAGTGAAGTACGAATGCCTTCAGTTTGTTTACCCTTTTTATCCTTATACTGAGTCATTCGTTCCATTTCACCAACATAAGCTGTAGATTCCATAATATAGCCTAATACTGAATGCTCTAAAACCTCAGATTGGATAAATAAATTAACCTTCTCAGGATTTAATCCACAAGCTAAATATAGGGCAGCTACATTTCTAATACTTTTTCTTAACTCTGTTTTATCCTGTGGTGTGGTAATCGCGTGGAGGTCAGCGATAAAAATGAAGAGCTCGGTATCCTCTAATTCATCCTGAAGCTTTACAAATTGTCTTAAAGCTCCTATATAGTTACCTAATGTAAGCTTTCCTGTCGGTTGAATACCAGATACTAAAGTCATTTTAGCAGGTGCTTTGACAGGCTCACTTATTGTTGGTTTACTAATTTCTTTCTTTTTAGCAGTTGGCATCATTTTGCCCTCCTTATTCTAATAAAAAAACGTCCCTAGATATATAAATCTAAGGACGTAAATGTTACGCGGTGCCACCTTAGTTCTAGAGTGAAAACTCTAGCCCTCGATATCGTTATAGCCGATTTACTATGTGCTCCAAGATCCCATTCACATGATATCCAATGACTGGATTCCACCATCCCAGCTCTCTTGACATTTTTTAATCATGCTACTATTTCTTTTCATTGCACATTCATTATACATCAATTATTATTTTTCTTCAAGCACTTTCTCTAGTTGATCAATTAGACTGTTAAATCTCTTAATAACAGCCATAAAGGTTTCCTTATTGGTTAAATCAGCACCAGCTTTAGCTGCTTGGTTGACTGGGAAATCACTTCCACCTGATTTTAATAAACCGATAAAGTTTTCCATAGCATTTGGTTGATTTGTCTTCACGTTATCATAAATCTTTAATGAAGCACTATAGGATGTTGAATATTGATAGACATAGAAAGGTGTGTAATATAGATGAGGGATATACGCCCATACATATTGCTTACCATTTTCTTCAGTAATATCTAAGTCGTAATAATGCTTATAGAGATCAACCATGATTTTTGATAAGGATTCATCAGTAATTGGAACACCTTTTTCTACTAATTGATTCGCTTCGAATTCAAAGGTAGCGAATAGTGTTTGTCTAAAGAAGGTTGCCATAATACCATCAATCGCTTTTTCTAGTAAATCAATCTTTTGAGTCTTTGTTGTTGCCTTTGTTAATAGATAATCAAGAAGAATATGTTCATTAAAGGTTGAAGCTATTTCAGCAACAAAGATTGTATAGTCAGAAGTAGGCATTGGCTGATTTTCATTGGAGAAAATGGTGTGTGCACTATGTCCTGCTTCATGAGCAAGTGTAAAGACTGCATCAAGCGTATCATCATGATTTAATAAGATATATGGATGGAATCCATAAAAGCCTGAGGAGTATGCACCAGTTCTTTTGCCATCGGCTGGATAAGCGTCAACAAATCCATCTCTAAGCGCTTCTTTTTGATGAGAGGTAAACTCTTCACTCATATGAGCAATTGCTTCAAAGAATAAATTTCTAGCCATCTCAAAAGGATATTTCGTATCATCCTTTGCTAGCTTCATAAAACGATCATAGGTATGATATTTATCTAGTCCTAAATGTTTCTTTCTTAATGCTATATATCTCTTAATTGGAGCTGTATTTTCATATGCAGCATCCTTTAAATTATGAAAAACTGTTGTTGGGATGTTATTGACATCTAGTGCAGCTTCTAAAGAAGAACTATAATTTCTTGATTTATAGTTAGCTGCAAGCTGTTGAAGCACTAAATTATAGGTGCTAGCAAATGCTGCTTTATTATCCTTATATCTCTTGAAGGCAGCCTCAAAGACTTTGCGACGATCATCAGCTGTAGGTACTTCAGGAAGAAGTGAACGAAAATTGGATTGAGTAATTGTAATCTCTTCACCATTAGATAAAGTCACTTTTTCATCACTTCTATCTACGATAGCAAGTGCTTGATACAAGGAAGCAGGAATGCTGCGGGTTGGACCAAAATTAGCTAGCAAGCTTTCTTGATCTCCAGATAACACATGCTTTTGTTGCATAAAGAGTTTTCTCATTTCAAAAGTGTAAGTCTTTAAGAAATCACTTGAACTTACAAAACTCATAATCTTTTCTTCACCAATAGCAATCATCTCAGGCTTAGCAAAAGAAGTTTTTTGGTTCAATTTAGAAAGAGTTAGTAGCATTTGTTGATTTTTTGATGACTTCACTTGATCCTTTAAATTTAAGTCGCTATTTAAATGAATATATGCATAAAGTCTATATAAAAGCTTTAATGCTCTTTCTTCAGATTCAAGAAAAGCATTGAAGCTTTCTAGCTCGCCAAGCTTACCTTGATAGGTAGCAAGTAAATCGATATGCTCGGACATTTTGACTAAATCTGCATCCCAAGCCTCTAAATTTGGATAAAAAGTTGATAAGTCCCATTTTGACATGTTATGATTCCTTTCGCTCTTTTAGTTTCTTCTATTATAACGCATTACTTTATCAAAAGACTAATGGTATGTACAAAATGTGTAAAATGATAGGAAAAACGTTTTCACAGGTTGTAAAATTCTCTAAATAATTATATAATTAAGCAACGGGGCAACCCATGCAAGAACACAAAGTGCTGTAGGCTAAAACCTATCTCTCAAAGGAGGAAGACAATGATTACTATTTTTACAACCCCAAGTTGTTCGTCATGTCGGAAAGCGAAAAAGTGGCTTGATGATCATAAGATACCTTATGAAGAAAAAAACCTATTTAACCAGCGTATAACAGAAGCGGATATCGATCGCATGCTTGAAAACGCTGAGAACGGATTTGAGGATATTATATCAACAAGATCAAAGATTTTTAAAGAAGAATCTTTAGATGTTGAAGATATGAAAATTAGTGAACTTAAAAAGTTCATTATCAACAATCCAAGTGTCTTAAAAAGACCTATCATGATTGATGGCGATAAGATGCAAGTAGGTTATAATGATGAAGAGATTCGCGTATTCATTCCTAGAAGACTTAGAGAATTGATTATGTGCGTTGATTGTCCTCAAGGTGAACACTGTGACTATCAAAGTGCGCTTAGACGCTATTTTGATGAAATAAAAAAAGATATACAACATACGCATTAAATAAAAAAAGGAACTTCGGTTCCTTTTTATTTTATTCATTTTTTGATATTTACTCAGTTACAACTTTCTCTTTTTCTAATTCAGATTTCATATAGGTATAAAATCCTAATGCGAATGTTCCGATCATTAACATGGATCCTAAGACGAATGCTGTTTTAACTCCTGGAGCATAAGCACTTATTACATGAATATCACCATTTAAAACGCCTGCTGATTTATCCCAAAACATTGTGAGGATAACTGATAAGAAAATGGATGCAGAAAGCAGAAAGCCTTTATTTTGAAAATACCAACCAATCCATAATAAAACTACAGGGATGAATAATGTATATAAACTTGGTAGTGCATGAGAACCGTACATGATAAACCATGGTTGTGTTCTAATCAATAGGGCAACAAGGAAAAGTACACTTGAAACCACAGCTGTAATAAAATAAAGTAAACTTCTTTCTTTCATATGGTCCTCCATCGTATAAATACTTACATATAATATTATAAAGTTATTATCAGTCATTGTCAATGTTATATTACGTATAATGGCTTTAATTAGATAAAATCTAGGCTTTTTGAACTATCTAGATAGGCTTAGTGTCGGTATCTGGTTTAATGATAGCAAATAGTGAGGATAATACAGCCGCAACAAATCCAGCAGCAAAGCCATTATTATATAAGTCAAACCCACCTTGGAATTGTAAAGCAAGTGGTGTAATTAATAAATGAACGAATCCTGCGAGTATTCCAGCAAAGAAACCATATTGTCCAGCGAGTGGGGCGAGACCTGTTACGAAAAATATTGCAAGAATTGGACCTAAGGTTAGCTCCATTGGAGTGAGCGCTACTGCAAGAATTGCACCTATAACTACAGGTATTGAATTCCTAGGATGCTTACCAAAAGCAGCAAACCCGACAATCGTGAGAATAGCTCCCATCACAGGTCCATTGATTTGAATCCCTAACCCTAAGACTAAGACTATCGATAATAAACCCATAATACCGATGTTTAACATCGTAGCTTCCTTACCTGCTATCGCTGAAAAATCTGTGATTAAACGTCCAGACTTTTTTAATATCAATGGATACTTAAGATGAACCTTAGGATCCATGATATAAGCTGCAATAATTAATAAAACTGAAACAATGATCGTTGCATAAAGTAATTCAAAGTGGAATGCATTATTGACATCTACTTGTCGATTAATTGTGGTAAATACGGAAATAATACCAGTTAACATCATGGAAATTACACCCATGGAAAATCCTGTATTATAAAGATTATATCCTTGATGGAATTTGATTGCGTGTGCGTTAAATGCTGGAAGAATGAAACCAACAAAAATACCAACGATGATACCAAGTGGAATCGATTGATAAAATGGTAATCCTACCCCGTAGATTAAATAACTTACAATGGGTGAAATACCAGATGAAAGCAGTAGAACCAAGACATAATTTTTCATCTCAGTTTTCGTAGCCTTAGCGTATAAATAGATACCTAAATAAAGAGGTAGCGCATTGAATAAATTCTTACCGAAGAAGGCAAATCCTGCAATAGTCAATAAGCAGGCGAATATTGGACCAGTCATTTTAAGATTCAAGCGTTTTAGTAGGTATAGGTTTAAAAGAACGGTTAAGGAAACGTTTAATAAGGTTGCTGATAAACCACCGACGAATAAATAGTCAGATACCAAAATACTTGGACTCATTAAAATTTTAATAAATCCATCGATGATTTGATCAATAGGTTCAATTGTAAAGGTAATGATGAACAAAATACTAAAAATAATAGGTACTAAAATATTTTGTTTCATTATGTTTTTCATGATTGACATAGTTAATCTCCTGCTTGTTTAATTATAGCAAAACAGAAGAAATAATGAAATAAAAATATAAAAAAAAGATAGCCTAAACTATCTTCTACATATAAATGCTCGTTCACTCTTTCGTTTGGTTTGAACAAACGGGATATTGTGGTCCTCTAAAAACTGATGAAATAGCTTTTCACCTTCATGATAATTGCCTACTTCATATTCGACTTCATAGTCAGTAATATTACAATACTCACAACGATCTAGAAATAAGACGCCACCTTCATAAGGAGTTGAAACTCTATAGTTATCCAGAGAAACTCTAAATGTTACAAAGTAATCAATATCATCAAAGTAGTCTTTTGTGTTAAATCCATTTTTAATCATATCAAGTGCTTGATCCTTTTGAAGTAATACATGACTTTCAAAGGCACCAAACTCACTTTGACTCTTTAAGGTTACTTTAAAATGATTTTCACCTTTTTGACGAATGCGAAGGACTATTTTCTCTTGGTTTAGCTTATAATCATCCGTATCAAAATAATGGTTAACTTGCTTGAAAATATTGTTCTCTAGGTTAAATAAAGATAGTAGTTCTTGATACTTTTCGACTGTAATTTCAGTCTTAAATTCAATCTCGATATTCTTATTCATGTATCTCACCTTCTCCAACTTCTTTGCCTAAATCATTATGCCGCTTATATTATATCAAATCAAGGTTCTAAAAGGAAGGAAAAACGTTTACATTCATGAACACGGTTTCATTATATTTGAAATTGGCGGATAAAATGGTAGAATATAGTCGATGAATAAAACAATCCTAGGAGGAAATTAAATTATGGCAATAAAAGTAGCAATTAATGGTTTTGGCCGTATTGGTCGTCTTGCTTACAGATTGATGGCAGACAATCCTACATTCGATGTAGTCGGTATTAACGATTTAACAGATGCTGAAACTTTAGCATACCTTTTAAAGTATGACACAGCACAAGGGAATTTCAAATTAAACTCAGTAAGTTATGAAGGTACTGATTTAATTGTAGATGGTAAAAAGATTCCAATCTTCAGCCAAAAAGATCCTAAAGAATTACCATGGGGTAAATTAGGTGTTGACGTAGTTTTAGAATGTACAGGTTTCTTCACTGATGAAGTGAAAGCTGGATGGCATTTAGAAGCAGGCGCTAAAAAAGTTGTAATCTCTGCACCAGCAACTGGTAATGTGAAGACAATTGTGTTTAACGTCAATGATGACACACTAGATGGAACAGAAGACATTTTAAGTGGTGCTTCATGTACTACAAACTGTTTAGCTCCAATCGCTAAAGTATTAGATGACAATTTCGGTATTGTTGGTGGATTCATGACAACAGTTCATGCATTTACAGCTGACCAATCCTTAATGGACCAACCACATAAAAAAGGTATTGCATCAAGAAGAGGACGTGCAGCATCTGAAAGCATTATTCCATCTTCAACAGGAGCAGCTAAAGCAATCGGTTTAGTCTTACCACAATTAAAGGGTAGATTAGATGGTACTGCACTTCGTGTTCCAACAATCACTGGTTCAATTGTTGACTTAACAGTTGAAGTTAGAAAGCATACTACATTAGCAGAAGTTGATGCAGCATTCAAAAAAGCAGCAAACGAAACATTAGCTTATGTATCTGATCCTATCGTATCATCAGATGTTATTGGTTCACATTACGGATCTTTATATGATGCAAATACAACTCAAATCGTGAATTACGATGATCGCCAACTTGTTAAAGTCATGGCTTGGTATGACAATGAAATGAGTTACACTGCACAATTAATTAGAACTGTTACGAAATTAGCAAGTTTGATTAAGAAGTAAATAAGAGATTATTAACAACAAAAAAAGTGTAAAAAAGCGTTAAATCACATGATTCAGCGCTTTTTTTCTTTGAATGTAAGTAAAATGTAAAAAAATGAAACAAATTCAACATATTTATAGCATTGTTGTTGACACACCCGTATGTGTGGTATATAATATAGAGGAAAATGTGAATAACATCTTTCAGTCACAAATGTTAAAGGCAAACCTGGAGAAATCCTGGGACGCAAAGCTATAGGGCCTATACAAGGTAGCCAGTTGTCATTTAGAAGAAAATCTACAATTTGTGGATTCTCATTCTACGCTTGACAATATGGCATTTTATTTTAAATGACATCAGAGTCGGCGTGTGAAAACATGCTGGCTTTATTTTATTTAATCAAAGGAGGGATTAGAGTCGTGGTCAAGAAATACATACCGATAGGAATTATCATCATGTTAATTATTGCACTTGGCTTCACTTCTACAGCAGCCTTTGCATATTGGCAAGATGTATCCAGTATCGGTAATGTGGTCATTCGTTTCGACGGAGTTGACGCAGAGCTTAAAGTATTGGAAACAAGCGACAGCTTCACAGGAAGATTAGTTCCGGAAGGTCGTGTCTATTTTGAAGGAGAAGTTGATCAGGTCGTATTTAGTTATGATGTCTACATCGATAAACCGCTCGTTCAAAGTATGAATTTAATTGTAGAAGCAATTGAGGTAAAAATTGGTGAATCTGATACATACGCACACCTTGTAGATATAAGGATAGCAAGCGGTGGAGATTCATTCGAGTATGAGCTGTTCAACAGTACAATAACTGTTGTAATAGTAGTTAGATTGTTAGAGCCCATAGATAATGAAGAGGCAGTTGAAAGAGGTTTAGACCTTGAGTTGGTTAATGTTGATGATGCGGAATTAGCGTATAACACCATTAAAGGAGAAGACATTAGCTTTGTCGTGAAATTTAGTGTTACTCCAAGAAACAATGATTAAAACAAAAAATAAAAAATAAAAATGAAAAAGGGAGATTTAAAATGAACAAAAGAGGTTTAGTAATCGGTTTATTAGTTATGTTAGCAGTGATCACATCGGGGTTCACATATGCGTTTTGGGCAAATTCAGTTGAAGGCGGAACAAGTACTGTTGGAGGATCAATAGTTATTGGTGAAGGGAAAGATGTAACAACAACATTTGTGGTGACAAATGAAGATAATAATACATTACTTCCAATGGTTCCAACAGGATATCAAGTAGCATTAGAGTCTACAAATGTTGTAGTATTAAACTTTACTGTCGAATGGGATGCTGAACAAGCAGGTGCCGATGGGGTTCAAAGTACATTAACATTATCTGCGTTAACATTTGGTGGTGTTGCAGGTTTTTCTGAACAAACAGAATATACAGCTCTATTTAGTGCAGTTGTTACAGGTGGATTAACACATACTATTACTGAAGGTGTTCCACTAGAACTCGAAGTAACTGTTACATTTTATGCAGAACCAGCTAATCAAGGAATTTATGAAGATGTTGCTAATGCAACCTTAACACTTGACATTACATTTACAGTTGCTGAAATATTAGTACCATAATTTAACAAACATCATAAAAACAACGAGCAGCTAACATTTAGCTGCTTTTATCGCAAATAAGGAGGTGGTTCAATATATGAAAAAATTTAAGTTTATATTATCGATGACATTAGTCATAGCCTTTTCATATACAATCACTTCCACATACGCATATTGGTCATCCAGTGTTACTGGTGATCAAGATGCTGTTCTAGCAGAAGTACCTATTGGAGAATGGGGAATTGCTGTCGGTGGTATCGAAGGTATCCCTGAATACGTACTTGGCGAAACCTACTCAGTAGGAAATTACGTATGGTGGGAAGGTAAAATCTACCAAATCATTGGTGGAGGTTACGCATCTGCACCACCACCATCATCCGCTCCATACGGACCTTTTAATGAGATTTATCACGAATATGTACCTACAAATACATATTACGCGAATGATGTTGTACTTCATGAAGGAATGTTTTACCGTGTCTTAAATGCCGGTGTAGCAAACTCAAGCATCCCAGGAACAAATGGAGCTGGTTGGCAAAACATGTATTCTATTGCATGGTCAACTGGACAAACCTATGTCCAAGGTTCTTATGTCATTCATAACAACAAGATCTATCAAGCAGTAGTAGGATATAATCTAAACACCAATGAACCAGGAACATCACTTCATTGGAAACAAATTGGTTCCATGGAATGGAATCCATATTTAACCTATGCACAAAATGATCATGTGACTTATAATGGAACATTATATTATGCTGCATTAGGATATGATTTAAATGTCACACCAGGAACCAATGCTTCTTGGAGAGTCAAAGGATCTATTGAATGGAGTACTTATGCCATCTATAATAAAGATGATATTGTCATATATAATGGTATTTACTATAAAGCTAAGTTTTATACAACAGGAAATATTCCTTCATCTCACAACTCATGGGCAGTATATAACATGCCTACATATTCCTACAATGCAAACTATAAAGTAAATGACGTTGTACAATATAATGGTGGAATCTATAAAGCAATCAATGCAGCCAATGCGAAAGTTAACTTCCCAGGAACTTCATATAATGCTTGGAATCGAATTGATACACCAAACTATCAAACATATAACACATATGTAGTTACTGATCATGTCATTCATAATGGTGGAATCTATAAACCATACAATTTAACCAATGCAAATGCAAACACACCACAAACAACCTACAACGCATGGAATCGTATGGATACAGATACTTATCAGCCATATAATACATACGAAACAGGCAATCATATCTTCCATAATGGTTTACTTTACAAAGTAGTTAACCTGACAAATGCGAATGCAAATGAACCAGGCACATCATATAATGCATGGAATGTGGTCAACACATCAGAATGGCAACCATATAATGTTTATGCACTTGATGATTATGCATTCTACGGTAATTATGCTTATAAAGTCGTAAATGCGAATAACGCGAATAATAACGTTATACCAGGCACCGCAAATAATGCTTGGAATCGAATTGGAACTCTATATTATCAAAGCTATAACACATATATACAAAATAATATCGCGATTTACGAAAATGTTGCTTACATAGCACTTCAAACTTCAACCAATATCACTCCGGGTGAAACTGGTTCTGAATCCTATTGGGCACCATATTCTAACAATTAAAGTTAATAGCCTTAATTATTCAGGATTTTATTAACTTTTTTTGTTTTTTGTGATATAATTTCTTCGATATTCAAAAACTTATCTCGAGGGGATTGGTATAGTGAAAACAGAAACGAAGAAAACACTTAAAACAGTAGGAACTATCGCATTTTTTATATTTTCTGGCTTATTAGTTCTCTATATATTACTTGAATTATTTATTCCTGACATGACAATCAAGGTTTTTCAATTTAAACCTTATGTTGTCCTAACAGAGAGCATGGAGCCAGTCATTGATGTTGATGACATGGTTATTGTTTGGAATCCTAACCCTGACAAATTAGAGGTTGGTGATATTATTACCTTTAAGGCTGATATTGACTATAACGGAACAAAAGAAACTGTTACACATTACATACACACAATTACTGAAAATAACGATGGAGATCGCATATTTAGAACCAATCGTTATGGTAGTACTACACCAGATACATGGATCTTAAGAGATTCAGATATTATTGGGGTTTATGGATTTAGAATTCGTCAACTTGGCGTATTGGTTAATTTTATTAAGAGTCCATTTGGAATTGCTGCTGTTTCTGTAAATTTAATTGTTATCGGTGCAATCGTTTATTTAGTGAAATCAGGCAAGAAAGAAAAAATTGAAAAGGTAGAAACGACAGAAATATAGGATGTGATAACTTGACTGATTTTATGACAACTGAGGAGCTTGTTCTATTGCTGAAAAAGCAAAAAATGAGCGAAATTGGTGAGAATAGACAACTAGAGAGTGCAGGAAAAACTAAAAAAAAGAAATTTAAATTTAACAAAAAAACAATCTTTTGGATTATTACTGGTTTAGCATCTCTACACATTCTATTTATTACAATTCCTTTGGTTCTACCGAATCGTGGAATCAATCTATTAGGATATGCAAATCTAATAGCAATTCCTAATACTCAAGAACTTGATGAAGAACTATATCAAAGAGTAATCACAGTACATCCCTTCGATATCAATGATATTGAAGTTGGTGATAAAGTTATTGTTTATGGAAGATTTTCAACAGAAGTATATTGGGTTGAAACCATAGTTGATATTAGAGAAAACTTAGGTGAAATTGATACATCATTTGATGGTTTTATTAGAAATACAAATCAAATAGAAAATATCGATTATAAATTTGTTAGAGAATCATCATTTATTGGTGTAATTTACTTCACATCATCCAATTTAAGAGGTTACTTGGTTATGTTTAGTACGCATGTATTGATACTTGGCCTTGTGCATTATTTCTTTATTAACGAAAAAGACAAAAAAAGTAAACCTTCTAGATAGTAGGTTTCTTTTATTAAGGTGAACATGGAAAATCAAAGCTTAAAGAAAAAAATATTGAATATCATCTTTTATACAATCACTTCGATCCTTTTTATCTTTATTGCACTTGAGGTGATTGCTCCAAATAAAACAATGGATATCATTGGTTTTAAGGGATTTGCAGTCCTTACTCCATCGATGGAACCTGTTTATAATGTTGGTGATATTGTTATTTCAACAAAGGCCAATTTAGATGAATTAGAAATTGGTGACCCAATTACCTTTAGAGTAGATTTAAATAATGATGGAAAAAAAGAGCTAGTTACCCATTATATTTTTTCAATTGAAACCATTGATGGTGTGCGTGCGTATGAAACTGTTCCTGAGGGAAGAGATTACGCAGATCCATGGACAATATATGATGAAGATATTGTAGGAGTTGTAGCATTTAAAATTCCTTGGGTTGGCTATGTTATTATTTTTGCTTTAATCTTAATTGAAAATCCAATATTCTTAGGCTTAGTCGTATTGAATGTTGTCATTATTGTCGTTATTATTAAATTAATCAAGAAAAAACCAGGGGAAGATCAAGATGTTGTGGAATGATTTGATTCAAGAAGAATTAAATAAACCATACTTCAAAGAATTAGTTCATTTTCTTAAGGAAGAGGACAAACATAAAACAATCCTACCTCCAAAAGATGATCGTCTTTCTTGCTTTAGGCTAACACCCTATGATGAAGTAAAGGTTGTTATTATCGGACAAGATCCCTATCATAATATAGGACAAGCACATGGACTCGCTTTTTCAGTCGAAAAAGGAGCCTATCCACCAAGCCTAAAAAACATTTATAAAGAACTTGTTGATGATCTATCCATCAAGTATCCAACGACAGGGAATCTTACGTCCTGGGCGAAACAAGGTGTGTTATTGCTCAATACAGTACTTACAGTTGTTTTACATGAACCGATGAGCCATCAAAAAAAAGGATGGGAAGAGTTTACTCTAGAAGTAGTGAAAAAAATTAATTTGAAGAATACTCCAGTAGTATTTATTCTCTGGGGATCACAAGCCATTAAATTTAAAGCTTATTTAAATAATCCAAATCATTTAATTCTAACATCAGTTCATCCATCTCCACTGTCTGCTCATCGAGGATTTTTTGGATCCAAACCCTTTTCTAAAACAAATCAATTCTTAATCAAGCATCAAATCAATCCAATCAATTGGGAACTATAAATGACAGCGATTGTCATTTTTTTTCGTTTTAGATGTGAAATAATAATAAATCTTGTATAATAAACATGCAGAGTAATTAGAAAGCGTTAAGTGTCTAATCATGGGATGTCGGATTAGAACGAACACGAAAGTGGCGGTTTTCTAATGCGTCCGCTGTAAGCAATTATGGTGGACCTCAAAAATAGGAGGTCTTTTTTCATGAAAGGGAATTTACAGATTCAAAAGCTTGTTTTGGCAGCTTCACTTGCTGCAGTTAGTATCGTAATTGATGTATTCTTTAAGTACGCAATAGGAATTCCAAACTTCGGATTACCATTTTATGCAATACCTATTGTATTAGGCAGCATTATCCTTGGTCCAGTTTATGGAGCAATCATGGGTTTTGTTGGTGATGGAATTGGTGTAATGATTGCAGGTCAAGGATATCTACCCTTCTTTGTAATCGGACCAATGGTTTGGGGAATTGTACCAGGTTTATTTCTACATAAGAGATATCAACCCTATAAGCTTGCTTACGTTATTCCACTTACTTATGTATTAGTCTCACTATCCAATACATTTGCATTATTTATGCATTTTGGGAGAGAGACTACACTTGCTTTATTAGTTCTTAGAATGGCATTAATCCCATTCAACTCAATTATTATCTTTGTTCTGGTTAAGGATCTTTATCGAAAGCTTATCCCGTTCCACGAGCAATACAGTTTACAGCCTGAAAAACTAAAGACGTAATATTACGTCTTTTTTTATTAAATTTATAATGAAAAGGCTATAGATTATAATGATTCCTAACAAGTCCAATTTCATTATGATATCATTTGATATGTTTACCATTTTCTTATATAATCACCCTTGTCATATCACAAAAAAGGAGAAATAAAAAATGAGAAAAATATTGACATTAGTTATAACATTGACAGCTGTCCTCTTCTTGGTTGCATGTGCTAAAGAAGAAGTCGTTGACTATAGTGGTGTCTATGAGGGTTATTCATGGAATGGAGAAGCGTCAGGTGTTTTATTTGAAGAGGCTACTCAATACATTAAGACAACCTTATACATCGCTAAAGATGGTACGATTGTTGACGCAGCTATGGATTTTCAGATTTTAAGTAATGGCGTTTGGAAGAGTCGTTTAGTAACTGAAGCGACTGCAGAAATCAATTATGCAGTTGATCCAGTTGCAGCTACACCAGGTGCTAATTATCAAGCAGGAACTTCGATGTTCACAGTAACTACAGGAGATTTCATGAGCTTTTACGCAATCGGTGTAAGTGCTGAAGGAACAGTTGCTTTATTAATGGTAGATCCTATCACTAGATACCAATATGAAATTAAACTACCATCTACATTTGATTTTAGCCAAAATGTATCCGTATTAACCATTGGTAGTGGTCTATTGGTACCTACAAGAAGAACTTCGGGTGGCGCATTGATTAATCCAACAGATTGGGCTACACTTGCTGAAAAGCATTTCTTCAATATGAGCTATTGGTCACATGTCGTTACAGATACAGGTATTTTAGAAGGGATTTCATCTTCATCATCTGTACAGTTAATGCTTGAAAAGTTTGGTGTAACATTCACCTCAGGTGTTCCACAAGAAATGACTGCTAAAACAGGATTTACAGGTCTTGGTGGTTGGGCAGGTAATTATGGTGCAATCAGAAGCTATCTAATAGGTAAGAATGCACTGGAGGTTCTATCACTTGTCGATTGGTCAGATGAAAAATATGAAGGTTCAATTAATGATAAGAATCAATTTGGTGTCGATGTAGCTGCAGGTGCTACACGCACAGCACAAAATTCTATTGATACCTATGCAGGAGCTACTGTTAGATTATCCAGAGAATCTGAGTCTTATCAGAAAGCTTTAGTGGCTGCTGGAATACTTAAGATTGAAGATGTTATTATTGGTCGTTTCTAATTAGAAAAAAAGATATTGCTGCAAGTCTAAAAGGCTTGCAGTTTTTTTTATATCGGAGCGCTTTTTCATGTATAATAGAAGTGGTGATAAAATGGTCAAAATAATTGGTGCAGGACTAGCAGGCAGTGAAGCTGCTTTCTATCTTGCAAATAAAAACATCAAAGTTAAGCTCTATGAAATGAGACCTAAAAAGATGACTGCAGCCCATCAGAGCGGGAATTTTGCAGAACTCGTTTGTTCAAACTCATTAAGATCTAACGATATTCATAATGCAGTCGGATTATTAAAACACGAAATGTTGGAATTTAATTCCTTGATTATGAATGCAGCACATCATGCAAGCGTTCCAGCTGGCTCAAGCCTAGCTGTAGACCGCGTGCTTTTTTCAGAATATATTGAAAATCATATTAAGAATCATCCAAATATTGAAGTCATCTATGATGAAGTGACATCAATTGATCCAAATGAAGTAACTATCATTTGTGCAGGTCCGCTTGCATCAGATGCTTTGTCCAAATCGATTCATGAGTTAATTCATACAGACCATCTTCATTTTTTTGATGCGATCGCGCCAATTATTGATGCGAATTCGATTAATATGGATATCGCATATTTAAAAAGTAGATATGATAAGGGTGAAGCAGCCTATATCAACTGTCCAATGACAAAAGAAGAATATGAAGCATTTCATGCTGCGGTTATCAATGCAAAAAAAGTAGAATTCAAGGACTTTGAAAATAATGTATTTGAAGGATGTATGCCAGTTGAAGTGATGGCAGAACGTGGAATTGATACGCTTCTTTTTGGTCCAATGAAGCCTGTTGGTCTTGAACAAGAGGGTAAGAAAAGACCACATGCTGTTGTGCAGCTTAGACAAGATGATGCAGCAAAAAGCATGTATAACATTGTAGGATTTCAAACACATCTCACATGGGATGAACAAAAAAAGGTAATTAGAATGATTCCAGGTCTTGAAGAAGCTAATATTCTAAGATATGGTGTGATGCACCGTAATACTTATTTAGAAAGTCCTAAAATATTAAATGCTAGCTATCAAACCAAAGAATATCCAAATTTATTCTTTGCAGGACAAATTAGTGGTGTAGAAGGATATGTAGAAAGTGCAGCTTCAGGATTGAATGCTGCAATTCAGGTCGCGAACTATATCGAAAATAAGCCATTAAAACCATTACCTGAAGTCACAATGATTGGTGCAATGGCTAGATATATCTCTACTGAAAATAAATCATTTGTTCCAATGAATGCGAACCTAGGATTATTTCCACCATTAGAATTTAAGCACTATAAAAAAATGAGAAAAGAACTCTATGTAAAAAGATCTCTTGAAGCGCTCAAGGCGTATAAGGAGGAAATGTAATTGGATGTTGCTCTAGATTTCAAAAACTATTTGTTAATCGAAAAAAACTATGCTGGAAATACCATTA
This sequence comes from Tenericutes bacterium HGW-Tenericutes-2, assembly GCA_002839095.1. GTDB lineage: Bacteria > Bacillota_I > Bacilli_A > Acholeplasmatales > Acholeplasmataceae > Peloplasma. Next base: position 20,619 of record PGXL01000001.1, on the reverse strand, counting down.
CAAGCTATATGAAGGATATCAAAGATTTTGAAGACTTCATTAAGAGAGAAGAGCTTGCTGATGGTCTTTTGGATGTAAAAAGAGAAAGACTGGGTAGACATTATCTAGCTTTTTTAGATAGCAAAGCGTATACAAAGAAATCGATAGCAAGAAAAATATCATCCCTTCGTACATTTTACGATTTTCTTATTAAAAATAAAAAAATAGATATTAATATATTTACAACACTTGAAACACCAAAGGTGCCAAGAAAGCTACCTCAAATTATCAATGATGACGAAATTGAAATGCTATTTCAATCCATCGATCGATTTAAACCATTAGGATTTAGAAATTATTTAATACTGGATCTCTTATTTTCATGCGGTCTTCGTGCAAGTGAGATCACATCCATAACAATTAAGGATATTCAATTGGATAGAGAGCAAATCTTAATCCATGGGAAGGGTTCAAAGGATCGTTATGTACCCTTGCATGAAAATATTATCAACGATATTAAGCATTATCTAACCTATATTAGACCGATTCTATTATCCAAAGGACCGAATGTATCCATACTTGAAGTATTTCTTAATTATAAAGGAACACCACTCACTGTACGGGGATTGCAGCTCATCTTAAAGCAAATTATTAAAAACTCTGGTGAAACCTTTAAAATACACCCACATATGCTTAGACATGCGTTTGCTACAACGTTACTCAATCATGGTGCAGATTTAAGAGTAGTTCAAGAATTGTTAGGACATGAGCATTTGAAGAGTACACAAATTTATACACATGTTTCCTCAGAAACCTTAAAAGAGAAATACAAATCAACGCATCCAAGAATGATGAAAAAAGAAAATAATCAAAAAACATAAGGAGAATTGCCATGAGAAAATTTGAAATCATTAATAAATTTAAAGCGATGAATCCAATCATTCCTAAAAGAGCTACTGAAGGGTCTGCGGGATATGATCTATCTTCAATCGAAGATGTAACCATCATGCCACAGGAAATCAAATTAATTCCAACAGGTCTTAAGGTTTTAATGCCTAAAAATGAGGCTTTATTTGTGTTTCCAAGATCATCATTAGCAATTAAAAGAGGACTTATGATGAGTAACAGTGTTGGTGTAATCGATGCCGACTACTATAATAATTCAGATAATGAAGGTCATATCATGGTGCCTTTAGTTAACATGCGAAACGAACCTGTTCAAATTCAAAAAGGTGAACGAATCGCTCAAGGCATATTTCTACAATATCAAAAAACGACAGATGATGAGACAGAAAACATCACACGTTTAGGTGGATTTGGATCAAGTGGTCATTAGACATTGTTTTTTATAATATGTCTATGTTACAATTAAAAGAAAAAGATATGGGGGCTTCAAAAATGGCATATTGTCCGAATTGTGGGGAATCTGTAAGAGATGACCAAGATGTTTGTCTTGCTTGTGGTACGGATTTAAAGGAACCAAAGAAGGTTGTTGTTGAAGATGGAAGTCAAATTGGTTGGGGGATTTTAGGCTTTTTTATACCTTTAGTCGGTCTTATCCTTTTTCTAATTTGGAGAGATTCAAAACCAGCGGCATCTAAGGCTTCAGGTATTGGTGCACTGATTGGGTTTATTTTAAATATTATTGTTTTATCAGCTTTATAAAGGGAGGAAATAAAAATGGCTTATTGTCCAAATTGTGGTACTCAAGTTAGAGATGACCAAGATGTTTGTTTATCATGTGGTAAAAGTCTTAAATTAGGTGGTTCAAAGAAAGCTGTTCAAGAAGAAGGCTCTACAACAGGCTATGCAGTTTTAGGATTCTTCGTTCCAATCGTTGGATTAATTTTATATTTAATTTGGAAGGATGAAAGACCAAGAGCGTCATTATCAGCTGGTAAGGGTGCACTGATTGGGTTTATCGTCGGTATCGTTAGTTACATCCTATTTGTTATTTTATTAAGCCTGTCAGGATTAATGATGTATTAAAAAAAGGGGGGTATTCACATGCCTTTTTGTACAACATGCGGTAAGGAAGTCAATGAAGATCAAGATATTTGTTTATCTTGTGGAAAAGCACTTCCAAATAGAACTGTAAAGAAAGTTTATGATGAAAGTGAATCGACAGTAGGGTATGCAGTTTTAGGATTCTTCGTCCCAATCGTTGGGCTTATTCTATACTTGATTTGGATGGATGAAAGACCGAAAGCAGCAAAGTCTGCTGGTAAAGGTGCTCTAATTTCAGTGATTGTATATGCTGGATTCTTTGTTATCTATTTTATCTTTATGATCGTTTTCTTTCTAATATTTGGTGGCTTTGCACTTCACTTTGGAAATATGAGCATGCTGATTTAAAAAAAACATTAAAAAAAATAAGTGAATAAATAGAAAGACCACCATTGTTTACATTCTTTTTAGAGGTAAAATGGTGGTTTTATCTTGCAAATGGCACTTAAATATGTTATATTTATACAGGCTATGAAAATAAGCATGTGTCATGTTTGGAGATCCTAGTGCCTTCGGGTGGGTCGCTTGAAGTGATACAGAAGAAAACAACGAAAATCAATGAAACAATTATTGGAGTCTGGTGTACATTTCGGCCACGCAACGCGTCGTTGGAATCCTAAAATGGCACCATACATCTTCACGTCTAGAAATGGTATTTATATCATTGACTTAAAAAAGACAGCTGAAGAAATCGAAAAGGCTTATCAAGCACTATTTAACATCGTGCAAGATGGCGGTAAGGTACTATTTATCGGTACAAAGAAGCAAGCTCAAGAAGCAGTTAAAGAAGAAGCTATCCGTACTGGTCAGTTTTATGTTGACCAAAGATGGTTAGGTGGAACATTAACTAACTTCAAGACAATTCGTCGCAGAATTAAGAGACTACAAGATCTACACAAAATGGAAGCTGACGGAGTATTTGAAAAACTTCCTAAGAAAGAAGTTCTTCAATTAAAGCATGAACGCGAACGTCTTGAAAAGTTCTTAGGTGGTATCAAGGAAATGAAGAAAGTTCCAGAAGCAATCTTCATCGTTGATCCAAGAAAAGAAAGCAATGCAATTCTTGAAGCACGTAAATTAGGTATTGCAGTATTTGGTATCGTAGATACAAACTGCGATCCAGATGACGTTGACCATATCATTCCAGCGAATGATGATGCAATTCGTGCTGTAAAACTAATCACTTGGGTAATGGGTAATGCTGTTATTGAAGCTCAAGGTGGTGTTGTTGAGAAGTTCGAAGACGAACCAATCACATCTGCTGCTCCTAAGAGAGAAAGACAGGCATACAAGCCAAGAGAACAAGCTAGAGAAACAGTAGTAGAAACACCTGCTGAACCTAAAGTTCAAGAAGCAGTTGTTGAGGAAGTTGTTCAAGAAGAAGTCGCTTCAGAAAAAGTAACTGAAACAATTAATTTAGAAGCAATGACAGTTGCTGAACTACGTAACCTTGCTAAAGAACGTGGGATTACTGGAACTTCATCCCTTAAAAAAGCAGAACTCATTGACGTCTTAAAATAAATGCTAAAAAGGGGATAAAAATAATCCCCTTTATTTGTAAAAAAATATAAAAATAACATCAAAAAATAGGAGGAATTTTTAATATGGCTATAACAGCACAAATGGTAAAAGAATTAAGAGAAATTACTGGAGCTGGCATGATGGACTGCAAAGGTGCTCTTGATCATACAAACGGTGATTTACAAGCAGCTATTGATTACCTTAGAGAAAAGGGTATTGCAAAGGCAGCTAAAAAAGCAGGAAGAATTGCAGCAGAAGGTTTATGTTCAGTCGTTACAAGCGGTAATGAAGCAGTCATTTTCGAATTAAATTCAGAAACAGACTTCGTTGCTAAAAATAATAAATTCTTAGATTTACTTGATAAAGTTGGACAAACAATCCTTAACTCAAAGGCTAGCAATACTGAAGAATCTTTAGTATTATCAGTTGATGGAAAAAATCTAGAAACATTGCTTGCTGAAGCAACTGCTTCAATCGGAGAAAAAATCTCACTACGCAGAGTATCAAGAGTTGTAAAGACAAATGAACAAGGCTTTGGTGCCTATAAGCATATGGGCGGAAGAATTGCAGTACTTGCATTACTTTCAGCTGATGACTCAGAAGTCGCTAAGGATATTGCAATGCATGTTGCAGCTCAAAAGCCACTTTATTTAGACCGTACACAAGTCAATCAAGAAACATTAGAGCATGAAAAGCACGTCTTAACTCAACAAGCACTTGCTGAAGGTAAACCAGCAAATATCGTCGATAAAATGGTTGTTGGACGCCTGAATAAATATTTACAAGACATTTGTCTAGTTGATCAAGGATTTGTTAAAGATCCTGACCAAAAGGTAAGCGAATACTTGAAATCACATAAAAATTCTGTACTAAGCTTTATCCGTCTTGAAGTCGGTGAAGGTATTGAGAAGAAGGAAGAAGATTTCGCAGCTGAAGTTGCAGCTGCAGCAAATGTCTCAAAATAATAATTTTAAAGGGGTGTGGCAAAATGTACCAAAGAGTGATCTTAAAACTTAGTGGAGAAGCATTGAAAGGTAATGGAACCTACGGCATTAACCCAGTTACAGTCAAAGGCATTGCCACAGAGATTAAAGAGATTTACGAGCTTGGAGTCCAGGTTGGAATCGTAGTAGGTGCAGGTAACCTATGGCGAGGAAAAACTGGAGAAGAACTTGGTATGGATCGTGCACAAGCTGACTATATGGGAATGCTTGGTACAATCATGAATGGTCTTGCACTTCAGGATGCTTTAGAGTCAGTGATGGTACCAACCAGAGTCATGACAGTACTACCTATCAGTGCCGTAGCAGAGCCTTATATCAGAAGAAGAGCGATGCGACATTTTGAAAAAGGCAGAGTTGTTATCTTTTCTGGAGGAACTGGTTCACCATTCTTCTCAACAGATACAGCAGCAGCACTACGCGCAGCTGAACTCAATGCAGATATCATCTTGATGGCGAAAAATGGTGTCGAGGGTGTTTATGATAAGGACCCTAGAAAGCATACTGATGCAGTCATGTTTGATAAAATCACTCAAGAACAAGTACTTCAAGAAAAGCTTCAGGTTATGGACCAAACAGCAGCATCCATTTGTAGAGAAAATAAAATAGACATTCTTGTGTTTAACATGAACACACACGGGAATATGAAAAAAGCAGTATTACAAGAACCTATCGGAACAATCGTTAAATGGGAGGAATAATCAAATGACGAATGAACAAGCAGATATGATTTTAATGGAAATTGAAGATCATATGACAAAGACCCTTGAGGTCTTAAAGCGTGAATTTGCTGGAGTAAGAACAGGCAGAGCGAATCCAGCATTGCTTGATAAAATCCATGTAGAATATTATGGTGTTGATACACCACTTAAACAGATTTCATCGATTACTGCAGTTGAAGGAAATCAACTGTTTATTAAACCATTCGATAAATCAACATTGAAATCTATTGAACATGCTATTTATGCATCTGACCTAGGTCTCAATCCACAAAACGATGGAACAGGAATTAGACTATTTTTACCACAACTCACTGAAACTAGACGTAGAGAACTCATTAAAGATATTGAAAGAATGGGTGAACACGCTAAGGTTGGTGTAAGAAACGTTCGTCGTGATGGAAACGACCACATCAAAAAATTAGGATTATCAGAGGATGATGAAAAGGGATATCTAGCCGATATCCAAGAATATACTGATAAATTCGTTAAAAAGGTGGATGAAGAAGTTAAGGTTAAATCAGAGGAATTACTAAAGATTTAAGGCTGTAAATAGAAGAATAAATCATACTCCTTTTGAAAAAAGGGGGTTTTTTTATAATAATTTTAAAAAAACCTTTGATTAGTAGATAATAAAATAGTATAATATGTTAAATACATAGGTAGGTGATAACATGATAAAGTTAGATCAGATAACAAAATATTACAAATCTAATGATTTAATTGCAGTAGGGATTAGAAAAATCAATTTAGAATTTAAAATTGGTGAGTTTGTAGCAATCACAGGTGAAAGTGGTTCGGGAAAATCTACGCTCTTAAATATTTTAAGTGGACTAGATACCTTCGAGGAAGGTGAATTTTTTCTATACGGGAAACCAACATCACATTATACGGTTGCTGAATGGGAAAGCTATCGAGCTCAGTATGTAGGATTTGTTTTTCAAAACTACAATATTATTGATTCCTATACAGTTTATCAAAACGTTCTTTTGGCATTGGAATTTCAAGGCTATGATAAGGAAACGAGAATTGAGCGTGCACTTGAGTTAATCGAGAAGGTTGGTTTAACAAGTCGTCTGCATCATCGTGCAAGTAAGCTGTCTGGTGGTGAAAAACAAAGAACAGTTATTGCTAGAGCGTTAGCTAAGGATTGTCCAGCTATTTTATGTGATGAACCAACAGGTAATCTAGATAGTAAGACATCAGAAGACATATTAAAGCTTTTATATGAAATAAGCCAGGATAAACTCGTGATTATCGTGACACACAACTATGAAGAAGTTGAAAAATATGTCACAAGAAGAATTAAAATGAGTGATGGTGAAATTATCGAGGATATCGATTTAGAACCAAAGCAAATACTTATTGAAGAACAATTAGAAACGAAAATTAAACAAGTCTATTTTTGGACTTCTGTTGGTATTGCACTACGCAATATTTTCGCAACCCCAAAACGCTTTGTCTTCTTTATGCTATTACAATTTGTATTTGTCTTTTTAGTCTTTTTGATCTATGGAACTGTATCTTCACTTGCCTATCAAAATCAGATTACACCTCAGCCTATTCGAGCAAGTGAACATCAACTCGTTATTCAAAAGTTAAATAATGAGCCCTTTACTCAAGATGAAATTGATTCCTTTAAAACTAAAAAATATGTTCAAGCAGTTAATGATTATGAATCGATTAGCACCTTATTTTCAGTCATCGATAGAGAACTTATTTTTTCAGAGAGAATTGAAGTTTTAAAGCGTAGTGATTTATCTAAGGGTAGATTTCCAGCGAATGAATCTGAGGTTGTTATTTCAGCTGATTTAGTCATTTTCCTCGGTGTTGATATCAACCAACCAGTCACATTAAAAACATCGAATAACGAAGAATTTGTGTATCAAATCGTTGGAATTACATCCAAGGTTAGTGGTGCTGTTTACTTTCACCCCGATTTCTTTAGCAATAAGGAAATGATATTTAAATCGATTGTCCAAACCGTAGGTTTAACCATTACCGACAATGTGAATTCAAATGTTTTAGTTACCAATTATCGCATGATTTATAAAGATCTTAATTTATTAGAAGGTAAAGCTTTCGCTACAGTTTATTATGCTCTACCTGGAGAGAGACCCACACCTATAGTGATGGAAACAGGCTATGGACTCGAATTGAATGTATCCTTAGAAACGACTTATGCTTACACCGAAAGAGAAAGAACATTATATGTCAATAGTGATACCTATGACGAATTTGTAGAGCATTTTACAGATCCTTCTTATCGTTATAAAATCGTTTTAAACGTATATGATCAATATGATGGAACTAGATTGATGAAGCTTATTGATCAAAGTGAATATATCGTATACTACAATATACTCACACCAAATTCTGGGGCATCATCTTTTGGTATCATACTCAGAGTAGCATCTTATCTTTCAATATTGTTTGTTGCTATGTTTATGTTCACACTGCTTAGATTTGTGTTTAAAAATATGGTCGCTACAAGACGTAAGGATTTTGCTATTTTTAGATCCGTTGGAGCAAATCAAAGATTTCTATCCTTTCTTGTCGTATTAGAACAAGTTATACAAATTATTATAGGTACTGCAATTACATTTATCGTTGTATTGATTTTAGTGCTTGTTAGCGATAAGGTTGAAGCAATAATGAAGTTCATATCTATTTTGGATATATTGGTTGTATTCTTAATCTTCAGCTTTATGACAATAAGTACACCAGTTAAATTTAATCGAATGATTTTCGAGATATCAGTTATTGATACCTTGAGAAGCAGTACGGAGGTGTAGATAATGATCAAAGTCAACCATTTAAATAAATCCTTCGGGAAAAACAATCGAATTAAAGTTATTAAAGATTTATCTATCGACTTCCCTGAAAAAGGGTTGGTTGTTTTGCTTGGCCATTCTGGTTCCGGTAAGACAACGTTTTTAAACATTCTTGGAGGCTTAGAAACTGCAGATGAAGGAAGCATTGAAATGTTTGAAAAAAACATCAAGCTTACATCTGAAAAGGCTTGGGGGAATGTAAGAAGTAAGGATATCGGATATATTTTTCAAAATTATCATTTAATTCCTAAATTAACTGTTTATGAGAATGTAGCTATGTCTTTGCGTATTCTTGGATATCAGGACGAAAAGGAAATTGAGAAACGTGTATTTTATACACTAGATGCAGTGGGTATGCTTAATTTCAGAGGAAGACTTTCGACACAGCTATCTGGTGGACAGCAACAAAGAGTTGCTATCGCTAGAGCAATCGTTAAGAATCCAAAGGTTATTTTAGCAGATGAACCTACCGGAAACCTAGATTCTAAAAACACGTATGAAGTGATGAATATTATTCAAAAAATAGCAGAGGATAAGCTCGTTATTTTAGTATCACATGAAAAGCACTTAGTTAAGCATTATGCAGATCGCATAATTGAAGTTAAAGACGGAATCGTCATTAATGATTACATAAATGAAAAGACAAACTACAACTTTGTTGATGATAACACCATCTATCTAAAGGATTTAAATGATGATGCGAGGATTAAAGAAAATAAATGGAATGTTGAGCTCTTTAGTGATGATGATGAACCAAAGGTTCCCTATAAAATCACGATGATTGTTAGAAATAAAACACTTTATCTTGATGTCAGTGGATCGATTAAAAACTACAAGATTCTGAATCAGGATCGTACGATTCAGCTCAATAAAGAACAGTTTTCCAGTGATGTAAAAATGAGCCATAAAGGCTCAGAATTTGATCTATCGATTCTATCTCATGATGAGAATAGAAAGCGTAACCGATCTTTCCTTTCTTTAGGAAAGGCCATTAAGAATTCTTTTCTATCACTCTTTAATCTATCTAAAAAATCAAAAATGATGTTTTTCGTTTTTGCGTTAATGGGCTTTGTTATAGCAGTAGGTATTCCTTTTTTAACGAATGTAAAATCTGAGCGCGTCATGTATGTAAGTGATCAAGAAAACCTAATCAATGTTAGATATATTGCATCAAGTGGTGCTAACTATCGACTATTACAGGCAGTGAAAGAAGCAGGAGATGATTCCTTCTACATCAATATTTACAGACGATCAAGAATTATATTCAATACACCGAACTTACTAGGTGAAAACGCAATATACATCAATGCAGATTTAGGTATTCATGACCATTTAGCAAGTAATCATTTGCTATATGGTAGATTACCAGAAAATAAGTATGAAATTGCAATTGATTATAGCTTAATACTAGAGGATTATACAGAAAGCCTCAGTCAGTTAAAGACTGCAGGTATTTGGGATTACGAAATGATTATTGGCAGAGAAGTGGTTAATCTATATTTACCAGAGCAACCATTTGTTATAACTGCTGTAGTCAATAGTGGTGCAAAAAGAGTTTATGCAGCTAGAGAAGCGATGGTATTCTTAGGTTCAAATGATGATCGAAGAATGCTTTCCTATGAAATGTTTGTTGATGATCCAGATTTTATTTTCACAGGTAGATTACCACGCAATTATGATTCTAACTTAGGTCGATATGAAGTATTAATTCCTAAGGAATTTTTAGGTTTTTATACAGATTTAGAGGATTGGGATTTCGAAAGTGGAGAACAATATCAGGTTGATTACCAAGTTTATGCTTCTGGATATTATGAATATGTAGGAGAAAAGAATTTTTCACAAACTATCTTATTACCAGCAGAGGATCTTTCATTAAGGCTTTTCCAATACACAACAAATCAAAGAAATGTGACTATTTCATCTAGAAATCCAGAGAGAACAATGATTGCTATCGATGCATTATTCTCAACTGCACAAATCGATTGGCCATATCAAATTGCAGCAAATGAAGGAAAAGTTTTTCTTCTAGGTCTACAATCATTCATTATTTTAGGTATTTTATTGGTCATTTTATCGATTGCATGTGTTTACTTTATGCTTAAGGCTTCAATGACATCGAAGATTTATGAAATTAGCGTTTATCGAGCATTAGGGGTTAAGAAATTTGACATCGTTAAGCAATATCTTGTCGAGATATTGATTACAATGACATTTTCAAGCTTGACTCTTTACCTAATCGCAACACTCTTGATTAAAGAGATTCAAAATGTGTTAATAGGAAGTGCTAATTATTTCTTAATATCATTTGAAGGAGTCCTCATTGGAGTAGTAATTATTTATTCAATTGGTCTCGTAGGTCTAATCCCTATATCAAGGTTATTATCCAAATCACCAGCACAAATACTTTCCGATTACGATATTTAGAGCCTATTCATTTGAGGTTTAGCTTAAAAAGCTAGACCTTTTTGATTATTTTAGTGATACGACTCGAAAGAATTGAACAAAACTATTCAAAAAAGGTATAATTAATATTACAAGAGATGGATGTGATGTCATGATTAAGCTAGAACAAGTATCAAAGTACTATAAATCCAACGCACTCGTTGCAGTTGGAATGAGAAAAGTGAATTTAGAATTCAAAATAGGAGAATTTGTTGCGATTACAGGTGAAAGTGGATCTGGTAAATCAACACTTCTCAATATACTATCTGGACTTGATACCTTTGAAGAGGGTGAATTTTTTCTATTTAATGAGCCAACTTCTCATTATACAATCGCACAATGGGAAGCCTACCGTGCAGCCTATGTTGGGTTTGTTTTTCAAAATTATAATATTATCGAATCCTATACAGTTTTGCAAAATGTTTTAATGTCTCTTGAATTTCAAGGCTATGAAGAAGATAAAAGAAAAGAAAGAGCATTAGAAATTATTGATAGAGTTGGGCTATCACATCGAATTCATCATAAGGCTAGCAAATTATCGGGTGGTGAAAAGCAAAGAACTGTTATTGCTCGTGCACTTGCTAAGGATTGTCCTGCAATACTTTGTGACGAACCAACAGGTAACCTAGATTCAAAAACTGGTGAAGAAATCATAAAGTTACTTCATGAAATATCAACAGATAAGCTAGTAGTTATGGTTACCCACCACTTTGCTGAAGTAGAGAAATATGCAACTAGAAGAATTAAAATGAGTGATGGTGAAGTTATAGAAGATATTAAGCTTTTACCTAAAGAAATCAAAAGTGAAGCTAAACCAGTTGAACAAAAGCGAATTGATTTTAAAACAACGACTGGAATTGCAATTAGAAACCTATTTGCAGCACCTAAAAAATTTATATTTATGCTCTTATTACAAGTTATTTTTGTATTTTTAGCATTTATGATCTATGGTACTACCAATAGTCTATTTCATCAAAATAGCTTACTCCCTGATTCTATTGAAGCGAGTGAGCATCAGTTAATCATTCAAAGACTAGATCAAAAAGCATTGACTGATGAAGAAATTTTAATGTTTAAAAATAATAGATATGTAAAAGAAGTGAATGAATATGAAACAATCACTTCATTGTTTGTTTCGATTGGTCGAACAAGAATTTTCACCGAACGTACTGCAGTCCTAAAGGAAAGTGATATTTTAGAAGGAAGATTCCCTGAAAACATCAATGAAGTCATAATTTCTGAGGATTTAGAAATATATTTAAATGCCGAAATAGGTCAGACATTAACCCTAAGAACGATTGGCTTTGAGCCATTTCAGTTTACACTTGTCGGAATATCAAGCAGAGTGAGTAAATCAGTATATTTTCATGATGATTTTTTCGTTAACCCTGATTTTGTTTTCAAGTCTATTGTTAATAAAGTTACCATGCAATTATTAGATACCTTTGAATCAGAAGAAAGAGTAAATCTTTACAGAAATTATATTGTTGATAGTAACCTGGATTCAGGAAATATAGTTGCTTATATCAATTACCCAGGAATGGGTAGTAGAGCAACTATATTAAAAATGGTCACAGGATATGAACAAGAAAAAGAAATCAATGTGACTGCTAGCTTTATTTTTTCAGAATCTTCTATGGACATTTTCTTAAGTGAAGATCTCTATGAACAAATGGTGGAAGAATTCACATCACTTGATCACCGTTATCGTATTGTTTTAAATGTATATGACAGATATGATGGAACAAGATTAAAAAACTCTATTGATCAAAGTCAGTATATCGTTTATTATGAAGCACTCACTCAAAATCAAGACTATTCTTCATTTGGATATGTACTCACTGTAGGCTCATATTTAATGATTTTCTTCGTTGGTCTATTGATGCTGATGCTACTACGTGTAGTCTTTAAAAATATGGTCGCTACCAGAAGAAAGGATTTCGCTATCTATCGTTCGATTGGAGCTAGCAAACGCTTTTTAGGTCGTCTTATCTTCCTTGAACAGTCACTTCAAATTATTATAGGCTCAATTTTAACTTTATTATTTGGCTTAATCCTAGTTCTATTCGTACCAACAGTACAAAATAGTTTAAGATACATTGAAACCATCGATATCCTTATCGTCTTCTTTGTATTTTCCTATATGACAATCATTACACCAATCAAGTTCAATCAAAGTATTTATGAAATATCTGTGATTGAAACATTGAGCAAAAGTGCGGAGGTGTAACAGATGATATCAATTAAAAACTTATATAAAAGCTTTGGCATTAACAATAAAATCAATGTGTTAAAGGATGTTACAGTTGATTTCCCTAACAAGGGATTGATTGTTCTTTTAGGTCAATCCGGTTCAGGTAAAACCACATTCTTAAATATTATGGGTGGTCTTGAAAAGGCAAGTGCTGGAGACATCATCATTGATGACAAAATCATCAAGAGTGGAAGTAGTCAAACCTGGGATGCTATCAGAAACCAAGACATTGGATATATATTCCAAAATTACAACTTAATCCCTACACTCACAGTATATGAAAACATCGCATTATCCTTAAGAATCCTTGGATTAAAGGATGAAGAAGAAATAGAAAGACGAGTACTCTACACATTAAAGGCTGTTAAGATGCATCATTTTAGAGCAAGATACATTAATCAGCTCTCTGGTGGACAGCAGCAAAGAATAGCGATAGCAAGAGCGATAGTTAAAAACCCAAAGGTAATCTTAGCGGATGAACCTACTGGAAACCTAGACACAAGAAACACATTTGAAATTATGAATATCATCAAAAAGATATCAGAGGAAAAGCTGGTTATCTTAGTTACTCATGAAAAAAATCTTGTCAATCACTATGCAGATCGAATTATAGAAATCAAGGATGGTAAGATTTTAAACGATTATTTAAATGAAAAGAAATCACATTATGCAATCGATGATCATACAATCTTTTTAAAGGATTTAAAGGAAGATCAAAAAATTCAAGATAAAGTATGGAAAATCGATGCATATCATGAAGATGTAGAAACAGCTAAGCCAAATGAAGTCACCTTAATTGTAAGAAATGAAACACTTTATTTGAATGTTGGATCAACGATTAAAAACGTTAGAATCGTTAATAACGAATCCAATATCACGATTGAAAGAGAACTCACAAGCGAAGAACAGGAAAAAATGATTGAGGAAACTGAGTTTTCTCTTATTGAGCTTGAAGGTATAGAAAAAATTACCCACCATAACAGCTTTTTATCGCTTAAGAAGGCTTTTAAGCAAGCTATTGAGGGAATGTTCCATTTAACTAAAAAAACCTCTCTGATGCTATCTATATTCTTCTTGATGGGAATGGTAATGGCTTTTGGTATACCATTTATTAATAACGTTATGTCCAATAGAATGCTATTCACCTCCGATCAGCAAGGCTATATCACTGCGAATGGTGTCATACCAAGTGGAGCGAATTATCGAACCATCATGGCGATGAAAGAAGAGGGCGATGATTCATTCTTTATCAATGTTTATAAGCCATCACCGATGATTTTTAAAATAGATTCCATCGATGAACTTCAAAGACCATTTTTAAATGCTTCTTTAGGCATACACGATCATCTTGCAGAAACTGATTTGGTACATGGAAGATTGCCAGAGAATGCCTATGAAATAGCTGTAGATTTTTCAATTATTCTTTCCGATTATGCTAGAAACTCATCCACACTTCGAAAAGCAGGCATGTGGACCTATGACCAAGTCATTGGTAGAGAAATTGAAAACATGTATATCCCAGATCGCCCATTTGTTATTACAGGTATCGTCAATACTGGTGCGAGAAGAATATATCTCGCGAGAGAAGCGCTAGTTTTCTTTAATTCACACAATGGTCATAATATTTTATCCTCTGAAATATTTATTGGAGATGAAAAATTTATCTTAAATGGCTTTATGCCTGAAGCGTTCAACCTAGAAAGAGACGATTATGAGGTTTTAGTTCCAGAATCCTTAATGTCCTCATATCCAGGAATTGAAACATTTGATTTTTCGAATGGAGATCGCTTTGAAATTGATTATAAGGTTTATGCTACAGGAACTTACTCCTATGAGGATGATAACTTTGTAGAAACAATGCTGCTGCCAGCAAATGATGTGACTTATCGTTTATTTCAATATACAATTACCCAAATCAATATCTCAATCTATTCAGCAAATCCAGCGAAAACTATAGTAAACCTTGAAAACACATTCTCATCCATACAGCTTTCATGGCCATATCAAAATGCTATGAATGAAGGTAGAGTATTTTTACTAGGACTTAGAACATTGATGGTCTTAGGTATATTACTTATCATCGTTTCTATAGTAAGTATTTATTTCATGCTTAAATCTTCATTGGCAGCTCAAATTCAAGAAATTAGTGTTTATAGAGCGCTTGGTGTGAGAAAAATTGACATCATGAAAAAATATATTGCAGAAACATATGTAAGACTTACTGCATCTTCAGTGATAGGATTTATATTACTTACTATCTTTATTGATCGTATCGATGAAGCATTAGTTGGAGGGTCTTATTATTTCCTAGTTACACCAGTTGGTGTAATCATTGGCATTGCTGCTATATACTTTATTGGATTGCTTGGAATGATTCCAATGTTTAGATTACTTAGAAAATCACCTGCGACTTTATTAAACTATTACGATATTTAAAATGAATCAACATCAATTGAACTCCAATAAAGTCATCATTTCATTGGAGTTCAATTTTTCTTTTTGTAGAAATATGTTAAAACAGTTTTACTGTTTAAAAACAAAGGCAAATACGGTATAATGTATTAAGGTGATATGAGTGATAGATAAAAAAATACCATCTCATGTAGCAATCATTTTAGATGGTAACGGACGTTGGGCAAAAAAATTAGGACAACCAAGATCATTTGGCCATTATCAAGGTGGACGAAATCTTTTTCGTATTGCTAGAATTGCTAAAAATTTAGGTATTCAAAAGCTGACTGTCTATGCGTTTTCAACCGAAAACTGGAAAAGACCAGAAGATGAAGTTACCTATTTAATGACAAAACCTATTGAACTTTTCTATGAAAATAGAAATAGAATGAGTGAAATCGATTATAAGATAACCTTTGCTGGAAGAAAAGATCGATTCTCAAAGGAGCTCTTAGAGGTTATGGATATCATAACAAATGAAACAAAAAACCATGTAGGCTTTGAATTATGTGTTGCTGTTGATTACGGTTCTTATGATGAAATCATAACAGCTGTAAACTCTTCAAAGCTTCCTATAACTAAGGAATCATTAGAGGAAAAGCTAATGATCAAAGAGCCAGTTGATCTATTAATTCGAACTAGTGGTGAACAAAGATTATCAAATTTCTTATTGTGGCAAGCATCTTACGCAGAGTTTTATTTTACTAAAATACATTGGCCAGCATTTAGAGAAAAAGAATTGAAAAAAGCAATCAAAAGTTATCAGAAAAGACACCGTCGTTTTGGAGGATTAGCATGAGAGATAGATTAATTACAGGTATCATACTCGCTGTTATTTTAATACCAGTCGTTAGCATTGAAATATTTCTTGAATTATTTCAGGTGCTGATGTCTTTGTTTGTATTGATAGCATCACATGAAATGATACGAATGTATGAAAGTAAAAAGAAGTTTCAACTGCTTCCAAAAATTGGGATTATGCTATTATCCTTAGCAACCTTCTTTTCAGTAGGTGGTGTTTTAGGAAACATTGATCATAACCCATTACAAGCAAATGGTGCATTAAGCATAACAATTCCAATTTTTACAATTATCTTGCTAAGCTTTCTCGTTTTATTTAGAGATTTTAATGGAGAAGATGTGGGTAAAGCACTCACGATTATTAATTATGTCGGTTTAGGGGCAGCCTCTATTATTGTATTAAGATTCTTAGGTGTTCGTTTTATCGTCTATTTACTAATCATTACATCTGCAACTGACATTTTCGCATATATTTTTGGTATGAAATATGGAAAGCATAAGTTAGCTCCTCATATCAGTCCCAAAAAATCATGGGAAGGTGCAATCGCGGGTACTATATTTGCTACAATAATTGGTTCTGCATTCGCATTATTTTACGGCTCTGTGTTCTATCCAGGTACATGGATTGGTAATTTTGTAAACGCTGGTGGAGAACAAACCTTATTAGACAATTTTTCTACACTTGGTGAAAGTAATCCACTTTGGGTTCAAGGACTTATTATTGTCCCGGTGACTTTACTAGCAAGTATATTTGCTCAAATAGGCGATTTAGTCGCATCTCGTTTAAAGAGAACCTATAATATTAAAGACTTTGGTACAATTCTTCCAGGACATGGTGGACTTCTCGATCGTTTTGATTCTGTTTTATTTGTTGCTATGTTTTTGACAGCTGTGTTCCTACTCATTTATAGATTATATCCAGCAATCATTGTATGAAAAATATTTATATTTTAGGAGCTGCAGGCTCGATAGGACTTCAAACACTTGATATCATCGAAAATGCTCCGAATGATTTCAATTTAATCGGTATTTCTCTTGGAAGTCATGAGGAAACAAATTATCAAATTCTCGACCGTTTTTCGGTTGAGATTGTTTGTCTAAGATATGAAAGTCAGTTAAAGAACTATCAATTAAAGTATCCATCTATCCTATTTACCTATGGTGACCAAGGATTAATTGACATCGCTAACTATCCAATTAAGGGTATACTAGTCAATGCTTTATCAGGATCTGCTGGTCTTAGACCAACAATTGAAGCGATTCAATCGGGAAAAGATATTGCTCTTGCCAATAAGGAAACACTCGTGATGGCTGGTGATTATATCAATCAATTAATCGATACTTATCGTGTTAAGCTTTATCCAATTGATTCTGAGCATAGTGCGCTATGGCAAACCATGGATGGAGAGGATTTATCCAATATCGAAAAAATAGTCATTACTGCAAGTGGTGGAACATTTAGAGACCAAAACAGAGAAGAATTAACAGATGTTACACTTGAGGAAGCATTAAAGCATCCAAATTGGAGCATGGGGGCTAAAATAACTATAGATAGTGCGACCATGATGAACAAAGGACTAGAAGTGATTGAAGCACATCATCTCTTTCATCTTCCATATGATAAGATTGAAACCGTACTACATAAAGAATCTGTAGTACATGGGTTAACCTATTTCATAGATGGCACAGTTAAAGCAAGCTTAAGTGTATCGGATATGAGAATTCCTATTTTATACGCACTTTATTATCCAAAAAGAGTCTATTTCAATAAGAAACTAGAGCTTAACAATCTAAGCTTCAAGCCAATGGATTTCGAAAGATTCCCATTACTAAAACTTGCATTTCATGTTGGAATTCAAGGTGGTTTATTGCCAACAGTGATGAATGCAGCGAATGAAGCTGCAGTTAAACTGTTTATTCAAAATAAAATCAAATTTTTAGAAATTGAAAATATAGTTATGCATTACGTAGAAAGCTTCAAAAATGTCTTGAATCCAACCATCGATGAAATCATCGATACAGACCTATTGATCCAAAAAGAAATTCTACTAGCATATGAAAAGAGGTAGTTTATGTTTATAGTTGATTTAATCGTATTTGTACTCGTACTGGGAGTCATTATCTTAATCCATGAAGCAGGTCACTTTTACTTTGCAAAAAAAGCAGGGATCTTGTGTCATGAATTTGCAATCGGTATGGGACCAGCAATTTATCAAAAAAGAAAAGGCGAGACCATCTATTCCATCAGAAGTATTCCTATTGGTGGGTTTGTTTCTATGGCTGGTGAATCAATTAATGATGCACTAATCAAAAAGGAACAAGTCATCGGTATCAAATTAAATACTCAAGGTCAAATATATCAGATTAATTTAAGTGATACTGTTCAAAGTGATATTATCGGGATTGTTAAATCCTTTGATTTATATGGAAAGGATTTTAATCCTTTATTCATTGAAATTGATGTGGATGGAAATCAAACAAAATATCCTGTTTTAAGAGATGCAACATACCGTTTCTCTGAAAAGAAAGAAATGTGGATTACACCATCAGAAAAAAGCTTTGAGAGTAAGACGCTATGGCAAAGATTCTTAGTTATATTTGCAGGTCCGATGATGAATTTTATCCTCGCACTTGTATTATTTCTAATCGTTGGGTTCTTTGTTTTCAAGCCAAATCTTGAATCTAGTGTAGTTGATCAAGTCTCAATTGGTTCACCAGCAGAGAGTTTTGGATTACTTCCTGGCGATGAAATTACTATGATTAATGGTGTTCAAATTAATGATTGGAATGATTTATCTACTGTCATGAGATCGCTAAATTCAGTGACCCTATCCTTATCTTATACGCGTGAGGGCGTGGAATATACAGAAACTGATGTGACAGTCATTACCATTATCCAAATGGCTGGATTTGCAAATATCGATGCCAATGGAAATATATATAGTGATGAAGTTATTATTGGACAAGCATTCGGTAGAGCATCCTCAGATGGAGGATTAGAAGCGTTAGACAAAATTCTTTCTATTGAGTATGAAGGAGTAACTTATCCTATTGGTAGCTGGGATGATTTAATTGAATTCTTCCAAGAAAACAATCGAGGAGAAATCACAGTTAACTATCTAAGAGGTACAGAAATCCTCGAAACAACATATGAACTGATTAGCGAAAGAGCATTAGGAAAGCTTGGATATCAAGCAATTGTCTTCCAACTTGGCATCACACCAACCTCAGAATTTAACTTTGGATATACATTGCTTTACCCATTTAAAACATTCTATAGTAATATGATGCAAGTATTTAATACACTTGGCCTACTATTTGATCGTCAAGAAAATTTAGGATTAGGTGATCTATCCGGTCCAATTGGAATATTCTCGCTCGTTAGTAGTACTACATCACAAGGATTTATCGCGATTCTCGGTTTTACAGCATTCCTTTCCATTAATATAGGACTATTGAATCTATTACCGATACCTGCTTTAGATGGTGGAAGACTCGTATTCTTAGGAATCGAAGCAGTCACAAGAAAACCATTGAATAGAAAAATAGAGAATACAATAAATAACGTGATGTTCTTCCTACTACTCGGATTATTCGTATTTGTTACATATAATGACATATTAAGACTAATAAGAGGATAATTTAATCCTCTTTTCTTTTGTTTTTATTCAATAAATGATAAAATATAAGTATAGTTTGGGGGAATTATATGAAAAAAATGTCAATAGTGCTCATTTTGCTTTCTTGTGCTTTAACGATCTTTAGCCACTTGATTAATCAAATTGACTCTCTTTTTTTTAGTTTGCCGATGTTCTATCCTTCTGTTGATTTATTCATTAGATTTGGTGATCTATTGATTATCTTCGGATTCATAGGACTTTTTTTATCGACAAAGAAGCATCCAAAAATCAAAGTATTCAGTTTTATATTTGCTCTTTTAGGTATCCTTCGGTTTTTAGTTATTGATTTTGGTGTCACAGAAAGCTATCATCTTGTGCCTAATATCCTTCTATTCCTACAGGTAGTTGTGTTGACATTATGGATACTCGAGGTTAAAACAATTCAAGTACCATTGCTAACCATCAAGGGTTATTCATTAATTATCATTTCATTTATCTACTATATATCGGTTCAGATCTTATCTTTACTTCCAAATAATCAATCAAATCCCACAATTGTCTTGATACCCTTCTTTTTAATGGCATATCAAATTGGATTATGGATTTTCTTTAAAGAGTGGTATAAAGAGGCATATATATACAAAAACCCTGATTTATCACGTATATAATCAAAAAAATAACAGCCTAAAGAGATTCTCAAATCATCAATTTGAAGATTTCTTTTTTTTATAGTCAAAAGTATTGACTTATCAAGTCTAATATTATAGAATGATAAAGGTCGCTCCCGAAAAGGAGCCCTACGGGAACTACAAAAACACGAAAAGAATAAAGTTTAAGTTTAGTGTTGACAAACGTAGTTTGCTAGTGGTAGAATTAAAAAGCACGCCAAACAAGGCATGCGAAAAAGGTCTTTGAAAACTGAATGATGATGAGTGTATCAAAAGTAACAAAAAAACAAAAAAGAGCTATTAACAAACAAAACATAATTTA
>PGXL01000029.1 GCA_002839095.1 Tenericutes bacterium HGW-Tenericutes-2 | reverse complement strand
CGTTATGAGCTCTGCTCATATTTCTGAACGGTTCGATAGGAAAGGTCTTTGACGTATTCTGCCACGCTTTTAGGCCAAATACTAAAGTATGACTTTCCTAGAGAATAAAAAAAAGAAACCAATCTAATGGATAGATGGTTTCTCATATTATCTGTGATGTTATTTCAGTGATCTTTAGAACGCATTTAGAATGCCACTTTCATCAACAGCTTTTATCGCTTGTTTAAGTACTTCTTCGTCTTGAACCAAGGCTAACCTTACATAGCCTTCGCCAGAGGGTCCAAAGGCACTTCCCGGTGTTACTATGAGGCCCGCTTTCTTGACAAGGTCCATAGCAAATTCTGATGAAGTATGATAATGAGCTGGTATATTTGCCCATACAAACATGGTTGCTTCAGGTTTATCCATAGCCCAACCTATCCGAGTAAACCCTTCACACAAAACGTCACGTCTGTTCTGATAGATTGACCTAGTGGTTGCTACACATAGTTGATCCCCTGTTACGGCTGCAATTGCCGCCTTTTGAACCGGCAAAAACATACCATAGTCGATATTGGATTTAAGTCGCTTCATTCTTGAAACAACAGCATCATTGCCAACACAGAATCCGATACGCGCCCCTGCCATACCATAGGTCTTTGAAAGCGAATTAAATTCAACACCGACCTCTTTTGCGCCTTCATAGGCCAAAAAGCTACCTACTTTTTTACCGTCAAAAACCAACTCACTATATGCATTATCATGTACTACGATTAAATCATGCTGCCGGGCATATTTAATTAAATCCCTATAAAAGCTATCTGGTGCCATGGCCGTTGTGGGATTATTTGGGTAGGATACCAGAATCATTTTTGCCCTCTTAACAACCTCTTCGGGAATAGCCTTAAGCTGTATGATGTAGTCATGTTCTTTTTTCTGAGGCATATAATACACATCCGCCCCCGCCAGGAGTGGACCATCTGCAAAAACAGGATAGCAAGGATCCTGTACAAGCACAACATCACCTTCATCAACAACACATAAGGCGATATGGGCTAATCCTTCTTGAGAACCGAGTAACGAACAAATTTCCGTTTTGGGATCTAGTTCAACGTTATAGCGTTTTTTATACCACTTTGCGACAGCTTCTAATAAGTTTTCTTTGTCGTTAATGGCATATATATATTGAGTCCCGTCATCAACGCCTTGCCTGAGGGCGTCCATAATATGATCCGCTGGTGGTATATTCGGTGTTCCAACACTTAGGTCGATGACGCACTCACCAGCCTCTAGTTTCTGTTTTTTCACTTCAAGCAACTGGGTAAAAATACTTTCCCCAAATCGGTCCATTCTTTTTGAAAATCTCATGATTATGCTCCTTAGCTCAATTTAATATCCTATTTTTTTTAACGCAATGATGGCATTGGTACGATTGGCAACTTCTAGTTTCATATAAATCTGACTCACATAGTTTTTAACCGTACCAAGAGACAAGAAAAGTGTTTCCGCTATTTCACGGTTATCTTTACCTTGGACCAGCCACTCAATGATTTCCAACTCTCTTGGTTTAAAGTCCTCTAGACGGATACCGAGCGGCACTGATCTTTGTAATCCATCTGGGTGCTTATTCTTGTTTTCTTCCACCAACCGATTGGTTATTTTGGCGGCTACAGCACCTGGTAAAATGATACTACCTGATAGACTGTCCCTTATAGCTTGAATAAGCTTTTCCCTACCAATATCCTTTAAAAGATAACCGGATGCACCGTAGGTCATGGCCTTGATAATATAGTCATCCTCATCGAAGGTGGTAAGTATAATGACAATAATGTCACTGTTATACAATTTTATCTGACGTGTGGCCTCTACACCATCCATTTCCGGCATTCTTATATCCATAAGTATGATATCCGGTATTCTTGTTTTCGCTTTTGTAACTGCCTCCAAACCATTCCCGGCTTCATCAATAATTTCTATATCTTCACAACTTTCAAGTAAAGCACGTAAACCTTCTCTTACAATCACTTGATCATCTACCAACATCACTTTTATTGTTTGCATCTGTGCCCATCTCCTTCCATCAACCTATTCTCGACATCCTATTGGTAATAAAATACTAACCGTAAAGCCCTCTAGCGGTTTTCCTTCAAAGTTACATTGTCCACCAAGACTTTCAATACGTTCTTTCATATTTTTTAGACCCGTACCTAGAACAAAGGCTTCTCCACCAACACCATTGTCACTCATCGTCATCTGGTAACTGTCCTTATAGATTTGTATCAGAAGGTCTAGTTCTGTTGCTTCACCATGTTTTAGACTATTGGTGATACATTCTTTAATAGCATCTATTAAAACCTTCTGATGGATGGGTAGAATGCGTATTCCTTCGTCCATAATAATATTAATTTTTAGTCCCGTTGATTTTGTAACCCCATCAGCAAGTTGATTCAGTTGCTGATCAAAATCTTCTATATTTTCATCTCTAATGGCCTTTATTGAACTTCTTATTTGAGTCAAGCTGTCTTTAACCTGTTTTTTTGCCAGTTCAAATTTTTGACTTGCTTTTACAGGGTCTTGATCCATAAGCATGGTACCGGCTTCTATGGCTATAGCAGCTGTTGTCAAAAGATGCCCTACCGAATCGTGTATCTCTCCCGTGATTTTGTTCCTTTCAGCAACCCTACTCATTTCTTCCAATTGCTCCGACTGAATTTTCAAGTCACCAAATGCTTTTTCCAATATGTTGTTGGTCATCATTTGTTTTTTCAATGTATAAAAGGCCGCCACAAAAAGTACATAGACAAGCATATTTACATATATTGACCCAATCAATGTATCCATATCCACCGGTTGCCTTGCTATACCTATTTTTATACCACTAACGATCAAAAGTAATACAAAACCGAAAACAATATACAGTCTGGACTTTTTCATTGGGTAGTTATTAATAATACTTGCTACAACCACTAGGACAATCAACAATGTGTTAATACTGTCACCCAGAAAATGAATAAAGACAACCATCACTGTTTGTATAAAAGGTAATGTAATGTGAAGTATGGGTTTCATTTTATCATACAGAATTTTGTTTAAGATTAACAGTGTGAACGTTATACCTAGAAGCAGTATCATAAGAGAGAAATAGGGAATATCAATTTTCTCCGTGAGCACTCTTAGAGATAAAACCTCATACGCCATGACGAGACTTATAAATATTCCTTCTACCATCTGATCGTCTAATCCTTCAAAGGTTTTTTTCTGCTGTCCCTTGTCTATGAGTTTCCTTGCTGCAAATAGATAAATGGCAGCTGCCGGAAGGTTAAACAATGCTATGAAAAATATATATAGCCATTTCTTTTTTTGATCTAGATAAGGATTATGCCAGCAATGCTTAATGTAGATGGCTTGAATGGACACTTGCATAAGTGCACCCGGTATGATTATGGGCATTAAATCGTTAACAGACATAGGGCCTCCTATCGGTTTATTTATTAGGATCGACTTGCAATATGTTCTTCTAGATTATATCATTTTTTACCTAATATTTATAGTCTTGTTCATAGATCAGAGGTTCTAGAGATAATATTTCATTTGTATTATACATCTAAGAATAAGATTGACAATTTGCCATTATATGTTTAGCATAGAGTAGAGGTTTTATACTATTTGGCTATACTTGGAGGCGCATTATGACTAAGAATATTAAGTATTCGAAGGGGAAATTAAAAGTTTTTATGACGGTAGCTATGATTATTATATTGGTCTTAGCCATTACCTACGTCTTTGATCAAGGTAAAACGAATACAAATCAGTCTGACAAAACTTTAACACAGGCTTCTGATCCTAATGACTTGAGTAATGGTACTTCTAACGGCATACTTTATAATGAACCTACAAATACGACTGAATCTACAGAATCTAAAGATCTCAGTGAATCTGACAAGCTTAATGAAACATCCATAACAACCATTAATGATCCCTTAGAGAACGAGTTCCGTCTTATTACCAATAAGAAAACTTCCTTAGGTCTTATGAGTTGGGATGATCAAATACATTTACCGGATATCCTAGGCGACCATCAAACTGAGATTATTGAAACCATCGGTCAAGGTGGGGATACTTTTGAAGGTTCTAAGCTTAAAACAACAGAATATGATGGCTTGACGGTTACATTATTATCTCCAAGAGATAATGGAAAGGCTTATTATGTCCTGAGCATGGACATGACCAATAATCTATATGAAACCTACAGGGGTATCAAAGTCGGTGATTCGCTTCAAAGACTTGAAAACACCTACCCTGAAATTGAGCAGGTCGAAACCGGCGATACGGTC
>PGXL01000015.1 GCA_002839095.1 Tenericutes bacterium HGW-Tenericutes-2 | reverse complement strand
CTTAACTAAGCATTTTATCAGTTCAATTATTTTTGTCCAATAAGTAATGTCCATTTTCATTCACTTTTAAGCAAATATGTTCTCACACACAAGCTGCGTTGAGTTACTGCCATTGCTCGCAAAAATGCAGAATATTGTGCGTCGGAAACATATTTTTAGCCATTTTATGTTCCCATTTACAAGACTTTTTCAACGTTGGAAACATATTTTCATATTAGAGTATACAACATAACATTATTATACATTATCACCTATTTTTAATCATCGATAAAAACAGCATATTTTGAACATCGATTAATCATGTATAGTTTTTTTTCCAGAAGTCGATGCATAATAAGAACCTATAGCCATTAGAAAAATAGCGAAATAGAAATTTATCATTGGAGGTTCAAGAAAAATAATAAGCGATACTATAGCACCTACAAACGGAGCAAACGCATAAAAAGCGCTTGTTTTAGCTGCACCTAATTCTCTTTGTGCAGTAACATAGAAGAAAATACTCAATCCATATGCAACAAAACCAAGTAAAAGAGATCCAACAATTAGGTTGATATTTAAAACAACCTCATTTAGTATTAACGCAATAATCAATGATCCCAATCCCGAAAAAAGCCCTTTAATGACTACGACCATTAATGGGTCATTGAGTGATAACCTTCTAGTTAGATTGTTTTCTAAACCCCATGATATTGCTGCTAGTAAGACAAAAAATGATCCTGTTGAAAACTTTAATGCATTGATATCTTCGAAAGATAAAATAAAACTAGCGAGAGTAATGAGAATAATTGCTAGTCTTAGTCTTTTAGATATAACTTCTTTAAAAATGAATGCAGCAAACAGTGCGGTTGCTACAATTTCAAAATTATTCAATAAGGCAACATTTTCGGGAAGCGATGTGCTTAAACCAATCATTAAGAATATCGGAGCAACGATATCTAGCACTATCATTCCAATGATGAAAGGCAATTCTTTTGGAGTAAAAGACTCGTAAGCTTTATTAGCAGTTTTATTTCTTATGAGTGCAATCAAGCCCATACCCATTCCAGCTCCTAGATACAATAAAGATGCAATATATACAGGAGATAAACTGATAAGTAATAATTTTGAAATTGGAGTGCTAAGTGCATACAAAACGGCAGCGAGTATAGCATAAAAAATCGATCTATTAAATTTCATATGTCACCTTCATCATGATATATTTATTCGAGTTGCTCATAAAAAATGTACTGATACTTTCGTACCATGATCTATTTCACTTTCAATATGTATCCTTGCTCCTGTATGTTTGATTATGTCATGAATGATTTGGTATCCTATACCACTTCCCTTTTCATTCAAAATCATTGCTTCTTTCGCACGAAAAGGACTTTTCATAATCATTTGAATGGTTTCTTTAGACATACCTATGCCATTATCTTCAATCACAAGAGTTCTAGTTTGTTCATCAACAATTATCTTTATCGTTGAATTATGTTTTGAATAATAGAAAGCATTCATCGTCAAATGTTCAATCAAACGTTCTAGATTCTTGTCTGAGATATTGAGCTTTAATGATTCCAGATACGTTTCAATACTTATCTTTTTACTATCAAAAATTTCTCTATATTTTTTTACAAATTTACTGATATATATGGAAATATCTTGAACGTATGGAAGTTCGTTATAATCTTGTTCAATAAATTTGGGAATTAAGTCCGAAATTTTGCCAACTTCTTCTTTCATTTCATTTAGTATTTCTTTTGACGGTTCAAGCATATCATTAATCAATGAATCCGCATAGATCTTTAAGACTGATAAAGGTGTTTTAATGTCATGTGCTAAACTTTTTATATGTGCTTCATAAGTGTTTTTCTGCTTATCTCTTTGTGCACGATTGGATATTAATTCTTCATGAATCGTCATAATTTCACGGTATGTAAAAATCGAATCTTCAACTCCGATATGAAGCAAATCATTTTTTATCTTTGAATTTTCTTTTTTTAGAAACTTGAACAACATTACAACACCAAATGCGAAAAGAGTAAATGATAGTAAATTTAACCCAATGAATCCGTACAGCATATCTTTACTCAAACTTGAAGACTCGAAATTTACAGCAATATAACCAACAAGAATATCATCATAATATACTTTTTCAAATCTTTGTAGTAAATGCTCATCATCATTTGAAAAAACACTTACCCCATCATCATCCTTAAAATGAATGATAACATCGTTGGTGTGTGAGTAATGCTCTAAGTAAACTTCGAGTGTTTGTAAATTTTCCTCCTTTGAAAGATGTGCCGTCATTTTATATAAAGCATCAAATTGTCTTCCTATTTCTTTTTGGAATTGGTCATTTGAAAAGAAATAAAACGCGATATTTAACAAAAAAATGGTTGACATGAAAATAATCAATATAGATTTAAATATTTGAGAGATAAGCAAGTGTTTTATACTATTCATCTCGTTCTCCTACAAATTGATAACCAACTCCATAATGTGTTTTAATATATGACTGTCCAGGCAGTAAATCTATTTTTTTTCGGATATTTTTGATGAAAACATCGATGACCCGATCAAAAGCGTCACTATGTGAAAAACAGTGTTCAATAATCGCTTCTCTAGAAAACACAATATTGGGATGTTTCAGCAGATACATTAATACATCATATTCATATTGTGTTAAATAAATCAATTCATTGTTAACGTATACTTCTCTAGAAAGGGGAAGCACTTTCAAATGACTATGATTAAAGGTATAAATATTCGGATGATTTAAAATCAATCTTTTCTCCAAGTTTCTTATTTTAGCCATAACCTCTTCAATCGAAAAAGGTTTTGTCATGTAGTCATCGGCACCAATGGTAATCACATCAATTCGATCCTTCACATCAATTTTTGCTGAAAGAACGATAATGTACACATCTGAAACTTTGCGTATTAGTTTGATTAATTCTTCACCTTGAATACCAGGAAGCATTAGATCTAAAAGAATCACATCAAATTTTTCATTTTTTGTGGTTTCAAGTGCAATTTCTCCATCATAAACTTGTTTTACTTCGTGTCCATCTTTACGCGCATAGATTGCAAGCATTTGATTAATTTTAGGATAATCTTCAACAATTAGTATTTTCAATTAACATCACTTCCTTATATCTATTATACATCAATAAAAAGGGTGAGTATGAGTACCCACCCAAAAATACTTTTATTCGTTCGATTGTACTGGATTTAAGACTTGATCAATTAGTGCTAGTTTAATTTCACTTATTTTTTCTACAAGTTCAGTCGCTGTTAGACTATCCATATCTAATTGCATGATTGCGTTAGCAAATTTTAAATCAAAATTTAGTTTTTGCTCTTCATCTGAATGAGTGTATAGCCACTCATATGAGTTAACTCTATTTTGATATCCACACGAAGTATATTGATCATTACTGTCGTATCTCATCATGTTACCGCCCATCATTCCATATCGTTGGCTTGTGTATTCAAACTGAATAGTGTCTAAAATATTGGATTTTACTTGATGAATAACTTCAACTACCTCAAGGTTAGAGTATCCTTGCATATTAACTGATAATAATTCACTCGCAAATGCTAAATCAATTTTTGTTTGATTCTCAGTATTAAGATGTAAATAAGCTCTTTCATAATTATTTATCTCACTGGCGAACCCCATCATACCATGTTGACTCATGTTTATAGTAATGATAGCGTTATCTGTTTCCCGCCCATATGTGTTGACTACGAACATTGAAAACATGCCAGTAAATATAATGATTACTGCCAATCCTAAAATAATAGTGCTTTTTCTCATGTTATTTATCCCTCATCTTTTCAAGTAATTTTTCATACTCATCAATTGTAATTTCACCTTTTGCAAGACGTATTTTTAATTCTTCGTTTGCTCTATCACGTCTGCATTCATTATGATAACTGTGTCCATTGAACGCAACATAAATAACTGCAATCCAAAATAAACCCATTGCAAGCATTCCAAACGGCATACCCCAACCACCAATCATATGACCATAATAAGGATACTCACTATTTTCAAACCACCTTGGAGAATAATACCAAAATATGAGTGCTGCAATCACAAAAATCCCAATTAGTACCCCAAAAACGATTCCTTGCTTTCTTTTCATCTCTTTCACCTCGACATTATAATATCATAGGATTATGAACAGATAATGAATGAAAAAATGTATTTGCATTTTCAAATTTCCATGATATAATATGTATAACAAACCCCTCCCGTGGTGGGGTGTAAGGAGGAAATTTATGAATCACTTGCATCAAGACAAATCACATCACATGAATGCAGAAAAGATTAAACAGCTATTAAAGACAGGACGTGGTCAAATGGAAGGCATACTGAAAATGTATGAAGATGGTAGATATTGTGTAGACATATCAAAACAAATACTGTCTGTCATTGCAATGCTTCAAAACACAAATGCATTGATTTTAAACGATCATATTAGCACTTGCGTCAGTGAAGCAATTATGGAGCAAAAGGGTAAAGAAAAAATTGATGAAATCACTGAAATTTTAGTGAAATATTTAAGATGAGGTCTAGTATGAACAAAAAAACAATCATTGCAATTTCTGTATTTTTCTTATTTTTCGGAGCAATCGTTTTAGTCGCATTAAAAACACCAAATCGAAATGACTTCCTAACTCGTTATGATTTAGATGGTATGAGTGTTAAAGAAATCGTCAGTTATCTAGAAAACAGACTAGATGAACCAGCAAATTTTAGTGCTGGAATCACAGGATCGAAATTGTTATTAGGTGATGCAAATCATCAAGTAGAACTTGACTTACCTAACGGTCAGTTTTACCTTTCGTTTGCTCCATATATCAATCAGACACATCCCTGTGCAAATCATAACTTAGTCACTTGCAGAGGAGAATTGAAGAACATATCATTTGCTGTTAAAGTAGTAGATTCCCAAACAAATAGTACTATTTTCGAAGACAATATCACAAGTAGTGCAAATGGATTTGCTGGCATATGGTTACCCAAAAATAAGAACTATCAATTAACAGTTACCTATAATGGATTATCTGCTACAGATGAGGTTTCTACGTTTAGTACATCAAATACTTGTCTAACTACCCTAAAATTAAACTAAAGGAGGATTAAAATGGATAGTCATAAGCATCAACATCATCATGAAATGCATCAAGAGCATAACCATAATGAACATAATCAGCATCACAACTCTCACAATCAAAATAATCACCACGATCATCATGCGATGATGGTTAGTGATTTTAAAAGAAGATTTTTTATATCACTTATTCTATTGATTCCTATTTTGACTTTATCACCAATGATTCAAGAGTTCCTTAGAATTGATTTGAGATTTGTTGGTGACTTATACATTTTACTACTTCTTTCAACGGTATTATTTATATATGGAGGATTGCCTTTCTTCAAAGGTACCTTAGATGAAATCAAACAAAAGGCACCTGCTATGATGTCGCTCATTGGGCTCGCCATTGGTGTAGCTTACTTTTATAGTGCCTATACAGTTGTCTTCCAAATCGGACAAGATTTCTTTTGGGAATTATCAACATTGATTTCGATCATGCTTCTTGGCCATTGGATTGAAATGAAATCTGTACTCGGCGCATCAAGAGCTCTCGACGAACTATTAAAGTTAATGCCTGAAGAAGCACATGTCATCAATCAGGACGGTCATGTTACAGATATAGCATTATCTAGTGTTAAAGTAGGTATGGTTTTATTGGTGCGCCCCGGAGAAAAAATACCAATTGATGGAATAATCATAGAAGGAAAATCTTCAGTAAATGAGTCAATGTTAACTGGAGAATCCCTGCCTGTGATTAAATCAGAAGGTGATGAGCTTATTGGTGGATCTATTAATGCTGAGGGATCGCTTAAATATGAAGTGACTCGAATTGGAGAGCATACTTTCCTTTCACAAGTCATTAAACTGGTAAGAGATGCCCAAAAAACGCGATCTAAGACCCAAAGAATCGCTGACATAGCTGCTAAATATTTATTCTATGTCGCATTAATAGGTGGAATAAGCACTTTTATTATTTGGACGTTATTGGGGAAAGATATTGGATTTGCTATGGAAAGAGCAGTTACAGTAGTGATTATTTCATGTCCTCACGCGCTCGGTTTAGCAACACCTTTAGTTACTGCAGTATCTTCTAGTATTGGTGCAAAGCACGGTTTACTCATTAGAAATCGTGCAAACTTCGAAAATGCACGTAAAATCGACACTGTTGTTTTTGATAAAACAGGGACATTAACGCAAGGTGAATTTGGTATAACAAAAATTTCGAGTGAAAACCTAAATGAAAATGAATTATTGTCTTTAGCTTATGCTGTTGAAAATGAATCAGAACATCCTATTGCAAAAGCCATCGTTAGAGCAGCGAAAGAAAAGAGTATCATACTTCAAAAAGGTCAAAACATTCAAGCAATTCCTGGAAAAGGGTTGACAGGGATTGTTAATAATTCGACGATTGAAGTAGTTAGCCCAGGCTATTTGAAAGAACAAAGAATTGCATTTGATGAAAAGGATTATGATACATTAGCTAGTCAAGGTAATACTGTTGTTTTCGTACTAAATGATAGAGTTT
Source organism: Tenericutes bacterium HGW-Tenericutes-2 (assembly GCA_002839095.1). GTDB lineage: Bacteria > Bacillota_I > Bacilli_A > Acholeplasmatales > Acholeplasmataceae > Peloplasma. Next base: position 29,588 of record PGXL01000015.1, on the reverse strand, counting down.
TAGTGGGACATATCGCTTTAAGTGATGTGATTAGAAAACAATCTAAAGAAGCGATTGAGACACTCAAGAAAATGGGTATTGAATCTATTATGCTTACTGGCGATAACCAAAAAGTCGCTGAAGAGGTTGCAAAAAAGATTGGTATAACATATGTGATTGCTGAAGTATTACCAGAACAAAAGTCACATCAGATTGAATTACTTACAAAAGAAAGACGAATGGTAGCTATGACTGGTGATGGTATCAATGATGCCCCTGCCTTAGCAAAAGCACATCTTGGTATCGCTATAGGTGCGGGTACAGATGTTGCTATTGAGACTGCAGATGTCATTTTGGTCAAGAGCAATCCTATGGATGTTGTTAATATTATTAAATTGTCGAAATCAACTTATAAAAAAATGATTCAAAATCTCATTTGGGCAACCGGATACAATATTGTTGCGATTCCATTAGCTGCAGGTGTTTTAAGTTCTATAGGTATCCTATTGAGTCCAGCAGTTGGAGCTGTACTCATGTCATTGAGTACTGTCATTGTTGCAATTAATGCGAGATTATTAAAAATTTAAATCAGTTTTTGACCTAAGCGAGTTGATTTCAACTCGCTTTTACATATAAAAATGCCAAATGATACATAACATATCAATGGCATTTTTTTCTAGTTCTTTTCAATTAACAAGTCTGTTTGATAAGGTAAACTTTTCATTTTATATCTACTAAATAGCAAGTATGAAATCCCTAAGCCCACAAAAACAAGGGACATCAATATGTTGACGGGTATATTCATTAACATTAAAGCATCTCCATAGGCTCCATTAACTCGCATAGGTTCAATGATTAAACCCCTTCCAAGTCCATACCATATTAAATATAAACCAAGATTTTCGCCCGTCTTAAGCAACCGTTTCTTTTTTAGCACAATGAGTGCTACAAGTAAGGTTAGGTTCCATAGTCCTTCATATAGGAATGTAGGATGATGTACAACATCACCAAGTGTCATTTGCTCAACTATAAATTTGGGCAATAAATTGATTATGAGTTCTGATTGAATAGCAGGTCCATAAGCTTCATGGTTCATGAAATTACCGAACCTGCCAATGATTTGCCCAATAAGAAAACCAATCATAAGAACGTCTAATAGCGGAAGTAATTTTATTTTTTTAAATTTGCAAAAAATTGGTACAAAAATCAAAGTTGTAATGATAGCTCCATGGATTGCTAATCCACCTTTAGAAATATTGATTATATCTATGAATGAATTGTAATGTGGTAGCGGATCAAAAAGTACATAATAAAGTCTAGCACCCAGTAATGCCAAAGGTAATCCAATCAATAATCCATCATATATAATGTCTTTAGGATACCCCATGCGATTGAGCTCTTTTTGGCTGTGATAGGCTGCTAAAAAGATGCCGGTCATGATGAAGATGGCATACCAGTAAACTTGCACACGACCTAAATCGATGGCGACTCGCGAATATGGCGCACCATTTTGACTTCCAACTGCTATAAGTAATACCATCAAAAAGATGTGAATCATAATCATATACTGATGATTAAGATGTTTGCTACTATGATTTGAGTGCATAAGTTAACTCTTTCTCACTTTTTAAAAAGGAAAGTTTTTTTAATCTTAAAGAATTATAGATTACATTAAGCGAACTTAATGACATTGCAGCAGCACCAATCATTGGATGTAGTAATCCTAACATAGCAAATGGGATTGCAATCGCATTATAAAACCAAGCCCAAAAATAATTTTCTTTAATTTTCTTAAAAATAGCTTTTGATAACTGAATTGCAGTTAAAAGTGTATGTAGTTCTCCAGACACAAGTGTAACATCTGCCGCTTCTTTTGCTATGTCTGTACCAGTACCAATAGCTATACCCACATTAGCTTGCTTTAATGCTGGTGCATCATTGATACCATCACCGACCATTGCAACTAAGCCAAATTCTTTTTGAAGTAGAATCACTTCACTGACTTTGCCCTCTGGTAGGACATCAGATATAATTCTGGAAATGCCTGCTTTTTTTGCAATGGCTTGAGCAGTCCTATCATTGTCCCCTGTAATCATTGCAGTTGTAATTCCCAGTTTTTCTATCGCTTTAATGACATGAACTGCTTCAGGCTTTAATGCATCTGCAACTGCAATGATACCCAATATTTGAATGTCATTTGCTAGCATCATGACAGTTTTAGCTTCATGCTCAAGTTGTTGCATCATGGATTCTAAACCTTCGTATGTATGTCCTATCGACTTCATCAACTTTCGATTACCAAAATAATACACTTGATCATCAATTAAACCTTTAATCCCCATGCCAGAAATAGCTTGAAACTCCTTAGGATTACTTAATAATTGATTATCCTTTCTTACATCATCTATGATAGCCAATGCCAATGGATGTTCTGAACCAGTTTCGAGAGAAGCTGCGATTACCATCATTCGTTGCTCCTCTATATGTAAAGCGTGTTTATCTGTTACGACAGGTTTACCATAGGTTAGTGTTCCTGTTTTATCAAAAGCAATAGCTTTGATGTCTTTTAAAGTTTGAACTGCTTCACCATTTCTGATTAAAATACCTTTCTCAGCGCCAACACCACTGCCCACCATTAATGCAGTTGGAGTACCTAAACCAAGCGCACATGGACAAGCAATGACGAGTACTGCAGTTGCTGTTATAAATGCCAATGTCAATGGTGTTTGATCAGTATTAATCCAAGGCAAGATAGATGACATATATCGCAAGATACCTAAATGAAAATCCTTGAAAATTAAGAATGAACCAAATGTCAGCAGCGTTAAGACCATAATCGCGGGCACAAAATAAGATGTAATACGATCTGCAAACTCTTGAATTGGTACTTTTGATCCTTGACATGCTTCAACCATTTTGATGACTTGCGATAGAAAAGTATCCTGACCAATTTTCGTCACTTCTACTTTTAGTAGTCCATCCTTGTTGATTGTAGCACCTATGACCGTATCACCTACATTCTTTTTGACAGGCATGGACTCACCTGTGGCAATCGACTCATCAATCATGCTTTTTCCTTCAAGTATAGTTCCATCTGTAGGAATTTTTTCTCCTGGCTTAATCACCATGACATCTCCTACACTAAGTTCACTAGTCAAAACTTCAATTTCACTATCGTCAATTATAATACGTGCTGTTTTTGCACCTAATTCCATCAATTTTTTGATGGCTTGTGATGCTTTTCCTTTTGCTTTGCTTTCTAGATATTTGCCGATGAGATGGAAAGTCATAATTGTCGTCGCCATTTCGATAAACGTTGTTATCGGGAAAAATAACCCCATGAGTCCTATAAGGTATGGTGGTATTGAACCGAGTGAGACAAGGACATCCATATTTGGTTTGAGCGATTTAAGTGAATAGTAGCTACCTCTGTGAACATGACGCCCGATCACAAAAATGACAGGAAAACCCATGATAGCTACAAGCCATGTGTAATATGGTATTTCAACGATAAACATATGAATCACCATCATAGACATCATCAATGAAGTGACTAGAGCACTCATTTTAACTCTTTTTTTGGCGTGATTCATTTTAATGATATCTGGATCAATTACATCAACATTGGATACTTCAAGCTGAACATTATAGCCCAATTGCTTGATCGTATGCTTTATATCACTAAATCTTAGCAGATGTTCATCATATTGAATCACAGCTTTTTCAGTAGCCAAATTCACATAAACATGATGGATGCCTTTTAACTTCTCCAATGATTGCTCAATTTTTATTGCACATGATGCACAACTCATGCCATCAATAACTACCGATATATGCTTATACTTTTTTTCGTCTATTACAAGTGTATATCCAATATGTTTGACACTACTGATTGCAATTTCTGGATTAAAATGTTCCTCGTCATATTGAATCAATGCAGTTTCAGTAGCTAAGTTAACAGATGCTTCTATAACACCTTCGACTTTTTTTAATGCTTTTTCCACATGGTTTACACATGATGCACATGTCATGCCATTTACTTGAAACTTCATGTTTTTATCCATGAGTCTATTCCTCCTTTAGCGTTGTCAAATACTCAGCTTGATATCCTGTTTGAATTATTGCTTGTAAATATGCATCTATTTCAGGATCATTTTCATCAGTCACAACTTTGGCTATGTGTGTAGAAAAATCAATATCGACATTGGTTGCACCTTTCGATGTTAAAGCACTTGTGATTCTATTGACACATCCTATGCAGTGAATATCTCCAATTCGAAAAATTATCGTTGCCATATATATCCTCCTATTTACCCCTCCCGTGGTGGGGTGTATCTAAACTATATCAAATTTTCGTCTCTATGTCAATACTATGTTTTCTAAATAATATATATGCCTAATACCGTCTCTATTTTCAATATAAGCTGCTATATATGTGTTTTTTGATAAAATCAAATCGTTGACTGTTGTAACAAACCCGTTATCATTGAGCGTTTTCGGATAGTTTTTGTCTTTAGTTGATGGATTGATTCCATACCGATATGAGCGACTGATAAAATCTGTACAATAAAATTTATTATGCGTGTCAGCAATAAATAAAAAATTATAAAGAGAACGATTTAATAAATGTTTATTCGCATAATCCATGGTCTGATCTAAAGTGACCTCATTAACATTTTTCACCCTTAGAATTATAAAGTTCTCTCTATAGTAGGATCCATAGGATGAATATGAAACATCAGTTTTAGTTCTAAAGTTTGGTAACATCCAATAATTAGTTGATGACTGCCTCACGCCAACAGAAAAGTCATGCGTACCATCAGATGGATCTCTAATAATATCTATAATACGCTCGTCACTTTGTGGAAATCCAACGGCTTCTATAAATTGATTGCTTCCATTATTTAGTGCTGCGTGTCCTCCCACAAAAAAAGACATCGCTTGATGAACACCAAAGATATTAGGAAATGGAGATTCTTGAGTTACAAAAATATCTCCTTTTTGTCCAAGATAAGGTTCGTCTTGCGTTGTATAAAAGACACTCCTTGGATCAAATAATTCATAATCTTTAGTTCTTTCAACTGGATGGTACATGCGAATTTCTTCAATACCACTTTCAAACTGTACTGTCACAGTTTGTTCTTCAAGACTACGATTAATAAATTCATCCAGTAATTTATTGACATTGTTGTTTTGGTTTAATCCATACATAAAAATTGAAAAGGATAGTATTAATAAAAGTATCACCAGTTTTTTTCTAAATTTTCTCATTTTTTCCATGTTTTATACCTCTATTATCATCTTAAAAAAAATATATGAATATATTATGAATATTGAGTACTCATTTTTATATATTTCATGTCAACGTCTTTTTCAAGTTAAAAGATAAGGATTCAAATTGAAAACTTCAAAAGATGCTAATATTAAGTTTATATGAATATGGAGTCATATCATTGAATAGCAAAAAAACCACACCCCAATACTATAAGGGATGTGGTTTTCTCTATTTTTTAAGTTGTTCTTGAATAATTTTCTCAGCTGCAGATAAAGTCGCCCTTCCCTGCATCTTATTGCTGAAGGAAATATAGTCATCAATGATCGCTTCTATCTTGGATTGATTGGTCTCAACAAACTCTACTGCCTTCTCAGTTGAACCGGTAAGATTACTCACCCATTCGCTTAATCGTGATACGACAGCGAGTTTTTTATCATCTCCAATCAGATATGCTTCACCTTTATCTTTAGCGAGCCTATTCTTTTCTTCCACAATCATAATGAATTCTTTGATGGTCTTTTGTATACTTTCATCAAAGACTACTTCTTTTGCTTTGGAAACGAGTTCAGAAACATTCTCTGCTGTGTTTTTGAGGTCTTGTTTTACCTCTTTGATTACTTCACTGAGTGATTGATCCTTTCCCATCTTGGATGTCACATAGAGAGCTAGTAACAAGAGTGAGGCTATCAGTAATACGATTTCAAGTGTTGTCATTTTCTTTTCCTCCTAGGCGTTTATAGATATTGACTTGCGAATCTTCTAATCTGGATACCCGATGTTCTAAGACATTGACATCCTTTTTTAACGATTTGATATCTTGTGCATGCATCTCTAATAGATTTAACATCTTGATATTTTGCTTCTCAATCGTCTGCAGATTAGTCAGAATCTCGTCGTTATTCGTTTTATTCTTTTGTTCCTGGCGATTGAATTGCTTGATCGTCGTCATGATAACAACCACCATGGTTACAATCCAATAAACCAGATTTTCCATTCTAAATAGACTGAGTAAGTTATCCCAGTTCATTGCTAATCACCCTATCTCTGTAGTTTTCGATGTAATTCAGTGCTTCCCTTAATAGTGGCATATATTCTTTGCCTTTGTTGTTATTCCAGTTTTTCTTATATTCAATCATCATCGTGTACCAAGGCTCAGAGATAATATGTTCATATTTACCGACTTGATCCACATGATCCAATATGCCTCTTACCCTAAGAATATGATAGTGTGACTTTTGAGGGTCCGGATAATCAATCCGTATTTTGTAGTGTTCAACAAAGCTTGACAAAAAAAGACCTAACTTACTTGTTAAGTCAATGTTCTTATAGGCTTCGTATTCTTCTTTGTAGTTTTCATCTAAATAGATAAGATTATCTTTAGTTGATAAAACCTCATCAATATACGCACGATCATAAAGTGGAACAGATGGATCTAGATTTTGCTTCTTTAGATAGACGTCTCTGCCATAAGCAAAAACATCTAACGTTCCCAAACTCAAATGAACGTTACCTTTAAATCCATCAAGTACTACCGTCACATCATCATCGCTATTTTCATCACTTATTCCAAAGGCTAATGATCCACAGTAATAAATAAACATCACTATGGTGTTTGGAAACAAGCCTTGAACAATTTCTAGAATACTCTCTTTACTGCGGATTCTCGGTTTCACTTGGAGCATGAGCAGTCCCTTCTACCACATCAAAATCATCGAGTGAGTCATCGAATCCTACTACATTTTCTTTTAGCCACAAGTAACCTTGAGCAATTGGATTTGATTCAGCGAATAAACTGAAATCAGACTCCGGAACTTCGATGTCAATTTCTTCTAGAGGTGCATGACGATTGGCACGTGCTTCTTTGGATAGATAGGAAGCGATACAAACAACTGCCTTTTTTGATACATAGTTGATGTTAAATGCGGTAATACGATGATAGGATAAAGCGACACCAAACTTAGATTGCATGTCTTTAATGATTGCCATAATAACCTACTTTCTCGCTGTGCGATAAATGGACACTGAAATGAGATCGGGTGATCCCAAGTCAAGTCCAGGATTAATTAAAAGATTTTGTGGAACTCCACCAATTGAATGTGCAAACTCAGTCATGGTGATGGAAGCATTCGCTTGCCCCGTCACTGTCGTCACACTTCTACCTGTAGATAACCATTGTCTAACATCAGTAAATCCTGTTGAAAAAATTGGAGTAAGTTGAAAGGTAATCGTTTTAGATATTCCACTTGCAAGGGTAATACCACTGGAATAACTATCTGGAATAGCAAGTGAAGTTGAGCTACCATTGAACATTTTTGTGACACCACTTGCCACATCGTTTGCATAGGTAGCAAGTGCAGAACCACTAATATTTGATAAACCTGAAGTTCGATAGTTAATTGTTGTAGATGATGTATCTACTGTGCTTCCATAAGTGGTTGCTATCACCACAATCGTGTAAATGTATGCTGAGTTAAAAGCATAAGAAACGCTGATTGAGCTTGCTGCAGTTTCAATTGAATACACAAGTTCTAGTTCTCCACCTACCTTCACAACTGACGTTGAATTTCGGGCGTAAAGGGCGTTGTTTGTATAATCGAAGGCTAACTCGCCTACATACGCTAAGTTAGCTGTTGAAGGCTTTGTGGTGCCTCGTTTCACCCGAAGGATTGCCATTAGTAAGTACCACCATCAATGATTGATGAAGGTTGTAGAACTTTTGTAGTATCGATTCCAATTGCATATTTTACAACGCTAGGTGTATAGTTTGAGTCGATATACTGATAGAGCTTAATCCCGTTAGAAAGTACAGCAGCATCAAATGCCGCTTGCGAAACCATGAACTCAGAGCCAGCACCTGAGAGAATTCGAGTATTCAAAACGTTAGCTAATATGGATTTTTGAGTCGTTGTTAAATGCACATCAGCAGCAACGTGAGCATTATACGTAGTTGTTGAAACACCACCTAGTCCTGCAAGTGTAATGGTGACTGCACCAGTCGATCCGTTAACGCTTGTTACTGAATCTGTTGGTGTCAGTAATTCTTGCCAGTGGGCCAGAGTTGCATATCCAGTTGTTTTCAAGATGAATGACTTATTAATGTCGGTTCTGACTGCAACGTCACCCTCTTGGGCATTTGACAAAGCTAACATTGCTGCTTGGCTTGCTACAACCCATGTGTTTGTTATAGCCACCTTTGGAATGACTGAGTCTGCTAGTTTACCATCAGCATCCAAAATCGGAATGTTGCCATTCCCAGTACCTGTATTCTTAGTTGCTGCAGTTCCTAATCCTAAAGCTGTAATTTTGGTGTCGATTTGTGTATCGACTTTCGCTACACCAGGAATCTTTAAATAATCTGATTCAACAAGTGGTGTTCCAACGGATCCTGTCTTATCAGCTTTAGCGATGAAGAGATGCTCGCCATTAAAATCGACTAGCGGTTCTCCAGCTTTAATCGTTCCAGTACTTCCAGTAAGCGGACCAGTCCCAGCAGTTGTACGTCTTTTAATTTGAATAGTTGCCATATTTTTCTCTCCTTATTTTTTTAAATATGCTTGTGTAACTCGATGTGTTGTATTACCCAATGACAAAGTGACGAGTCCGCTTGCATAGGATATACCTAATGAATAATCCGAACCAGCGTATCTGTAATTCATGGATGAGCTCGAACCAACAACGATAAATAACTGATTAGTCGGTAGGCTCACCACAGTTGTGTTTTCAATAACTACATAGAGTATGCTTTCCATCAAAATTGCAGAATTTATGTCACCAAAGCGATAAACACCATTACTAATCTTAGTTATCAACAACTTATGTGGATAAAATCGATCGTTGACTTTTGCTTCAAGATCACTGATTCGTTGTTTATCTGATGTAATCGCACTTCTTTCAAAACCATTGATAAGGGTTACTGAAGTCGTTGTTTTCGAATAGGCAGCTAATGCAAACTCATAAAGCCCATCCGCATTCTGTAGATTGTTTTGGGTTAGGATAGGATAGGTTCCAACTGCTTCTTTGATATAAATACTTACTGTGTTCGATTGAGTGTCAATCCCAAGAACTACATAGCCAAACTTGTTAGAATCTGGCGTGACTGAAACGGTGGTCATATTTTCTAGATAGATAATACGTCCATAAATGCCAACATAACCATCCAAAAAAGTGATGGTATTATTGGCTAGCGTGTAACTACATCCTGACTTAACGTTTCGTAAGATTCCAACGTCACTTGAAAATAAAAAATGATACAAATCTGCATCGATTTTCGATGTGACATTTGCACCATCAAAGGTAATTTTTTGAACACCCATTAAAATTCTCCTCCATCGAGATCCGTGATCCCAGTTGATTGTATTGAGATGTGACTCATTGCAGAGTTCACACTTTTGTTTAAAAGCTGGATTTTTTCGGTAAGCTTAATACGGTACTCGCCCAGTGTTACCATTGCTTTGTGAAACCCCTGACTAAACTTGATGCTTGTAACCACTGAATCATAGGTTTGTTCGTTGTTCACAAACTCTACGAAATCCCCAAGTTCGATATTTTTCATGGGTTGGAATACATCGTTGTCGGATTTAATCGTGAAAGTAATGTTATGATCGAGCTTGGATGCGATCATCTCGGATCTTGCTTTAGTAAGTAAAGTCGGATAATCATTATCCGTATAATAAAATGCCTTTGGTTTGACACTCATGTACCTGTGCGGATGATGGATATCTTGTGTCAATTCTCCATTTGTTAGCAAGTAATAGACAAGCGTGGTTTTGAACAATACGTTTTCTAATTTCGGGTAATAAGTTAGTTTATTAACCATTTGACTTGAGCTATCATTCACGACTAAGTCTTGAATAGCTTGGTAATTATTCTTGAGTTTGATTCCTCTTTGAACCTCGCCTATTCGAAAGATGATGCCTGTAACTCTACCTCGTAGATAAACCGCTTCGGTTGTTAATCTTAATCCATATGATTTGGTTATTAATTCCATAACCGATGCTAAGGACATGATTTTATCTGGCTCAAATGAAAGTTCACCTTGAACACTGGAACCACGCTCGATGGTAAGATAGCTTAAATTTTGAAGAGGGTCATTACTTTGCTTGAAGTTTCCAACGAGCATGTTCTCCAAGTATAGGCTTAAATCCCCAGTGTAACTTTCAACAGGTATATCGATCGAAAACATTTCTTTAAAATCCAAGACATGGACTGTTGTCCGATGCTTGTCAGCAACTTCTAATCTTTCTACAATACCAATGTAATGAATTGGTGCATCTTTTAATATTACAATGTCACCAACTGACACGTTCAGCTTTGATTTATTGATTGTGAATAATGACTTTTGAATAATGACAAGGTCTAATGCAATTTCAAAATCCTTATCAACATAGCCATAGTCTTTGTAAGCCAAATTAAGTCTATCAAGGAATACAAGTTGCATACCTATACCCCCAGATAGCCTTCATAAATCGTTATTCTGCATGTGGTGAGATTTGCTACACCTGGCCTAAATTCAACTTCATACTCACCAGGTTCAACAAATAAAAAATTGTCACAAGTGAAATCTTGTAGTCCATAGATGGAAACAATCTCACCGTTGTCTATCTTTCGAATGAACTGCTTATTTGGAACAGCCGACGCATGAATCTCACCACTGTTTTGACTATGAAACAATCTAAACATCGTGATGATTTTACTGCCTTTTCTGATAATGACTTCAGGCTCATCTACCGCACCCATGATTTCTATCAAAAGTGGTGCTTTAAAAATACCACGATTAATGATTTGAATTTTACCTTCATAAAATGCTGAATAGGTATATGGATAAGTGTATGGATAAACTTTGCCTAAGTTAGACTCGTTAACCTCAATAGTATATGTCTGTGTTTTGAGCCATAAAGATAATTTTTGAAACACAATCTGACAACTGAGTGTACCAGCAACAAGTTCTTGTTTGGATACTGATTTTATATCGACAAAACAAAAAGCGGAATCATCCGCTTCGTAATAAAGTTTGAGTTCTTTTTCTCCAAGTTTTAGATAATTCATCAGTTCTGTATAACCTGGATACCCCTTTAAAAACGTAATAGTCGCTTGAATTTCTGTCAATCCTTGTGGAGTCTCTGTTAACCTTAAAGGGTCGTGTTTTTAAGGGCTCTTTAACCTTAACTGGTAAGAAAATGCCAATTCGAGAAAAATCGAATAAGTAGTGGAATCTATGTGTAAATAATGGAAAATTGTTGACCTACTACAACTGGTAAGAAAATGACCTAAAGTGGAAAATAGTGGCATAATCGAGTAATTGGTTGTATATTTATTTATGAAAATCAGAGACTCATTATGCCAACTAAATAAACATAGATATAACTAGCACTTATATCTTTTGTCGATAATGCAATAAATATCAATAGCAGCATAGAAACCATGTCAACCTTTTGAGTAATTTCAGTAAAGAATATAATTAACAATAACATGACCATAACCAGCAAATTGAACTAAAAATAAAATGGAGAATCAACTAAGACTCTCCATCTTTCATATAATTTCTTATAATATTCAATTATTTTTTTATATGAGTTAAGATTCTAATACTAACTGCTTTTCTCTATAGAGTTTTTAAGTTCTAAGATGGCTTTTTTGCTTGCCAGTGAATCGATTAACATCTTTATCACATTCTTCTTAGCTAAATTATCCAAATTCTTTAAATCAATAAAAAGGATATTATTTGCAATGGCAGTCTCTGATATGAACAGACCACTCAAATCATCATCGTACATAATATGTTTAATCCTTGATATTTGTATAGTTTTATTATGAGTTTTGTCAAAGTGTATTGATTCAATAGAAATACTATTTATATCAATTCTATATATTTTGTCTATTGGGGTATTGAATCTTTTAAAGAAATTATTTACCTTATATTTACGTAGTATAATAAGTGGTTTTGGAAGTGTTATTTTAAGAACAATCCCTAAAAGAAAAATTAGTGCTAATTCAATTATTTTACTGTATTCACTCTGAATTACGTTTGCGAATATGATTACCCCACTACCAAAAATAATCAGATATAATGAGACATCTATAAAGAGTTTTCTTTTTTTATACCAATAGATGACTTTCTTAATCTCAATCTCTAGTGATTTTTCTTGAGTGACCTTTGACTTAATATCCACTTTTTCCTCCTAAATGTTCAAATATAATAAGAATAATGTTAAACTCATTCCACTAGTCGCCCCTGCTAAACCTATTGCTAAAGCAGCAATTCCAAGATATAGAGCAATATATCCAATCGATTCTAAACCTTGCACAACTTCATTGCCTATTTTACCCCAATCAACACTCGACAATTTTTCTTTGACATATTCAAATCCTTCAATGGCTACGGTCGCTAATGCTAATGGAATTGGTCTAATACCAAAAGTTGTTGTATTTGTTGTATTACCTATCTGTGTTGAATGGCCGAATGATAAGAATAACCCTGTATCTTTGCTAAATCCACCAGAAATATTAAATGTACTATTGATACCTACAAGATTAAGCAATGATGGTATCTTGATTGAACCAACTCCATCGCTCCATTTAGCATCCCATAGTTTATCAATTTCACCAGTTCTTAATTGATTTTCTATAAAACCAAACCCATAGTCGAATTTAATGTCTACCTTTTCTAGAAAATAGTCAACTACTTTGTTCACTACTTTTTTAGCATAATCTTTAACTTTGCTCCAAAGCTTTTTAAAGTTAAACTTGCCACTTGGATCAAATCCGTGAACTGGATTGTTAGCGCAATATGCAAATAGACTTATACCATCAACGTGTCCCGGTTCTAAATACTGCGTATTATCCATATTAATAAATCTTGATAATATTGGACTGTAATATCTGCTTTGAAGGTAGTACCACTCAGTTTCTACATCATAGTAATATCCCTTGTATCTAAATGGGTTAATATTACCAATGAATGAAGTGCTGGTGTTTTCTGCATTTGACGAATCATAAACTTTATGATTTCCCCATGCATCATATTTATATGTTACCACAATGTTACCATTAATATCAATAATATTTCTAATAACTCCAAGCAAATCTCTTACATAAAAATACTTGCTTTGCTGATGTTCAAATCCAACCAACTGATTTTGCTCATTATAGATGAAATGCATGGTTTGACCATTTTTTTCTTCTGCTATGATATTAGTGCCTTGTAGGTAATACTTTGTTTCAACACCATTGATGTTTTTCTTTGTTCTTAAGCCTTGCTCATTGTAAGTGTAAACAATTGTATCATCACCATCAAGGATTTGTTTTAGTCTTCTTCCTTCCCATTTGAGTTCTTTTGATCCGATTTCTGATGGGTTTCCAACATACTTAGAACCATAGGAAATATCTAAAGGTGTTTCATTTCCACCCTCTACAGTTCCAACATATACTAATTGATCTTCTGCATTCGTTAGAAACTCTAACTGCTTAACCATGTTTATGGTTTTACCAGCATAATATCTCTTGTACGTCATGTTTTGCTTATCATATTCCATCTTGATAGTTTGATTGAGAACTGGATTATATTCTTCAATGAGTCTTCCCATGAAATCATACTTGTATTCATATGTTCCTTCGGGTGTATCCATTTCAGTAATATTACCTAACGCATCATAGTTGTAATAAATGTTTTGGTTTGCTAATGTCTTCATGTGTTCAACTTCAAAGGATGTTTTGGTTGAATCATCAAAAGGTCTCTTATACGAGTATTCTGCAGTTCGTTTTGTGGTACCAATACTTAATTCATCTTTTTCTTTTCTACCTAACATATCATATTCTGATTCATAGGAGATTGTTTGATAAGAATTTCTAATCAATGTTGCTTTTGTGTCATCAAAGATTTGATTACTATGGGCTAACATCTCAAATTGACCATTAAAGTGATAAGATGGTACGCTACTATTAATCAGTGCGCCAACTGAAACCACTGCATTTTCATAACTTAATGATTTGGTTCTAGATACAACCGTATCACCATTTAGGTATATCCATAATGAGGTTTCGTTCCATCTGATGACCAGCTGATTCCATCCATTTGTGAGGATTGTATTGCTTAATGTTTCTAATTGGTCTTGTGTTAAGACAAGTTTATTGGCACTATTTACATATAAACCTAGTGGTGTTTCTGTACCTTTTTGTAATGATAGAATCGTTCTTAATTGTGTGCCTACATCAACCGGTTTAAAGCGGATAGCTAGCATACCTGTATTTTTCATATTGAAATCATAAACTAGTTTTGCTTTTGATGAGATTAAGTCTTTATCGTTTCCATAACTTCCATATACGTGGATTTTTCTTGAATCATCATATTCAAATAGTCTTGTCTTATCAAGTTTATATGTCCCTGCCTGATATCCAAAACTTGATGGATGAACCCCTTTATGCGAAACAAGAGTGCCTTTAAGTGTAACAACATCTAACCCATCATAGGCTTGATGATCGTGATATAGGACACCTGAGCGTTGTTTGCGAACAATGGTTCCATTAAAATGCGGCAATGCGAGACTATATATCTTTGTTATATCTGCATCTGTATAATTGAATGCACCAACTTGCATATGCGCAACTCTAAATTCACTTGTTACTAATGGAAATGCATCAGGATTGTATATCCCTAAAACGAGATTACCAAAATCACTAACTTTCATATCTACTGTATTTCCTGGTAATACCTTAATATTCTGTGTTACTTCAAGGCATTTTGAACCATTGATATAAACTGTTGATTTAATATTGTTTCCTGAGTTTTCAAGTTTTAACGCTAACATTACCCAATTTGTTCCTGTATATGTAAATGTACTTCCATTAATTAAATGATACTGTCCATTTACTCTGAGTTTGATTTGTCCATTAGGTTGTAACGCTAGTTCAATTTGATTTAAATTATTGTGCCCTAAAACAGAGAATATCGGTTGATCATATGTTCTATTTGTTGAAAACTTAAACCAACCAAATAAAGTCTTCTTAGAATCAAATCTTGATTTCCATTCTGCATAACTAAATTTTTGACCAGTACTTCTAGAAATTGATCTTCTTTGGTTAGCTTCTGATATTCGGTATCTTGCTTCTCCGGCACTACTACTCAACACTAGAACAGGTGTTCTAAGTACACTATCATCTTCAATATTGTTTAGACTGCCACCATAACATTTTAGTCCTGTTTGGCCGTTATAGTTGGAATCAATCAATGCATAGTCGTCATCATAAGCTCGATCAAGTCTGTTTATGAATCCGTCAAAGTTGTATTGACTTGTTTCATATGGCATGATGTATTCATAACTTCTAATCACACCGTTGATATCGATAATTGATTTTTGGATAGCATCAATATTGTCAAAGATGTATCTTTCAGATATGCCATCTGTATTTGTTTTACGAATAAGTTTTCCACTTCTATCATATGAATAATAGGTAATTACATCTTGATATTTGATCTCTGAAATTCGGTCTCGTTCATCGTACTTATATGTGTAGCTTGGTGTTGTTTCTCCATTGAAAGATACTGAAATCAGTCTACCTCTTGTATCATATCCAAAAGTATAGTAATCACTTTCTATATGTGAACCATATTTTTGAGTAACAATTTGGTTTTTAGTATTGTAAGTATATTGAACGATTGTAGATGAATTGATATTGATTTTATCAATACGGTTTTTTGCATCATAGAAAAATTCATAATACTTATTTGGATCAATAATAATCTTCTTTAAATTTCGATTTGCATCATATTGATAAGATAATGACTCACTGCCACTTTGAGAATCTTCACGAATTATTTTCATTAATTGATTAAATTCATTGTATTCTTTCTTGTCCCTATGTCCTAGTGGGTCAGTTGTTTGAATATGTCTAAACTCATTATCATATAGATTAATTGATTCACGACCAAACTCATCTGTCGATTTAACCAGTTGATTTTTCGTGTTAAATGTTTTTGAATGTGACACCTTTCCAAGTGATGAATTCAACTCCATGGTTATCGGGTTTCCTTTAGAATCATAAACATGTACGACCTTATTGCCCTTATTATCTTTAACCTCAGTCATATGTCCTTTGTTATCGTATTTGTAACGATAGACTTCACCTTGTTTATTGGATGATTGAACGGTTTGTCCAAGTGCATTACTAATAGTTTCACTTGATGCTTTAGCAGATGATTGATCCATAATGTTACCTAAATCATCGTAAGCATAATATGATTCATAGCTGTTTACATAGAGTTGCAATGCATCAAACAACAGCACATTAAAACCTCGATATTCAACCGACACTTTAATTTGTGTAAAATCGTTTTTTGCAACAAATCCTCGACTGATATTTTGCCAACCAGAATCATTAGGTTGCAATAAAACTGTATGCGTATCTGTAACAATAGATTCATTAATAAATGCTACGACAACTTTAGCCTCTTCATTTGTTAAGACTTTTCCTCTAAACCATCCTGAAAAAACAAGCTCGTCTCCTACCGTACCCTTAACTTCAAATGTTTTAAATAACTTCTTGGTCTTTGTGAAGTCACCAGTAAATCTCATTGTTCTTGTTCCCACAAATATGTGATACGGAAAATCTAAACTAGAATCCACAATTTTATCATAAGAATCAAGGTTTTCTCCAGTCCATTCTGTTGGTATTGCACCGACATTTTCTTCAAAGTATCCGTTTGGAATTAGATTGAAATTGACTGCATGTTCACTTGCTGCAAGTTGGAAATCATCAAGTAATAGATCACCTGATGTGTGTGAAGCGAAAATTTCTAGCTCAATCGTTGAGTTTGTTGCACCTGTTGGGATGATGATTGTGGGTAATACAAATTTTTGCCATTTATTAGTGGTTCCTGTTAATGCAGATGTGGATACAGATGTAGTCACTGTATCACTAACCCATGAGTTTCCTGACCCATCCAAGATACCTGTTTCAGAACCTTGAGCAAGTCTTAAAATTGTGTAAGTGATATTTGCCTTAATAACTGGGTTACCAGAAATGTTAATTCTCTTTTCAAAACCAATGAATGAGTAACTACCTGGATTTACGCTAATGAGTTGTGTAATTCGTGTTTGACCTGAACCAGTTTTTCTTACAAGAAGACACTTATTTCCAAACACACCACCAAACATGGTTTTTACAATATTGTTCGTATCAGAGTTTTTCTTCCACCCTTTTGTCGTAGTCTTATATTCCCCAATTTGATTATCAAAACTAAAATCTACAATAAGGTTGTTTCTGTTTGCTTGAATTTCTGATTTGCTAGTAACTCTTCTAGTAGTTCCATCTAGTCCAACGAGTTCATATTCAGCTTTCATTGATTTACCTTGATCATCAATCTTGTGTTTCACTTGACCATAGTCGTCAAAGTATAAGTATTGCTTGTTTCCTAAGAAGTCTTCAATGACTGTTTTACCTAACTCTCTAGAAAATTGAACTTGATTTAAAATTTCACCTGACGCATGCTTCTTATTCACAACTGAATATACTTTTTCGTCAGCTAGTTGAAACTCTGTTCTATCATCATTTTTAACATCGACTACTGTATAGTAAGGCTCACTCTTAGTAAACGTGGCTTTTTCAAGTTCAATATAGATTCTATCTCCTGACGAAGATCCTGGATCCAAAATCCATTTTTGTAATATGATAGAGGTTACTTCAGTTCGAGTTGAATCGTATGTGAACTTAAACAATCTTTGTTCACTCACAAAATCAATTTCAGATATTTTCCCATAGCTGTTGTAATAAATATTCACTCTTTCACCATCAGAGTTGATCATATATAACAGCCTATCTTGTGCAGCGTTCCAGTAATATGTAATCGTATCCCCGGATGGCATAGTAATCTTTTGAATCTTGTGCAGATTGAGTTCAATTTTTGTATTATCCGGATATCTAATCACAATTGCTGTGCCACTGTTTGTAGCATATGCATAACTTGATAAATCCACATATACATCACTTTCAGTAACAAAAACACCATATCTTTCGGCTTCAAGTTTTGTCATTTTGGTAAAAATTGACTCACTACCATTTGGTTGAATTAATTGTGCAAAATCTGTTTCCATAATGATTGCATACTCAAAACTTGCACTAAATTTAGACCCCAAAAACCAAGTCTTAGATGTTTCAGGAATTGACCTGTTATGTCTAAATGCAGTAAACGAAATAGGTGCATTCTTGGATGATGTTCGTAAACTCACAGTTTGAAAAACGAGTTCACCCGTTAAGTCATTTACATAACCAACTCCTGGAAATCCACATTCAACTGGTGTATGGCTTAATAAAGGTTCTAAGCCTTGTAATTTTGATTCTTCCATAATGAAGTATTCATTGATTCCTGTTACTTCTGTCTTTGAAGGATTAATAATCACACCTGGTGATGATTTTGAGATTGTAATGCCATGGAATGATATATTGTTTTTCTTCCAGTAATTTAAGATGCCTGTTAAATCGAGTTCGACTACTGTGTATGGGAATTGCGACGGATCCTCTGGCATCCAACCAGCAGCTACTTGTGTAACAGGAACTAAGAAGCCTGCCTCAAAAGACGATGCAAGTGATGGTTTGGATGTCCAAACAACACTAGTCGGATTGAAATCCGATATGTTTCGATGAACATAAAACGCCGTTTTCTCAGTTGGATTAGGCATAATTGTTGTATCTTGAGTTACAACCAGTCTAAGTACAGCCCTACCAATTCTCTCTAATTGACTCAAATTGAGTCCGCTAAATTTCATGAGTATGTGTTGATTGCTACCTGTTGCCAGATAGGTTTCATCAATACCCTTAGGTGTTGTGTTACCTTGTATCACATATGTACTTTGAACACTAACACCTTGTTTATTTGTAATTCTTTTTATCATTTTTATTTTCTCCTTATTAATAAATTTTGATTGCTTGTCCGATACCTCTAGTACCAAACAACTTAATTGCTGACCTAATATCGATTAGATCAATTCTTATTTCTAAATTCTTCTCTAAATACTTTTTACATGATGCTATTAATTGCACTTTTTCAAAGTATTCTAAATGCTTTTCATCCATGATAATCAACATGTCAACATCACTAGATAGATTGTTTTGGTTTCTTGATAAAGATCCATATAAGTAGATATTTTGGATTCTAAAATCATGGATCAATCTGTTTTTGTGTTTGATTATCTCAGATATAAATGAATCTTTTGTATATCTAAGTGGAGTATCTTGAATCTTTAAATCGGCATTTCTAATATAAAGTTCATTAGCAACGATAAAGCCATAAAGATAAGTCCAGTCGGTTTCAAGGTTTCTAATTGCATGTCGATATTTTTCGATTTCGCTTTGAAATATTGTGATGATGGCATAACCATTTCGAAGTAACACATAATTGGTAAGCAACATCGCGTATTGAATTTTTTTGATTTTAATTGATTCATAGATAGCTTTATGTATCATCGTTGCACAGATATGACCTGATTCCTCATTGTTTGAGTAATAGGACACAAGTATCTTTTCAACTTTCTTTTCACTGAGTTTTGCTCCAGTTAATAGGAAGTAACTATCTTTAATTAAATCAGGATTGATTCCTGAACTCAGGTTATTCATCAAATACTTAAGACTTTTGATATACGCTAAAATATCTTTTTCTCTACTATCTTTAGCAGTATCTTGATCAAACCAAAGTTTTTTATATATTTCGTGAAACATATCATACTTTAAATATTTGAAGAGAAACTTAATTGATCTGTAGATTGTTTTATCCGTGATAGCTATTCTATTTGTCATAGAGATTTTCCTTTCGTTATGGTGGAAATAAGTTTTTATGCATTTTTCTTTTCCTCCTTGTTGTTGTCATCCGACAACTCTTCAAACTCAACAGGATCAATATCAATTCCAATCTTCTTATTGAATCCTCGTTGTTCTTCTCCTAGAAGTCGAACGGTATAAGTAATAATCTCAACTGTTCGATCCATAAGTGTTTTACTACTAGTTAAAACAAATGTTGCAACCATAGAAATAATCGTAATCTTTACAGACGAATCCATGTCGGTTGCAATAATTGTGAATAACAACAAAACAACTGTAATAATAAAGAGTAGAAAAGCAAATAATAACCCATGTGTAATACTTTTCATGAAAAATTGATTTAAACTTTTAATCTTGTCCTTTTCGAATTCATTGAGTTGATTTGTTTTATGTGTTTCTGTTTCTTCTTTCATCTATACCACCTCCTTTTTTCATTCCTTTGACTGAGTTTTCAAAAGTGACCCTTTATAAATCTTATACGAACTGTAAAACTAGATATTTACTTCTCAAAATAATGAGAATTGCATTCATAATGAAGTGTTCATTTAGATATTATCGGATTCACAACTTATCAATATTGTGATTTATCAAGTTTTGTGTTAAAATAAGTCTCAAAATAAAGAATAAATTGAAAACTACCATCTGGTTTTGACACTTATATTCTAAAATATTGGTTTAAATAAGTAATGGTAGCTTTTTTGCAGTTTTTTTGTAGAAATTTTTCATCTCAAACGGGGGGCAAAAATGGATAGATATAACATAGCTGAGTACATCACTATCGTTAAAAAAGGATTAGTATCTTCTAGTGGACAAGGTCCTGCAGGTATGTTACTACTGGGAGAAATAGGTAGTTTATTATCCCCAAGAATAGATTTTGATGATACAAAAATCAGTAGACTATGCAAACACATTAATGAAGTACCAGTCGAAATAGTAAGAGCTATAAGTGATTCAA
Source organism: Tenericutes bacterium HGW-Tenericutes-2 (assembly GCA_002839095.1). Classification (GTDB taxonomy): domain Bacteria; phylum Bacillota_I; class Bacilli_A; order Acholeplasmatales; family Acholeplasmataceae; genus Peloplasma. The sequence goes on along the minus strand of PGXL01000015.1, from coordinate 8,574 downwards.
GTATTGTATTGAATGTAATTTCTGGTTTTCAAACTTATGTTGCACGGGATTTTAACCCAATAACCATTGACAATGCCTGTCATAGATTAATAACATTGATAAATAATGAGCCCAATTTACATACAGACAACAAGAATTTATTAAACCACTCATATTTAAATGATGACAGAGCAACTTTTCTTGCAAATGCACTTATACATGTCGTAGGGATGACAAACACAAATGATTCAATAGATACAACATACGAAGAAATCCCTTACCTTAGTGAAGCTAACAATCATTGCCCATTATGTGGTAACGATTTAGTTCGTAATATCAGAGGTCGCAGAAATGCTTTCTACGGTATTACAAAGGTTTATGATGAAGAATTTGACGATGAAACAAAAAAAGAACTAGAATCTGTCCATCCAGCACCTAGTTCTATTGATACAAAGGATAATAGAATCGCACTTTGTCTTAGTTGTTATAGCGATTATAGAGCAAACCCAACACACGATACATACCAAAGGTTGATATCAAAAAAACAGTCTTTTGAAAGAAATTCAGAGATTGATGCTGCATTAAGCAGAATAGATGTTGAAAAATCTATCGAGAAAATAATTAATGATTTAGGTAATTTGAGTAGCGATAAAGCGGCTGGGCTGCTTCCACTTGACCCTAAGGAGATTAAAGACAAAATAACTGATGATGTTATACTTAGAGATGACGTTACCCACTGGGTTCTTAAGTACTACAAATTTATAGAACAGCAATTTTCCAATCTCGATTCTTCAGGAAAAACAAGATTCAAGGTTATAGCTAATCAGGTTAGCACAGCCTTTGAAAGTTTGGACGCTCTAGAATTGATGAATCAACAAGAAATCTTCAACAGGTTATCACTGTGGATGGCTGACGATCTTGGGTATTCACTCGATATGATATCAGTCGTTAATATTATGATTGCATTCTTTGTGCAAAATTGCGAGGTATTCCATGAGATTTCCGAGTAAAGTAACCTCATATAATGATAGTATTCTATCCAAATTTCCTTTGATAATAAAGGAACTCATATTAGAGGATTTGACACCTGAACAATTATTTATACGATTAAAAAGTAAGTTAACTGATATCAATGAACTCATAGATATTTTGAGTTGTTTGTATGCATTAGGAGGAATTATACTCATCGATGAGGAGGTAGTACATTTTGTTAAAAAGAATTAGTTGTGATAAGTTTCTTTCTAATGGATCGATTAGAGAACCCATAGTTTTTCACTCTGGTTTAAATACTGTTTTGGGAAGTCCTGATGCAAAAAATTCAATAGGTAAATCCACTTTTTTAATGATTATTGATTTCGTTTTTGGTGGTACTGATTATCTAAGTAAGGATACAAAAGATACTGTTGACAATATTGGTCATCACACTATAAAGTTCGAATTTGAATTTGATAGAGAATCGCTATACTTCTCTCGTTCAACAGACAATCCTTCGTTCATAAATATGTGTGACTCTAATTTCAATGTAGTTAAGATTATTCCTCTTAATGAATACAATAAGGCATTAGCCAATCGATATGGTTTTAGAGATAATGGTATATCGCTACGAGACTTTGTTGGTCGATTCTTTAGAATATATCATCGTGAAACTACCAATGAAAAATTTCCGTTAAGATCAGCAACACAAGAAAACGTCAACGCAGGTATAGTGGCTTTGATCAAAATGTTTAATAAGTACCATCAAATTAGTGAGCAAGAGCATATTAAAAATAAAACCCAAGAGAAAGAATCTGCTTTTAAAAAGGCTAAATCTTTTAACCAAATTAAAGCAGCTCCAAACAATACAGCATTTAAGGAAAATAATAAGGATATTGAAAAGTTAGAAACCGAACTATATCAACTCACTATTGAAACACAACGTGGATTATCTGACCTTGATTCATTTCAAGCTCAAGAATTGGCGGAAATCAAAAAGCAATTAAGCAGTTTGAGACGACAAAGAACTCAGCTTAATTCACAACTAGGTTCCTATGAAGATGATAGTAAATATACGAATAAAAATTTTAAGCATTCCTATGATTCATTGAAAGAGTATTTTCCAAATGCGAATTATGAAGAATTAGATAAAGTAGAGGCATTTCACTTAAAGCTTGCCAATATTCTAAAGAAAGAATTTAAGCAAAGTGAAGATGAAATCAATCTACTTCTATCCATTGTTAAAGAAAAAATATCTTCATTAGAGTCAAAAGCCAATCATTTAAAAACTGCTCCAACTATTTCAAAAGCAATTTTATTGAAATATGCTGATATTACAAAAAAAATTGAAGTGCTTAAAGAAGCAAACAAAAACTTCTCTGAGCACGCCAAATTAAAGGATAATTTGAAATCAGAAAAAGATAAGTATGACGAGTTACTCAAATCAACTATGATTTCAATTGAAAATACACTTAATTCACTAATGAAAAACTACACTGATAGACTATATAATGGCGAGAAAACTGCTCCTACTATTGAGATTGCTGATTCTAGTCACTACCACTTCTTTACTCCAAATGATACTGGTACTGGATCTTTGTGTAGAGGTTTGGTTATATTCGATTTAGTTATGTTGAATAATACGAAGCTTCCAGCTGTTGTACATGATACTATTATCCTTAAACACATTGAAGATGAGACTTTAGAGAAACTTATTGAACTTTATAGTACTAGCTCAAAACAGATATTTATTGCTTTTGATAGAGATACAACGTACTCTAAGAAAATGCAATCTATATTAAATGATTCTAAGGTGCTGAAATTATCACCTGGGGGTAATGAATTATTCGGTAGAGCATGGAATGATGTAAAAAAAGAGGATTAATCCGGGGTTTTATAACAATGTTTATTTTATGAAAAAATGTATTTAAAAAATGTGATTATCGTATAAAAACAGACACATGCATATCTTAATTTAAAACTGAGCAATCCATCGTCATTTACAACTCGATCATCCAAAATAATCTTTGCTTATTTTGTATAACCAAGACTAGTTATATTCAAAAAAACAAACCACGACATATCATTATCGATATATTGTGGTTTAATAATTTTATTTGAGCATAACAACGCGATAGACTCTAAGTGGCGGTGATATTCAATTAGGTATTTCATCAGGTGTTTGCTTTCTAGAGAAACTCGTCAAATGCATCATCACCATCAATAACATTCTTACCCATGATTGTATTCAGTGTTTTGTTGACTATCCCATATGAATTAATGAGTTTAGAAAAATATTTAGCAGCTTCTTTCTGTCTTTGAGCACCTTTACTTGAGACTTGAACTGCACCATGCTTTCTGATTTGTTCTTGAAGTATTCCAAGTTCTACTTTCATGAATGCTGCTTGTTCGATAAGGTTATCGAGGAGTTGTGTTTTAGTTTCATCAACCGATGAAAAAAGCGACCGAAGTCGCTCGATTTCAATATTAAGGCTCTATAATTATGTTAGGGGTGTCTACTTTTATATTACCAGTTCAAAAACCACGATTTTCAAAAAAATAGCCTTGCATTTTTTAATTGCCACCCTGTACGGTACCCATCGCAAATAAACAATTCATATTAGGGGGGGGCATTATTTTAAAGCCCTGATTCTGAGTTTGATTGATTCAGTCATAGTTAATTTTAATCTCAAATCTTCTTCATCATTAAAATCAGAGATTCTTTCAATCAAATACTCCAACGATTTTATATAAGTGTTTTTATTTCCAATCAATTTCAATGCTTCTATATCTGCAAAATTTTCATTAGCATTTAACTTTTTCTCTAGTACTTCTTTTTCTTTTTCTTCAAATGTTTGATACGGAAATACATTTTTATTCAGTTCACTTATAATATGCCCTAACTCATGAGCAAGATAACATCTGTATATTTGTTGATTAAAGTTTGTATAACACTCATAATCAAACATTATAATAAACTCTCCGTTTGGCATTTTTGTTTCAGCTATAAAAGGTACTATTGCCTTATCCTCAGTGTCTTTTCTAAGTGCTAAAACAATAGACACTCCACTATATTCTATAGAACCAATCTCAAGAATATCAAACTGGGAAGTAGGCGATTCTTTTATTTCAATCTTTCGTTTAAATTCGTTGTTAAACTTTACTTTGTATTGTCCAATATTAAAATCCATTTTTTTGTTTAGTGGTTTCAATAGAATCAACACCTTTCAACGGTTATTATAACATGAATGGATATTTAACTCCTCAGCAAATTACCCTCTTTATCAAATCTAACTTTTTTACTGAAACGTTCATGCTCTTGGTTATGACAATCCCTGCAAAGCAACTCCAAGTTATCTTGATTCAGGCTAATAGATGAGTCATTAACATTCTCAATGGTTAATCTTTCTTTGTGATGAACTTCGATTCCAATCTGTCCACATCGTTCACAAAGACTATTGACTGAGACTATCTTGAGTTCACGAGCTGAAAGCCATGCAGGTGATTTGTAGAAATTATGTAGAACCTTTGGTTTTTTCATAGGCTTGTTTCAGTTCAGCTGCTTTAGTTTCTACATGTTCCCATCGAACTGGTAAATCTTCACGACCCATATGTCCATAAGCAGCTAACTCCTTGAACTTCACTTTATCGAATTCTAGTTCTTTTCTTATGTTAGCTGGTTTGAAATCAAAGTGTTGTTTAACAAGTTCAAGAAGTTGTTCATCAGATAACCTCCCAGTACCAAAGGTATCAATCGATACTGCAACTGGATTTGCTACTCCAATTGAGTAGGACACACAGACTTCGCACGTGTCGGCCAATTCTGCCTCCACAAGGGCTTTTGCTACGAATCTGGCATAATAACTCGCACTGCGATCAACCTTGCTTATGTCCTTACCTGAGAAAGCTCCACCACCATGTTTTGCGTATCCGCCATAAGTGTCTACGATTATCTTTCTACCAGTTAATCCAGAATCACCATAAGGACCACCAATGACGAATGCTCCGGTTGGATTGATGAGAACATTGATATTAGTTAGATCCTTACCAATCAATGGTTTGAGTACTTCTTCAATGATGATTTCTTTTGCGAGTGATAGGCTTGCTCCTGGTCTTGTTTGAGCTGAAACGATTATCGTATCATATGCGAATGGTTGTCCGTCAACATATCTTACCGACACTTGACACTTACCATCTGGACCAAAGATGTGGTTGTACTTAGCTTTCCTAAGTGCATCTACTTCTTTAGCAATCTCATGTGCAACTATAATTGGTAGTGGCATGAGCTCAGGAGTTTCATTACATGCAAAGCCATACATCATGCCTTGATCACCTGCACCTTGCTGATGATCTAGAGTTTCATTGACGCCTTGTGCAATATCTGGAGATTGCTTAGATATCTTTTCTAGGACACAAAACTCATCTTTATATCCAATGTCCTTGAGTACTTGTTTTGCAATATCTGAGTATTGAACGTTTGCAATAGTTGTTACCTCACCAAAGATTACGACTAAATCATCCTTTATAGCTGTTTCCACCGCTACTCTTGCTGATTGGTCTTGTTCTAGAATCGCATCCAGTATTGCATCACTGATTTGGTCACAAATTTTATCCGGATGTCCACTAAAGACCGATTCACTTGTTATGATTTTCATGTTGTCCTCTTTTCTAGCAAGAAAAAGGAAGCCTTGAGCTTCCCTGGTTTGCGTTGATTTGAATGTGTTATTTTATTGCTGCTTTTGGTAAGTATGCAGTGTACCTTGCATAATGATATCCTTCACTTTCGACCAGGATACCAAAGTCATGTGAATTAGATGTCACGAAGATACAGTGAAATACCTCATCTTGGTCACAATACATATGCTCAAGATTCTCTTTTATGAAATCGTAGTCGTTCAGTGGATCCTTGATAAAACATTCGAATAAGTCTTTATCGATGACTACTAGTTTTTCGATAACAAACTCATCATGAGGAATGAGTTCTGTTGATGTTGCTTTGCGTATAAAATTAGTTTTCATATTGTTGTCCTTCTAGTCGATTTTCCAAGCGGTATAGACACTTCGGTAAGTGCAATCCCAAGTATCAAGAATAACGCCATCTTTACATACTGTAACATGGCCGGTCATCTTCAAAACATATGTCCCGCGCGTATAGAGACCGGTAAAAGTGGAACCCTTGATTCGAGGTTCTCCCTTGATTGCTTTAAATATCAACCTTGGTTTTCCTTCGAAGTATTTGTATAAGAATTCTGTGTCTTTATAGCTTGTGAACTTCCACTCTCGTTTGAGTTGATTGAGTTCTCGTCTGCATTCCATGTAGTCTTTATTCATGGCGGTACTGATTGCTCTTACCACACAATCTGTTGTTTTGATTCCTTTTGGATGTGCATTGTATTCTTGAAACATTACTTTGACCAACCTTTATTGAACCACTTCACCAGTTCTCTGGATGATTCTGTTTGAAACACTGGTTTTTCAAACCCATCAAGTCTTTCAAAGACTGTATACTTGGAATCGTTCCATACGCAATCGATTTGAACAACGAATAAATTATTGTTGTTTTCAATATCTGCGATTCTGAAATCATCGTAGAGTGGACCATTGAGTGGGCAGTTGTTCTTGAACCATACATAACTTGTCTCAAGGTCTACCTTTCCACCAGATTTAGTTTGCTTGATGATGTTACCCATCTTCTTTGTTTTGTTTGCTAGGCTTGTATCTCTACAAAACCAATCGAACCAACCTGCATTGATTTGGGTTGTTGTATCAGGTTTATCGAACTCACCCGACTTAAATCTTTGAATCCATTCTGACAACTTGATTTGTTTATCCATAATGTGACCTACTTTCTACCTTTTGGTATGTATATATATCACTCTAAAGACCTTTTATATCAAGTCAATTCGACACTAAATGCTTACTATAGTGATAAATTTTGAAATTCATCAATTGTATTGAGTGATAGCTTCTTACCCTTTCGGTTCAGATAGCAATTGTCACTTGATCCTTTGTGTCTTATATAGCGTTTAACAATCACATCGACGAATCTTTCATCGAGTTCCATCAAATAAGACTTTCTTTGAAGCTGATCAGATGCGATCATAGTTGATCCAGAACCACCGAATAAATCGAGTACGTATTCATTAACCCTTGAGGAGTTTGCAATCGCTCGACCACAGAGTTCAAGAGGTTTCATTGTTGGATGGTCATCATTACGTTTTGGCTTGTTATATTCCCAGATGGTATCTTGTGTGCGGTCATCAATAAAGTAATGCGCTGCACCTTCCTTCCATCCATAAAGGATAGGTTCATGTCGCCAGTGATAATCTTGTCTACCAAGTACGAGTGCATTTTTAACCCAGACTAAGCACTCCGCCAACTTGAACCCGGCATTTTTGAATGCATTCCTAAAGTTTATACCTTCAGTATCTGCATGGCACACATAGATTGCTCCACCAGGTTTTGTTGCTTCAAACATATTTGTAAATGCATCATATAAAAAAAGATAGAAGCTGTTATCTTCCATCTTGTCATTCTTAATCTTCCCAGCTGTGCCTTCATAGTCCACATTGTATGGTGGATCGGTGAAGATCATATCAATCTTTTGTCCATCCAGGAGTCTTTGAACATCTTGTTTCTTTGTTGAATCGCCACACATGACTCGGTGATTACCCAATAAATAGATATCTCCTAATTCAGAATAGGGTGTTTCACTAATTTCATCAGAAGGATCAAAGTCATCATCACTAGCATTATCTGGAATATCTGATTCTAACTCTTCAAACCCGAACTGAAGCATATCAATATCAATATTCGAGAGTTCTGCTTCTAGTTTACTGAAATCCCAGGTAGCAAGTTCAGCTGTCTTGTTATCTGCCAAACGAAAGGCCTTAATTTGCCCTTCTGTGAGGTCATCAGCAACAGTGCAAGGAACACTCGCTAATCCTAGTTTGAGGCTTGCTTTGAGCCTTGTGTGGCCAGCAATGATAACTAGATCCTTAGTGATCACTATCGGAACCTTGAATCCGAACTCTTTGATACTGTTAGCTACAGCATCAACTGCAGCATCATTATTTCTTGGGTTGTTTTCGTATATTAACAACTCCGAGGGTTTCTTCATCACTATGTTCATTAATCCAAGTTTCCTCGCCTTTTTCTATGCGTTTCAGCATGATGTCAATTTCTTCTTTACGTTCGTTGTATTCACGTCCGAACTTGATTATTAATAAGTATTTGAGTGAATTAAAATCGGGCAGTGCTTTCTTCTTGGTTTTAACAAGTCGCTTCTTTGTACCCGATGATGTTTCTTCAATGATGGTTTGCACTTCTTCATACTCCATACCGACAGCTCGTTGGAACAATGCATCCATGAGCTTATACTTAAGTTCATCATCCCCATTGATAAACGCTTGATTTAATCTGGGATGAGATCGCTTCAATTTAATGAGTGTGTTCTCACTTAGGTTCATGGCTTTAGCGATATCCTTTTGGATAATCCGCCTAGCAACCATGTCTTGAATACTCTTTATTCGTTCATCAAGTACTCCATCAGCCTCCCATTGCTGATATGTATCCAGTACCTTTGGCACATCGATTCCAACCTTTCAGGGTTCAGTAAATTTA
>PGXL01000005.1 GCA_002839095.1 Tenericutes bacterium HGW-Tenericutes-2 | reverse complement strand
TGATATGATCCCCTTAAAGTAGACACTACAAATAATTAAAGTTTGTAGATGTTTATAGAAAGGGGATTTTTCTTTTATGGGAAGAAAAAATAGTTTTAGTAAGGAAACAAAGTTTTTAGCTGTTCAGCAATATCATAACCAGATAAAATCAAAAATAGAGATAGCAAATGAACTTGAGTGTAACCTTACAACAATAAGACGATGGATAAGAAACCATGAATCTATCGGAGAAAGAGCGTTTGATGATAAACCAAGGAATAATGCGTATAGTCAATCTCTCAAACGTGAAGTTATCCATGCATATTTGAAGGGTGAAGGATCCTATCTAGATTTAGCAAAGCAATATCAAATTCCTTCAGAAACGACAATCATTGATTGGGTTTCAAAGTATAATAGACATAAAGAGATCAAAGCATATGATCCAAAGGGGTATGTCTATATGGCAAAAACACGAAAAGTAAGTTTTGAAGAAAAGTTAGAGATCATCAGATGGACAATTGAGCATGAATATGCGTACAAACTAGCAGCAGAAAAGTTTGAGACGTCATATGTTCAAGTTTTCAATTGGGTAAAGAAATACAAAGCGGATGGTGAAGAAGGTCTAAGAGATAATCGCGGCAAAAGAAAACCCATAGAGAATTTGACAGAGATTGAGAAATTAAAGCGTGAAGTCGAACTTCTAAGACGAAAGAATGAACGTCTGGAAATGGAGGCTGAGGTCATAAAAAAATTCCAGGAGATCGAAAGGAGGGATATTTTAGCAAGGTCCGCCAAGAAGCCAAATACAAAACGATAAAAGAGCTTCACGAGGCTAAGCGATATCCTATTTTGGTGCTATGTGAAATCCTTTTGATTATGCGTAGCAGTTATTACAAATGGTTGAATAGAATAGAAACTGATGAAGAGAGACTGAATCACGAGTTATCTCAACTCATCATTGAATATCATGATGAGTTTAAAGGCATTTTAGGTTATCGACGCATGACATTATGGATCAATAAACGCAATCAAGCGAGTTATAACAAGAAACGCATTCGAAGACTCATGAAGATGTTGGGCATATCCTCGGTCATTCGTAGGAAGCGTAAAGGGTATATCAAAGTTAGACCTGAAGTGACTGCAGAAAATGTATTAAACCGGAAATTTGACGCTGAAAACCCTAATGACAAATGGTTAACAGACGTTACTGAGTTCAAGGTAATAGGAACAAATATCAAACTCTATTTAAGTGCGATTATCGATTTATTTGATACAAGTGTTATCAGCCATAAAATGAGCACCTTTAATAACAATCAACTCGCAAATGAGACATTTGAGGACGCTGTCAAAAGGAATCCAGACGCAAAACCAATATTTCATAGCGATCGAGGGTTCCAGTATACGAATAAAGTCTTTCAAAAAAAACTCTCTTCAAGAAGTATGACAGTAAGTATGTCTAGAGTTGGAAGGTGCATAGACAATGGACCTATGGAAAGTTTTTGGGGTACACTCAAATCAGAGATGTACTATTTGAATCAATTTCACGATATCAATCAACTAAAAAAAGCGATTGATCAATATATTGTCTTCTACAATGAGCAAAGGTATCAAGAGAAATTAAAAGGCTTAACTCCGATTGAGAAATTAAAAGGCTTAACTCCGATTGAATATCGAAATCAAGCCTTAACTCAACTAAATATTTAATTATTTCCACTGTCTACTTGACAGGGGGCAGTTCACCACAAGTGAGAAGAGCTTTTTATTTTTTATCTATAGTTTTATTTAAAATTATAGTTTAATAACGTTTGCTGCTGTTTCGCCGCGATCGCTATTTACAACGTCAAATTGAACTTTACTGCCTTCTTCAAGTGACTTGTATCCTTCAGATTGAATTGCGCTAAAGTGTACGAATACATCTTTACCTTCTTCTGTAGAGATAAATCCATATCCCTTGTCAGAATTAAACCATTTTACTGTTCCTGTCATGTCGATTACTCCTTTTTTTTATTCTGATTAATTGTCATTACTGACTTAACCATATATAAGTATACACTTTTATTGACTAAAACCCTAATTTTTATCGACAATAAAGCCAATTAAGTCATTATATAGCTTAAATTGCTATATAATTAAGCATCTTGTAACAATTTTGCCCTTATTTCACTAAATATGTGAAAATGAATGATTGGACATTATATCATATTACTGTTTACTTCAACCCACTAAGAAAATCAAGATATCTTTTTAAAGATTTTTTTGCTATAGGAAAATACTGCAAACTTTTAAAATTCGCATGGTTTATTATTTTTCCATATGCAAGCAAATACTCACTAACATGATCATACTCGAGTAAATTCTTTTTTATGTTCTGATCGTCAATTTTCAAATCAGAAACAATATTTTTTAAAACATTTGTATAAGCGAGCAAAGTAGATTCTGCCCACACGTTTTTATTAAAATTAACACTTGCATTTTTCGGTTGCCATTTTTGTAACCATTGCATAAACATTTTTTCGCGTTCCATATCAATCCTCGTATTTCATTATTTTTGGATTAAGACAATTTTAAACTGATTTTCTTAATCATTCAAATCTAAATCATTATACCATCGAAGAAGACGATATGATAATTAGATATTCATTTCTAAAACACCTTAAAATTTTAGGTTGTTTGATTTTTATTAAATGTTTTTAATAGTTTCTATATCTTTCATTGTTAATATAAAATCGAAAACATTGATATTTTCAAATTGATGTTGCTTGTTATGTGATTTAGGAATCACTACTAAACCTTCATTAATTTGATAATTTAGAATGACTTGACTCCATGATTTCTTATATGGCTTAGCTAGTTCTATAAATATATCTTTAGTCTTGGCATCAATTTTAGCAAAAGATTGATATGCCTGAGGAATAATTTCATTAGCTTTACAAAAATCTATTAATGATTGTTGATGTTTACTTGGATATGACTGAAATTGATTAAGTACGGGTTTAATTCTAGCGTGCTTAATCAAATCGGATAGTTGGTCTTCATTAAAGTTGGACACACCAATTGATTTTAGAAGTCCTTTATCCACATAGGTTTCCAATATACGCCACACTCTTAAATTCTCTTCGTTAGTTTGTAATGGAAAGTGAATTAAATATAGATCAATATAATCCAAGTCAAGTGCCTTTAGTGATTGTTCTACATGAAATTTAACACTATCACTTGTTCCGACAAATTTTTCATCTGCTGGAATTTTTGATGTGATAAAAAAATCACTTCTATCAATACTTGACTCTTTAACAGCTTTACCAATAACCTCTTCATTACGATAATAAATAGCAGTATCTATTAATCGATAACCTAATTCAATTGCAGAACGAAGTTCCTTTGTATCATTATTAATTTTTCCATTAAAATCATTATTTTCTTTCCCAAAAGTATTCGTTCCTGTTCCTAACACAGGAATCTTTAATCCATTATTCATTGTAAGATATTTCATATAAACACATCCTCTTCTTGAGTATATTATACCAGTATAGCCAAGCAAGTCATAGGTTTCAATCATTTGTAGAATTATCTCAGTATAGGATAACAGTGAATATCAATAAAAAAGCCCTTCCCACTGGTGAGAAGAGCGTTTCAAAATAATATTGGTGACACGTAGAGATTTACGTTTATTTACATTTTTACTTCTATGGTCTAGTATAACTTGAGGGATTGCCCTCATATGTTTCAATTCCTAAAAGACCATGATACGTAACCACATAATGTAAATACGTATATCCCATAAAACTACTGGGTATTTTATCTACATCTATACTTTGAAAATTACTACTATCATTTACATCAGAAAACTCTGTCAAAGTGTATACCAAAATAGGTGTTCCATTCTCTATTACTCTCACTTCAAAATAAATTGATATGATATTGACATTATAGTCACTTAGCTTAAATTTAAATACTCCATTTGAATAGCCAAAATATTCAAATAATCCAAAAATGTTATAATTCAACTGCTTTGTACATAAAGTTTGATTAGTCTCTTTTATATATATTTGAAATGCATCATAGTTTTCTAAGTATACATTATCAATTTCAATAAAATCAGCACTTGGATCAAGTGTAATACGTAAATCCTTGCCATATACTCCAATTTCTGTAGTTACAGGAGTAGAATTAAACAACACTCTTCCATCATTCACAAGTTCATAATATACTCTCGTTGTTGTCTCGCCAATCTCATAGTCTATAATATTTGCCCATAATCCAGGATAAGAATTCTTAATTTGAGACGTCATTCCCGTCCTTGTTGATGTGACAGTTCGACTTCCAAAATACACATAATCATATGTATTTACTCCATCTGTACCTTTAAAATAATAATGAATCTCAAATTCTACACCAGGGGGTAAATCTTCAAACAATAGAGTATCTAGATTAATAGTGTCATTCACATACATATCCTCGGTAAACACTATCTCTTTGCTTTGATATACCATATCAAATGGACGATAATATAATTCTATATACATCCCTTTATATAAACGAGCTGAATCTGTAAATTGGTAATCCATCAAAATATAAGGATTATCTGGCTCTAACTTTTCGATATATATCTCATCATAAGTGAAATTTCTAGTTGTAAAATGTCCTCCTTCGGGATAGACACGGCTATTTTCTTTTTCATCATCTACGGTAATCCATGCTAACACATCTAATGAAGTGGTTGGATTAAGATCTTTTGAATTTACAAGACCAAAGACAATCTCCAAATCTGGATTGTAGGACTCGCAATGGTGAAATGATTTCTTAGATGAACTCATTTTAAAACTGATTTGCGATTCTGTTCTAGAAGTTCCTCTTGGCCTTTTTATAATCCAATAAGTAGTAGTTATATAATCTTTATCTGAAATATCCATTGTAAAACATAAGTTTTTAGTAAACGGATGGTATTCTAATTTGGATAATTGGATTTCAGCATATTTTTCAGGAAATATGTTATTACCATCATGACTCCATGAAGTATATGTTAAAACTCCATCTTTAACTATTGTGTATTCATTAGGTGTGGTATTTGGAGCTGTATCTTCTATAATTTCTGTATCTTCTATAATTTCTGTATCTTCTATAATCTCTGTATCTTCTATAATTTCTGTATCTTCATGCGAACAGCCAATGAGTATGAACATAGTAACGAACATTACAATATAAAATACCTTTTTCATAGTTCCCCCTCTAAATAATGGTCCTTCCACATCCTGTAAGTAAAATAGCTAATTCAAAAATAACCAAGGTTAATTTCTTCACAATATCATCTCTTTCATTCGTATTATAATATCTAATATAAAAATACCCTTATAATCTCATAAAATAGTATTTAATGAATTACTTTGGTATTCCCCCAATGTTCTCTTAATACTTTTATTATACAACAATCACACAAAAATAGAAATTCTATTTTCAGATCATTAATCTCAAAATTTCATCATATGAATCATGTATATCATTTGAGTATTATAAAAGATAAAAAACATATATAAAGATTAGTTAGTATTTCACATCAAAAAAAATTAAATATTTTGTTTCACAGCTCAAAATTTTACGTTTTTAATTGTTTGCGTATAAAAATAGGAGTTAACTTGCTGAATGAATGTTATGGGTATGAAAACTCGTGGAAATACTTCTTTTTTTAATAAAAAACTTTCAAAATTACCTCATAATAAGTCGATTTAATGTCTCAACAAAGACAATAAAGCTCATCTCTAGTACGAGATGAGCTTACTTTGATAGTGTTGGTGACCCGTAGAGGTTCACATTTTTTTCAGTGTCTAACAGACTAGACTGATATAAATATCTTTATTTAACGTGTAGTTTGGGTGACACTAGATCTATTTTGTATACTTTTTTTACTTCTTTATATATCTTTGATTTCTACTCATAGGTTTATCTGGAATTGTCATTTCAATCATACCTGATTGTAAAAGAGGATCTAAATAATTCTTTTTAAAAGATGCTCTAGATTTTATACCTACCTTATCCATAAGCTCTATAGTTGTATATGGAACACCTTCTTCAAAAATATTAAGCAACTTCTTCGCTTGAATAGATAGACTTCCTTTTTCTATATTGGAGTGTTTTAGGGTCTCATTCATCGTTTCAATAATAGCATCTAACATGAACTCTATAAATACATTAGATAAGCCTTCTAGATTTGATCTAGATATAGCATCGTAGTATGTTTGTTGTTTCTTCTTAATAATAGACTCAACGGGTAAATAGTAAAAGAGTTCTTCTTCTTTAGCTAGTAAGCATGTTTGAAAGAGTCTACCCATTCTTCCATTACCATCACTAAAGGGATGTATAAATTCAAATTCATAATGAAAAACGCATGACTTGATAAATATGTTTTCATCATAATGATTTAAGTAGTCATAAAGATTATTCATTAACGATGGTACTCTGTCTGCTGGTGGTGCCATAAAAATAGCTTTTTCATCATCAAACACACCCACTTGTCCTTTTCTATATAAACCTTCATCAGGTACGAGTGATGTCATAAGCAGTTTATGATACTTTAATAGATCTTTTTGAGTATACGGATTAATATCTTGTATTTTTTCATAAACCTTGATTGCATTTTGTACTTCTAGTATATCTTTTTGTGGTCCTATGACAAGCTTTCCATTGATTAAATCTTTAACTTGAGATTCGGATAGTTGATTGTTTTCAATAGCTAAAGATGAATGAATCGATTTAATCTGGTTTTTTCTTCTTAATAATGGTTGGCTAATTAAGTTGTTCATAGATGAAAATTTACCAATCATTTTCATGATAGCAGCGACTTTATTTATTATGGATGTATTAATCTCATATGGGGGCTTGTAGGTCATAATTTCATCATCTCCTTATGAATACATTATACCATAAGATTGTTTATCTTGTATGTTTTCTTGTATGTTTTCTTGTATGAATGATAGCTGAGATTGATAAGGTTATGTATAAATACAAAAAAACCCTTCCCACGGGTGAGAAGAGCGTTTCATATTAATATTGGTGACCCGTAGGGGTTCACATAATCATGAGTGTGTTTCAGACTAGACTAATATAGATATCTTTATTACGCGGTTTGCTTTGGTGACCCTTCTACGAAGGTTTTCAAACAAAACTAAATGAAAGTTAAAACAAAACAATCAAATATACGTATTTATTTTAGCGGAGTACCGATCTGCGAAAACATTATCCTCAAATACTTTGAATTCATAAAAGAAAAAATTGGTAAAGTCATTTGGGTGAACTAACGTCTTTTTAATATATAGATCACCATTAATATCTTCGAATGTTTCTCGAATGATAAAATAGAGTGTTTCACTATTTAGACTAATCACATCCTCTGAATCAATAAACTCTGAACTGATTAAATTATATGATTCGTTATACTGATATAATTCGACACTGTTTATAGAATCTATGAAACTTAACTTAAGGTTAAATGAAATGTCTTGAGGGACAATGTCGTTTCTCGCGTTTTCAATGGTGTCGACTTTTACCTCAAGTGTGCTAAATCCTGTATAAGTGCTTCTTGCAAATAAAACCATCTTTTCCTGAACTAAATCAAAATATATGTGACAAACATGAATACTTTGGTGAAGATTGTATTGAATATATACTGTCGCTTCCACTACTTCTGAAATATTTGAGCTTGCTGTGAACATAGAGAATAGTTTATTATTGTCCCATCTGCTATTGCCACCATCAGGATGAAAATAAACGTAAGGATATTCTTTTGATTCAAGAAGTGATAATAAACTTGTATCATCATTTGAATCATATAATTCTAATCCTACTTGATCTAATATAATGACGCCTAGAAGAGGATTAGTTATTTGATTATCTTCTTCGTTCTCGAGACGGTTTAACCTTGTATTGAATAAAAATCCAGCAATAATTAATAAGCCTATCGTTGTTGTGACTAATAATGATGTTACTAAACTTCGCTTCTTAATTGATTTTACATGTGTATTGTTTTCAATTGATATAAGCATAACTTCATCTTGATCCATGATATCTTGAATGTGGACATTGAAAACCTCACATATAAGATTTAGTGATGTTCTAGTTGGATAAGATAACCCATTTTCCCATTTAGAAATTGATTGTCTTGAAATATTTAGTTTTTTTGCTAAATCGTCTTGAGTATAATTGTTTTTGCTTCGTAATTCCCTTATACGCTCTTTAAACATTTTTGCTCACCTCATTATCAAGTTTATCTTATTCAAAGAAAAAACACACGCTTTTTCTTGCATTTTTTGGTTGCAACTGGGTTGCGTTACATTAAGGAATCATTTAACCGAATGCATGTAACTTAATCAGCCAATAGTTTGGTGGCTTCAGAATGTTTAACTAGTAAAAGAAAACCGACAAAACTTATATTGACATAAACTGCGAATTATACTATCTTTAACTAATTATACAAATATGTGAAAAAAATGAGAATAGAATCTACTCTCATAATATTAAGGTCTTAGAATTGAAAAGTATCCAATAAATAGATCATCACCTATTTCAATACTATATGATAAACTAAAACTTTCTAAATTTTCATCATTTTCAAATTTCGAATAAATAAAATCATAATCGATTAATAGTCTACTACCATTTATATGATAATCATCAACTGTAATACCACTACCATTTATACCTAAAATATCTCCATTAAATAATTCAAATGTGTAAATATAAGAGATATAATTTTCTAGATATGAAACTAAATAAGGATTGATGGTATCTATAACATTAAGTTTTATTAAATAATTACCTCTTGATGTAGATAATAATAATTCATGCATGCCTTCGTTAAATTGTTTTATATAGTCTGATTTTAAATATAGAACTCCGTTTTCAAAATAAACAATATTTTGATCAATATCTTTATCATTATATTTAATAGAATTTATATAACTATCTTGAATAACACCAATAATAACTAAATCAAAATTTGAGTTAATACTATAATTAAAATTTGATTCTTTAGCTATTGATTCATCTTTAGGAAAATAATATTCATTTGTAAATTCAGATTCACTGTATGGATAGATCGCTTTAATTTTAACTGTTAAATCACTTAAATAAGGATTTACTACTACTTGATTGCTGTAAGCATTTAAAACATAAGAAAATGTACTTCCACTAACAGCAACTTCATAAGAAAGTGCATTCATATCAGTCCATTTTAGTTTATATCCATCTAAATAAACATTAGATGGTGCTTGATAAGAAATCGTAAAAGTAATACTTTGGGAATAAAATGAGTCTTTATAGCCAGCAGCCCTTGATTTAACACTAACAATAAATTCACCTTCTGTTATAAAAAAGTATTCTGTCTCATCAATAATAACTTCATCAAAGTTAATTAATAAAACATACTGTTCCGCTTCTTCTATTTCATTAAAGCGAATATAACCATCTTTATATTCTATAAAGGTGGGTCTATTTAACCTTGGATCTTCTTTTTCTATACATGCTGAAAGAGTTAGTAACAACATCAAAACAAGTATTATTTTTTTAATCAATTTTACATACCTCCATAGTTAAATGATAGTTTGTACATTATATTCCCCACTTTAATTAGTAATATGATTTCTTATTGATACTATTTTATCATGTGTCTCTTATATTACCGTGCATACACTTGAAAAAAAGCACAAAAATTATACCAACATAAGTTGACTTTTTTAGCATAAATCAATAATTTATCATCGACTTTCAATAGGAGGTGTAAATTTTGCTTATGTCGACATAAATCTTGTGTGTTTTGACCAATTGGATTAAAAACAATTAAGCCAACAAATTTTTCTAACTTGGGGACTCTCAAAGAAAATAAAACTATCTATAAATATCTAGAAAAAAAGCCCTTCCCATGGATGAGAAGAGCGTTTCATATTAACATTGGTGACCCGTGGGAGTTCACATAACCCTCAGTGTCTAAAAGACTAGACTGATATAAATATCTTTATTTTATGGTTAATTTGGGTTACGATATAATAATAATAATATTTGGTAACTTTGCTAATTATTTTGATTAATTAAGTTTATGATAATCTTTACTATAGTTTCTCTTTCATTTGGATTAGATAAAGCAATCATAAGCACTATTGCAACTAATGCATTATCATCAAGTATTCTAGAACCATCTTTCTTATATAGGATTCCATAAATGTCCAAAAACCATAAAAATATAGATGCTGCAATACGTTTATTCCCATCATAAAAAGCATGATCTTTCACAATAAAATAAAGAAGATTTGCAGCCTTTTCTTCAATGGATGGATATACCTCTTCTCCAAATGCAGTTTGATAAATCGCATTTAATGCACCATGAAAAGAATTGTCTTTTTCTTTACCGAACCATTGTGTTTTTCCATAATCAGGCAATCCCTTTATTTCTTTGATTGCATCTTCATATTCTAGCTTTATTTTCTTATCGTCTTTTGTAATATTTGTGATTGTGAGTGATTGATGATCGTACTTATCTAAAGTTTCAAGTGCATAAGCATATTTTGATATGATATGGAGTAAACTTTTTGATTCTTCGGATTCAAGGTCTTTTCGCTCAATTAAATCAGCTATGAGTTTTACTGAGTTTGCAAAAACTTTATAATACTCTCGATTCCTCGTAAGTTTTTCATGATTAATCGCATATCCTTTATAGATATATTCTTTAAGGACCTGATTTGCCCATTTTCGAAAAGTAATTCCACGCTTCGACTTTACTCTATACCCTGTAGATATTATGACATCAAGGTTATAGACTTTTATTCTTCTTGTAACATTTCTTTTTCCTTCTAATCGAACTTCCGAGGATTCCTCGGTAGTTGAACTCATATCCAACTCTTTTTCTTTATATATATTATTAATATGGAGACTAATATTGTCAACGCTAACATCAAAGAGAACACTCATCTGTTTTTGAGTCAACCAAACAGTATCTTTTTCAGAATCAATCTTAACATCTATTTCAAGACTACCATCTCGAAATACTATGAGACTTCTCTCCTTAGAAAATTGATTCATTTTTATTTACCATACTTAGCTTTCATTTCATTTAAGATAAGTGCACCATCAACCCTTGGATTAGATCGATCTATATCTTTAAGCGAATCATTGATGAGTTCAATCATTTGTCTTTTAGCAATCTCATTTTCGTAAACATCAATACTCATAATGACCATTGATCCATATCCATTTTTAGTAATAAAAACTGGTTCATTAGCCTCTTCTACATACTTTGAAATGGATGCTGTATTCTTAAGTTCTCTGATTGGTATAATTTTTGGCATAGAATTTTCTCCTTTTGATACCATAATTATACCACAATTTATTTTCTTTTCAACTCCGACTTAAGACTGATGATTTTTCAAAGAGTTATTTGTAACATTCTACTCTTCATTTGGATATGACTCTTTAATATTTTGAATAAAGCCATCAAAATCCTCATCTTCTATGAGTTCATCTATCTCATCTAGATCATCTATATTTATAACTTTAATTTCTTCAATAATGACATCCTTATAACCCAAAAATGAAGTGAATTTCATCACATCGTTTATAGCTTCTTCTTCTGATTCTTTCAATGAGTAGAAATTTTGAAAAAATGGACTAACTTCATCTATTGCATTTAATAGTATATAAATAGCTGTTTTTTTATTCAATTCCTTTTTGTTCATTTTTTTATCATCTTCATTTTTCATTTTTTCACCATTATTAGATTTATTAAACGGGTTAATCATTATGATAATTATATCATAGTTGCAACATGTTAATATAACACCAAAACTTATGCCAACATAAGTTGACTTTTTTAGCAATAATCAATAAATTATCATCAACCTTCAACAAGTAGTCTAATTTTTGCTTATGTCGACATAAATTTTGTGTGTTTGTAACATTTTGATCAAAAACAAAAAACCGACAAAATTTCCTGTTTTTTATGCTTTATTAAGAATTGTAACCCTTTATAAATATCTAGAAAAAAAGTCCTTCCCACGGGTGAGAAGAACGTTTCATGTCATTATTGGTGACCCGTAGGGGTTCACGTTTTTTTCAGTGACTAACAGACTAGACTGATATAGATATCTTTATTTCATGTGTGGTTTTGGTGTCCACTATGACTAAAACAAGTAGTGGGTTTAGTAATTGACTATAGCAAACTGAATTTTACATATCACTTATTTTCATTGCCATTTGCAATTTTTTTAATTGCGCTAATAGATTAGGTAAGTCTTCTTTAACTGTATCATATACAACATTCATGTTAATTTGATCATAATCGTGAACGATGCGATTTCTAAAACCATACATTTCATGCCAAGAAATGTTAACAGCGGACTCTTTTAGACTTGATGAAATTCTATATCTAGATATCTCACCAATTTGTGACAAATTGAACACGACTGCATCTACGACAAGTTGATTTTGATTAAACTCTTCAATTAAGTTAATCTCTTTCATATAATCCAAAATATATTCAATATGAACAATAATCCTTGATATTCCTTTAATATCTCTATCGTTCATAAAGGACAACTCCTTTCATGATATTTTCATAGATTTCAGAGTTTTTTTTGATTTGGGATAGGTGGATCAAGTCCACTGACTTAACTAAAGCATTATTTACATCTTCTAGTAGGCCAAAGAACTTAATGCCTTTGATATGCCCATCAACCACCAAGTCGACATCGCTCAGTGGTTCTTGCTTACCCTTGGCGTAAGAACCATATAAGATAAGTTTTTTGATGTCATATTTAAAGGTTAGTGGCAAAAGAGCATCTCGAATTTGTTCAATATCGTATGTGCCCTTTGTTTTTGTAATGATTCCGTGTTGATTTTTTGGGTATTGTTTTAGATAATTGTAAACCATTTTTTCAACCCAAGGACTGGGTGTGCGTTTACCACTTTCCCAATTTTCTATGGTTCTAAGTGGTATATCTGTAATTTCACTCAATTCTTTCTGAGTTAATTTGTATTCTGCTCTAGCTTCTTTAATAATGAAGTTCATAGTTTATCACCTCAACTATATTATACCACCCAATGAGTGGTTTATCAAGGCATTTTTCATTTGTTATATGATTTTTATCATTAGTCTAACCTATAAATTCTATGTGCTTCAATACGATCATGGAAAAATATATAGTCTTTTGGTGGGACAACTAATTCTATAAATACTGCACCTAATTTCTCAATAATTTTATAAGAAGCGATATTTGATATGAAAATCTTTAATTCGTGTATCGTTTTTGAAACCATCAAGTTTTTTTCTTTGTATTTTATTTGTTATATGATTCGATTTTGATTAGTTTCCAGTCTTTTAACCTTTTTGTCAATATAAATTCCATAGATAAGTAGAAACGGAAAGATGCCAAAGTTAATTGAAATACTCATCAATGATAGGAAGTTAGATTCCGTAAAAGAAGTTACAATCAGTATTCCTAACCAAAAAATAATATATGTGTAAAACCACAGGTATGCTCGAAAAACAATTCGAGACATTAGACCTTTTTTTCGTTCGTAGAAAAAGAATGGGAACTTAAAAATACCCAAACTAATCATTTCTACATTTTCATTAGTCTTAAGCTTTTTGTCAATTTTATAGAGTTCTCTAACTATTAAACAAAAGACAATTACTATCCATTGAAATTTACTAATATAGTAAAGCAAATCAACGGTAGTCAAACTTATATTACCTATCACTTTATCTCCCCCTGCGTCATGCCTAACTCGACATGTTATATTAAAAGTTTGATTTTATTATAGCATATAAGAAATACTAGCATTCATGTTTGCATTAATTATGCGTTTTTAACTCATAATAGTAAATCCACTAAAAAATTCACTTTGGTGTTCAGTTTAAATTTTGTAGCCAACGCTTTATAATTTTATGCATTTCTAAAAAACATATAAAATTTATGCCGTTATAAGTTGCATATTTTGCCTCTTTTTCACAACTACATATTAACTTCTAGGGTTATGAAGATATTTCGCTTATGTCGTTATAAATTTAGGTGATTTTTGCTTCTTTTATAAAAACTAGCCAAATCACGAATTGCTCTATACATTATTATTCTCAACGAACCAAAATAAACGAATGGAGGTATAGAAAAAAAGCCCTTCCCACGGGTGAGAAGAGCGTTTCATAATAATATTGGTGACCCGTAGGGGTTCACGTTTTTTTCAGTGACTAACAGAAAGTAAAGATATAAATATCTTTATTTCATGTATAGTTTTGGTGACTCTCTAATCTATTTTTGATTTATCATTTGGAAAGATTTATTGATCTAATTGAATACCCAAACTTTCCATCAAAGAAATAAATGCCTCAATCGCTGAAATTAAGTTATCGTTCAAAAAGTTCTCTGCTTCGTTTTTGGGTATATTCAAATAATTCAATGAATATACTTGAAAAATATTTTGAGTGTTTGGATTGTCGGATAATATGTTGAAAAAATGTACAAACGCAGCTGTATAGTTATTTGGGCCACCACCTATGTGAATTCCAATGGTAGATTCATTAAATGACCCAAAATCAGCTGAAATACTCAAATTTCCATCTCCATAAATTGTTGATAACTTGTATCTAAACGTAATTCGATTAGAGTCGGTTATTGATATGCTGTTTTGGTTTTCCAGATTAAGCCAATAGTAATAGCTTCCATCTGGGAAATCATTTTTGTATCCACTTACAATAACATCAGAGTTGTTAATGAATAATTTCTCGAATAACGAATATACATCAGAGACAAATTCTATTTCAACATTTTCTATGATTGTATTCCCTGATGGATCACTGATTGTATATGTTATTTCGTGGAATCCAGCTTCATTTCTACCAATTATATCGTCTAAATTGTTTGAAACCACTAGTTGATTTTTATCATAATAATTATCTGCAACTTCATTAATTATCATTTTGGCATCACTGGCATTAAACACAAATATAAAATTAGTGTTGAAAACCACTGTAGGAGCGGTTGTGTCAACAACATTAACATTAAAAGTCCTAGAAAACTCGTTATTGCTTGTATCTACTGCTTTTACTAAAACCGTATATGTCCCTAGTGTATTAAAATCAACAGTTTCTTCAATCGTAAGAATAATTTCTAGATTACTGTTGTCATTTAGCTCTTTTACATATGATTCCCAGCTTATATCGCTATGCTCATAAACTTCCAGGTTAAGAGTTTCAATTGGGTTGAATGTGGGAGCGATTGTGTCTACTATGTTAACAACTCGTGTGAATGTCTTAATTGTGATACCTTCGTTATCCAAAATCGTATATTTCAATATGTTTTGTCCTAAAACTGCGATATTAACTGTACCTTCTACTACAACAGTATAACCCTCTGGTATAGATACTCCTTGATCAACATATTCAGTATTAATTTCGTGTGTATGACTCACGGCTCCATTAAGAAAAACTTCCTCTTTGGCTACACATCCAAATAATGTAAGCAAAACCAGAAAAACTATCATTAATTTTAAAAATTTCATTACACCCTCCTATTTTTCATATGAGTAATTAAATTATTATTTGAAAACGGTACACATCGAGTGTAAGTATCAGTCACATATTGTATAGTTTTTATAACCTAGTAACTCATGCATAATGTACTTAGCTTCTTTTCTTGCCTCAATCTCGAAGGTCGAGTTATAGTCAAGACGTTCAACTTTAATCAATCCCTTGTGGTATTGAACTAAATGAACGAGTTCGTGAGAGAACTGAAAATCGATTTGCTGATAGTAATTTAAGCTTTCATCTGTTGATAAAGCTATCTGTTCTCCTAAAAATTCAGGCTTATCTCTTTCATGACATATTACTTCACAATGCAAATTTTCGGTTATATTGTATTTGTCAAATATATAATCAATAATGAGCATAAAATCATTTATATTCTCTGGTATTAATTCCAATTTGGAAAAAATGCCTCTATATTTAAATGTCATTTTTAAATCCCCCTGAATATGTTAATCTGAATTGTTGACATTAGACTAAAAATACTAACACCCTTCGTTTAAACCTCTAAGTGAATTCACTTATTTTTTATATGTGATTGCTATGCTTGAATTCTTTCTTAAAAATAGACTTATGTCACTTCTATCAAACACTTCTATATCATCTCTATTCGCACTTATCTTAGCCTTATTTGTTAGCTCACTATTGGTTACGAGAATAGCTTTGTCAGCTTTATAGCTAATTTTCCCTTCACGAGTTTGATATACAGCAAATGCAGTTAGTGATTTTGAACTATGTTTAACTTGAATCGCAATTAACTCATCGCCTTTTTCAGCTAATACATCAGCTCCATTATCATTTGATCTTTTAGTGGTCCATGACTTATATCCTTTTTTTATAAAGAGTTCGCGAACAAAAAATTCAAACTCTATTGGATCTAATTCATCTATATTTTCAATACTTTTCACTTCAATACTTTTTTTCTCTAACTTTTCAATAAAATCTATTCTCTTATTTTTGAAATACTTAAATTTAACAACGGAGTAAATAACAACAGCAAAATCAACTCCAACTGTAATGTAAAATGATGCTTGAAAAGTCTCAATTTGCGTATAGAAAAAACCGAAAAACAAGGAGAAAGGTACTAAAAATACTGAAGCTAAAAATGTGATTGATTGTATATCGTCAAATCTTAATTTATCTTTTAAAAAATAATATGCTCTTTCTAAGACATCATCAAATGTTATATCTTTTTTCTTGTGTTTCATGTTATGAACTCACCTTTGTTTTCTTTTTCATTCTCTCGAGATGTTTCTTTTCCTTCTCCTCTGTCTTCTCAACATATGGCAATAAAACTTCATATGTATTATCTACTAGATAATCTTCTAATTGTGTGTTTAATTTACTTGATAATTTAGTCATAGATTTAACTAGTGCTTCTAACTTACATATCATTGCATAATATGGAACACCTTCATAACTATCAATGTATGTTGAATCTCCAAAAACAACTATGTTTCTAAATAAATCGCTTTTAAGCCCTAATATGCTCTTTAATTGCTCAAAATGTTTTGAATTTTGAATTATCGGGTTTTGTAGTGGATAATCTTTTCCTCCTGGGTGTGATATTGTAAGTATTTCTTCTTTCCAACTTCCAGTAATTTTGCCAGTAATATTTTTAGATTCAATAACAAATATGCCTTGCTTACATAAAACAATCAGATCAATTTCAGTATAATTCCCATCTGATCTAGGTATATACGCATTTCTAATGACTTTAGCATCTTTAATCTTGTCCAATATTTCTGCTTCTACTCTTCTTTCAAGTAAATCTTTCTTAGCTCTATTCACTGTTTCTCTCGATGATTCATCAATATTAGTTTCTGCTACAGCTTCTATTTCTATCTTTCGAAGAAGCTCGATGTTATATTGGTGTCTAAATCTTATCGTAGATACAATAAAAACTATGTTAAGAAAAGCCACAAAGAAAAAGAACACCCATAGTGTTGTTTGAGTATTAATTGCAGCTACACCTGACCCAACAAAAACAATTGCGTTAAAATATATGACAATATCAATTGGTTTAAATAATCTATACTTGCCCATCATTACACCCCCTGTATAAATTTACTGATTAAACTTATTATAACATGTGAATTCTTGTAAATTCTAATTACTACAGAAAATTATCAAGTCTAGAATAATAAACATCAAAACTTATTACAACATAAGTTGGATTTTTCGATTTAATTATGCAACCGTTATAGGAAGTCTTTGTTATCGCTCGAAATTTGCTTATATTGAAATAAATTTTTTGTGTTTATTAAAATCTCGCTAAAATTATAAAAACGATTCAAATTTTATATGTGTGCTTTTTTCAAAACACAAAATATCCTTATGAATATCTATAAAAAAGCCCTTCCCACGGGTGAGAAGAGCGTTTCATAATAATATTGGTGACCCGTACGGGATTCGAACCCGTGAATGCTTGCGTGAAAGGCAAGTGAGTTAACCGTTTCTCCAACGGGCCATAAAAAAATGGCGGAGCAGGAGGGATTTGAACCCTCGCACCAGTTTCCTGATCTACACCCTTAGCAGGGGCGCCTCTTCAGCCGCTTGAGTACTACTCCGTACCGACATTTTTTTTGCGCTTTTGCGCCTTTATAGAATAGCGTATTTTATCGGTTTTGTCAACCTATTTCATACGTTTGAATCATATTTAAATTGAGTTGTCAATATAATCCCCATAACTCCTTGTTCGCTACACAACGAATTATAGACTCAAATGAATAACTAAGGGTAGAGGATGCAAGCCATGCATCCTCTATTCTTTTATTTACCAATCGTATCCTTTAACATTGTTAATCCTACTTTGCCTCTGTTTAAATCAATATTTAAAACAAAGACCTTAACAATATCACCAACATTTAATACATCCTTTGGATGCTTAATATAAGCTTTACTAATTTTTGAGATATGAAGAAGACCATCTTCCTTTAATCCAACATCAATAAATGCTCCAAAATCTACTACATTTCTAACTGTACCCTCTAACTCCATTCCAACAGAAAGATCTTCTAATTTTAAGATGTCACTTCTAAGTAATGGTTGAGCAAATTGATCTCTAGGGTCTCTGAGTGGTGCAATCAATGAATCTAGGATATCATCTAGTGTATATTTATCAATCTTAAACTCTTCTTGAAGCTTCTTACGATCAAGACTTGCTATGGCATCTTTTGCAATATCCTTACCTATCATTTCAGGAGTTATGTTATATGTTTTCATAATCTTTTTAGCAACATCATATGACTCAGGGTGAATCGATGTCATATCTAGTGCTTCTGTTCCATCAGGGATTCTCAAGAACCCAATGGATTGCTCAAATGATTTAGCTCCCAATTTAGGAACCTTAAGGATTTGTTCTCTATTGGTAAATCTTCCTGCTTTATCTCTATATTTTACAATATTTTCAGCGCTTGACTTATTCAATCCAGAAACATACATTAATAATGCCTTGCTTGCTGTATTGACATTCACACCAACTTGGTTTACCGCTTGAGTAACAACGAAGTTTAGTGAGTCATTCAATTTCTTTGGAGTGACATCATGCTGGTATTGACCTACACCAATGCTCTTAGGATCAATTTTAACAAGCTCTGATAGTGGGTCTTGAAGTCTTCTAGCAATACTTGCTGCAGAACGTTCCTCGACTGAAAAATCAGGGAATTCTTCTCTTGCTAATTCGCTTGCTGAATAGACTGATGCTCCAGCCTCGTTGACGATCACATAGTTAACCTTCATTCCTGTAGACTTAATTAAATTTGCTACAAAGCTTTCTGTTTCTCTACTTGCTGTACCATTACCAATCGCAATTAATTCAACCTTATGCTTCTTAATCAGCAATAATAAGTCTCTTTGAGATTCTTGAATTTGCTTATCGCTAATCGATCCTCCCATTGTCTTTTCATGAGGATAGATTACACCTTTTTCTAAAACAGTTCCTTGTTCATTAACAACAGATAATTTACAACCGGTTCTAAATGCAGGGTCAATACCTAAAACAACCTTCCCCTTCATTGGTGGCTGTAATAAAAGTTTATTTAAATTCACAGAGAATATTTCAATTGCTTGTTCCTCTCCCTTATCAGTAAGCTCAGTACGAACTTCTCTTTCTAGGGATGGATAAATAAGTCTTTTTAATGAATCTTCGATTGCTTCCTTAATATATGGTGCTGCAGTTGAGTTATCTCTTTTAATTACTTTTCTTTCTAGATAGGAAGTCATTCGTTCTTTATCTAGCTCAATCTTTACTGTAATAATTTTTTCATTTTCAGCACGATTAATTGCGAGTATTCTATGAGGTCTAATTTTACTTACAGGCTCATTATAGTCATAATACATCTCATAGGTCTTTCTTTCATCAACGGCATTTTTCTTAACACTTGTGACAACCACACCATGATTAATCATTTCTGTTCTTAATGACTTTCTATAATTGGCTTCATCAGAAATCATTTCAGCAATAATATACTTCGCACCTTCAATGGCTTCATCAACCGATTTTACAGCATCATTTAAATATTTTTTTGCTTCATCTCTAACATCCTCAAAAGGAAATTCCATAAGCCATTTCGCAAATGGCTCCAAGCCCTTAGCGACTGCTTCAGTAGCCTTAGTCTTTTTCTTTTCCTTAAATGGACGATATAAATCTTCAACTTCTACAAGCTTTTGTGCCTTTAGAATTTCTGCTCTTAATTCTTCAGTGAGCATTCCTTTTTCATCGATCAAACGAATAACAGCTTCTTTTCTTTCAAGAAGATTATTCGCGTATTCCCAAGATTTAAAGATTTCGTTGATTTGTTCTTCATCAAGACCACCGGTTGCTTCCTTGCGGTATCTCGCGATAAAGGGAATTGTATTACCTTCATCTAACAAATTCAAAACTGAAATAATTTGTTTCTCGGAAATGGATAAAGCTTTTTTGATTTCTAGAATAATAGTTTCGTTCATATTGTTCTCCCTTAATAGCACAAAAGGGCATCGCCCTTTTATTTATTGTTACTCAAATGATTAGAGCTTATTGATTTCTCTTACGATATCTACAACTCTAATTTCGAGTTGAAATGTTTGTGCTTCTACATTAAAAATTAATAGCATGTTATCTCTTGTGTTATCTAATGTGAAATCGCCTTTTTCTGTCAGATCAAATACATTTGTATTTTTATCTAGGTCAAGAAGTAAGAAAGCTTTACCTTCTAAATCCAAGCCTTCAATAATGGTTTGAATTTCTTCATTAATCTTCGAGCTTCTATAGAAATATACATAAATTAAATTATTTGTATTAATAACTTCCGCTAAATCTTCTTTATCTGCAAGACCATTGAAGTATGCAAAATCTCCATAGACTCCAGAACCATCATCATAAGTTAAATATTTTAAATCATTTGTTGTTATATGAATCAAATCTTCATAGACAACAACCTCTTCATCATTATTCATAAAGTAACGAATCGTAAAGATAATTGCTACTGTGATTAATGTTAATGCAATGATAGACATACCTAATCTAAAGAATAGAATTTCATTCTTTGTTGCTTCTCTTTTTGGATTAGTTTTTGCTAATTCTGCTTTACTTTTTGCAGTATTATTTTTGTTATTTACTGCAGTCTTTTTATTTTGTTCTTTGACTTGTTGGACTCTTGCCATAATGTCACATCCTATCCATTAGAATTATACCGAATTCAACTAAAAAATACAACTATGTGGGTAAATATGTTAAAGTTTCTCAATCATCACATAAGCGATCGCATGAGAGTCTGTATGCGTAATCGAAATATGGATGATTTCATTATTTGTAAAGTAATCTGTTTTAACATAAGGGCTTCCATTTTCTGTGTTTAAAATAGAGAAATCTGTGTAATAAGTTTTACCATGCCCCTTAGAAATTGCTTTAAATAACGCTTCTTTTGCTGCGAATCTTCCTCCAATGTAGGATAGCTTCGTGTTTTCAGCCGCGATATTTAAATACATCTTCTTTTCTTCAGGAGATAAAATACGATCAATGAATCGTTCACTCATTAGTTCCTTTATACGGTCCATATCGACTAAATCAATTCCTATACCAATGATCATCTTATGTTCTTCCTTCCCTGATTTGCTCTGCCAAAAGCTTTATTTTTTTGAGTCTGTGATTTAACCCAGATTTACTAATCGATTCGTTGTAGGTCAATGCATATTGGTCTGCAAGCTCTTGTAGACTTGATTCTGAATATTCTTTTCTAAGCTCCATGACCTTTTTAATCTTTTCATCAATATGATGTGCTGGAATGAATTCTTCAATGAGTTCAATATCTCTTACTTGATCCATCGCTGCGACAATAACCTTCTTTTCATTGGCTATTTCCATATTCATGACGCGATTGATAGAATTATTAAAATCTCTTTTGATTCTGATATCCTCAAATTGGAAAACTGAGTTTTGTGCACCAATAATTTGAAGTAAATCACTAATGCCTTCTGCATCCTTCAAATATGCAATATATCCATTTCTTCTTTGGGTAATTTTCGCATTGAGTTCAAAGAAATTCATGAGTGATTGAATGAATACGATTTGCTCAGGATTTCTTGCAAATATTTCTAAATGATATTCCGCAGTCTTCGGGTGATTGACTGAACCCGAAGACAAGAAACATGCTCTAAGGAACGCTCTCTTCTTTTCAGGTGTATCTGTCATTAACTCTTGATTATCCAAAGGGTTTTCCATTAAACCATGCTCATTGATAATATCTTCAACTCTTGTTTGAATTCTAATGATAATAGTTTGTTTCTGCTTTAGCTTATTAATCTTTTGTGTAATCAATGATGTTTCAGCCTGATAAAGCGTTCTAGTTAACTGTAAAAACCGTTTTGCAACGGTCGGATTGTTAATCTTGAAATCTAACATTTTATGCTTAGACTCAATATGAAATTCGGTATTGAGATTAAGAAATGCAGAAAACTCTGCAAGCTGTTCTTCAACCTCAACCGGAATTGTAACCAATTCCTCTTTTACAGTTCTAGCAAAACTCATTATTTATTTTTTCCAGGCTTCTACATATTTTAATGCATTCTGTGCAGCAATTGCTCCATCAGCAGCAGCTGTGATGACTTGTCTAATTTGTTTAACGATAACATCTCCTGCTCCGAATACACCAGGAACAGCAGTTTCCATCTTATCGTTGGCTTCAATATAGCCCCATTTGTTTGTTATACCTAAATCTTTAATAAAGTCTGTGACTGGAATCATACCGATATATTCAAAAGCACCTTCAGCTGAAATGGTTTCCGTTTCACCTTTATTATTCTTAATGGTAACACCTGTCATACCTTTATCATCCATTTCAAATCTTGTTACAACAGACCCATAACGATAATCTACATTCTTATGCGCCTTTAAGATATCAATTGCTTTAGGATCAGCAGTTAAGTTATCTAGATTTTGAACCATCGTGACGTGAGTTGCGATGCTTGCAAGATATGAAGCTTCTTCAACAGCACTATTCCCACCACCAACAACCACTAGCTTCTTATCTCTAAAAAGTGGGCCATCACAAATCGCACACCAGCTAATACCGTTCATCGCGAGCTTATCTTCATTTTCAACACCAAGTCTTCTTGGGTTATTACCAGATGCAACAATGACAGTTTTTGTTTCATATGTCTTTTCTGGTGTAACTACCTTTTTAACATTACCATCTAATTCAACTTTGATTACATCATCATAAATAACTTCAATATCAAGTTCATAGGCGTGATCGATCATCATCGTAGCTAATTCATAGCCAGCTAACTTCTTTGTTCCTGTGTAGTTTTCAATTTCATTATATTTAGATAGTTGTCCACCAGGAGTATCCTTTTCAAACATCGCTACCTTTAAATTCGATCTTTTAGCGTAAATTGCTGCTGTGATTCCAGCAGGACCTGCTCCAATAATTAATACGTCGTATAACATTTTTTTATTCTCCTTAAATAATATCTTTTAAATTTATTAATTCATCAATCACATATTCAGGCTGTTCTTTAAGCATTTCAGCTAAACGATGACTATAGGTCACAGCGCATGTTGAAATACCAGCCTTTTTTGCTGCTATGATGTCATTTTCATGATCACCGACATAAATTGTCGTTCTTTTGTTTGCACCAAATAACTTTAGTGCTTTTTCTATAGGCTCAGGGCTTGGTTTATGCTCGATAACATCCTCATAGCCAATAATTCCGTCAATATATGGAAGTAGTCCAGTAATCTCTAAATGATAGGTAGCTATTTTTCTCATCTTTGATGTGACGACACCAACAGTAGCTTTCTTTTTCTTTAGATAAATTAATGTTTCTAGTGCATATGGATATGCTTTTAATCCCTGTTCTATTTTTAAATTAGATATCTCACGATAGTATTTAACAACTTCATCAACCTTTTCTTTACTATCCGTATAAAACTCAAAAGTCTTAAATAATGTTTGACCGAGTAGATTCGTAAGTTCATCCTTAGATAATTTAACATCTGGGAAAAATTTATCAAATGTTTCAACAAATGCGTCTAAGATGATTTCAGTGGTTTCAATTAAAGTTCCATCAAGGTCAAATAAAATGGTTTTCATCATAAAGTTTCTTCTACTGAAATTACTTCTTGATTATTTGAATCTACAAGCATATCAACATAATACTTTTGATCCTTGTAGATAAGCTTCTTAACAAAAATGATTGCAGCACCACCAAGCATAAATAGTGTTAAGGATAAAATAATATTTGCTGGTAACCCAAACATGCGTAATGCATCTCCTGGGTCTCCACCGGTTCGGAGCGGTTCAATAATCGCTCCACGTCCTAGACCATACCAAATTAAGTATAATCCAAACATGTCACCGACCTTAAACCATCTCTTTCTTCTAGCAATAAGAAGAAACACAAGTCCAATAAAATTCCACATTCCTTCGTATAAGAAGGTTGGATGATAAATATCACCACGTAGCCCTATATTCATCTGATTCTTAATAAAATCAGGAAGAATGTTTAATATAAATTGTGATTCAATCACTGGTCCATACGCTTCAGCATTCATAAAGTTTCCCCATCTGCCAACAATTTGACCGACAAAGAATCCGATAGCTAGGATATCAGCGAGTAACCAGAAATTTAATTTCTTTTTCTTTGTGAATATGATTACGAAAATAAATGCTGTAATGACTGCTCCATGAATAGAGAGTCCGCCATTATTGATATTGATAACATCAATAAAATTGGAATAGTTAGGATTTGGATCAAAGACTACATAATATAATCTAGACCCTATAATAGAAAGTGGGACTGCTATTAATAATGCATCAAATAATAGATCAGTATTCCAGCCTATTTTTTTAAACTCTTCATATGCTAGGTAAGCACCAATAGAAATTCCAGTTAGAATAAAGATTGCATACCATGCTATTTGTGCGAACCCTAAATCTAATGCAACTGGATTATAAAATTTAGTTGAGCTATATGGAGTGCTTTGGGTAATAATCGCGATAAATATTAGAAATAAAAACCCTGTAAATAAACCACCATATAAATAAATCGCTTTTTTATGTTTTTTTAATATTTCAATCATCTTCGTCTTCCTCATCCTTTCGCATTCCTCTAGCCTTTAGGGCGACCGCCTGAGTAAGCTCATAGGCAGCGTTATATCCTAAATACTTTAGTTTTTGATTCATTGCTGCACTCTCAACAAGTGTAGCGACATTTCGTCCTGGTAAAATAGGAATCGTTATTTTAGCGATTTCCGTATCAAAAATCTTAATCGTTTCTGTTTCAATTCCTAAGCGGTCGTATTGCTTCGCTTTTTTCCAATGTTCAAGTTCGACAACTAGTCTAATTTTTTTATTCTCTCTATATGCGCCTGCACCAAACATTGAAACAACATCTACAATACCAATTCCACGCACTTCAATAAATTTTTCTAATATTTTTGGAGCACTACCAATTAGTACACCTGGTGCTGCTTCAAAAATATCAACTCTGTCATCACTAATTAAAATATGTCCTCTTTTAATCAGTTCTAGTGCTGTTTCGCTTTTACCAATACCACTTTTACCGGTAATTAAAGTTCCCATACCATGGATATCAAGTAAGACTCCATGAAGTGAAGTCCTAGGTGCAAGTTTACTATGTAAATACTGATATAAAGTTCCTGACAAAGGAGTTGTTCTTGATTTACTCTTTAAAATAGCGACATTATATAAATTTCCTAATTCAAAGAAGGGTTCTTCAATTTCGACATTAATAGAAAACACCACTCCAGGAGGTCTTTTCTTAAAGATTGCTTCTAGTCTCTCCTTGCGAAGATTAACATCTAAAAGCTTCAAAAAATGAGCTTCCTTAGAACCAATTAAAATTAAACGATCTGCATCAAAGAAATCGAGAAATCCTGCAAGCTCGACACCTGGTCTAGCCAACATTTCCGATTTAACCTCTCTTTGAAGAGATTCATTATTTGTAAGTAGTTCTAAATCTAGGTCACGAATGAGATGCTTAATTTTTAGCTTCATTTCTTACCTCCGAAAAATACGAGTTTTTCACTATAAATCCATTTTCTTAAATAAATCGATATAACCAGTCTAAATGCTGAAAATACAAATGCGAATATAATCAAATTTTCAATATTTAAAAAATGGAATCCTTCAATCAATACCATATCGATTGCGAATAATATGATAATCTGTGCCATGACATTGAGTAATCCCATCGAAAAGATCATTGCTCTTGCAAGATATTTAAACATTAGAATTTTAACAAAGTTTTCCACTAAGGTGAGTAAAATAATTGCTAGTAAAAATCCTAATACATTCATTGAAACAAAAGGTTGATTGATACCAATTCCTAATCCGAAGACAACTGAAGCTATTAATAGATTCACAGATAGGGATAGGATCATATGAATCACATAGTTTTTATGCAACATGAAACCAAGAGTAACCGATACTCTTTTTGATTTCTTACGTTTTTTCAATTCTTCAAGTAGCTGAAGTAGTTCCTCTTCAGTTAGCTTGTTCGGATCTTTTTCATCCTTCTTATCGTTTGGATTCATGTTTAGCCCCCAACATGGTTTATTATATCAAAAATAGTTTAGTTTTTGTCATTTTAAAGCATTTATCAAATACTGTCCTGTATAGGACTCCTTGACTTCTGCAATTTGTTCTGGTGTACCAATAGCAACGATTCTACCGCCTGCTTCTCCACCTTCAGGACCCAAATCAATGATATGGTCACCATTTTTAATCACATCTAAATTATGCTCAATAACGACCATCGTCGCACCTTCATCAACAATCTTATGAAGGACCTTTAATAATCTTTTCACATC
This sequence comes from Tenericutes bacterium HGW-Tenericutes-2, assembly GCA_002839095.1. Lineage (GTDB taxonomy): Bacteria > Bacillota_I > Bacilli_A > Acholeplasmatales > Acholeplasmataceae > Peloplasma. Next base: position 138,920 of record PGXL01000005.1, on the reverse strand, counting down.
ATCTGTATGAAGACCTGTTGTTGGTTCATCAAGTATATAAATAGAGGATGCAGTAATCTTTCTATAAAGCTCACTTGCAAGCTTCACACGCTGCGCTTCACCACCAGATAGTGTTGTTGCTGATTGACCTAAGGTAATATAGCCTAGACCAACATCAAATAATGTTTGAAGCTTTTGAGATATTTTTGGGTGATTCTCAAAGAAGGATAATGCATCTTCAATGGTCATCTCTAATACATCTGCGATATGACTACCTCTATATTTAATTTGCAAGGTTTCATGATTGTACCTTTTTCCTTGACAGACTTCACATGGTACATAAACATCAGGTAGGAAATGCATCGAAATTTTCTTCAATCCATCGCCACCACAAGCCTCACAGCGTCCACCTCTAACATTAAATGAGAATCTACCCTTTTGGTATCCTCTAGCCTTCGCTTCATTGGTTTGTGCGTATAAATCTCTTATATCATCAAACACACCTGTATAGGTTGCAGGATTACTTCTAGGTGTTCTACCAATTGGTGATTGAGAAATTTCAATCACTCGATCAATTAGATTATGATCATTAATTGCAGTATGAAGTCCTGGTAAATCCTTTGTCTTATAGTATTTATGCTGAAGTCCTTTAAGTAAAATTTCATTAACTAATGTGGATTTACCTGAGCCAGAAACTCCAGTAACAACTGTCAATTTACCTAATGGGAATGATACAGAGATATCCTTAAGGTTATTTGCTCTCGCACCCATAATCATAATATCTTGGCCTGTGCCTTCTCTTCTCTTTTTAGGAACGTCAACTTTCTCTAATCCCTTTAAGTAGCGACCGGTAATGCTATTTGGATTATCCATAACTTCCTGAGGAGTTCCAGCAGCAACAACCTTACCACCATGCTTACCAGCAAATGGTCCAATATCGATTAAATAATCAGAGGCTAGCATGGTTTCGTGGTCGTGCTCAACGACCACTAAAGTATTTCCTAAATCTCTCATTTTCTTTAGGGTATCAATAAGCTTTTGATTGTCCTTTTGATGCAGACCAATCGATGGTTCATCCAACACATAGAGTACTCCTGTAAGCTTAGATCCGATTTGAGTAGCTAATCTAATGCGTTGAGCCTCTCCTCCAGATAAGGTGCCTGCAGCTCTTCCCAATGTTAAATAACCGAGTCCAACATCGGTTAAGAATGTTAATCTAGATATAATTTCTTGAAGTGCTAATCTAGCAATTTGTTGCTGTTCAACGTTTAATTCTACATTCGATAAGAATTCAATGGTTTCATCGATTGAAGTTTTAGTTGCTTCATCAATATTTTTTCCACCAATCTTAACCGATAAAGCAGCATCATTGAGTCTTGCTCCATGACATTGAGGGCATTCGCTTTCTGACATAAAGGATTCTATCCATGTGCGAATCCATTCTGATGTGGTTTCTCTATATCTTCTAGTCAAATTTACAATTAAGCCTTCATAATTATCTAGCTTTTCATGCACTCGTCCCGAGGATGATTTTAAACGATAATGAATCTTTTCATGTGTACCATATAAAACCATTTTCAAATGCTTAGGATCTAGCTCATTAATAGGTTTATCCATATCTATTTTGTAATGTGCACATAACTGCTCAAGCATTAATGAGTTTAAGTTTTCTGAATCGTTATTTTTATAAGGTATCAATCCACCATCGAGTAGGCTTCTTGTAGGATCAACGATTAAATCCTCAGAGACTTCAAGCTTTAATCCTAAACCATTACAGTAAGGACAAGCTCCGATAGGTGTATTAAATGAAAATAGTCTTGGCTCTAATTCAGGAATTGTAAAATCTGAATCCCCACAAGAATAGTTTTGAGAAAATGATAGCATCACTTGATCATCAACTAATACCTTGGCTCTTCCTCCTGCTAGTTTAGTTGCAAGCTCTAGAGCATCATATAAACGACTTCTAAGTCCGTCCTTAATAATTAAACGATCAATGATTAAATAAAAGTCATGATTCTTATTTTTATCAAGCTCTGGCAATTCCTCAAGTAAAACCTGAGTACCATCAATATATGCTCTAGTAAATCCTTCCTTCATATATTGATTTGCAATTCTTTGGTGCGCTCCCTTTTGTCTTTCAATAACAGGACTCATAATTAAAACTCTAGAGCCCTCTTTTAGACTTAGAACGCGTAGTGTCATCTCTTCTATAGATTGTTTAGTTAATGGTTCATCAGTTCCAGGACAATATGGAGTTCCTACTCTTGCGTACAGTAGTCTTAAATAATCATAAACCTCTGTGACAGTTCCTACTGTTGATCTTGGATTATTTGAGGTAGTTCTTTGGTCAATTGAAATCGATGGGGATAACCCTTCGATTTTATCAACATCGGGTTTCTCAAAGTTACCTAGGAATTGTCTAGCATAGGCTGATAGGGATTCCATATATCTTCTTTGACCCTCTTGATAGAGTGTGTCGAAGGCAAGAGAACTCTTACCACTACCTGAAATACCCGTCATGACAACGAGTTTATTTTTTGGGATATCAATATCTATATTTTGTAAATTATTTTCTCTAGCTCCGTGTACTTTAATAAAGTCCATCAATCATCACCTTGAATTCTTCCTCGTCAATTACTTTAATGCCAAGCTCATTTGCTTTTTTAAGCTTTGATCCTGCATCCTCACCAGCGACTAAAAGATCAGTCTTCGCTGATACGGATGAAGAAACTTTGCCACCTAATTTTTCGATAATATCTGATGCTTGGTCTCTAGAAAAGATATTGAGTTTGCCTGTTAGGACAATGGTTTTGCCATTGAATGCGTGCTCTAATACACTTTCTTTTTCAAATACCATATTTAAACCAAGAGATTTGAGATCGTTAATCAAATCTCTATTTGTAGGATTGCTAAAATAAGTAACAATACTTTGAGCAATCATTTCACCAATTTCATTAATCTCTAGTAAATCCTCATAGTTCGCATGCATTAATTCATCCATGGTTGAATAATATTTGACGAGTGTCTTAGCGACCTTCGCTCCAACATGCTTAATGCCTAAGCCAAATAAAAGCTTATCTAGTGTTTGATTCTTTGAATTGTTGATAGCTTCCATTAGCTTATCAACCTTTTTGTCCCCAAATCCAGGAATTTCTTTTAACTCATCCTTAAATTGATGCAGTTTATAAATATCAGGAATGTTATTTAAATATCCTAGCTCATGAAAGATTTCTACAACGCGTTCACCAAGTGTATCAATATCCATTGCTACTCGACTTGAAAAATGGATTAGTTGATTAATATTTTTTCCAGGGCAATCAGGATTGCTACAATAATGATCTGCTTCTCCTGGTTTTCTAATTAATGGGAATAAGCATACAGGACAATCACTTCTCATCTCAAATGGAGTTTGATTCTTTCTCTTTTCTAAAACTACATTTAAAACCTCTGGAATAATTTCTCCAGCCTTATGAACAATGACATAATCTCCTATACGAATATCCTTAGTTAAAATATAATCTTCGTTATGAAGTGTTGCTCTAGATACTGTAGATCCTGAGACAAGCACTGGCTCTAATTCAGCAACTGGAGTAACGACTCCGGTTCTACCGATTTGGAAGGTGATATCCTTTAAAATGGTTTCAACTTGTTCTGCTTGGAATTTATAGGCAGTTGCCCATTTTGGAAACTTTGATGTATATCCAATCATATTCAGTAATGAAAATTCATTGACTTTAATGACGACACCATCCGTATCATAGGATAGCTTCTTTCTTAGCAAATCATATTCATTAATTTTAGATTTTAATAGATCCATATCTTTGACATGGTGATAGTTTAAATTGACCTTGAATCCTAATTTCTGAAGATATGCGAGAACCTCCATTTGTGAGTTCACATATTTTGATGCATCAACAATTGTATATAAAAAGATATCTAAATTTCTACTTGCTACAACCTTCGCATCCAACTGACGTATCGTTCCCGCAGCTGCATTTCTAGGATTAGCAAATAGTGGTTCATCTAGGCTCAAACGTTCTTCATTCAATTTTTTAAAGCTCTTGTGTGGCATATAAATTTCACCACGCACTTCAATATCAATAGGTTCAGTTAGTCTTAGGGGAAGTGATTTAATTGTTTTCACATTGCTTGTTACATCCTCACCAACTACTCCATTACCTCTAGTTGCTGCACGTAAAAACTCACCATTTTTATAGGTGAGACTGACTGCAAGACCATCTATTTTAAGTTCTGTAACATAGCTATAATTTTGAACAACCTTTCGAATACGTTCATCAAATGCATCTAATTCTTCATTGTTAAAAACGTTCGAAAGACTCATCATCGGTACGGCATGCGTAACCTTTTGAAATCCATCTAAAACAACTCCACCAATCTTTTCCGATGGTGAATCTGTTTGTTTATAGTTAGGATATTTTGTTTCTAAATCAATTAATTCATGCAAGAGTTTATCGTATTCAAAATCGGTAATTGTTGGTTGGTCTTTTGTATGATAATCATGATTTGCTTGGTTAATGATTTGAATCAATTCTTGAATTCTTAGCTTTGCGTCCATTGAAATCACCCAATGATATTATATCATTAATACTTCTTCCTGGGATGGTTTTTGTCCCACTTTCAGAAATAAATTGAGATGATGTGAAAGTGTGGTTATCGCCATTTTTTTTAACACTTGAAAAATATAGAAAGTGTCTAGCTCGAGTCATTGCAACAAACATCAATCTTCTTTCCTCTTCTAATTCCATATAGCTATGATTTTTTATGGATGGGAGGATGCCATGCTCTAATCCAATAATGATGACTGCGTCAAATTCTAAGCCCTTTGCTTTATGAATGGTTAATAGCTGAACACCAATTTTTTCTTCTTCATTGGAGTCATCATAGGTTTGATATGAAATATGACTATAGTGCAAGTGTTGAATGAGCTCAAATGCACGACTGTGGTTTCGATAAAGGATAGCTATTTCTTCATCTTTGATTTGATGACTTTTGAAAAGTTTTATTAAATTTGTGATTAAAATAGCCTCCTCTTTTTCGGTACTAAAATGTAAGTTATAAACATGGGTATTCTCTACGTTTGTCGGTGTTAACTCCTTCTTGTACTTTCTATTATTTCGCACAATTAAGCGATTAGCGTGCTCTAGAATAGTTCTTCTAGATCTGTAGTTTGTAGATAATGTGTATAATTTTGCGTGATAGTCTTTGACATATAAAAAAATGATTTTTGAGTCCGCCCCTCTAAACCTATAAATGGATTGATCAGGGTCTCCTACTGCAAGTACTTTTGTATCTTTTTTGATGAGTTCTTTAAGTAGGCTGTACTGAAGATGGTTTGTGTCTTGAAACTCATCAATAAAGATATATTGATAGCTAAAGGCGTGATTTTTACCCTTTATCTTGAAATACACACCTAAAATCAAATCATCGAAGTCCTTTAGCCCATTTTTCTTTAAATAATTCTGATATTCAATAAATTTTTTAGGTCTTTTGGATAGATATAAGTTATTCTTATGCTTCGATATTTCTAGTAGTTCTTCTCTAGAAAATGGCTCTATCTCCTCATTTGCCAGCTTAAAGGATTCTTTATAATAGTCGATTAACTTAAGATAACAAAACTGATGGAAGGTATGCACATGAACTTCTTTATTATCAATTCTTTCCTTCATTTCAAAGGATGCCTTTCTAGTAAATGTAATTGCTAGTATTTTATCTGGCATAACGCCTTGGCTAATTAAATATTTAATTCTTTCAACAACGACTCTAGTTTTACCAGATCCTGCTCCAGCAAGTAAAAAAAGAAAGGGTTCATTGGAGTAGACCACTTTCTTTTGTTCATCATTTAATATCATTTGATCACCCTACTTATAATAGAGCAAATAGCTTCTATTTTCTTTGTTTTCTTAGGGCTGGGTGACTTTCTAAAATCTTTTTAATTCCATGTGGCATTCCAAATGCGATGGTTGCTATATCCTCATCGACTGAAATGACAACTCCTAATCCAAATACATTATGTTCAACCTTGTCTCCTGTCTTTAATAAATGAGAGACTTGATCTCCATCATAAATCGTTTTAGGTTGATCCAGCTTCACTCTAGATTCTTGAATAAATCTAGAAGGATAGCTATAGCGCATTGAACCATAAACCATGCGTTGATCTGCATAGCTAAAATATAGTTTTTCCTTCGCTCTTGTGATTCCCACATACGCGACTCTTCTTTCTTCTTCTAGCTCAGTAGAACTCATTAAGGACCTGTCACTTGGAAAAATATTTTCTTCCATAACCACCATAAAGACAACCTTAAATTCTAGTCCCTTAACCTGGTGATAGGTCGCTAGCTTTACATGGTCAAAATCATCTAGGTCTTGATCCTGATCACTATAGAGTGCAATCTGATCTAGCTGCTGTGTAAGCTTTTCGATGAAGGATCCCTCATAATACATATCACCTCTTGTGAATACGTTTTGAAGCTCCTTAAGGTTATCAATTCTATCGTCTGCGATTTCATTATCTTCAGCTCTTAGCATATCGATATATTTTGTTTTCGCCATGAGATAAGGCATAATTTGTGATAAATCCACTAAGTCGTTAAAGTCTTGATTCATTTCATTAATAAGCTGTTTGAACTCAAATAAACTATTTTTAGCAGCTGGTGTTAAATCGGTATAGTCTATTGCTTCAAACATTGAGACACCTAACTCTTTTGCACGTTGTTCTAGCTTTTGAATACTGACTAAACCAATGCTTCTTTTTGGAACATTTACAATTCTTTTGAAATAAAAATCTAGTGATGGATCGATGACGATTCTAATATATGCAAGAGCATCCTTGATTTCTTTTCTTTCATAAAAGGATATACCTCCATAAATAATATAAGGAATTCCTTCTTTAATTAAAGCCTCTTCAAAGAGTCTAGATAATGCATTATTTCTATATAAAACTGCCATATCATCATACTGATATCCTAAGTTTTTTAATCTTCTAATTTCGTTAACAACAAAAAATGATTCTCTGATATCATTTTGTGCATGATGATAAATAGGTGCTTCACCTATTCCTAAATCACTCTCTAAATTTTTAGCCTGTGGTCTATTGAAATTATAGTTAATTAATTGATTTGCTGCTCTTAATATTTGATTGGTTGATCTGTAGTTTTGATCTAAAACGATTTGCTCAGCATCAAAATCCTTAAGAAATAATCTTGCGTTCTCGTAGTTCGCTCCGCGGAATGAATAAATCGATTGATCCGGGTCACCAACAACAAAAACATTTTTATGAACAGTACCTAAAATTTTTAGAATTTTATATTGAATAGCATCGGTATCCTGAAACTCATCAACTAAAACATGCTTAAAGTGATATTGATAAAATTCTCTAACTGCCTTGTAATCCTCAAGAAGCTCAAGCGTATATAACAGTAAATCATCAAAATCAAGCAATTGATTATCTCTTAAATATTGTTGATATCTCTTAAATATCTTTTCTTCATCTGTTCTTTCAAACTCTTCCATTCTTCTACTTTTATATAATGAAAATAGATTTTTTAAAAGCTTGATAGAAAACATTTTTGTATCAAGCCCTAAATCTTTAATTTGATCTTGAATGATTTTTTTACCATCATCTTCATCAATAACATTAAAGTTAGGACGATAGCCATAGGATAATTCAGCAATATGTCTTCTTAATATTTGTAAGCCAAAGGCGTGAAATGTATATAACCAAACACTCATTGCATGAGGTCCTGTCATTTCTACAACACGGTGCTTCATTTCTCTAGCTGCTTTATTCATAAATGTTACAGCAAGTATTTTATGAGGCTCAACACCATTCATAATCAAATAGGCAATTCTAGATGTTAATGTTTTTGTTTTACCTGTACCTGCTCCGGCAACAACAAAAAGCGGACCACCTTTGTGGATGACCGCTTTTAACTGAGATTCATTTAAAGTAGCTAGCCAGTTCATGGCGCACCAACTTTCATTATTTGTACGAACTCTTGAGTGGAACTATCTCATTAAAGACGAGATGTCCTTTCTTGGATTCTAAATCAACATTAAAATATCCATTTCTCATGAATTGATACTTATCTTGTGGCTTTGTGTCCTTAAGTGATTCTTCTACAAAACCTTCTTCTACCTTCCAGGAATCATTATTGAATCTCTCAAGAAGGTCTAAATCCTCATCACCAGTAATCATTGGACCAAAGAAATTGAGCTTAGCTTTGTTTGCACGAGTCGCTTCAACATAATGAATGGTTCCATTTGGTTTTCTTTCGTTAAATCCAGATCCCGAACGGGTATTTTCATCATAGGTTGCTAGAATTTCGATAACTTTTCCATCTTTATCACAGATAACTTCATTCGCTTTAATGAAATAGGCGTGGAATAGTCTAACTTCTTCATTTAGTGCAAGTCTCTTATACTTATTGTTTGGTTTTGTGACAAGAAAATCATCAGCTTCAATATATAGATTTCTTGAGAAAGGAATCTTTCTTGAACCAAGTTCTTCATTGTCTTGATTAAATAAAACATCAAAATATTCAATTTTACCTTCTGGATAATTAGTTAAGGTAACCTTCAAAGGATGAATTACAGCCATGACACGCTTCGCCTTCAGGGCTAAATCATCACGAACTGCTGCCTCTAACATATCATTACCTGCTGTAGAATTCACCTTAGATAAGCCTGTAGATAAAATAAATGCACGGATTGATTCTGGAGTATACCCTCTACGTCTAAGACCTGAAAGTGTTGGCATTCTTGGGTCATCCCAGCCAATGACTTTATTGGTTTCTACAAGTTCTCTTAAATATCTTTTACTCATGATTGTATTTTCAATCGATAATCTACCAAATTCAATCTGTCTTGGAACCTTAGGCATTTCAGTTTCTCTAACTACCCAGTCATATAAAGGTCTATGATCTTCAAATTCTAGGGAGCATAAAGAATGTGTAATTCCTTCAATAGCGTCTTCTAATGGATGCGCATAGTCATACATTGGATAGATGCACCATTTTTTACCTGTATTATGATGCTCAGCAAAGCTAATACGATATAATGCTGGATCCCTCATATTCATATTTGGGCTAGACATATCAATCTTAGCTCTTAGGACGCATTCGCCTTCCTTGAACTTTCCATCTCTCATCATTTTAAATAGCTCAAGGTTTTCCTCAACACTTCTATTTCTATATTGTGATTCCTTACCTGGAGTATTAATATTTCCGCGTTCCTTAGCCATTACATCTGCTGGAGTATGATCTACATATGCTAAGCCTTTTTTAATTAAGATAATTGCGCGTTCATACATCTCCTCGAAATAATCGGATGCGAAAAAAACGTTCTTTGGTTCATATCCTAACCAACGAATGTCATCTAAAATAGCCTTAACGTAAATATCGTCTTCTTTACTTGGATTGGTATCATCGTAGCGTAGGTTTGTGTATCCCCCATATTGTGTAGCACTTTCGAAATCAGTTATGATTGCTCTTGCGTGCCCAATATGTAAGAATCCATTAGGTTCTGGTGGAAATCTTGTGATAATTTCCTTGTGTTTTCCACTTGCTAAATCTGCTTCGATGATGGTTTTAATAAAATTGGATGTGTTTTCCATAATTTCACCTCATTGTCTTTAATATTATATGCTACTTTAGTAGAAACTACAAGGAGCGAACAAAAAAATCGGTTGATGATTTCAACCGATTCTTGTAGTTATAATATATTATGGCACTATATTAAATAAATCTTCATAATCTAAATCAGTATCTTCAAATGCTGCAATTAAATCATTGTACAACAGTTCTTGTTCTTCATCCGTTAGATTTTCCATTTGAGCAACCAAATTAGCAACCGCTTCTTCAGTATCCACTTCAGGGTCTAATAATGAATCTAGAACATCGTTAATTGCATCATTTAATTCTGGTGGATAATTAGGATTATCTGCAATAGCATTTAAAACATCTTGAACAGCTTCTTGAATATCTGCAATGGGAATACTGTCATTTAAGGAAACATAAAGTCTTAATGCATTGCTTGTTACAGCAACTGACTGAATGCTCATACCCGCAGCATTCATTTGTTCATCAAAGTTTTCAATAACAAATGCACCATCAACAATAAATCCATTGTCATCACCTAACACAGTTAGGATGTTTCCAATATGCTCGTTGCCTAGAGTAACCTCACCAGCTGCAAGTGTGTTTAACACAATTCTTAAGTCATTACCAGAAACCTCAGGGGTAGCATCAATTTTAATAATGGTTTGATACTTATTACCTGGATTCGCTGTATCTTCAATGGTAATTGGCACATTGACTACAAAGCCACCAGCAATAGTGACATAAGGAACATAGGCCTTCATTGTATATTTTTCTAATATTGGACTTTCCTGTAGAACGCCTGGGGACGTTTGTCCATCTCTCATAAAGTATTCAAATACTCGGTTCAACGTGAATTGGTCCAAATCAATAAATGGTGTTGGATTTTCTGAACCTAGGGTTGAGAAAATCATTGCGCTTGCTTTAGATGCAAGAATAGATTGTAAATGAGCATCATTAATAATCTTATCTGCAGTCTGTAATTCGAATACAGCAGAATTATCAACAGTCTTACCAAGATTTAGGTCTGCACCAAATTCTCCATCACTAAATCCGATTTCTAATAAATCATTTTCTTCAACAAAAGCCAATAAGGATTTAATGAGTGCTAAACTTTGAGGATCTTCACTCATCATTTGTTCTAATGCAGTATCTACATCAATTCTAACTTCTCTTTTCACTGCATCAAATGTAGCAAGTCCACCAAGTTGATCATCAATTAATCCCTTGATGTCTTGTCCTGTTACCTTTTCAGCAATCCAGCTTGCAGTTGAGAATGTCCAAGCAAGTGGCATATTACCAATAGTTAGCTTATCAAGCTTTAAAACAATTTCATCTGTATCAACAGTTAAATTAAAGCTAATTAATAATCTTGTTTTGTAGGTGAATCCTCCAGCAAATACATGGGCACCGGATTCAATTTCAACAGTATTATCCTTAAATCTTACCCAAGATCCTTGATATCCATAATACTCTTCTTTTAAAACGTAATATCTCTTGTCATCGTCGGCATTTTCATCTAAGTATTCTGCGTTTAAATCAAGAAATTGAGCCTTTAACATAGCGTTCGCATCTTTTTGAGCAATACTTAAGTTTAAAGCAGATGTTGATGTTGGATTCACTAAAAATGCATCCATTTCATCTTCTATCATTTGTGATAATGGCATTCCTGTCGTTCCTTCGAAATCTTCGATAGGAATATCGACACTCTTATACATCACAGCAAGTAAAATAAGGGGAATAGCAACAATCGATAAAATAGGTAGTACAATCAATTTAAACAAAAACTTCATATAAATCACTCCCTTGTTAATCTTATATTATTCTTTTACTAAATAAAACACAATATTTTCGCATTCTTTTTGAATGATATATGAAACATTGCTTGGTATACATTATATACCTTTTTTTATTATTCTATATAGAATACGATTTTCACATAATTTAGAGTTATTTCAATGAAATGTAAAGCAATTAAAAAAAATAACCACTAAAAGGTTATTTGTTTTCGATATTCAATGTAGACTCTCCACCTAGCAAGTAATTAGGTAGTGCTCCTTCTATTAAATACTGGTGATATGCTGCTGCACCAATCATTGCTGCGTTATCTGTGCAATACTCCATTTTAGGAATAATGATCTCTTTATTTGGGATTTCATTGAAGATTCTATTTCTTAATCCTTTATTTGCTGCAACTCCACCACTAATAATAATTTGCTTGATATCAAAGGATTCTGATGCATGCTTAGTCTTTTCGATAATTACATCCAATACACTTGCTTGAAAGGATGCACACATGTCATTGATTCTTATCTCTTCATCTCTTTGAGCTGCGTTGTGCACGAGGTTGATGACAGCACTCTTTAAACCGGAGAAGCTGAAGTTATATGCTTCTCTATCTAAAAATGGTCTAGGGAGGTTATATGTGTCCTTTCCCTCATGGGCAAGCTTATCAACAATTGGTCCACCTGGATAGGATAAACCTAATGTTCTAGCGACCTTATCATAGGCTTCACCTACTGCGTCGTCGAGGGTTGTTCCAAGTAGCTTATAATCCATGTGATTCTTCATATAGATTAATTCTGTATGTCCCCCACTGACTAAAAGTGCTAATGCAGGAAACTTAATCTCATTATCTATATTTGCTGCATAAATATGACCATGTAGGTGATTGACTCCTATCAAAGGAATAGAATGTGCAAATGCAAATGTAGTTGCTGCATTGATTCCAACAAGTAGAGATCCAATTAATCCAGGTCCTTTTGTAACCGCAACTAAATCAATATCTTTTGGTGTAAGATTCGCATCATTTAATGCTTGTTCAAATACTCTTGTCATATGAACAACATGGTTTCTTGAAGCGATTTCCGGAACCACTCCGCCATAGACTGCGTGAATATCAATTTGTGATAGGATAATATGAGATAAAACTTTTTTACCATCCTCTACAATAGCAACACTCGATTCATCACATGATGATTCAACTGCAAGTATAATCATGAACTACACCTCCTTTATATAGACATATGCGTCCTCAGACCCATAATAATTTTTTCTGACATGAGACTCTTTAAAGCCATATTTTTCATAAACGGCTTGAGCTTTTTTATTGCTTTTTCTTACCTCTAATAAAATCGTTTTAACCTTTAAATCCTTCAAGTATTGAATGGCATATTCTAAAATTTCTGATCCGATACCCTGTGATTGATATTCTGGATGCACACAAAAATTCATCATTTCAGACTCTTTATCAATTGCACGAAATCCGATGTATCCAATAATATCCTTATTCTTTTCATAAACAAAATAATGTGCAAATGGGTTTAAGATAAACTCATCATACAAAAAATCCTCACCCAGTGATTGCTCAAAAACAAGCTTTTCTATTTTTACTAAATAGGGTATATCGTTAATGGTTGCTTTTCTGATCATGATTGGTTTCCGCTTCTGTTTTTCTTAAGTAATTAGGTACGAGATCGTGAGGATTTTCTACCAATGTAGAATGTACTCTAATCTTTTTGGGATTGATTTCAAAGCTTCTATCGTCAATAAAAATGGTTTGAGCATTTCTATATCTTTCATCTAGTGATAGCTCAGATAATTTTTTATAGGAATCCTCTAATATCACTTTATCTCCATCATAGATTGCACAAAATACATAGCCACGTCTCGCATCAATTAATGCAGCTACTTTTCCCTCATAGCCTGAGGTCATGAAATATAGACTACTAATAATTTTAAGTTTGATATTCTTAGTGTATGCAAGCATTTTTCCAACAACAACAGCAATTCTAATTCCTGTATATGATCCTGGTCCATATCCAATAATGACTTCATCAATCATATCTAGAGTTAATTTGTTTCTCTTTAATACAGAGTCAATTCGGTCAACCAAATATTTTGCATGATCTCTTTGCGCAATTCGAATCGAAAAATCCACTAGGATATCATCCTTAGCGTATCCGACATACATGACATTGGTTGAGACATCAAAAAATAATGTTTTCATATAAATTGCACCGCTCGTTTACAAGGATGACCGACACACTTCAATGTAAACTCTCTTTCTGATATTCCTAATTTCTTAATTTGGATTAATAAATAATCCTTAGGTAGGAGTTCCTCTGCCTGGTATGGCCATTCAACAACGATCATCCCTAAGCCATCGATATATTCCTCTAAATCGAAATCACTTCCAACACCTTCAAGTCTATATAAATCTAGATGATATAGCACTTTAAGACGATCTGGTGTCTTATATTTCTTCATAATGGTATAAGTAGGGCTATTGACGATTTCTGTTACGCCAATAGCTCTAGCTAGTCCTTTAGTGAATGTAGTTTTTCCTGAACCTAGATCGCCATCGAGTAAGATAACTATCTTAGGTTCATTTCTGAGCAGTAAACCAAGCTCATAGCCTAGAGCTTCGGTTTCATGTTCTGAATATGTCTTTTTAATTTTCATTCAAATTTCCTACTTTAATATGTCTTCGTATCCTTTTTTACCTAGTAAAGCAAACATGTTTTTCTTGTAAGCTTCAACTCCTGGTTGATTGAATGGATTGACATCAATCAAATAAGCTGACATTGCGCAAGCCTTTTCAAAGAAATAAACTAAGTATCCAAATGTATATGCATCAAATGTTGGGATAGTTAATAAGATATTAGGTACTTCTCCATCATTGTGAGCCATCATTGTCCCCTTAAGCGCTTGAGCGTTGACAAATGATAGTGGTTTACCCTTTAAATAGTTCAATTCATCTAAATCATTTTCTTCTTCTGGAACCATAACATCATCACCTGTATTTGATACTTGAATCACAGTTTCAAATAAATGACGTTCACCCTCTTGAATATATTGACCTAGTGAGTGAAGATCTGTCGAAAATCCTGCAGAGGCTACAAATAAGCCTTTATGATCCTTACCTTCAGATTCACCAAATAATTGTTTCCACCATTCGTTTAAGAATAATAGGTTTGGTTCATATCCAACAAGCATTTCAATCTTTTTACCAGATGTATATAAAAGGTTACGTGTTGCTGCGTATAAATAAGCTTCATTATTCGCTAAATTAGGCTTAGAAAATCTCTTATAAGCATCTAGTGCACCCTTTAGAATTTGCTTTGTATTGATTCCTTGAGCAGCAAGTGGTAATAATCCAACTGGAGTTAATACTGAAAATCTTCCACCAACATCATCAGGAATAACAAACATTTCATAGCCATTTTCTTTTGAAACAGTATAAAGTGCTCCTCTTTTCTTATCCGTTGTTGCATAAATTCTTTCTCTAGCACCATCTTTACCATAACGTTCTTCTAATTCTTTTTTTAGAATTCGGAATGCGATTGCTGGTTCTGTAGTAGTTCCTGATTTTGAAATGACATTGATTGAGAATTTCTTATTTTTTAAATATTCAACAAGCTTAGCTAAATATGAGCCGCTCATATGATGACCGGCGAATACAATTTCTAACTTATTCTTTTTAAATGGTACATTTAAGAATTCAAGTCCTGCTTTAGCACCTAAATATGAACCACCAATACCGATAACAACTAGAACTTGACTTTGTTTTCTAATTCTTTTTGCTGCATCAAGTACTCTTTTGTATTCTTCTTTGTCATAATTTTTAGGTAAATCTAACCATCCAAGGTATTCATTACCTAATCCTGTTTTATCATGAATCATTTTGTGTACTTCATTGACTTTCTTTTGTAGTGATTCTGGTTGTGCACTCAAAAAAGAGCGCACGTCACTTAAATTTAATTCGATGTGTGCCATAGTTTATTTTCCTCTATTTCTTTGTTTTTTCGATCCAATGCGGTAAAGCTTTCGCCAACGAATGGAATCCTATTTTAATTTTTACCATCTTTGATATTTTAGGATGAATCGGATTTGCTTGTTTATAGCTGAGCTTTAATCTCTTGTTTTCTTCATCGATCTCTAGAATAACAACACCTATTTCGTCTCCAACACATAATATCTCTTCAATAGATGAGACAAACTGATCAGAGATTTCAGAGATGTGTATAAGACCAGAATAGCCTTCGTAGGTAACGAAGACTCCATAAGATTGTATACCAGTTATTTTACATACAATTTGATCATTTATATTCATATCCAAAAACCTCGTACACATTATATCATATTTTAGATTTCATCCATGAATATAAGAAAAAAACGCAAGTTTCCTTGCGTTATGCTAGTGTTAGATAGATTCCTAGTCCACCAGGCCCGACATGAGCGGATACAACTGGAGAAATAATGCCTGTAATTTTAACTGAAACATTTTCACCAATCTGATATATTTCGTGTTCAAGCATTTTCGCTTCAACACTCTTATCGACATAAGCAATACGTACAATTGCCTTACCATTTTCAATTATTTGATGAACTTCTTTAACCAGATATGCAATGACGTTATTAAAGCCTCTAACCTTAGACTCAAGTCCTAAAACACCACGTTCAAATCTTAAGATAGGTTTAATTTTTAATACATTTCCAATGACTGCTTGGACTTTACTGATTCTTCCGCTTTTAACTAAATATTGTAAATTGTCTACAGTAAACACAAGTGAGCCTTTTTCTTTAATTTTTTCTAGGTACCCTAATGCATCTGAAATATGATGTCCTTCATCTAAATACTCAATCAGCTTTTCAGCTAAATAAGCTGCACCATTGATATTTGATTCTGAATCAACAACATAAATATTCTCGTTTTCTAAAATTGTTTTTCCTAGATTTGCACTATTAAATGTGCCTGATAACGATTTGGATATCGTCATACAAATTACGTAATCAAATTTTTCTAGTTGTTCTTCGTAGGCTCTAATGAACTGTTCAGGAGAGGGTTGGCTGGTTTTTATGTCTCTTTTATCATAAAGCGCTTGATTAATAATTTCAGGTGCTATTTCCCCATCCACATATTCCTTATCGTCAATAATAACCTTTAGGGGAACAACTGTAATGTGATTTTCTTTTGCGTATTTTTTGTCTAATCCAAATGTAGAATCTACAACTAAACCAATGTTTCTATTCATAATCAGTCACCTCTTTTTTATTTTTGATTTCTTTTTATGCAAAAAAACGACCAAACGGTCGTTAATTTTAGTCTACAGTTACTACAGCAATCACACCAGGTACATTTTCTAGAAGCATGGTTTCAATACCTTGTTTCAAGGTCACGTCTAAAGCCATACATCCATCACATGCTCCAAGCATCTTAACATAGACGATTCCATCTTCAACATTGATGACTTCAATGTCTCCACCGTCTCTTTGTAAATAAGGTCTAACCTTATGAATCAAGTCTAAAACTTGTTGTTTTGTATCATCCATTTTGTTCACCGTTCCTTTATCATACATAGTATATATCATTTAGAGTGTTACATCAAACGATTTAATCAGTTGTTGCAGGTTTTACTCTTTTTAACACATAATGCCCACAATTCATATTGCAGGATTCATTTAAATAATCAGGAATTCTTTTGTATCCATTAGGACTTTTAGGGTCTGAATTGAATCCTTTAATACGAAGCATAGAGGATGACATATCTCCTACTAAGTATGTATATCTGTCGAATGCGACATCTACATATCGCTCATTGAACTTTACAAGATCAAAAGCTTCACGATGGTTTTTAATCAATTCGAATTGTCCAAAATCTGTATCTATAATCATAATTACACCTTCTTCAGTAGAACCACTGCTTCGGAGGCGATTGCTTTTTGTTCACCGATTGCATCCATCTTTTCATAGGTGGTTGCTTTCACTGAAATTTGATCGTCTCTGATTGTTAAGAGCTTACTGATGTTTTCTTTTATATTTTTGATGTGGGGGTTAAGCTTTGGTAGTTCTGCATAAACAGTCGCATCTATATTACCAATTTCATAGCCCTTTTGTCTAATCAAATCATAAGTTTCCTTTAATATTCTTTTTGAATCTATATCCTTGTATGCAGGATCAGTATCTGGATAGAATGAGCCGAGATCGCCTAGAGCGAGTGCACCAAGCATTGCTTCTGCAATTGCATGTAGTAAAACATCTGCATCGCTATGTCCAAGTAAACCTTTTTCAAAGGGTATTTGAATACCTCCAAGTATTAAGGGTCTATTTTCAACAAGTTGATGGATATCAAAACTATGTCCGATTCTCAAATTTTCATCCCTTTCCTTTAAAATCATTTGAATATATGAAAAATCCTGTGGGTAGGTTGCTTTAGTGTTTGGTTCTGTATTGATGACAACCTTCACCTTATCTTCTGGATAGAATGCTTGATATAGGGAGACATCATCAACATAGTCCTTGTCATTTCTTATATACGCATAGCGAATCTTTTCAGTTAAAAATGCTTGAGGAGTTTGAGCTAAGATGAAATCATCTCGATTCATCGAGGTTAAATCCTTATCATTATACTTCTTCAATGCTGATGTTAGTTTTTCTGCTAATAAAACAGCATCCTGAAATTGCAGAACTTTTTCAATTTCCATAACTGCTTGCTTGGTGATTAGAGGTCTAGCTGCGTCATGGATAAAGACATAGGGTGTTTGAACTTCTCTTAAGCCGTTCATCACACTTTCTCCTCTAGTCTTACCACCTAAAACGAGCTTTATTTCGTCTGTAACATATTTTCTGATTTCATTGATGTCTTCCTTGGAAACCACTAAAATGATTTGATGGCCCAATGACAAAAACAATTCTACAGAATATAGAAATAATGGTTTACCGTTGACCTTATATAAAATCTTGGATTGATTAAGCTGTGCCCTGCTACCTGTACCAGCAGCAACGATTAAGGCTGTGTTCATAATTACCCCTTGATGTAGTGATCTAATTTTTGATCGTATGAATCATATGGCAACTCATTGAGTTCTTGAAACTTAAATATAACACCTACGACATGCTTCGGTCTATGGTTTGAAAGAAAATGATCGTAATAACCTTTACCATAGCCTACTCTATATAAATCCTTTGAAATAGCGAGTGCTGGTGCACACATAAAGTCGATTTCGTCATCAACAATTAATCCACCCTCTGGTTCCATCACACCAAACTTACTTTTAACAAATGATTGATTTGGATCATATTGATAGAAATGAAGACCTTCCTTGGTTACCTTTGGAAAACAAAATCTCTTTTCATCATTAAGTAAGCCTAGTAGATTCACTTCTTTTTCCATTGGATAAAAAATGGCTACTAAAGTTGATTGTTGATAATATAGATTTTTTTGGATTTGCTTAATTATTTCTTCGCTTGAATTTCTTAAATCAATAAGACTCATCTGATTTCTTTTTTCAAACATCAGCTTTCTTATTTCACTCTTCGTCATGACGCAATATCCTTATAGTAACATCCGTGGGTATTAAACTGTGGGTTTTCTGAAATGGTTAAGGCTTGATTTGCTGCTTGGTATAGCTTATGCTCATCATGTGCATCACTACCACCAATCGCGATTCCAGCAAACACTTCAAGCTCTACAGATATAGAACCATATTGCATCACAAGATTTAAGAATGTTCTATTGGACTTAATTCCATTTGCAAGTACATCCATCTTTCTTGGATCTGTAATCGTGATCGCAAATTCAATACCAGAGACTCTAAAAATATCTCCACTTTCAGTTACGAAAGTCGTTCTTAATTTTTTGATATACTCAGCCATCAGCATATTCCCAATTTCTCTACCTTGAGTTTGGTTAATCTTTGGCATATTTTTTAAACGAATTAAAACAAGTTGAAAATATCTATTATCCTTAAATAGCTTATTCATTGAGACTAGCATATCATTATGATCCTTTAATCTGTCAAGCTCATCAATATTACTAGCTAGATAATGCTTCGTCTTCATTGGATTTAACGTACCCATGATTACAGCACTGTGTTGATCCTCAAATAAGCGTTTACCCTTTTCTTTAAACCACATGTATCTACCATTGACCATGATACGATATGAGGTTGAATATTGTTTCTTTGTCATTGTTAAATCGCCCAATAAGGCTAAATACTTCTTTAAATCCTCTGCTTCAATCATTCTTCTAAAATCGGTTAGGTCTAGTGTGTTTCCTGGTAGAGAAAGCATGTGAACAAGTGCATCACTTGCCCAAATTGTTCTTTCATCTAGGTCTATATAAAATAAACCTTCTTCACTAATTTCAAGAGTTGCTATAAATTTATGACGAATGCTTTCAAGCTCAGTGCTTCTTTCATTTAATTCTTTTTCAACAGCGAGTAAGTCGAAATCTGTCTTCTTTTCACCAACGCAAATTCTTCCCTTATATTTACCTAAGGCATAGACAGGCTGCATAACCATATGAAGAATAACTGGGTTACCATCAAAGTTTAAGAATGTTAATTCTTGGACTTCGGAATCTCCTGGCTTCGCATTTTCCTTATAGGTGATGTAATAATTTTCTAGTGCTCTATTGTTAATTTCTTGTCCATTCATCTTTGTAAAACGAATCGATTTATTTAAAACGCTAAAAAATTTCTTGCCAATGATATCTTCCTTTTCAAGGTTTAATTCATGGAGTAAGCTTGAAGACATATCCTTAATTCTTTCTCTAGCATCAACAACATAATAAGCATTCCATCTACTGTTTTTTATTGACTTAACAAAGAGTTGATAATGGTTAGCCTTTAGGATTGCTGTCTTAAATGTTGAGTAAAGGATCAGCAGGAATATGAGATAGACAAAGAAGTTAAACCCTATATATAAGGTTTGATATAATTCATTTCCAATAATCATTGATTCATAAATAACAAAAACCATCACTGCGACGGTAATGTTAAAAAAGGCGATAATTAATCGATTTTTTAATACTTTTTCAGATTGTATACTTTGAATGATTACTAGAAATAGACAAAATAAAGTAATGATCAAAGGATAGATTGGATGCTGTAACATGAATGACTACCCCTCTATTTCTTGAAGTAAATTTGGTATGGTATACCCAATAAAGATAAGAATCAATGTAAAAATCAATGCGATCACATAGGTCATCCATTTGTTTTTACTGAAATAATTAGAAATTTTTTCTGCTAAATTTCTATTAGCAAAAGCCTTGAGAGGTTCAAAAAATAAGGTCCATATTTTCTTTAACATTATTCTTCCCTCCTATTTCATAAACATGTTGATGTATTCCATCAACTTGTCTCTATCATTAATTTTAAGCATAATACCTTCTACAGCAATAGAAACATTACCCGTTTCTTCTGATACGATAACTGTTAAGCTATCTGTAATTTCACTAATACCTAATCCAGCGCGATGTCTTGAACCCGTTGTTTTTTCAAAGTTTTGATTATCGGATAGAACAAAATATGCTCCAGCACAAACAATTAAATCTCCTCTAATAATGACTGCTCCATCATGTAATGGAGTATTTGGTGTGAATATATTAATTAAAAGCTCCTTAGAAACTTCACTATTCATCATAATCGCACGTTCTGCGTATTGGTCTAGTGTATTATGTTTTTCAATCGTCATCAATGCACCAATTTTTTGAGATGATAAATACATAGCTGCTTCAATAATAGACTGTTTAGTTCTTTCACTACCCATAACAATCATTTCATTTCTTGAATCTGATTTCCAAACAATTTCTAATGATCTTCTAATATCAGGAGCCATAATAACAATCATCAAAATAGGCATCCATTCCTGTAAATAATTCAAAAATACAGTGCTTACCAGTAAATCTAAAAGATTAGCAAGAAATGCGAGTAGATAAACAAACAAAAAAGTGATTGCTATAGAAAGCATTCTCTTATTCGAAACTAAAAATTTAACGAGGAAAACTGCAAGGACCCAAACGATATAAGCATCAACAACAACTTTCCATATTTCGACTCCAAATAACATATCATCGCACCCCTTTTAACTAAATCTATTATATCATAACAACACATTGTGAATAAATAAAATGTCGAATGAAACATATCCCTTTAAAAGATTTCTTTTAATCATATTACTTCTCTTTATTGAGTTTTTTAAGTTAAACGTCTATAATGATAGTGTTGGTGAAATCTTATATTTACCAATATTTTGAGGAGGTATTGAAATGTACATGAAACTGCGTAGAAATTTAAATGTATAGTTTGCCCTCGAAGATTAGTAAGGTATTAGATTTTAAATTGTAAGAATAAAATCCATAACCGCATTGATCCTTAGGCAAATTCAAGGTCTTTTAGACAGTGAGTATAAGAAGACATTTTCGTCTAGCCTATCCAGATGATAGAGAAACAAGAGGTATATATGGATCAAGCATTATTAGTAGGTCTAAGCTACAAAGAGACCACAGAAGAAACAAGTAAGTCATTAGATGAGTTAGAGCATTTAGCACTAGCTTTACAAATTCAAACCAAGGATAAAATTATCCAGAACGCAAAAACCATTTCACCGCGCTTTTATGTAGGTAGTGGAAAGGTTCAAGAAATTAAAACAATTATTAGTGTATTAGATATTGATATCGTTATCTTTGATGATACCTTATCCCCTGCACAACTTAAAAATCTAGAAAAAGAACTCGAAGTCCAAGTCATTGATAGAAGCTTTCTAATTTTATCTATCTTTGCAGAACGTGCCCAATCTAAGGAAGCTGTACTAGAGGTATCACTTGCTCAAAAAATGTATTTATTACCAAGATTGGTTGGTATGGGAAATTCATTATCTAGACAAGGTGGTGGCTCCTATAACGCTAAGGGTCCAGGTGAAACAAAGCTTGAACTAGATAGACGTCGCTTGGTGGATGAAATCACATTTATCAAAAGAGAACTCGAAAAGATTAAGGCTGAAAAAAACGTTTCAAGAAAACAAAGAAACAAGTCACAAATTCCAGTCGTCGCATTAGTTGGTTATACTAACGCCGGTAAATCATCAATTATGAACTCATTAGCTAGCTATCTACATCATGATTCAGACCCAGTATTTGAAAAGGACATGCTATTTGCAACCCTCGATACCAAAGCGAAAAGATTACAAAAGGATAACAATCCACCGTTTATCTTAATTGATACCGTAGGGTTTGTATCCAAGCTTCCACATGAATTAATACGTTCATTTGAATCCACATTATCTGATGTGATTCATGCAGATCTTCTGCTCCATATCGTTGATGGTTGTTATTTCAATCAACTTCAAATTGATACGACTAAAGAAGTTTTATCAGAGATTGGTGCAGATCATATTGAACGCTTATTGGTGTTAACCAAAAAGGAAATTGCATTATCAACTCCACCTATTCAAGAAGATTATATCTTTGTATCGAATCGAACAAAGGAAAATATTGATCAATTGGTCGACGCAATTTATGGTCACCTTTATAAGACAAATCGAATTCAGTATTTAAAGATTCCATTTGATCAAGGACATATCTATTCTAAGCTAAAAGAGAATAATACAATTTTAGAAACGAGATATGAGGATGATGGCACATTTGTTAAAACAATTTTAACACCTGAACAAACATTACTTTATAAGAAATATTTAATTGTTAAAGAAGAGAAAAGCGCTCAATAAGCGCTTTTTTCATTTAATAAAGTCTTTTATTTTTAATGTCATTTCACTTGGATCTAGCACTAGACTAAAGCGATCAGATTCAATGAATTCTAATCTTGGATTGGTTAGAACTTCGACCAAGGATTCAATCAATTCTGTGCCACCAAATGGATCATCATCATGTCCGTATAAAACCATGACAGACTCTTCTAAATATTGAAAATCCTGTTCTTCAAACTCATAGTTTGATAATAAATCCTTAATCAAATCCATTTGAAGCTTTTCATCTTCTTCCTTATAATCACTGATTAACGATTCAAATAATTCAATATCATTTGGATCAGTTAGCACTTCTTCTATTTGTGCAAGTAAGGCTTCCTTAATTGAGGATAGCGGCATTAATTTTCTAAGCTCTTTTAGTTGTTCTATAGCCTCTAAAACTTGATCAATGACTTCACTAGAATGAGCATTCATATGCTTCGTTTTTGTTAGCGTATTATAAAGAATTAATCCCTTGACATATTTTTTGTAATCTCTAGCAAAGGCTTGAGCAAGACCACCACCATGGCTCGCACCAATCACATATAAGGAATCAATAGACAAATGATTTAACAAATAGGATATTCGTTGA
This sequence comes from Tenericutes bacterium HGW-Tenericutes-2, assembly GCA_002839095.1. Classification (GTDB taxonomy): domain Bacteria; phylum Bacillota_I; class Bacilli_A; order Acholeplasmatales; family Acholeplasmataceae; genus Peloplasma. Next base: position 115,204 of record PGXL01000005.1, on the reverse strand, counting down.
ATAATTTCATGGATTGTTGTTTTAGTTTTAGGATATTTAATGGTTATAATTTGGTAATCATTTTCTAAACCTTCAATAAGTTTATAATATGCATCACTTGAAAACATACTGCTTCCTAATAACATTAAAATCGTTTTCTTTCCATTTCCAAAAAAGCGATACTCAATCACTTCATTCCCATGGTGATAGATTAACCACTCATGACGATTCAAATAATTGATGTACCCCTCATATAAATTCATGATGACTCCTAAAATAAATTATTCTTAATATCCTTTAATACACATAGCTCTCTTTCAATCCAGGTTGCTTGTTCCTGATGTATTAGTGCTTTTCCGTTATTTGCTATCGCTTCATCAATGGAGATGAAATAAAGCTTATAGCCATATTCTAGTTCATATAAATCCTGATTGGTTTCAGATATATCATCTTCAGCATCACATATATAATAATAGGATTCCATTTGAAAAATAGATTCTAAATCAAATACTGATTTTCTTTTTTCCTTCATCATTCCATATGGTTTTATACTATCTAAGATAATATTTAATCCTGATTCTTCCTTCGTTTCTCTTATCAAGGTATCGATATCACTCTCATGATCCTCTTTACCACCACCAGGAAATTTGTATTCACCAAACCTATCACTTTTTATAAGCGCTAATTTATTTTCTTTAATAATAATCGCTCGAACTGCTTTCCTATAAAAGAGTTTAGTACAATCATCATAATTTCTTTTGTCAAAATCCTCTATAAGCCTCAATTTAAATCTCCTTTGTTTATGATTTATAGGATTGCGATAAGTAATACTGCAATAAAGGTTAAAACATTGATAGGACCCCAAACCATTCTTTCTGGCTTGCTTGGTGTACTTAGGTTTAAAATGGATCCTAAAAAGAAGAATACAACAACAAACCAAATGCCTATAGAACCAATCGCTTGTGGTTGATTGCTGATAATCTTTGTTTGAATTAATACGATATAAAGAAAGAACCATAAAATAGCGATTTGAATAAATGGTAAAAAACGCATGTTTTTAGGTAGTCTTCCTGGATATTTCCCGCCATTGGCGAAATCACCGAGTGGTGCTCCAAAGGCTAATGCAAGCTGAAATAAAGTTACCACAGCTGAAATGATGATGTAATATATACCAAGCGCTAATATCATATACCTTATTGATGTGAAGAACTCACATCTCTCCAATCAATTAAATTTTATTTTTTATGGATTCAGTGGGTGAGTATTCTCATCTACTGTATTTTATATAATGGCGGAAGAGATGGGATTCGAACCCACGTACCCCTTATGAGGGTAACTGCATTTCGAGGGCAGCTCGTTATAACCACTTCGATACTCTTCCTTTTAGTCTATCCGAAGAATTCCTCGATATGACTAATAAATTCAGCCTTGGTTCTCGTTTGAGAAAGCTGTTTTCTTAATGTAGATGCGTGCTCAATTCCCTTTAAGTACCAAGGACCATGACTTCTCATTTCAAGAATTGCTGTATGCTCTCCCTTTAATTCTACTAATGAGTTTAAATGCTCAATCATCATATTTTTAATTTCTTGATGTGTAGGTCTTTCCATAATTGTCCCATCTTTTAAATAGGCATCGATTTCTCTAAAGATCCATGGATTTCCTAATGCTGCTCTACCAATCATGACTGCGTCGCATTTTGTATACTCAAGCATTCTCTTCGCAGATGGACCGTCAACCACATCACCATTACCAATCACTGGAATAGATACTGCTTCCTTGACTGCTTTAATTACATCTAAATCAGCAAACCCACCATATCCTTGAGCACGTGTTCTTGCGTGAACTGTGATGGCACTCGCTCCTGCTGCTTCAATTCTTTTAGCAACCTCGACAGCATTCACACTTTGATTATCCCAACCACTTCTAATCTTTACAGTAACAGGCTTTTTAACCTTTTTAACAATCTCACTAACAATAGAATAAATCATATCAGGATTCTTCATTAAGGATGCTCCGGCCTGTGCCTTTATGGCTACCTTAGGTACAGGACACCCCATATTGATATCAATGATATCGCAATTAGAGTTCTTTTCAATATACATTGCTGCTTCAACCATCGTTTGAAGATCAGAACCAAAAACCTGTTGAGCCATTGGTTTTTCAACATCAGTCATATATAATAATTTGATTGTTTTTTCATTATTATAAAGTAACCCTTTATCTGAAACCATCTCAGCGAAAACGAGTCCAGCACCATAGGTTCTAGACAAAATACGAAAAGGACTATTGGAAACACCAGCCATTGGTGCAAGTATTATTTTATTTTCAATTTCTAAATTTCCTATTTTAAAGGACATCAAAATCACCCGATTCATTGTATCATAGACTTGAAGAACTTTCAATTATGCTACAATGTAGTGGTGAGGTAAAATTATGAAGGATTACGCAATAATTAGCTATGCTTATAACCAAACAGTAAGAATCTATGTAGCATCATCAACAAATCTTGTTGAAGAGGCTAGAAGAATTCATGAGACATGGCCAACTGCAACTGCAGCTTTAGGTCGCTTTTTAACCGTCTCTGCAATGATGGGATTAATGTATAAGAATGAAGAAAAATTAACACTTAGAATTAAAGGTGATGGACCCATAGGAACGATGCTAGTTGAAGCGAATTCCATGGGTGAAGTTAGAGCAGAAATTCAAAACCCTCAGGTTTATTTAAAATATGAGGATGGACCTAAGGCAGGTAAATTAAATGTAGGAAAAGCTATAGGTGAAGGATTCTTGCATGTCACTAAGGATTTATTAATGAAGGATTTTTTCACATCATCCTCTGAATTACAAACAGGTGAAATCGGTGATGACTTCACCTATTATTTCGCTTTATCAGAACAAATTCCTTCTTCAGTTGGAGTTGGTGTTTTAGTCAATACCGATCAAACTGTATTAGCAAGCGGTGGATATATTATGCAGATTATGCCCAACTGTACGGATGAAACAATTTCAACACTTGAGAAATTAATTCCTAACCTACCACCAATGAGTTCACTGATACAAGATGGGAAAACACCTGAAGAAATATTACATATGCTTGCTCTTGGTACTGAACAAATATTAAAGAAATCCGATATAAGCTATACATGTAATTGTTCTAAAGATGGCTTTATCAAGTCTTTATCCGCATTGGATGAAGATACACTCCATGAAATTATTCATGAGGATGGTCAAGCTGAAATCGAGTGTCATTTCTGCAAGAAAAAATACTTGTTTTCAAAAGAAGAATTAAAAACAATTCAAATCAATCGAAGATCAAAATAAAAGAGGAAAATGAATTCCTCTTTTTTATTCTATAAATCACCACTCATAATTCGATCAGTTAAATCTGATGTAATTTGTTGGTAGAACTTAGCATCAATTTTATACTTCCATCTATAAATAACGTAGGATAATAATATTAATAATAGAGGAATAATAATCATTGATAATCTTAAACCTATAAGCATTTCAGGAGATACGTTAGAGGCGATTAATGCTCTAGCCTGTTCAGTTGTTAAATTTGGATTATCTCTTTTTGCTTGAGTTAAGGGCTGAATTACACCACTATTTAAACCTGATGCTGCAAGCGTAATGGTAACGACAAATGTTTGAACTGCAGTAGCGAGCTTAGTTACGAACGGATTGATTGCGAAGACGACACTTTCATTTCTAGTGCCAAGCTTCCATTGACCATATTCAATGGTATCTGCTAGCATGACTAGAACTAAGACTTGAATAAATCCTTGACCACTAAATAAGACTAACCCTGCAAGACCGATAAATAACATGTTCATCGGTAAAAGATAACCAACGCTCATAAATAATAGATAACCAACAGTAATCATACCAACAGCTAATGTGAATAATTGCTTTCTAGTCATCTTCTTCATTAGGACTGGAAATAATCCTAAAGCCGTTAATTGTGACACAGCTAAGATACCAGAAAATATTGTAAACTCTGCACCACCATATTTATTAAAGTCATAGTTAAAGAAATAGATTCCTAGTGATGTTGTAATAAAGTAACCGATGTTAAATAATAGGATTGCTACAATAATAACAACCAACTGATCATTTTTAAAGATGATCTTAACCATATCTAATAATGTAGTCTTTCTTTGGTTTGCATCAATAATCAAATTCTTTGGTTGCTTGACAAGAAAGAATACTGCAACCTGAGATAAAACATATATCGAACAAATAATTAAAGCAATGATAGAAAACGCCCTAACAGGTCCTCCACTAAAATTTTGATAAATCAGTGGAACACTCGCAATCGTAATAAACATCCCAAGACTTGCAAATATTCTAGCTCTTGAACCAATCTTTTCTCTTTCACTAGGATCAGTAGTGAATGATGGATACATCGACCAATAAGCAATATCATTCATTGTAAATGTCATCCCCGATATTACATATAAAATACCAAAGACTGCAACAAATGCTGTTCCTGATAATCCTAGATCCTGAAATAGAAGAAAGAATACAACTGCAGATGACAGTGCACCAATTAAAATCCATGGCTTAAACTTTCCATATTTGGATTTTGTATTATCGATAATCGCACCCATGATTGGATCGTTAACCGCATCCCAAACTCTAGCAACAGCTATAATCGTACCGATTGCTACGAGCTGCCAATTCGATAATCCTAATGCATCTGTTAAAAATACAATTAAAAACGTTGAATATAAGGCATACATCATATCACGGCCAGCACCACTCATTGTATAGGCGTTTACCGTTTTTCTAGTTACACCAACCTGTTCAGTCATTCTTCTTCTCCTTAGTCTTAGCTTTCATTTTCTTATATCCTTTGAGCAGCTTTAAATTCATGATATCTACCAATCCTTCAGCCATCTCAAAGGTAAACTTACCGGCAGAGAATAGTGCAAGCATTTGAATTGGAGTTTCTAGCATTGTCTTTTTAGCAACCTCTTGTAAATAAGGACTCATTTCCTTAGCTGTTTTCATACCTTCTTTGATTACCATACTAGCAACAAGTCTTCCAACAAATGTGTTTTTAGCATCCTCTAAGGTGGATGATAATGTATATGGTCTCTTCTTAATTACATTTTTAGGAGGAAGAGGCGCCATATATATCTTTTGGAAGTCAGATGTATCATAGGCATACTTTTGATAGGATAAGGTTGGATGATGAATTTCTTCTCCTGTGATTCCGAAATCAAATGATTCAATCTCATCCACCACATTCTTTGAGACAATAATTTCATATTCTCCCTTTTCTATTACATAACGCTTCTTATAAAGATCATAATACTCAAACGCCTTCTTAGGTAGCTCGATTGATACTGTCTTTTCTTCATTGGGTTCAAGTTCAATCTTATCAAATGCCTTTAATTCTCTTCTAGCTTTAAATACGGTTGACTCATTGTTTTCAATATAGATTTGAATAACTTCCTTACCCTTCATTTCTCCAGTGTTTTGAATCGTCATGTTGATAATAAATTTTTCTTTATCCTCTTGAATGCTTATATCTCTATAATCAAATGTGGTATAGCTTAATCCATATCCAAATGGATATCTAACCTGTTGATTAAATGATTGATAATATCTATAGCCTATATAAATGGATTCATCATAATAAACTGCATTGTTATCATTCGTAAGCTTTACATTACAGTCCTTGATATCATCAATAAATGTTTCAGCTAGTCTACCTGATGGATTGGTTTTTCCATATAGGATATTCATAATTGCAGAGCTAGAGCCTTGTCCGCCTAAATAAGCGAGTAATAATCCCTTTAAGTGATTTTCAAAGCTCAAATTCATGACAGAACCACCGACAATTACCCCAATGATATTTTCATTCACCTCTAAAATTTCATGAAGAAGCTTTAATTGATGTGCAGGAATATCTAATGTCGCTCTATCAAAGCCCTCAGCCTCATGAGATTCTGGTAGACCCAGTAAAATAACAACCTTATCTGCTGTTTTTGCAAGTTCAACAGCTTCCTTAGCTAAATGTTCATCATGCTTGGTATGTTCTATTGAATATCCTTTAGCGATTGTAATATTTTTTGAGTATGCTGAATGAATTTGAGAAATCTGATCGACTCTAGTCGGATTAATATGTGAAGATCCTCCACCTTGATAACGCATATCATCAACAAATCCACCAACAAATAGAACTTTATCCTTTTTAGATAATGGTAGTATTTTTTCATTTTTCAATAAAACCATTGATTCAGAAGCGATTCGAATAGCTTCCTGGTGATGTTTTTCTTCATCAAACGGTTCTACTTCCATCTTTTTATACATTCTAACCATTTCAACAATACGATCAGATGATTTATTAACTGCAATCTTTAATGCCTCATCGCGATTAATCGCTTCTAGAACCTCTTTTGTGCGGTAGCCCATCGAAGATGGCATTTCTAAATCAGTACCAGCCTTAACACTTTCAATGCGGTTATGGACAGCTCCCCAATCACTGACGACGACTCCATAATATCCCCATTCCTTTCTAAGTATTTTAGATAGGTAATGATGCTCAGTAGCATATCTGCCATTGATCTTATTATAGCTAGCCATAAGTGTTGCGGGACTTTCCTTAACAACTCTTTCAAATGCTTTTAAATAGATTTCTCTAAGTGCTCTTTCATCGACGATACTATCGATAAAGAAGCGATTTTTTTCTTGGTTGTTAGCGAAAAAATGCTTAACTGATGTTCCAACTCCTGAGGTTTCAATGGATTTCACAAGCTCTGCAGCTAGTTCTCCTGTTAAATAAGGATCCTCTGAAAAATACTCAAAGTTTCTTCCACACAGTGGAGATCTTTTCATATTAATAGCTGGTCCTAAAAGAATATTGACTTGATTTGCTTTTGCTTCAGTAGCTAGTAATTTCCCTAAATCATGCATTAATTTTTTATCAAAGCTACAAGCCGTTAAGCTTGCTGTTGGAAAGCATGTCGCAGGAACACTACCCATCACTCCAAGATTATCCTTAGATTCATATTGTTTTCTTAGTCCGTGAGGTCCATCTGCCATCATAATTGAAGGAAGACCATTGACGGGCTTTGTATGCCATACATCAAGTCCGTCTAGTAGTTCTACTTTTTCTTCAGTTGTTAGCTTCATAGTACGTTCACCTCTTCTATAATAAGTTCTTCATCCGACTGTATTTCAATATAACCAACCCCAGTAGATATTGATTTCACCCAGAAAGCGATGGATCCACCCTGTAAATGTAGTCTTGATGGTCCGATGAGTTCAATTGAACCACTGACCTTTATATCGAGACAATCCATGGCGTATGGTATAAGCTCTTGATGCTGGTTCACCTTTTTAACTACATATCGTTTCACATCATAGGTATAATCATGCTTTAATTCTTTAACATTGGATTCAAGAACTAAATCAAATGAATGGTTATTTTCCTTAAATACTGTTTTCATCAGCTTATCATTTGAATATCCTTCAAACTTATAAATAGTTCCCTTAGAGCCCCAACCACTCATATACTTATAAAATAGTTGAACTGCATTATCATAGGTCATTCTATATTTTTTTAATATATAAAGCATGGAGAGCTTATATTTGAGTGGAAGATTATTTCCGTATTGAGTAACTGCCTTCAACACTTTCTTAGTTCGTTCAGCATCTCTATACTTCATCTTCTCATTTCTCATTAAGGTTTCCCCAATTAAATCGTCAATAATAATTGGTGGATGCTTTAAATGTGAGTATTTCTTAAAGCTTGGCTGAAATGTCTTAATATATTCATTATTTTTATAGACCTTGACATAGTCTAGATTGGTCATCACCAAAACCTCTGGAAGATTACCACCTGGATATTCTCCAATATTCATCGTGGATGTAACCTCTAAAACAATATCCTTAGAGCCTTCAGCAGCGTATGCAAAGCTTGCAAGCTTTGGAATGCGATACATATCAAGAACACCGTGATAGCAAACCTTGTCGCCACTACCAAAATCAGAATGGGTATTGTAGTCATTCATACACCATCCAATCCCACCTGATATTCCATTATTATCTTCAAGTATAGAGTTTAATACATTCAAATGTCTTTTCATATGTTCAATACGATGTGCTTCGTCATCGTATATTTTTGTAGGAAACATGTGTCCTAAATACTCAGTAACTAAATATGGCACTTCCTTCGTAATCTTCTTTCTTTTTTCTAATCCTGAATTATGTCCAATATGTGAAAAATCATTATAGGTATAAACATCCTCTAAAAATTCACTATTAGGCATATTTCTGACTCCACCAGTTTGTCTAGTAGGATCATATGCTCTAGCAATATCATTGGTTCTCTTATAAAAATCATGATTGTCAGCAGATTCATTGATTCTAACTCCCCATAAAATAATGGATGGATGATTACGATCTCTTAAAATCATTTCCTTTACATTTTGATAGCTAATCTCTTTCCATGAGTCGGTTCCGATATATTGCCATCCTGGTATTTCTTCAAAGACTAATAGACCAATTTCGTCACATCTTTCAATAAAGTCCTTAGATTGTGGGTAGTGAGCGGTTCTTACAATATTTAACCCTAATTGATATTTTAAAATATCTGCATCTTCTATCTGTGCACTTTTTGGCATAGCATATCCTACATAAGGATAGCTTTGATGACGATTTAATCCAACAAGTTTAATTTTATTGCCATTTAAATAAAATCCATCGGTTTTAAAAATTGCTGATCGAATGCCAAAGCGTGTTTCTAAATGATCATTATCCTTTTGATTTTTATAGTTTAAATGCATTGTATAAAGATTTGGGTTATCTATATCCCATAAAATAGGATTTTCAACAGATAATTTAATTCTTGATAAATGATCCTTAACCTCATGCTTATGCTTTAAAACACTAACATCCTTTGGATCCCGAATCTCTATTTCAAGAACTCCATGCATTCTACTCGTTTCTAGATTAACGATTAAATCGCTTGTTCCTCTATTTTCAATAAATACATCCTTGATATAGGAAATATCGGTTACGATTAAAGATACTTCTCTATAAATACCGCCATACCCTAAATAATCAACAACTCCACCAAATGGTGGTATCATTTGATTTTCTGTTGTGTCTACTACAACAAGTAGTTCATTTTCTTTATCGAAAGATAGCTTATCTGATATCGTTAGTTCAAATGGAGTATAGCCTCCAATATGTGCGCCAACAAACTCCTTATTCATATAAACCTTAGCAAAGTGTCCTACACCCTCAAATCGAATGCTAACGACCTTATTTTTTAATGATTCATCAATGTCTAGCTTTTTGTAATAACTAAAAACACCTGAGGTATCAAACTCTTCAAAGTTATTGAATGGTATATCAATTGCATTATGTGGAATATTTACAGACTTCGCTTTCGATATGAGAAACTTTTTCATATCGGAGTCTTCATACGTCTTAAACATCCAATCAAAATTGATTCCTATGACTTTTCTCATTTGATCACTCCTTTAATTTTCTAGTTTCTTAGCAATGTAAAGCTGTGACCCAAAATCACCTAGGATTCTGGTTTGGTCGTTATAATATGTTCCCATGAATTGTTGCTTGATGGGTATTCCGTTCATCATTATTGTACCACTTGCAAGGTAATCTTCGGTAGCATTAGGAAGTCCCTTATATTTTCCTATTGTTCTCATAATAAAACCGTCAGGATGAAGCTTGATTGGTAGTGCGTGTGCGATTAAATGACCAAACTGGCTAATTGGCATATTTTGTTGTAAAGAATTGATTTGATAGATTGAATCATTTTCTAAGCTTTTAAACTGAATGGCTTCAACTTCCGGACTTGCAGATGCTAATGTTTGAAAGTTTCCTAGTATATGCTTATCATCTTTAGACACTTGCCATTGCTTACGATGTTCTTTTGAATCAAATCGGTAGAATCTTCCATATTGAAAAACATCACGATTTTCTTTATAGAATTCAATTTGATTTTTTATTTCTCTTTTCTCAAAGGGTGTTACATATTTTAGATTGAGTTCATATCCTAAAACACCAAAGCTTGCTACATTGAATCTTGTAGATAATGGTGTTTTTCTTAATGTTTGTGCATGAGGAGATAGTGAAACATGGCAACTGATTGTAGATGGTGGATATAAATAGCTCAAGCCCTCTTGAATTTTCAATCTTTCAATAGGATCTGTGTTATCTGATGACCAAACCTGTGCACCATAGGAAAGCATGCCTAGATCAAATCTATTTCCACCACTTGAACAGGTCTCAATTAAAAGATTTGGATACTTACCTCTAATGAAGGAAAGAATTTCGTATAATCCTAAAATGTATTGATGAAAAAACATACCTTGATTAGGAACGTGGATTGAATACATATCAGTTATATGTCTATTCATATCCCATTTGATATAATCCACATTGGCCTGATCAATCACACTGGATAGTTCTTTTTTGATGTATTCCTTAACAAGAGGATTGCATAAATCTAAAACAAGTTGATTTCTACCTAATGCAGGTGTTCTACCCGGTATGGCAACTGCATATTCAGGATGGTGAATAAATAAATTACTTTTAGGGTTTACCATTTCAGGCTCAAACCATAAACCAAATTTTAGACCAATCCGTTTGATAGAATTGGATAGGCCTTTAATTCCACTTGGTAATTTCTTTCTATTCACATCATAATCCCCTAAGGATTGATGATCATCATTTCTAGTACCAAACCAACCGTCATCTAAGACGAAAAGTTCAACCCCTAGTTTTTTCGCTTTTCTAGCTAATGATATAAGCTTGCTTTGATTGAAGTCAAAATAGAATGCTTCCCATGAATTTAAAACGACAGGTCTTGCTTGCTGCTGGAACTCCTTGGGAATGATGTGGCTATTAATAAATTCGTGAAAGTGGTGAGATAGTAAATTATAACCTTGATCAGAGTAGGTAAGTACAGCCTCCGGAGTTTCAAATGTTTCATTATGTTTAAGAATCCATTCGAAACAATGTGGATTGATTCCATTCATTACTCTTAGATTCCCATGGTTAGATATTTGAACTGCTTCATAATGATTACCACTATAAATGAGATTAATACCAATACATGTTCCATAATCCTCTACTGTATTTTTCTTAGCTAAAATGATTCCTGGGTTATGTCTGTTTGAGCTTGAACCAGTTGTTGAATCATTAATATAGGTGCCATAGGATAATGTTCTTTTATGCTTGTGTGCTTCCTTAATCCAACCACCATCAAAGGTGATTAGGTCATAATCTGTTTCCAAAAGATCTATCATCATACTCATGATTTTTCTGATTTGAATCTCTTGTTCATTTAAATTAGATAGAATGACTCTTCTAGTGATTACATTCGTTTTTTCAAACAGAGAATAGATCAATTTCATTTCAAGCTTTGCATGATGATCAATCATTTTAATGACTAAACTTTGTGCATCTTCACTATTTGCAGCAGCTGTTGGAAGCTCATTACTCTTGATTACGCCTTTAACGATTTCGTGAGAGTCATAAACAAAGTCAGATACGAATGTTTGATCAGGCATCTTGATTTCTATAGGGGATAATCTAAAGTCACCTTTTCCAATTCCTGAGTATTCTAAAGGGTGTAGCTCAAGTAATACATTTCCCTTTGTTGAGACATATTCTACTGTTGAACCAGCTCCAGCAGTAGGTTTAACATGCAAAACCTCATAGTTTTCATCAATGAGTCTTCTACCGAAGTATAAATGCTCTAAATGACCTGTCGGCATGACAAAAAAGATATAGCTTAAGTGATTGGACTCTAAATGAAAGTATGGATACTGATCTTTAATCATTTGCTACTCCTCCATCACTAAAATAGACTCATATGGCTTTAATATTTGGTCACTTAAATTTTCTCTTTTATAATTAGAAAGTAAAATTTTTCCACTAATTTTTATAGGCATTTTTTTAGCCTTTTTTGTAAGATTTGAAACGCATATTATGGATGATTTTGAATGATATCGTTTAAACACAAATAAACCGCTCTTCGTGTATAAAGGCTCAAATGAGCCATTAATAAGGACATCATTTTCCTTTCGAATCGAAATCAATTCTTTATAGTGGTTTAAAATAGAGTCAGAGTTTTGGATACTATCAAACACGTTAATAAACTTCATATTTTCATTCATCTTAAGCCATGGTTTTTTTGTAGAAAACCCACCATCTTGATTCCATTGCATCGGAGTTCTCGCATTGTCCCTTGAAGTCTTTCTAATCATCTTCATTCGATACCACTTTGGAAACATAAGTTTCTTTGCAAGTGCATAAATTCGATGTGTTTCAATATCCTGATATTCACTAAGATTCTTAAAGTCTCCATTGGTCATCCCAATCTCTTCACCTTGATAGATATATGGGGTTCCTTTAAGACTTAAATTTAGAGTTCCTAACATCTTCGCACTCTCTATTCGATACTTCTTATCATCACCGAATCTAGAAACAGATCTTGGTTGATCATGATTACTCAAGTAGTTCGCGTTCCAATAAACTTCCTTTTGCCATTTGGTTAAAACCTTGATCAGCTTATCTGGTTTAAATTTAGTTTTGAACCATTTGTTGTTGATTTGATCAACCTCCATATGCTCAAAACCAAATACCATATCTAGCTCTTTTCTTTGAGGAAGAATTAAATCGTTGGCTTCCTTTGTGTTCACCATCACTGTTTCACCGACTGTGAAACATTCATAGTGATCGAGCACTTCTTTTCTAAGTGTTCTAAGAATCTCATGACATCCTTCTTGAGAATGATAAAATTCTCTACCTGTTAAAACTAATCTTTTCTTACCATTTTCTAATGATGATTTAAAGATAACATTAATGACATCACATCTAAAACCGTATATACCCTTATCTAGCCAGAACTTCATCACATGCTTAATCTCTTCCATAACATCTGGGTTATTCCAGTTTAGGTCTGGCTGTTTCTTAGAAAATAAATGTAGGTAATAGGAATTTCCTATCTTATCCCAAGCTGTCCCACTAAAGAAGCTTGTCCAGTTATTTGGTTTATCTCTCCAAATATAATAATCTCGATATGGACTATCCTTTTTCTGGCTTTCAATAAACCACTTGTGTTCATCAGAGGTATGGTTAATTACCAAATCCATGATAATTCGAATGCCTCTAGTTCTAGCTTCTTCAATCAATTGATCCATATCATCCATCGTTCCATATTCTGGATTAATGGATAAATAATCACTTATATCGTATCCATTATCGTCATTTGGAGATGCATAAACAGGAGAAAGCCAAATGACATTAACCCCTAAGTCCCTTACATAATCCAATTTGGATATGATTCCAGGAATATCCCCGATACCGTCATGATTGCTATCCATAAAACTTCTTGGATATATTTGATAAACAATGCTATGCTTCCAAAGTTCTCTATTCATCATAAGCTCCTGTGAAATCGCTTTTATTACCTTTTATTATAATATAATAATCTCTAAAATACCTAAATTATATGAAAAAGGACATCCCAAAATGAAATATCCTTATTTGTTAATTTTAAAATCCTTTAAGTTGCTCTAGTAAATCCTTTAATGGGAGTCCAACAATAGTGAAGAAGTCACCATTATAGTGGTCAACAAGTGATCCACCATCTCCTTGAATAGCATATGCTCCTGCCTTATCCATAGGTTCACCAGTTTTAATATAATTTTTAATTTCTAAATCACTTAAGCTCTTCATCCATACTTCAGATTCAGAAACGAATGTTTTAATTTTTTCACCTTTAACAAGTGCTACTGCAGTATAAACAACATGTCTATCGTCAGATAAAAGCTTGAGCATGCGATAAGCATCCTCTTCATCCTTTGGTTTTCCTAATATATGATCCTCATAGACCACGATGGTGTCCGCTCCAATGACGATATCATTGGGGTGATTTTTGGCTACATGAATTGCTTTCATCTTAGCAAGTTCAGTAACCAACTCATTAGGTTTTAGTTTTTCATCAACAATCTCATCTAAAAAACTAGGCTCAACAATAAAATCTAGTCCTGCGTCTTTCATGAGTTTTGCTCTTCTTGGAGAACCACTTGCCAGAATTAACATCATCTAGCCCCCTTTATCGCTTGTTATTATAACACATGTTTTTGGTTATTCAACTCTTTATTTGCGTTTGTAATGGTATAATTGAACTATAGAAATGAGGTACCTAATATGAAACACATCATTGCGCTACTAAAAAATGAACTAAAGATAAGTACCAAATTCCCACTGATAGTATCAGTGAGCGGTGGAATGGACTCCATGGCTCTTCTATCCATGCTTATAAAGTCTAGCTATGAAATCATCGTTGTTCACTTCAATCATTTAAAAAGAGATGAGTCCATTATTGAAAAGGATTTAGTAGAATCCTATTGCAAGAAAAATGAGATTCCATTTCACTACTATACCATAAAAGTCACTGAAGGAAATTTCCATCATCAAGCACATTTACTTAGAAATCACTATTTATGTGAGGTTGCTAGAATGTATAAGACACCTTATATATTAACTGCACATCACTTAGATGATTTATTTGAAAACATATTGATAAAGATCACTAGAGGCAGTAATCTACTTGGGTATGCAGGTATGCAAATCATGCATTCAGATGAAGAGTTTACGTATATTAAGCCTTTGTTATATACAGAAAAAAAAGATATTTATCAGTTTGTTTTATCCAATAGTATCCCTTATCTAGATGATTCATCCAATGAGGCTAACTACTATTTAAGAAATAGATATCGTCATGCAGTTGTTCCTGTCATGAAACAAGAAAATGATCACTTACTGGATCAGGTCAAACAATATCATCATCAAGTCACAGCAGCATTTGAATTCATCAGAAATACTACAAAATCTAAGATCAAAGAAAATATGATCATTCCAGTTGAGGAATTTAAAACATGGGATGAAGCAATAAAAGATGACTCAATCGCTTATTTAATTGAACATTATGAGTTAACACTAACCACTGAAATCATTCAAAAGATTAAGAAAATGATTTTATCAAAGAGACCAAATCCATCCTTTAAATTGAACAAGGATTATGCCTTTATAAAGACATATAAGGAAGCTTATATTAAGAGTGTAAAAGCTATTGAACAGGTAAAAATTGAGATTAAAGAAGGCAAGAATAAAATATTAAATATGGCTATTTTCACATTTTTAAATAAATCCAGTACCAATACTGCGGATTTTAATAAATTATGTTATAATAAATTAGCATTTCCACTATGGCTTAGACATAGAGAAGATGGCGATTTATTGGCATATGATTACGGTCACAAAAAATTAAAAAAACTTTTTATTGATCACAAGGTTCCAATGGAAGAACGCAATAATCTTTGGGTATTAACCGATAACGATGACAACATATTATGGGTAGAGAAATATTTTCTCAACCAAACCCTTGGAAATGAAAACAATCTGTATTTTAAATATGAAGAGGTAAAAAAGAATGCATAACGATATTGCCGATATTCTAGTATCGGAAAAGGAAATTCAAGAAATATGTGTCAAGCTTGGAAAGCAAATCACAGCTGATTATAAAGATAAACAGCCTATATTTGTTGGACTTCTCAAGGGCTGTGTTCCTTTTATGTCCGATTTAGCTAGACAGGTTGATCTAAAATTTGATATGGCTTATATGTCGGTATCAAGTTATCACGGCGGAATTGCTTCTTCCGGAGATGTTAAGATTAAAATGGATTTAGATATCTCTGTTAAGGATAGAGATGTATTAATTGTTGAGGATATCGTCGATACTGCAAATACAATCGTAACGATTATTGATTTACTGAAGCACCGTGGTGCTAAATCTGTTAAGATGGCAACGCTTTTAGATAAACCAGCAGGAAGACTTAGAGAATATCAACCAGAGTATGTAGGTAGAGTCATACCAAAGGAATTCGTTGTCGGCTACGGCTTAGATTACGACGAATACTATCGAAATCTACCATATGTAGGCATCCTAAAGCCTGAAGTTTATGCAAAAAAATCCTAGAGGGGTGTAAAGAATGAATCAAAACCCAAATCAAAAAAAGAAAATCGAGTATAGAAAAAAACCAGATTATCTAATCATGCTATTTACGCTGATTATCGTTATTGGTGTTTTTCTATTTTTAAGAGATGCGCTTGAAGGTGAAGTTGCTAACTTAAACATTACCGAAATGACACAGGCTGCTGAAGCTGGTCACATTCAAAAGATTGAATATACACCAGTTGGTGGTGACAATATCACTTTAGTCCAAATTACTGGTACATTTTACGCGAACAGCGGTTCTGCAAATTTCTATGAAACTGTGAACTTCGAAGGTATCATGCCCTTAGAATATGCACAAGGAATCTTCTTAACTGTTGAAGCAGAGGGTGGAACTACATCCATTAAAGCAAGATCAGGTGTAACCATTTGGACAGTTTTAATTAACTTAGTTCCAATGATACTAGTCCTTGTTATCCTATTTATTATTTTTAGAAACGCAAACAATCAAAATTCTAAGGCATTTGATTTCGCTAAGAACAGAGCAAAATTAAATCGTGAAAAAACAATAACATTTAAAGATGTTGCTGGTATGGATGAAGAAAAACAAGAAATGGAAGAATTAATTGACTTCCTAAAGACTCCTAAGAAATATGTTGATATGGGAGCTAGAATTCCTAAAGGTGTTCTTCTTGTAGGTTCTCCTGGTACTGGTAAAACATTACTAGCTAGAGCAGTATCCGGTGAAGCAAACGTTCCATTCTTCTCAATCTCAGGTTCTGACTTCGTAGAAATGTTTGTTGGTGTTGGTGCTTCTCGTGTACGTGACTTATTTAAGGTTGCTAAAGAAAACTCTCCATGTATCATCTTTATCGATGAAATCGATGCTGTAGGTCGCCAACGTGGTGCAGGTCTCGGTGGTGGACATGATGAAAGAGAACAAACATTAAACCAATTACTAGTTGAAATGGATGGATTCACTACCAATATGGGTATTATCATTATGGCAGCAACAAACCGTCCTGACGTTTTAGACCCTGCGCTACTTAGACCAGGTCGTTTTGATAGACAAATCACAATCAGTTTACCTGACATTCGTGGTAGAGAAGCAATCCTTAAGGTTCATGCTAGAAATAAGAAAATTGATCCTAAAGTTAAATTTAACGATTTCGCTGCAAGAATCCCAGGATTCAGTGGAGCGGATATCGAAAATCTTTTAAATGAAGCAGCACTTCTCGCAGCTAGAGATAATCGTACAATGATTTCTGAACTTGATATGGATGAAGCAATTGACCGTGTCATGATGGGACCAGCTAAGAAGAGCAGAAAATATTCTGTATCCGAAAAGAAAACAGTTGCTTATCATGAAGCAGGACATGCAGTCATCGGAATCAAGCTTGAAGATGCTAATATCGTTCAAAAAGTAACAATTATTCCTCGTGGTAGAGCAGGTGGTTATAACCTAATGACTCCACTCGAAGAAAAATTCCTAGAAACGAAGAGTTCACTTCTTGCAAGAATCGTCAGCTATCTTGGTGGTAGAGTTGCAGAAGAAATCGTATTTGATACCGTAACTACTGGTGCTTATAATGACTTCCAAATGGCAACTGCTATTGCTAGAGCAATGGTTACTGAATATGGTATGTCAGATTTAGGTCCTGTTCAATACGAATCTGCTAGTGGTAATGTCTTTTTAGGAAGAGATTACTTCAAGGAAAAGAACTTCTCTGACCAGGTTGCTCATGAAATCGATAAAGAAGTAAGACATATTATTACAACATGCTTTGAAAAAGCAAGAGACATTATTACAACCAATAGAGAATTACTAGATTTAATAGCTCATTACTTAGTTGAAGTTGAAACTTTAACCAAGGCTGATATTGATGAAATCGTATCTACAGGAAAGCTTTCCTGGTGGAACGATAAAAAAGAATTAGCGAACAATGCGGCTTGATAAATATTTAAAGGTTGCTCGTATTATTAAAAGACGCACCATCGCTAAAGAGGCTGCTGAAAAAGAAAAGGTTGAAATCAACGGTAAAATTGCTAAGCCATCTGCTACTGTTAAAGAAAATGATGTCTTAACACTTTACTTGGGATTAAAAATCATTAAGGTCAAAGTTACAAGCCTTGTTTTGAAAAAAGATGAGCTTATGTATGAACTTTTAACGGAAGAAAAACGGCCATAATATATTATTATGGCTTTTCTTATGATATAATATCTTGGATTAGGAGGGTTATTTTATGTATCCAGAAGACTTAAAAGAACAACAAATCGTGCGTCGTGAGAAGGCACAAGAATTAAAAAATAAAGGTGTAGACCCTTTCGGTCATAAATATGACAGAACACATTCATCAAAGGATATTTTTGATCAATTCGATGGATTTGATCATGATACACTAGAAACCATGCATAAGGAAGTATCTATTGCAGGTCGTATCATGCTAAAGCGTGGTCAAGGTAAAGCAGGCTTCATGAATCTACAAGATCGTGATGGACAAATTCAAGTCTATGTAAGATCTGATATGATTGGTGAGTCTATGTATGAAGTATTTAAATCTGCAGATTTAGGAGATATCGTTGGTATCAAGGGTATCGTTTTTAGAACGAAAACAAATGAACTCACTGTGAAAGCTACTGAGTTCACTCACTTAACAAAGGCACTTCGTCCACTACCAGACAAATTCCATGGCCTACAGGATAAGGAAGAGGCTAGACGTCGTCGTTATGTTGATTTAATCGTTAATGAAGAATCAAAGAGAGTTGCACTGCTTAGACCAAGAATTATTCGCGCAATCCAAAAATTCTTTGATGATAAAGGATTTATCGAAGTTGAGACTCCAGTACTACATTCAATTTTAGGTGGAGCTGCTGCTAGACCATTCGTTACCCATCATAATACGCTTGATATGGACTTTTATTTAAGAATAGCTACTGAGTTACCATTAAAGAGATTAATCGTTGGTGGACTTGAAGCTGTTTATGAAATTGGTAGATTATTTAGAAACGAAGGAATGGATGCTAAGCATAATCCAGAATTTACTACAATCGAAGCTTATCTTGCATATTCAGATATGGAAGGTATGATGGATTTAGTTGAGGAATGTTTATCTACTGTAACCTATGAAACACTTGGTACATTTACTGTAGATTTCAATGGAACAACGATTGAAATGGGACGTCCTTGGAAGAGATGGCATATGGTTGATGCTGTTAAGGAATTATCAGGAGTAGACTTCTGGCAACCTTTAACATTAGATGAAGCGAAGGCACATGCTAAGGCTCATAATATCCATGTTGAAAAGCATTTCAGCTATGGTCATATCGTTGAAGCATTCTTTGAAAAGTATTGTGAAGATGTAATTATCCAACCAACCATGGTTTATGGACATCCAATTGAAATATCTCCACTTGCTAAGAAAAATGAAAAGGATCCAAGATTTACAGATCGCTTCGAATTGTTTATTAACAAGAGTGAATATGCGAATGCGTTCTCTGAATTAAACGATCCAATCGATCAAAGAGAAAGATTTGAAAATCAGGTTAAAGAAAAAGCATTAGGAAACGATGAAGCATCTGAGATGGATGTTGACTTCGTTGAATCTCTAGAATATGGTATGCCACCTACTGGTGGACTTGGTATTGGTATTGATAGATTTGTTATGCTATTAACAAATACTCCAAATATTAGAGATGTTATCTTATTTCCACATTTAAAGCATCGTTAATAAAGACAAAGGAACCTATATGAAAGGTTCCTTTTTTTATTGATTTTTCTAAAGAAAAAGTGTCCAACTGGACACTTTATCACTTTTTATTAATTATCAAAAACACCTTGTCCCGGTTCATCAACGATTTCATATGATTCAAAATCAGTAGGGAATTTAGGAAGTTCTGCATTAATATCAATAATTAATGTCATATCAATATCAATATCTTCTTCCTCAGACAAGAATACTAAAGAGATTGCAAGCTTAGTAATCTTATTTTCAGTAATTGAGATTACAAAATCAAATGAGAGTTCATCAACAACTCTATTCATTTCTGTTTTCGCTTCATTGACCATTTCAGTAATATCTGCTAAAGACATTTCTGGATCAACTTCTGCCATTACTGCAACCGCAACATCTAACATTGAATCTAAAATACCTTGTTTGTTAACTGAGAATACGATGCTATAAGTATTTCCATTCTTATATACCTTTAAGTTTGGAATAGCATCCATAATTTCATCGAGGTCACCATTTTGAAGCATATCTAGATATTCTTGAGGAATAGGCATGATTTCATCGATTGCGTCAGGGTCAGCCATGCTAAATGCTTCATCCCACATTGCTTGAGTAACTTGTTGTCTCATTCTTTGTTTAAATACTGCTGATTCTTCTTCGCCATCTTCAACAGCTGTCATATTGACATTCATGTACATGTATTGATTGTAAAAATAAACGCCAGCATCACCAACAAGACTCATTTCGTTAGAATAATTCCCCCAATATGATCCGGTTTCTTCATCCTTAGAATAAAAATCAATTGTTGCTTCTGCAAATAGTTTTGATTCATTGACTTGTTCACTTACTAGTGCATATAAGACTGCATCAATATCAAGTTTAACTTCATTATAGGATGAATAAGAACCTTCTGTATACTCATCAATTGTATGAAAGTAACCTTTAATGCTCATTCTAACTGACTCACTGTCAACACTAGAATAGTCAATATTTTCAAATAGAGCTACCATTTCTGATGCGCTTAATTCTACTGCATCCTTTTCATTAAATGTTGGGAATTCCCCAATATTTGAACTGTTACAAGCCGCAAGTCCAAATGTAACAAATAAACCAACCAAGAACAATATTATTTTTTTCAAAGGGTTCACCTCTTTCTTACATTCATTATAATACTGTATCTAACAAAAGTAAACAATAAGGCAAATGATAGACTCTTTCATCAATTCAATATATAATAAGATTAATGTAAAAGGTGGCATATATGATTAAACTGTTAAATATCTCGAAGGAATACATAACTGAAGATGAAAAGGTTGTTGCCTTAAGTGGTATTCATTTAGATTTTGAATCTTCTGGGTTTGTGTCTATTGTAGGTCCCTCAGGATGTGGGAAAACAACGCTTTTAAATATGATTGGTGGATTAGATCACGCATCAAGCGGAGATTTATTTTTCAATAATCAAAATACAAAATCCTATACCGATCATGAGTGGGATACCTATAGAAATCAAAAAATTGGTTTTGTTTTTCAAAATTATTATTTGATTCCGCATTTAAGTATAATTCAAAACATAGCTCTTCCTTTATCCATTGCTGGATATGAACAAAAAAATGCATTAGATAAAGCGAAGGAGATATTGATTGCTGTTGGCTTAAAGGATAAGCTCAATAAAAAACCAAATCAATTATCTGGTGGACAGCAACAAAGAGCATCAATTGCTAGAGCATTAATCAATGACCCAAAAGTTATACTTGCAGATGAACCAACAGGGTCACTCGATCATGAATCAAGCTTAGAAATAATGGAATTATTAAAGGATATTGCTAAGGATAGATTGGTTGTTATGGTTACTCATAACATTAAATTAGCTACCGAATATAGTAACCAAATTATTACCCTAGATAGTGGAATACTCATTGATAAAAAGCTAAATATACCATCTCCAAAAAAGAATATCACTGAAACAAAAGAAGAAAAAACAGCTAGGATGTCATTTTTAACTTCGTTTAAGCTGAGCTTTCTAAATTTAATGAAGAGAAGATTTCGAACAATACTCACTTCTCTTGCTGCTAGTATTGGTGTCATCGGAATTACACTAGTGCTTGCTGTTGCGTTTGGGTATAATAGGTTTGTTGAGGAAAGAAAAATTGAAACCCTTAATGCCTTCCCAATTCAAGTCGATAGAGTATCATTTGTAGTACCCCTATTTGATGAGTCCTATCGTCCCAATTTGAATGCTTTTCCCGATGATGAAATCGCGTATCCAAGAAATATACAATATGAGTTTCAAACGATTAATACGCTGACTCCTGCATACTTTGAATATGTTAAAAACATGAATCCTGAGATTTATGAACATATTCATTTCAACTATAAGATTCAAAGTAATTTTATTATTGAAAACGATGGATCATTAGTCAATCCTGGAACCATCATTAAGGAACTTGATGTGAGTGAAGCCTATATCACAGAAAACTTTGAAATTATTAAAGGTAGAATGATTGAATCTAATGCGTTTGAGGCAATCATCACCCTAGATAGATACAATAGACTATCAAAGGATATTGCAGAATCACTTGGATTTAACGGTGATGATCCAATTAGCTTTGATGAACTTTTGGGTCTAAAGCTTAAATGGATTCCAAACAATCAGATGTATACCTTATCAGGAACAAATTATATAAAGAATTCAATTCAAGATGTTTATAATTCTTTGGATGCTATTGAAGTTGAAATTGTAGGTATCATGCGTATTCAAGAAAAATTCAACATCGATTATCTGCGTACTGGTGTATTTTATAGTAATCATTTAGCAAATCATATTATAGATGACTCTTCAAATTCAGATATCGTTATTGCCCAAATCGCATCTAACACCAACGTTATTGATAACACCGTACTCACTCAAACAACAAAGGATACGGCGCTTAGAAATCTTGGTTACGCGACATATCCACTAGCCTATGTATTCTACTCAAAAACATTTTCAGATAAAGATTTAATTATGGAATATTTAAAAGCTTATAACAATACAGTATCAATCAACCAAGCAATTGAACCTCTAGATCTTGCCGGTATTGGATTAGCAACGATGCGAAGTGCTATCGATTCTGTAACGATAATTCTAATTGTGTTCTCTGGTATCGCGCTACTTATATCTAATCTAATGATTGGAATAATGACCTATACTTCTGTTATTGAAAGAACTAAGGAAATAGGAATTTTAAGAAGCATTGGTGCGAGAAAAAATGATATTAAAAATATTTTCTATTCAGAGACTTTAATGATTGGAATATTTTCAGGAGCACTAGGAATCATGCTATCCTATCTCATCATTCCATTACTCAATATATTCTTAAAATCCATAACGATGATTGATCATCTTGCCTATTTATTCTTCCCCTATGCACTTATCCTCGTGTTAATTAATGTGATATTAACTAGTTTTAGTGGTATTATACCAGCAAGAATAGCTTCAAATAAAGATCCAATTTTATGCTTAAGAAATGAATAGAGACTCTTGTCGAGTCTCTACTTTTTACTTGATGAATTTTTTGAGTAATCCTAGTTTCTTTTTGGTATAAGGTGGATATCTAAAGTCTAAGTCGATCACGGTAGAACGCTTCACAACGCCTTTTGCATGACTGAATGTCTCAAAGCTTTTATATCCGTGATAGCTTCCCATTCCACTGGATCCTACACCTCCAAATGGAATGTTTTTATTTCCAAAATGCATTAACGTATCATTAATAGTCGCTCCTCCAAAGGAGAGTTCTTCAATAATCTTTTTTTCTAGATTTTTATTTTTCGTAAATAAGTATAGTGCGAGTGGCTTTTCAAACCATTCAATTTCAGTGATTAATTCATCGTCATTTTTATAGGTTATTAATGGTAGAATTGGACCAAATATTTCTTCGTGCATGACCCTTGAATTCCTTGTTATATGGTTGAGTATGGTTGGTTCAATTTTATCCTTATTAAATCCTCCCCCAAGAAGGACTGTTTCATTTTCTATTAGTGAAAGGAGTCTTTGATGATTTTTCTCGTTAATAATTTTTGGGTAATCAGGGTGGCTTAAGGGGTCTTCTCCAAACCAAGATTCTATATGCTTTTTAATTTGTTTTAAAAATTCATTTTTGAGTTCTTCCTTGATTAAAATATAATCTGGTGCAATACAGGTTTGCCCTGCATTGATAAACTTCCCATAAGCTATTCTTTTCGCAGTCAGGTCAAGGTCTACAGTTTCATCGATAATTGCGGGACTCTTTCCACCTAGTTCAAGTGTTACTGGAATTAGATTTTTACTCGCTTCACTCATGACAATCTTCCCAACAGCTGTACTTCCAGTAAAAAAGATATAGTCATACTTTAGTTTAAGTAATGCCTTACTTTCTTCTAGACCACCAGTAAATACCGATACAAAATCATCCGGAAATATTTCACTTATCATCTTGTGAATGACTTTAGATGTTTCTGGTGAATCATGACTCATCTTAATAATCGCTGTATTTCCTGCAGCAATCACACCAATCAAGGGTGAGATAGCTAATTGAAATGGATAGTTCCATGGTGACATGATAAAAACAGTTCCATAGGGCTCTTGATAAATATAGCTTTTAGCATGGAATAATGTGATTGGAGTTTTAACCTTTTTAGGCTTCATCCATCTCTTTAAATTTTTCATGACCTCATTAATCTCTAAAATTGTAATTCCTATTTCAGTTAGAAAAGATTCAAACTCACTTTTATTTAAATCCTTTTTTAGTGCGTCTTTTATTTCTTCCTCATAGGTTAGAATAGCTTCCTTTAATCGCTTTAGAGCGTCTAATCTAAATTCATAGCTTTTTGTATGATGCGCTTTAAAAAATAAGTGGTGTTTGTCTAATACAAGTTGATAATTCATTCATCTTACCTCCATCAGTATTTATAATAGCACTTTTTTTGTTATAATCATATTATGTTACGCAAAAGGTGAGATATGTATATCGTTACAGGTGCAACCGGTCACATCGGAAACAATGTAGTTAAGTATCTAGTTAGCTTAAATAAGGAAGTCCGGGTATTGGTTAGAAAATATGACGACTCACTAAAGGATCTTCCTATTGATATCAAAATAGGAGATGTTTTTAGTCTTAACTTTTTAGATGAATCTATACATGAAAAGGATATTGTCATTCACTGTGCTGGATTTATTGATTTATTAAACAAAGAAAAATATCAAAGCTTTAGAACCAATTATCAAGGAACGAAAAGAATCTCTGATTTATGCTTAAGAAAAAATAACCGTCTCATCTATATTTCATCAGTTGACGCTATACCCAAAAAGAAAAGAGGTATTGTTTCAGAACCTCTTGAGATTAATCCTAAAAAATTAAAAACCTATTATGCTAAATCAAA
This sequence comes from Tenericutes bacterium HGW-Tenericutes-2, assembly GCA_002839095.1. GTDB lineage: Bacteria > Bacillota_I > Bacilli_A > Acholeplasmatales > Acholeplasmataceae > Peloplasma. Next base: position 90,090 of record PGXL01000005.1, on the reverse strand, counting down.
GGCCTTAGCTACCGATTATATTTTAAATCAAATTCAATTAGGTTTAAACGCGATGATTCTATATCCTTCTGCTGTTATTGGAATCAATGACTATAAACCATCTGCAGCTGGTAGAGAGATATTAAATGTGATGAAGCACCGTGTCGTCTTTTCCTTAAAGGGTGGCTATAACTTTATTGATGTATCTGACGTTGCTAAGGCAATCGTAATCGCTTCAAATTCAAATCTTATTGATCATATCATTCTATCCAATACAGATCAAACCATCCATCAACTTTATGAAGCAATCGAGGATGCTACCAACACTAAAAAATTTATTATACCTATTCCATCATTTATAGCACGACTTGCTGTGTTATTTACTCCAAAATACTCACAAATGATGATTTCAGCTATTCAAGATAACTATCACTATAGCAATCATAAAATGAAAAAATATCTTTTATCTGAATTGACACCATTTACAAAAACAATTAAAGAAACAGTTGCATGGTTACAAGCGCACAATAAAGAATAAAGAGCGACCTAGGGTCGCTCTTTTCATTTATAGTATACCTAATTCATCTGCAATCTCTAAGAAGATATCGTTAATCGGAAAATACTCGACTTCTAGCTTTTGAAACATCTCATATGTCATTTCATCTAGCTTTGAAAACATGTCTAAGGGAATCTCTTCTTTGTTTTCTAATTTCTTAAGAACGTCTTGTTCAAACTCTACGAGTTTGTCCATATCCTTCTGTTCGAAATTTTCAACACCTAAAAGTTCATTTTGAAAATCTATCGCAGATAGCAATAAATTGACATCCTTCGCTCTAGATTCAAGATCCTTAACGTTATTAGCATATGATTTTTTGAGTAACTTCACGATTTCTTCGATTTGATCAACCATGTAGAAAAATCCTGTTTCAAAGATTTGATCTTCTTCATCTGTATAGGTTACATCATCAATTAATCTATCATATAAATGATCAATAACGTCGATGACATGCTTAAAACGAATAATCAAATCGGAATTACTCTCAACCAAATATTTTAATAAATCATGATTTTCAATTTTCCAATTGGCATACTCGTGATAAACTCTTTCATCACGCATATCAATCACCTACTTATGCTTTATTTGCAGAACCGAACATCTCAATTTTTTCTTTAATAACTTTCTTCATTGCTTCATATCCTGGAGCAAGAAGCTTTCTTGGGTCAAATCCTTTACCTTCTAAATCCTTACCAGCTTCAATATACTTTCTTGTAGCTGCTGCGAATTCTAATTGAAGTTCAGTGTTGACATTAATCTTTGATACACCCATAGAAATCGCTTTTTTAACCATTTCCGCTGGAATACCAGTACCACCGTGTAAGACTAGTGGAACTCCACCTGTTACATCAGATACTGTTTGAAGCACATCAAATCTAAGTCCTGGCCAATTTGCTGGGTATTTCCCGTGAATGTTACCAATACCAGCTGCAAACATGTCTACACCTGTTTCAGCGATTAATTTACATTCCTTTGGATCTGCAACTTCGCCCATACCAACAACACCGTCTTCTTCACCACCAATAGAACCTACTTCAGCTTCTACGGATACACCCTTTGCATGACAAGCTGCAACGATTTCTTTTGTCTTAGCAAGATTTTCTTCAAATGGGTAATGAGAACCATCAAACATAATTGAAGTGAAGCCAGCGTTTAACGCTTTGTATGCACCCTCATATGTACCATGGTCTAGGTGAACTGCAATTGGAACAGTAACATTATAAAATTCATCTAATGATCTAACCATTGCCATTACTGTCTTATATCCGCCCATATATTTAGCTGCACCCTCAGATACGCCTAAGATAACTGGTGATTTAAGTTCTTCTACAGTTGTTAAAACTGCTTTAATCCATTCTAGATTGTTAATATTGATTTGTGCAACGCCATAACCTTCCTTGCGTGCCTTTAATAACATCTCTTTAGCTGATACGACTGCCATAATTTAATTTCCTCCTTGAAATTTTTACCACATCTATTATATTACAAACAATTACTTTTAGCAATGAAACTATCACTGTAACCGTTCACAATACAATCAATTATCTCTATGTTTTACTGCTGCTTTAATAAAGTCTCTAAATAGTGGATGCGGTCTAAGTGGTCTAGATAAAAATTCTGGATGGAATTGTACTGCTACAAACCAAGGGTGATCTGATAATTCAACCATTTCAACAAGCTGATATTCACTATTAAATCCTGATAAAACCATATTGCTTTCTTCGAATTGTTCCATATATTGATTATTAAATTCATAGCGGTGACGATGTCTTTCCTTCACCAAATGGGTTTGATACGCCTCGTATGCTCTTGTTCCCTTTTTGATTTCACAATCATAAAGACCAAGTCTTAATGTTCCTCCTAGATCCTCATCTGATAATCTTCCTCTTTGAAGAGATATAACAGGATTTGGTGTTTCTGGATCTATTTCAGTAGAACTAGCTTTTTCAATGTTTAACACATTTTGTGCATATTCAATCACGGCGAGTTGCATACCATAGCATAATCCAAAGTATGGGACGTTATGCGTTCTTGCATAGGTGATTGCTGCAAGCTTACCATCTGTTGCACGCTTGCCAAAACCACCAGGAACTAAGACTCCATCACAATCCTTTAAATAATCTTCAATATTAGATGCGTCAACTTCCTCGGCGTTAATCCATTTGATTTGAACCTTTTGAGAATGATAATATCCTGCATGTTTTAAAGACTCAGAAACTGATAAATACGCATCATGAAGTTGAACATATTTGCCAACTAAACCAATTGTAATTGTTCCTTCTAAATGTTTAATTCTATAGATTAAATCCTCCCAAGCAGTAACATCTGCTTTAGGCTTATTTTCATACCCGAAATGCTTTAAGATCCAATCATCAACATTTTGTTTATGTAGGTTAACAATCACTTCATATAAGACATCAACATCTACAGATTCAAAGACTGCATTTCGCTCTACGTCGCAAAATAACGCAATCTTGTCCTTATGCTCCTGTGAGATTGGAACCTCACTTCTAAGCATAATAATATCAGGGTGAATTCCTAGACTCATTAATTCCTTAACGCTATGTTGAGTTGGTTTTGTTTTAATTTCATTTGCTGCTTTTAAATAAGGCACTAAAGTATTATGAATATAGAGGGTGTTATGGAAACCAAAATCACGTCTGGCTTGACGGATGGCTTCTAGGAAAGGTAGTGATTCAATATCACCAACTGTTCCTCCAATTTCAGTAATTACAACATCTGGGTCTGTATGCTTTGCTACATCGACTAATTTCTTTTTAATCTGATCTGTAATGTGAGGGATGACTTGAACAGTGGCTCCTAGATAGTCGCCACGTCTTTCTCTTTTTAAAACGGTTTGATAAATCTTTCCTGTAGTGATGGATGAATGTCTATTTAGGTTTTCATCGATAAATCGTTCATAGTGTCCTAAATCTAAATCTGTTTCTGCACCATCCTCGGTGACAAAAACCTCACCATGCTGATAAGGACTCATGGTTCCTGGATCGACGTTGATGTATGGATCAAACTTTTGCATAAAGACCTTTAATCCTCTACTCTTTAGTAGCTGTCCGATTGCAGAAGCCGTTATTCCTTTTCCTAAACTTGATACTACCCCACCTGTAACAAAGATATATTTCGCCATTTTTACCCTCCTGATTTTTTAAATAAAAAGAATCCCCTATCCTCTAGGAGACTCTTTGGTGTGCCCTTATCTATTATATCAAAAGAACTTTAAAACACAACCTATAAATTTATTTTTTTAAGAAATAACTTTTCCTAATTCTTTGTAAAAATACTCATTATCTTTACTGATGAAGCCCATTTTCTTTAAATATTTTTGATGCTTTAAATTACCTGGCTTTGTTATTAACGTTTGATATCCTTGACTGATGAAATAATCTTTTTGATCATCGTATAAAAATTTACCGATTTTAAAATCACGATATGCTGGAGTTACATAATCTACTAATATTTCAAAGGTCTTCTTATCCTTAGCGATACCGACAACTACACCTGCGGGTACTGTGTTTCTAAGAATAAATATCTTTTCATATTTGTCATCTTTTAAATGATTTTCAACATCCATAAAAGAACGCATATCCGTAATATGAGAATTCATGAAATGGTCATAGTAAGATGTGTCTTTAATCGGTAAAAGATTGAAGTAATCCTTCTTAGCATACATTTGAACTAAATAGTAAACATTAATTACTACAATCCCTGCATTCATAAATCCTACTGGAAGTGCTCCAATTAAGAAACCATAAACTGCAAATAGAAGAGAACCAGCAAGATTAATCCATCTTAATCTTTTCACAGAACTCATTAATAAAGAAATTAATACGATGAGGGAAGCAACATATCCCAACCACTCTAATAAACCTGGCATCATTAACACCCTTTCCTTGTAAATATATTATACCCAATTCTTTATAAAAATCGATGAAAAAAGGGTATACGATTTTTGGTATACCCAATATCTTCATTTTAATAACGTGTGTTATTCGTCGTACATATCCTCATAATCATCCATGATTTCGTTATAATCATCTTCATCATAATCGTCATCAAATTCGATTTCAGGTTCATCCTCAACGTCATCGTCCGTAGACTTAATTGGTAGATCAATTTCAATATAAGCTTTTTCTTCTTTGATTTCTTCGTCGATTTCTTCTTCGTCTTCTTCATCGTCTTTAACAACTTCTTCTTCATCTTCAAGTACGAATTCAGTAAAGTCTAAATCTTCTTCAACGTCTTCTTCAATTTCTTCAGCATGAACAAAGGCGAATCCGTCTTTATCCCATAACTCTAAATTTCTTTCCTTCAAATCCCATTGGTCATCACCACAGTATACAAACTTTGCACTTTGTGTAATATCCATATAGAGCTGAGTCATTCTATCGATGTCGTCAGGTGAGACTTCTTTGATTTCAGCAACGCTCTTAATTATTTCTTGAATGGTGAGTGGCTTTGTACTTTCCTTCAAAAGTATCTCTGCAACGTCTAGCATTGCTAATGATTTCATTTTATCGCTCATTTCGTCCTCCTAAATGCGTATATATTGTATACTAATCAATTTGTTTTTGCAAGCCATTAATTATTTAATTGTGTAATTAGTAGAACAATTGCTAGAATGACGGCAATTACTATAAATAATTTCAACATCTTTTTAACAAATGCAATAGTTCCAAAAACTAAAATAAATCCAACAAACACAATTCCAACAATTTTGATTAACTCTGGTAATGGAACGATGAACTGCTCATAGAGTCCAATCAGTTTTCCATCGATATCTAATGTGTTTTGTAAAAATCCATTAAAACGTCCATATATTGATTCGAAAAATCCTTTAACTACTTCCCACATGGTTTGTTCCTCCTAATACTTCAGTCTGTTTTCAACAGCCTTACTCAAGGTTAATTCATCCGCATACTTTAAATCTGTACCGACAGGAAGACCGTATGCCAGTCTTGTGATTGAGATGTCTTGATCACTAAATAATGATTTTAAATATTTAGCTGTCATTTCTCCTTCAACTGTACCGCTGGTTGCAATAATCATTTCTTTTATTGATTTAACTCTTTCAGATAATGTATCAATCGTTAAATCCTTATCCGTAATTCCTCTGGAGAAATCTATGACGCCTCCTAGGACATGATAAGTACCATCATAAGTTTTCATCTTTTCCATGACAAATACATCCTTCGCATCTGCAACAACCATTAGTGTTTCGTGATCTCTAGCAGGGTTACTACAAATAGAGCATAGGTCTTGGTCTGTAATCATATGACATCTTGGGCAAAATTTAATTTCATCCTTAAGTCTTTTTAAATGATCAGAAAACTCAATAATATCTTCTTGGTTTGTTTGTGTAATCAGATGAAGTGCTAATCTTTCCGCGGTTTTTTCACCAATACCTGGAAGCTTTTGAAAATCTTCAATGATTTTCTTTAGAATGGATGGATACATTAAAATCCAAACCCACCTAAACCACCTGAAAATTGACCCATCGTTTCTTCTTGTTCCTTTTCAATTTGCTTTAATGCATCATTAACAGCTAATAGGATAGAATCTTGAAGTAGTTCTAGCTCTTCTGTGATTTCAGGATTGATTTGTACGTCAATCACTTGTCTTGTACCTTGCATGACAACAGTAACTCCTGAAGACTTTCCGAAAAATTCTTTTCTTTCTAAGGCTTCTTGAGCTTCCATCATTTGTTTTTGAATCTTTTTTAACTTATTCATCATATTTGGATTCATAGTATTACTCCTTTATAATTGCTTTATCCCCGAAGTATTCCTTAGCTAAGGAAATGATTTCAGGTTCTTTTTTTTCTTCATTTAATAATTCAATGTAAAGCTTTAAATCATAGGGTGGAAGTTTAGGCTTTTTACTACCCTTTTTCCAGAGATCCACATAAACCTCTTTAATGACTAGCCAGTCTGTTTTCAAAATAGCAATGATATCGTCAACTAAATGAGTCTTTCCATTGAATACCTCTAATGCCATTTTCTTTGTTTCAGGATCTAAGATCCTTTTGCAAAGATTAATGTCATCATAGACAATCAACATTGTGTCTGAAACAGCCTCTAACTCTCCTTGGGATAAAAGATATGCAACCATCTTTAAATGTGGCTTAGGATAAGATTTTAAGTGATCCCAACCCGATAGTAAAAGTGCCTTCTTATCTTTATCGCTATTATTTAAAACTGCTTCAACCTGTTTAATAGTTACCAACGGTTTTCTATCAGCTGATTGAATCACTTGCTTCGGTTGAACCTTTAATTGTTGCTTCAATTCAGAGACTGAATTTTTCAAGTCCTGAATGGTTGCTTCAAAATCAATAAACTTTGCTGTTTGGTGCTCCATCATTTTGATAAGCGCAAGCTCCATATACGCGCGTTTTTGATGTGTAGTCTTCATATCGATTTGAAGTTGGTTTAAAATCTCTAAATAGAAATATATTTTATCTAGGGAGAAAATACTTAAAATCTCTTGATACTTATGGTGTTCTACCTTAATCGTTTTTTCTATCAATATATCTCTAAGTGCTAGGATAAGATCATTTGCTATTCTACTAATCTCTTTACCTTCAGCAAGTAGGTCCTTTAGAATAATCATTGCATTACTAATTTCTTTATTTGAAATTGCTGTTAGTAGCTGTGTAATTGATTTCTTAGAAACACTACCTGAGACCTGATGAACATCATCTTCAGTGATGGTATCACCTGAATATGAGATTGCTTGGTCTAATAGGCTAATCGCATCTCTTAATCCACCTTCAGCATTTTCTGCGACTGAATAAATTGCTTCTTCAGAAATTTTAATTTTTTCTTTATCTGCGATTTGTTGTAGCTTTTCAATAATGTCGTTGGTTTCAATATTTTTAAAATCGAAGCGTTGACATCTAGATAAAATCGTTGGTGGAATCTTATGCACTTCAGTTGTAGCTAGAATAAAGATCACATGTTTGGGTGGTTCTTCTAGAGTCTTTAATAATGCATTGAATGCACCGGGTGTTAGCATATGGACTTCATCGATGATATAAACCTTATACCTACCGACTGAAGGCATGTACTTCACTTTATCTCTTAAGTCTCTAATTTCATCAACACCGTTATTGGATGCAGCATCGATTTCAATAACATCAGGAATATTCCCGTTATCAATACCTTTACAAATGTCACATTCATTGCATGGTTCAATTGAAGGTTGATGTGTACAGTTCACTGCCTTCGCAAATATTTTAGCGATAGAAGTCTTCCCTGTACCTCTTGGTCCGCTGAATAAATAAGCATGGGCAATCTTATCATGCAACAACGCATTTTGAAGTGTTTTGATAATTACTTTTTGTCCAGAGACTTCAGCAAATGCTCTTGGACGATAAGCACGATATAATGCTACATATGCCATCGATTAACCCTCGCTTTCTTTCTTTTCTAATTATAACACATATTATATACAATAATATGATATAAAAAGTGAAATTAACCTATTATTTTCCTAGACAAAATTTTGAGAAAAGTTCAGTTAGTAAATCATCTGCATAGTTTTCTCCTAGTATTTCTCCTAGAGATCTCCATGCAGCAGTTAAATCAATTGCGTATACATCAACTGGCATATCCAGTGCAATAGAGCTTAAGACGTTTTCTAGAGAAGTCTTCGCTTCCTTAACCTTCATGATATGTCTGATGTTAGATAGATAATTAAAATCTCTTTGACCAATATCTTCAAGAGATAATAATTTCAATATCGCTTTTTCTAAATCCTTTAAACCATATTTTGTAATCGTAGAAATCATAATAACTTCTTCCATGGATAAAGCCTTTGGAAGATCAGATTTATTTGCAATAATAATTCTTTTTTTATCTTTTGTGAGTTCTAATAACTCCTTATCTTCTTTGGTTAATGCCTTACTTTGGTCTAAAACAAGTAGAACAAGTTCTGCCTCATGAAGTGCCTTCATAGAGCGATCTACACCAATCTTCTCAACGATATCAATCGTCTCTCTAATCCCTGCCGTATCAATTAATTTTAGTGTTACTCCACTTATATTAATATAGGCTTCAATGGTATCTCTTGTTGTTCCTTCAATCTCTGTAACAATCGCTTTTTCTTCGTTTAAGAGAGCGTTGAGTAGGCTAGACTTACCAACATTTGGCTTTCCAATAATAACAGTTTTTACGCCTTCTCTAATCAATTGATTCTTGTGTGACTCAATGAGTAGTTCATCGATATCATGAATCAAATCTTTTGTTCTAGGCTCTATGATTTCTTTATTCATAACGATTGCATCATCATATTCTGGATAGTCAATATTAACTTCTATCTGTGCAATAATGGTGAGTAGCTTGGATCGTAAATTTCTAATTAATCTTGAGGTTTCCCTTTGTACTCCAAGGTTAGCTATCTTTAAAGCTTGTTCACTTTTAGCATGAATCAGATCCATAATTGACTCAGCTTCTACTAAATCTATACGTCCATTTAAGTAAGCTCTTTGTGAGAATTCACCTGGTTCAGCAAGTCTAATATCTAGGGATAAAATACGCTCTAATACCTTTTGCGTGATTAAAATACCACCATGTAAGGACACTTCTACCGTATCTTCCTTAGTGAATGTTTTAGGGGCTTTAAGGATGGCTACCATCACTTCATCTAGAATGCTGCCATCAGCATTTAAGATGTGACCGTAGTTCAAGGTGTGGCTTTTTACCTTATTCAAATTTTTGCCTTTAAATATTTTATTGAATTCAAAAATGGAGTTTTCTCCTGTTATTCTGATGACCGAAATTCCTGCAGTTCCAAAGGCTGTTGATATTGCAGCAATCGTATCAAAGTTCATATGTTACTCCTCTACTGAGTTTGGTTTTTTACTCTTGAGCTTGGGCTTGAGTGGATTAAAGCCTCTTGAGATATCTCTAACTAAAATGAAGATAACGACAAACGCTCCTAATAGACTACCTACCATAATATATCCACTACCTAAAATTAAACCGATCATCGCAGTAAACCAAATGGTTGCTGCTGTAGTAATTCCTTTAACAACATGAGTTTGGTCCTTAATGATTACACCAGCACCAACAAAACCAATACCAGTAATAACTTGAGCGATTACACGTTGTCCTTCTGGATCAATATTAATTCCTGTTGACTGTAAAAATATTTGATGCTCGAACATTAAGCGTTGCATAATTGCTATACCTGCACTACCCATAGCTACTAAAATATGTGATGATAGTCCAGCGGCTTTTCCTACATTTTGTCTTTCTAGTCCTACGAATGCTGCAACTAAGAAAGTAATCACAAGTGGTAGTAAAACTTTTAACAGTATTTCTTGCAAAGATAAGTTAAAATCTAAAAGCATATAATTCTCCCTTCTGTTTTGCCCAGGACAAAACCTTAAACTTTTTTATTTCTTTCCTTATACATTTGATTAAAATGTGTTTTTTCAGAATCCTTCGTATATCCTAAGATCATCTCTAAATTCACATTGGTAGCTGCATTAAAGATATGATCATCGACATTCGGATTATCCTTTTTCATCATCTCAATCATTTGTTTTATTTCTCTTCTTTTGGATGATGTTTTTTCAGCAACTACAGTACATCCACAGTTCATAGATTGTATGCCACTATGCTTTAACCAACGTATGATATCCTTTTCTTTGACAAACATCATAGGTCTAATTAATTCGATTCCTTCAAAGTTCTCTGCCTGAATTTTAGGAACCATCGTTTGAAATGAACCATTATAGAAAATAGACATCATGGTTGTTTCTATGACATCATCGAAATGATGTCCTAATGCGAGCTTATTACATCCAAGCTCTTTTGCTGCGTTATATAAGAATCCTCTTCTCATTCTTGCACACATGTAACAAGGATTTTCTTTAGCTATTTTACCTACGACACTAAAAACCTCTGAGTTTCTGATCGTTAATGGGATATTTAAGTAATTGGCATTCGATTCTAAGAGCTCGCGATTGACATCTCGAAATCCAGGGTCCATTGACAGAAAAACAAGCTCAAACGGTATTTTGTTATGTCTTTTTAACTCTTGAAATAACTTAGCAAGTATTAATGAATCCTTACCTCCGGATATACCGATTGCGATTTTATCGCCTGGTTGGATTAACTCATATTCATTGATTGCTTGAACAAATGGTCTAAATATATCTTTTTTATAGGTTTTGATTAAGCTTTTTTCAATCTCATCTAGTGGTAATCTTGGTGTTGTAACGGTAATGAATTCACAAGATGACATGATTTATAATTCTTCCTTATACTTTCTGACAACCTCTTCGACATCTTGAATGAATTGTGGAAGCTGTTCCCAGCTTTCAAGCTTAGCGCCTGATGCCTTCGCATGTCCACCGCCACCATAAAGGTTAGCTAGCTTATCAATTGTTGGTCCATTGGATCTGAGTCTTATTCTAATTTCATTTGGATACTCAATCATTAATGCCCAAACTGGATATCCTTGAATTCCACCGATTAGACCTACCATAGATGCTGCTTGTTCATCAGTCACACTATATTTTTCGATAATGTCTCTAGTCATTCTAATATAGATAAAACCATTGGTTGTAACAAAATTGGAATACACATAACCCTTTAAGGCAATCATTTCTAAGGATTCTTGGGATAGCTTGCCATCAATAAATTCAACATCAACACCATGCTCAATTAGCATACCAGCAAGCTGGTGTGTTAGCTTAGATACTCCTCTAAATCTAAATCTTCCTGTATCGGTTACGATACCTGTATATAAAGCGATTGCTCCATCTAAAGTTAATTTAAGCTCATCTTGAAATTTATAGTAAAAATACGCAATCATTTGTGCACAGGATGGAAATGTGGTGTCTACCCAACGTAGATCACCGTAGTCATCGACTGGAATATGATGATCTATTTTGATTACTTCTTTTCCTAATTTATATCTTGGATCACTAATTCTATCTTCAACAGCTGTATCTACAACAATAGATAGTGCATTATCATATGCATCATCTGTGATATGATTCATTTTTCCAATAAAATCTACGAAATCAGAGGTTTCTCCAACAACATATACCTTTTTACTTGGAAATGAATTTTCAATAATGTTTTTTAATCCAAACTGTGCTCCATAGCAGTCACCATCAGGTCTTTTATGTCCATGAATAATGATTACATCATACTCTTTAATTTTATTTAATATTCTTTCCATATTCTTTTGCCCTCTCATCTAAGTCTTTTAAGACTAAGTCAACTTCTTCCCAATTTTTTAAGCTTGCTCCACATGCTAGATTGTGTCCACCACCGCCATATTTTTTAGCGATATCTACGATGGTAATGCCTCTAGCCCTAAATTCACCAACAATTAAATTATTATCGACATCTTCAGTAAAGTTTGCCCATATAGGAACTTCCTTTATTCCCGCCATTTGATTGACCATACCTCTAGAGATTGCTTGAAACTCTAAGCCACTCTGTTGGATGATGTCAGCATCATTCTTGCGATAAGCAACATTATGCTTTGTCATTTCAAATGTTGAAAATAAATTCTTGGTTTGTCTCTTTAATAATGTCTCTGTATAAATATAATCATAAAATTCCTGAAATGATGGATTAAATCTTGTAATATAGGATGCAAGCTCAAATGTTTTACTTGCATTATTTAAATATAGGAATCTTCCTGTATCGGTAACCATTCCACCATAAAGATAGGTTGCTGCTTCAGGAGATACTCTTAAACCAAACTCTTTAATAAAATCAACAATCATTTCTGAAGCAGATGCGAAGGTTGGATCCTTATAAAACGCAGATACATTGGTAACATCTGTATCATTTTGGTGATGATCGATAATTACTACATCACTAGCTTTTAAGTATCTATCGTCAGAGATTAATCTCGATACTGAAACATCGGTAATAATAGCGAGTGCATTGATATAATATGCATCTGGTATATCATGCATTTTTGCTTGATAAACCATTTCATTCATATCCCCTACAACGTAAACCTTCTTTTCAGGAAAATTCTCCTTAATGGTTAAATATAAACCATATTGGGAACCTATCGCGTCCATATCGGGTCTTAAATGTCTATGAATGATGATTTGATCGTAAGATTTAATCAGTTCAAAAATTTGTTTTTTTATATTCATATTGACTAAATTTCCTTTCTTTATGTATTAGAATAGTATAACATAAATTGATGAAAAAAGCGATTAGACATCGCTCTTTTTATACTTAGATTGCTCTTTGATTAAGATATCTGAAGGCTTCTTTTTTCCTAGGTATTTCTTTTTAGCAAAGAATACGATATAGGTTGAAAGAATCAATATAACGAGATAAACAATGAGTGAAATCCATAGTGTACTTAAGTATGCATCCATCTCATGTGTGAATGCTGGATAGATATTAAAATCAGTTAATTCTGTTAGGGGAAGAAACTCGTTATCATTATAAAAGGCGACTAAACGTTCTTCAATAGTAAAGTCTTCTGCAACCAATTCAAAGGTGTCTGTATAAATAGTGTTTTTATATTGGTCAAGAAGAAGGACTTGAGTATAGTTGTTTTCTAGGATAACTTCCTTTGAAATCCCAAACTCTATTTTTTCTTGATTTAACCCCATCATAATATTGAGTGTTCTAAATCTCATAAACTCTATATCTAATTGATTTGTACCATCAGTAAATCTCAAATAATATAAGCTACCTAGTAAATCATCTCTTTTTAACATAATGTAAATATAGCTATCTACATTGATTTCATCATTTTTAATTGATGCATCAGCAATCTCATAGATCGATACGGTGTATCCTTGATCACTGGATTCATATAATGCAGTTCTATGATTGTAATCTCTTGCACTACCATAGAAAAAGATATCATCTTCTAATTCGACAGCTTGTGCTCCTTCATTTTCGAAATATTGAATTGTCATTGATCCTCTAGCATAGTCTATAACAAACCAAAATGTAAATACTGCTAGAAGTGCATAAACTACACGTCCAAAAATTTTCATTAGCTATGAAGTCCTAAATTGTTATCTTGTGCATATTTTTGAGCATCCTGGAACCAACGATATAAATATCTATTGTTGTAAACTAATTTAGTGTCTGTGCTCAAGTAATTCCAAGAAAAACCATTTTTAATTAAAAGATAATTTAACATTTCTCCATTAACCCACACATATCCCAATGATCTACCATAGGTTTCTGTAGCTCCTAAATAAGGATCAGATTGAACATAGAATGTATTACTTGAATTGCTTAAATAGCTTGTAGTAAATGCTTTAGCTTCAAGACCCCATGGATCTACAACTGGATAAGTTTCCGGTGTATCAACACCTAAAAATCTCATACGTGATGTTCCTTCAAATCCTGGAGAAAAGCTTGCTGTATCTCCGTCATTAATGCCCGTGACTGTGACCTGTAACATACCGGAAACACTTGTATTGCCCCATGAGTTATTTAAATAACTTAAATTGATTTCAAAGGTTTCTGGTTTTGCAAATGGGTGAGTTCCAAAAGGAGTGATATAGCTAGGAATATAAGCATCCCATTGTGATAAATTGAATGTTCTTTCTCCGTGTGTAACACTTTCACTACGAATGAACATTTCATTCCACATCACAAATAGCATATTTCCTAAATCATAGATTGTGTCAATAAACGTATCATTTTTATATCTTAATTGAACAACATCGTTTCCATCAAATAATAGAAGACTACTTTCTTGATTTGCTATATCCTTTAAGGATTGAGTTGATCCACGATATACTAGAACATGTGTACCTTGAGATTCTAATAGACCCGAAAGTTGAATTCTATGAGTAACTTCATAGGACCCATTCATGAATAGAGCGATATGATAATCAGCTAAATCAATGGTTGTATCTAATGGATTATAGATTTCTATTGCTCTATTGACACCTTCACCTGAAAGATATTTAGAAATAAATAACGTTTCTGAATCATCAGTAAACGAATTCTTATAAAGATATACTGTTATAATTCCGGTCTCAGGAGCTGGATGACCAATCTCAAGATTCTTATAGCCTGCAAATAAATCTTCTTGATATTCATCATTTTCGATATATTCAAATGCATAATTTTGAATGAAGTCATATTCTAAAGCAGCTTCAATCTCTCTTTTCAAGAGATTCGTTAAATCTGGTAGTATAGATCCATTCCAAGTGATATAAACCTTGACCTCTTGTCCATAAGGTAATAGATCACCTGCTGCATAGTTATGATATCTTGAAAAATCATAATCATCTTTTGCTTGATTAAATTCGTATAGAATATCAAAGTCAATTTCAAGATTACTCAATATAGTAATAACTTCTTCTTCAGTCTTATCAGCAAGTGTTGGAAGTAGGGTTCCATTATTTGCTATATAAATCTTAATAACATCGCTTGAAGTTACCTTTTTACCGACAGAGTAACCTGACTCATAGCGAATAAATTCACCGTGAGGAACGGTGACATCTAATTCATATAATACTTCATACTCAATATTTAATTCTGCTAATTCTGTGATAGCTTCTTCTTCAGTCATACCTGCAAGATTTGGAAGTAGGACATCTTTTGAACAAGCTGTTAATAGTAGTATCAACAATACCATGGGGATTAATTTTCTCATAGCTTGTCTCCTTTCGTTATTGGCAAGTATTATTATATCATATTTGATAAACATTATATAGAATATAATGGCTTTGAACAAAAGAAAAAGGGTACACAATGTGCACCCTTCATTCGTAAATTAATGAATTAACTATTAATTTTTATTTCCAAGTCCAAAGTTTAGAACTTGCGTAATCTTGTGCAAAGACTTCCCATTCTGCCCAAACTGGTAAAGCGCTTGGTCCTGTAACTGTAGCTTTACGAATTAAAGTTTTGTTTAGCATATAATCAGCTTCCCAAGTTGTAGGATCAGCAGTTTGTGATGTTCTAAAACCAAGTTGATCAATGACAACATCATTCTTTTGTAATGTTACTGTATCATTAGAACCACCATTAAATCCTAAAGTGAATACCATTGAAAGGTTTCCCTCTGGTTTAGCAGCAAATACAACACCAATATCAGTGGTTGGTTGTGAAACAACTTCAGCATGATGTGCAACCATTGTTTTACCGTGTGGAAGTATTCCTTCTAATTGATATGTGTTGGTTACAAATGTTGCACTTTCATTTTGATAAACAACAATCTTATATGTAGCTAGATCAACTGAAACACCGGTATTGTTATGGATACCTAGTACTTTTCTATTTCCTCCGCCTTCCATATAATAATTGAAGAATAAATCTGTTGAGAATGTTTCAGAAGGTTCTGGAACACCAATTAGAATCTCAAATACTACAACATATTCAGCTGTACCTACTGTAACTGTAGCAGTTACTGTAACTGTTTCTTGAGAACTTGGAATGGTTACAACGCCATCATTAGTGAATGTAGTCGTATTGCTTGAAACCCAAGCAATTGTAGATCCGTGTAATCCAGTAGTAGGAAGTGTAATTGTAGTAGCTTCTGTAATTGTAGCTGGTAATGATAATTCCTTAGCAGCTAATGCAGCTTTACTCATATCATTTGCAGTAGCATCTACGATAATTGTTGAGTTAGTGAAGTAGAAGAATGGATTATTAGCCCATGCCAATACGTTAGTAATGTCAACGATATCGCCAACTTCAAGACTTGCCAATAATGCAGCAGCTTCAGTTGATAATGCTTTTCTTGAATCCCACTTCATGTTAATTGTAGAACCGTCAGCTAATCTTTCGAATACAACTGAGATGTTTCCAAAGCTTTCAGTTGGGAAGCTCTTCACATACATTTGAGTCATTGTAACGATTTGTCCTTGATAAGGAAGCATGTCAGTAGCATTTAACATTACAGCATCAACGTTTACAGCAGCTGGTAATGTAACTGTAGCATTTGTAGCAACGATTGATGTTGGAGCAATTTGTCTTAATCCACTGAATAATGCTCTAGAACCAACAACTTCTACTTCTTTACCAACGTTAGCTGTTAAAGTAGCTAACATGTCAGCATTTGATGTGTAAATTGCAATACCACCAGTAGCATCTTGAATAAAGAATGTTCTGTAGTATTCAGCAGCAGTTACGACACCCTTAGTCTTAATTTCAGTAGATGTAGCAACATTGATAACTTCTAATATTGTACTCATTGGAAGTTCTCCAACTTTAATAGTGAATACCTTAGTATCTGTAGCATCACCCTTAGTGATTGTTGCAGTTAATTGTACTGTAACTTGTTGACCAGCAACTGGAGTAACAACACCAGTAGTTGAATTGATCACTGATTCATTATTAGATGCCCAAGTAATAGTAGCACCATGTTGTGCAGCAAGTAAATCAAGAGTAGTAGCTTCAGTAATTGTAGCTGGTTGAGTTAAACCTGTCTTAACAGCAGCAACTGCATCAGCATCTGTAGCAAAATCAACTGTAATGTCAGTTCCATCGCCTAGATATACTGCATACCAAATGTTTCTATCAGTTCTCCAACCAATAAGTAGGATATTAATTGTTACATTTTGTCCGTTAAGCGCTTCAACAGCAGCCTTATTTGGAGATTGGTAGTAAATAATAATTGCAGGTGTGTTGTATTCAGTAGCCTTACCACTTGCAAGAGTCTTAATGACTTCTGTACCAGTAAATGTTGAATCCACTAGGAATGTAT
The DNA here is from genome assembly GCA_002839095.1 of Tenericutes bacterium HGW-Tenericutes-2. GTDB lineage: Bacteria > Bacillota_I > Bacilli_A > Acholeplasmatales > Acholeplasmataceae > Peloplasma. The sequence goes on along the minus strand of PGXL01000005.1, from coordinate 72,863 downwards.
TGTATCTTCCGACATCAACAGTTTCTCTAGCATCAATCATAACCTTACCAGTAATTGATAAATAATCATAAACCATTAAGTTAGCAGCAGATGGAGCTGGTTTAGTTCCAATTGCATCTGATACTGTTGAAGCAGTACCGTTCATTGATGCTGCAGTTTCTGTAGAAGCTGTAGCAGTTAATGGTCTTGATGCATCATTTGCTAATTGTGGAGCATTGAAGTATAGTCCATAAACGCCTTCAATGTCATAAACTGAACCAATTTGAACTGTATTATAAAGTGTAGCTGAATCATAAATATACAGAATTGTTGTTCCATCACTAATGTAGAAACCAGCAGTCATCTTACCAATGACAGTGACGCCTTCAAACTTAACATAAGTGCCTGTATCTTCTGTATAAATATCAGCGATTGATGCTAATGTCTTAGAAGCTTCAATAGCAAATACGTTAAATTGTACTTCTTTTGTTTCAGTTACAGCACCAACAGTAATTGATGCAGTCATTGTAACTAATTCATTATCTTCGCCTGAAGCAGGTCTAGTGACTGTTCCATCGATAGCAAGGAATTGTGGTTTATCAGATGTCCAAGCAACTGTATATGTAGTTTCACCAAGAACTTGAGTTGTTGGGAATGTTAACCATGCTTCAGCACCTGTAACACCGTCATTCGCTGGGAAAGTAGTAACTAGAGCTAATGCTTCTTGTAAAGTTTCATTTACCGTCTTAGCAAGAGCAGGAACGAATGCATAGAATACTTGAGTTGTATTTTGTGTTCCAATAGCGATTGTTGCAGTTAATGTAACTGTTTGATCACCAGTAGAGAATGATGGTCTAACAACTGTACCGTTGGTAGCAACGATTGCTGTGTCACTTGATGCCCAAGTCACTGTAGCGCCATCACCAATTGTAGTAACTAATGTTAGGTTAGCCATTACTTCATACTCATCGTCACCGATTGTAGCAGCATAGTTTGTAACAAGTAATGCTTTAGCTGCAGCTAATCTTTGAGCAACGGTAACTTCTACTGCTTTAACAAGTACTCTAAATGTCTGAGTGATTGTTTCGCCTTCGATAGTAATTGTTGCTGTTAATGTAACGAATGTATCTGCTTCAGGTCTAGTAACAACACCAGCAGCCGTAATGATTGCTGTATTGCTAGAAGCCCAACTAACTGTTGCATCTTCAATCGTTGTTACGAGTGTCAGATTTCCAGTTACTTCATAAGTTTCATCTGAAATCGTATCAGCGTAGTTTGCAACTAAAGCTTCCTTCGCTTCATCAAGCAAATCTGCTGTTGATGTACAAGCGGTTAGAAAGCCGACAAATAATGCTAATAGTACTACGAGTAGTACGCGTGTCTTCTTCATTTAAATCCTCCTATTATATTTATATTTAAGAACTTAGTTCCCTAATATACGTCTAGCTTCTGCAATTGCATATTGCAATGCATTTTCTACTGTGTCTGATGCTGTAGGAATAATTACACGTTCAAATGTAACACCTACTGCTGCTCTTATTGCTGATGAGCCTACAAACGCTTGGTCAAAGAATAATATTTCGGACTGTGCTGCAGCCGCTTTAGCAGCCTTAGCTCTCATTAAATCTTCACCTAAGAGTGGTGTAACACCATCTTGAGCAAGTCCATTCATCAAGTTTTGATACTGAGGTGTTGTATAGACTGATGAACGAGTTGGTTGGTAACCAGTCTTTAATGTGAAGTCTAATTGAACTTCATTACTATTTAAGAACTTCAAGAATAACCATGAAGCTAATTTTTGTTGATCAGTACCTGTATTTGCAAGTGACATGTTAGTACCTTGTTGAATCGCAGTTGCATGTTGTGGTAGATCCTTATTATACGGAATAGGCACAACTTCAAATTCAAATAGATATTGACCATTGACCATTGTTGGAGTGTTATAATATGCTCCACCAGTTGACCCAATTGTCATAAAGGTTTGACCCTTCTTGAAAATATCAGATGCATAGTCAGTTCCCCAATTTGAAGGAATAGTTAGCTTGTCTTTATGTGTACTGAAATAATTTAACATTGCTCTAGCTTGTGCTGAGTCATAAAGTGCAACACCCTTACGTTCACTGTTGATTCCTGTGTAAGAACCGCCCCATTGACGAAGAAGTGTAATGAATGCATTTGCTTCTGAGTCATAAGAATAAGGAACAAAGATATTCTTAGCATTTGTAATTTCAGCTGAAGTTAAACCAAGTGTTGCACCATAAGAATCGATATATGATGGAGCAACAGCGTTAAACTTGCTTGCATTTGCAAATAAATCCTGCCAAGTCTTAGGGAATTCTGTAAGTTGGTTACTTGCGATTAATGCATTGACAACGTCAGCGTTATAAATCATAACTTCTGTTGATTTATTGAATGGAAGTGAGTAGAATTCGCCGTCAGCTGTATATTGGCTATTTTCATTACGATATTTCCATAAAATGTCTTCAAACTTTTCAGTATCGCTATTTGCATCAAATCCCCATGTAGCATGATCAATATAAGGATTTACTGAGATAACAGCGTTATTTGTAATGTATTCAGCAACATGATCTGGATAACCTTGTACGATATTAGGTAATGTACCGCCCTTGATTGCACTGACAACGTTTTGTCTGAGCATATCGTAGTTGTCACCATTCTTTTGGATAACTACGGTGACGTTTGGATATAACGCCATAAACTGTTGAGCATATAGATTTAATGCTCCTTCGATTGTAGACCCATTAGAATGCCATAGTGTAATGGTAACTGGGCTAGAAGTTAATTCTGTAGGAATATTGGTCACTGCATTTTTAACAGTAAGAGATACTGTTCTAGTTGCAGATGCACCAAGTTCATTTTGTACGGTGATTTGATAATTGAATCTACCTGGTCTAGTTAGGTTAGGTAGTCCAACCACTTCGATATCTTCTGTGATATCTACTGGTTCACCTGAAACTGTGTCGATAGCAACAACACCACGAAGTGGGTTATATGGCTTAGAGCCGATATAATATGATTGTGCTTCTTGTACATAAAGTAGAGATACTGTTTGTGCAACAGAACCTACAACGGTGAATTGTACGATTTGAGTAGCACTTTCACCTGCACTATCTTCTACATAAACAGAGTAGCTATACTGTCCACCTGCTGAATTGGTTAACCAAGCAGGATTCCACCCTACTAACTCAATTTCTGATGTTAAGTTACCATCTTGAGCATCTGTTGCAGTAATTCCTGCAAGCGGATCGTACTCATCACCAAAGTTAATGGTTACATTACTCTGTACTCCAATTAACTGAGGCGGGGTGTTTCTGACTTCTACGCAAGCACTTAAAGTTAAAATGGCTGCGAGAATAAATACTAATGAAAAGATTTTCTTCATTTTTTTCCTCCTTTTTATCCTTTTGTCCCGCTTCTACCGACGCCGGACATAATATATTTTCTTAACAATAAGAACACAATGATTAGTGGAATCGTAACAATGGCACTTGCAGCAATCTGCATGTTAAACATTGTACGCGCATCTGTTCCACCAGTGGTAAAGTCTGCATCTCGAAGAGCTGCTGAAATTAACCAGTAGTTTCTACCTTCGCTTACATCGCCAACGGATGTAATCAATCTTGGCCAAATAAAGGCATTCCATGAACCAATAACTGATAAAATCGTAATTGTGAAAATTGTTGGTCCTGCAATTGGAATCATAACTCTTGTCAAATATTTAAAATCTGATGATCCATCAACCTTAGCTGCTTTATAAAGTGTATCAGGAATTTGCTTAAACGTTTGTCTTAAGAAGAATATGTAGAATACAGATGTCATAAATGGAATAATCATCGCAAGGAAATATTGATTCGTTCCTGCAACTCCACCAATCCAACCGACTCCAGCCTGACTGACTGTTAAAAAGTTTGTAAGGATATATAATTCACCAGGAATCATCATTGTCATTAATAGGATAGAAAACATTGTGTCTCTACCTTTGAATTCAAGTCTAGCAAAAGCGAATGCTGCAAGAATCGTCGTGATGATTGTACCAACGGTTGATATAATACCAACAATCAATGTGTTTTGAATATATCTTCCGAAATCTACTTCCTGTAATACATACTTAAAGTTCATCCATTGCATTTCTGATAATGCGATAAAGAATCTAGGATTATTTGTCACATTACTCTCATGGAATGTTTTTAAAGCTGTTAAAATCATCCAGTAGAATGGGATAAAGATTAATAATGCAACAATAGATAGAAATAGATAAGTTAAGAAATAGCGAGCAAAGCTTGTTATTGCTTGTTTTCTAATTACGGTTCTTAGTTCAGTTTCCGTTTCTAAATCCTTAGGTTTTTTAGTGAATAATTTCTTTATGCTTTCCCAAATGTTTTTAGCGGCTTGCTTATATCCGTATTTTTCAGTTTCAATTAAGATTGATCTAGATAAATAAATCTTTAAACCGGCACTGATCGGATTGAACACAAGTAATGAAATAATTGCATTCACGAATAGATTGGATGAAACCCAACGGTTATATTCATAAAACTCTCTATTCTTCGTCTTCTTATAATTAATAAATAGAAGAGGGAAAGCAATAATCATAAACATTGCTAGGTAGCTTAACCAAGTATTTAAAAGAGGGGTAGCTACATCCATACCAAAGATTTGGTAAGTATAAATCGTTTCAGTTACAGGTGCTGAATCTGGAACGATAATAAATGAGAATAGATACAAGAATAGTCCAACATACAACACTAGGAAAAATAGGTCAACACTATGGATGATGTTTTCAAACTTTTTGGTTTCTTTTACGCGTTCTTTATTCATGTTGTCATCCTCCTAGTAGTGAACTCGCTTCTTACCAATATGCATTTGCAATAGGGTAAGAGCTAAAATAATAGCGAACAAGATAATCGATGCTGCAGCTGCTAAAGATAAATCCTCGCCGCTGTAGATATAGTCATAGATATGGAATACGATTGTCTTTAGGTTATAGTTTGCACCGCTTGGTGTAGCACTATCACCAAAGATTGCAACTACAGAGGAATACGTCTTAAATGCACCAATAACAGATGTCACAACGATATAAAATATCATTGGAGAAATCATTGGAACAGTAATTTTAGTGAATACTCTGCGTTTTGGTGTCGCATCAATTGCTGCTGCTTGATAATACTGAGCATCAATACCTTGCATACCAGATAGGAAGACCATGATTTTAAATGCCATTCCATCCCAAACACCAAATGCGATTAGCACAGTCATTGCTCTCCAATAGGTTGCACCACGTTCGATCCAGGATACTGGACTTATTCCAAATAACATAAAGAATTGGTTTACAATTCCTGATTCTCCGCTTTTGAACATATAAGCAAACACTAAACCGATCGCTAGTGTATTGGTAATATATGGAAGGAAGAATATGGTTTGGAAGAAGCTCTTTAAAGGCTTAATCGAATTTAATGTTGCTGCAACGAATAGTGAAGCAAAAATAGAAATAGGAACAGATATAAATACAATTGCTAGTGTATTTAATAATACGCTTGAATTGGTATGACTTGATGGAAGAATAAAGTTATCTGCACTTAATACCTTCGCAAAGTTACCAAAGAGCGTATATCCAGTAATACTTTCAACAAGAGTTCCATCAACACTTCTAATATGCTGATATCCTGTATAAACTACCAATCTAAATGCGTTTAGAATAGGGTAAAACGTAAAAACTGCTAATAAGATTAAGGCTGGCGATAAATAGACTAAAGCCTTTGCCCAAGTTGGAAGGTTTGGATTGAGGTGAAGCTTTTCTTTTAATCTAACGAAGAAGTTTCTTGTACTCCACACCCAGTTTTGTAGTGTGTTCTTCATTTGATAATGTCACCACTTTCAGTATCGAAAAGGTGTATCTTAGCTTCACGAACAGTTAGAATGATTTGATCGGCTTGATTATAGGTTTCAGAGTCTACAAGTGCGCGCACCTGAGTATCTCCAATATTAAATCTAATCATAGTATCTCTACCGATGATATCTACTTCTGGTTCAGTGACTGATAAACCCACTTTATCGATTCTAAAGTCTTCTGGTCTTAGACCTACATCATAAACTCCATCTTTAGCTTTCTTAGAACCGAATTCAATGCCTTCAATATAAAGTTTGTTTGATTTAACTTCTCCTCTAATAACGTTAATTGGAGGATTACCTAAGAATTTAGCAACGAATAAATTTTCAGGATTTGTATATACATTTTGTGGAGCATCCTTTTGAAGTTCAATACCATTATTCATTACAACGATTTCATCTGAAATACTCATAGCCTCTTCTTGGTCATGGGTAACGAATACAGTTGTGATTCCTGTTTCTTTTTGAATTCTCTTAATTTCTTCTCTTGTTTGCAGACGAAGTCTTGCATCAAGGTTTGATAATGGTTCGTCAAGTAGAAGTACACGTGGCTTTTTAACAAGCGCTCTAGCAATCGCTACACGTTGTTGTTGTCCACCTGATAATTGACCAGGTTTTTTATCAAGTTGATCTTCAATACCAACAAGCTTTGCCATTTCAATAACGCGTGCTAACGCTTCTTCTCTTTCAATCTTTAGATTTTCGAGTGGAAACATGATGTTTTGACGTACTGTCATGTGTGGATATAGAGCATAGTTTTGGAAAACTAGTCCAATTCCTCTTTTGTCTGATGACAATTTAGTAACTTCTTCATCTCCAAAGAAGATTTTCCCTTCTGTAGGCTTGTGTAGTCCAGCAATCATAAATAATGTGGTTGTTTTACCACATCCTGATGGTCCGAGTAAACCTACAAGTTTCCCTGAAGGAATGACTAAATCCATATGATCTACTGCTCTTGTTTCTCTCCCTGTCTTATCGACAAAGATTTTGGTTAAATTCTCTAATCTAATATCCATGTTGTACCTATACTCCTTATGTATAATTTTTCCTTTATTAAAAATAAAAGTCCCTTCGGCTAACCCAAAAGCACTCTAGAATCTAGATATGAAAAAAACGATCGCTCTCGTTTTCACATAATATGTTTGAATAGTAATTTGTTTCGCTAACATAAACTACTCACCTCAACAATTGTATTATATAATAATAACCCGTAAAATACAATTGGAAATGCGCGTTAACAAAGGTAAATTTACCTAATTTTTTCAAACAAAATATATGAAAGCGCTTTTAGGGGTAAATACATTATAGTATTTTAGATTTTGTTTGTCAATGAATGTATTGTTATTTCGAATATCAAAGTAAAAAAAACACCTTTAGGTGTTTTATTTATTCGGTAAATTACTTAATTTTTCTTTAACATAATTAGGCAGTGCAAATGACCCTTTATGAACATCTTTATTGTAGTACTTTGTCTGATAGCCTAAGTCTTCGATAATTGATGCTTTAAAATCAGAAATTGGATCATATTTTTTAGACGCAAATCCGAATAACCAATGTCCTGATGGATAGGTTGGAATGAACGCCTGATATACCTTCGCTATTGGAAATAGTGCGGTAATTTTATGGTGTGCACGTTTCATTTCCTGAGATTCTTTATCGAAATATGGGCTTTCGTGTTGGTTGATTAAAATCCCGTTATCTGAAAGTATTCGATAAGAGTTTTGATAGAACTCCATCGAAAATAATCCCTCACCTGGGCCAATTGGATCGGTTGAATCCACGATAATTAGATCATAAATATTCTTCGTGTTTTTGACGAATGCAAGTCCATCCTCAAACATCATAGATACTCTAGAATCGTTTAAGCCTGTGGTTGTTATTGGAAAATACTTTTGACATGCTCTAACGACGCTCTCATCGATTTCAACCATATCAATTTTTTGGATAGATGGGTATCTGGTTAGCTCTCTAACAGATCCGCCATCTCCTCCGCCGATGACTAGCACATTTTTAATATTGGGATTGACTGACATTGGAGTGTGGACAATCATTTCATGATAAATAAATTCATCTTTTTCGTTTGCCATCATAATACCGTCTAAAGTGAAAAATCTACCAAGTTCGTATGAATCATATACTTCTAACTGCTGAAAAGGTGTCTTTTCACTATAAATATGATCTTTAATTCGAACTGAAAAGTTAATGTTGGGTGTCCATTTTTCTGTAAACCAGCTCATTGTGACCTCCTACTTCATATGCGGAATATTCATTCCGTAAAAAATTTCTGCTATTTCTTTATTGATATCAGTTTTAATCTTAACTTTTTCTTCTTCAGCAAGATCGCTTTCAGTCACATTGAATATATAATTATCTAAAACAAATTGATTGAGCATCATTTTAGTATGAAAAATATTTGAATGATCTAGGTTAACATCAATAGATGAATATCTTTCTAGCGTGCTTGGGTTTATATAATCTTGGATTGAACTAATTGCATGATCGATATAATGTTTGTTACCTTCTAAATCTCTTGTAAATCCTCTCACACGGTAGTCCATAATGATAACATCTGAGTCAAAGCTTTGAATTAAGTAGTCTAATGCTTTAATTGGTGAAATTTTTCCACATGTGGATACATCAATATCTACTCTAAATGTTGATATGCTTTGATCTGGATGGGATTCTGGATAGGTGTGCACTGTTAAATGACTCTTATCTAAGTGACCAACTACACTTTTTTTCTTTGGAACAAGCCCTTGATTACATGAAGGATCTAAGACCCCTTCATCCACCATTTCCTCAGCAATCATGATGGTTACACTTGCTCCTTGAGGATCATAGTCCTGCTTTGCTACATTTAGGACGTTTGCACCTATGATTTTTGTAACATCCGTTAAAATTCTAGTGAGTCGATCTGAATTATATTGTTCATCGATATATTCAATATATGCTTTTCTTTCTTCAACAGTTCTGGTATAGCATACATCATAGATGTTGAAGCTTAAAGTTTTTGTTAAGTTATTGAATCCGTAAAGCTTTATTTTTTCCATATTTTGTTCTCCTGTTTAGCAAAATTAAACCGTCGGTTTAGCAACCGTAACTATTTTATCACAATGATTATATTTTTCAATCTTTTTCTTAAAAAGAAAAGGCCAGACGGCCTTTAATTAAAATTCACAGTTCTTTGGCGTTCTTGGGAACGGAATCACATCTCTAATATTTTCTACACCTGATAGATACATAATCAGTCTTTCAAAACCTAATCCAAAGCCTGAATGTACACATCCACCATATCTTCTTAAATCTAAATACCACTCTAGATCTTCCTTAGGAACACCCATGTCATCCATACGCTTAATCAAATAGTCAAGTCTTTCTTCTCTTTGTGAACCACCAATTAACTCACCACTACCTGGAACGAGTAGGTCCATAGCAGCTACAGTTTGTTGATCGTCATTTAATCTCATGTAGAATGCCTTAATATCCTTTGGCCAGTCTGTAACAAATACTGGGCTTTGGAAGTATCTATCAGTTAAAAACTTCTCGTGCTCAGTGTTGATATCCTGACCATGGACAGGTTTGTTCTCGAACTTAACTCCACTATTTAATAAAATATCTATAGCTTCCTTGTGTGTAACTCTTGCAAAAGGTGTTGTTAAAACCTTAAGTAGACGATCTGTTAATCCCTTTTCAACAAATTGATCAAAGAATACCATCTCTTCTGGAAGCTTTTCAAATACATATTTAATAATGTACTTAACCATATCTTCAGCAATTTCCATATCCTTATTTAAATCTGCAAATGCCATTTCTGGTTCAATCATCCAGAATTCAGATGCGTGTCTCATTGTATTTGAGTTTTCTGCTCTAAATGTAGGCCCAAATGTATACACATTCTTAAATGCCAAAGCGAATGTTTCTGCTTCAAGCTGCCCAGTTACAGTTAAGTTAGTTTTTTTACCAAAGAAATCCTTCTTATAATCGACTTTTTTATCATCTGTCATTGGAATTTTATCTAGTGGGAGTGTTGTCACCCCAAAGGTCTGTCCCGCTCCCTCTCCATCATTACCAGTAATAATTGGAGTATGTGTATAAATAAACCCTTTACTCTGGAAAAATTCATGGACTGCGAATGCTGCAACACTTCTTAATCTAAATATTGCATGAAAAAGGTTAGTTCTCGCTCTTAAATGAGCAACCTCTCTTAAAAATTCTCTTGTATGTCTTTTTGGTTGTATAGGGTAATCCTCAGGAGAATCACCTAAAAGCTCGATATACGTGGCTTTAATTTCAAATGGCTGTTTCGCTTCTGGAGTAAGTAGCAGTTCACCTTTAACTAATATTGAACTTCCTACTCTAATTTTTTGCACATCCTTAAAGTTTTGAAGCTTCGATTCTTCATAAACGACCTGAATCGTATCGAAAAAAGTTCCGTCATGAAAGTTGATAAAACCGAACTCTTTTTGTGCTCTATTGTTTCTTACCCAACCGTATAAAACAAGCTCTTTATTGACTTGAGAATCTGTGTTTCTATAAATCTTTTTAACTGTAGTTTCCATGTCATACTCCTTTAATATAAATATCTTAACAAAGCGAACAAGTGTTCAAAAAATAAAACGCCCTCAGAATAATCTAAGGACGTAAAATATACGCGGTACCACCTTAGTTCTAGAATCAAATTCTAGCCCTCGAAACTCTTAACGCGAGTGCACGGACAGTTCTACTTTGAAATCATTTCTTCTGTCTCTCCAAGTGTTTTTCGCATCTCTATTTTGATCAGGCTTACACCGTCCCTGACTCGCTAACAAAATACTTGAAATGCTACTCTCTCTTCATCGATTTACAACTTATTATAACTTGATTGATGCGATTTGTCAATCAGCTTCGATCTCGATTAAATCTTCAATTTCTTCAACATCATCATCTTCTATTGCATCAAATTTTGCATCAGATATATGTTTAAATTTAGTGCTGATCTTGGCGCTAGTAATATTGACATTTTCGGCATTTTTAGCAACACTATCAATTGATTTTTTAAGCTTATCCCAGCGTTCAACATAACGTCTAAATTCATCTCCAAGCTTCTTAAGTTCAGTAACAATGACTTGAGCTTGCTTGTCTCTTTCCATATTAGCAGCAACCATTTGAACCATAGAAAGTGTAGAGAATAATGTCGTCGGTGAAACAATCCAAACTCTATTTTTTTGTGCATAATCATTTAATTTTTCATGATTCGCAGCTATTTCAGCAAATATTGCCTCCGCGGGAACAAACATAAATGCTTGATCGCTAGTTTCTCCGATAATAATATACTTATTTTTTATATCATCAATATGCTTTTTAACATCGCGTTCAAAATCTTTAAAAGCCTGAGCTTTATCTGCATCACCTAATTCTCTATCAATCATTCGCTTATAATTATCTAAAGGAAACTTAGAGTCGATGGCTACCATACCCATTGGCTCAGGGGCGTGGATAACTGCATCTGCTATTGAACCATTAGATAAAGTCGTTTGTTTACCGTAAAGATTAGTTGTCTCACCAAAAACAGCAGATAAAAGCTGATAAAGCTGTACTTCTCCAAAGATTCCTCTTGTTTTCTTATCGGTAAGTAGTACGTTTAAGGAAACAACTTCACCTGATAAGGACTCAATTTTCTTTTGTGCTTCATCGATTCTTCCTAATCTTTCAATAACATCGGTAAATGTTTTATTGGTTTTATCAAAGCCTGAAGTAAGTCTTAGTTCAACCTTTTCATTGATTTCCTTCATTTGTCTATCAATATGAAGCATCATATTTTCTTTAAAAGTGTTTAAATCGGTTTGACTTGACTTACTTGAATCACCAAATAGTTTACCCATTTCATACTTTAAATCTCCATACTCCTTTTGGAAATAGAGCTTTAAATCATTTTGTGCCTTTGTTTGTTCGCTTAAATCAATCTCTTGAACTACGGGGTTTGACAATTTAACCCATATTAAAATACCGATAATAATCATTACAGCTAATAACCCAATAATAATATACTCTAACATTTCTTCCCCTCCTTAAACATCTTCCAAGTAATAAATATGAACAACCTCATCAATGATTTCAACATAGCTAACAATATAGGTTTCCTTTGAAAGTATGATGTCGTGTACTGATGTGATAAAACCATCATCATTCAATGATCTAGAATAATTTCTTTGTCTTTCAGGCTCAACTAATGCAGCTTGATAGGCTCTACTCACTAAATCTGTACAGCCGTATTTATACTTCATATCCATAAAAATTAAGAAATTATATAGGTTTTTATCAACCTTTTCCATACCATAGGCTATTGCATTGTCAATTTGTTCTTCAGTAACATGCTTAACTCTGAGTCCAACATATTTAGTTCTATACATTTCTCCGTACTTTGCAGCATCCGGATGACTTGGATCTCTAAATCTTGGATTAAGCCAGTAATTATAGGATGTTGATACAGTAACGCTATAATCATGTGGTTCATTACCACGATGAAATATGATATCAAAAATAGATTCATCCTCATCTGGGAAGCCCACAGCTTCTATATATCTATTCTCACCATTATTTAACGCTACATGTCCACCGAAGTAATAGGTAATGAATGTATCAATAATTCCAGCATTAGGGAATGGAGATAGTCTAGTTGCGTACATATCACCCTTTTGGCCTAAGAATTTTCGACTACTGGTATAGAATACGCTACGCGTATCTTCTAATTCATATGATGTTTCACGTGAAACTTTATAATACCTTCTAGTTTGAAAAACACCAGGAGAGTATTCAAATTCCTCTTCATACTCAAATACAGCACGATTAACAAATTCCTGTATCTCCTTATCCATCCGTTGGTTTTCTGATACAGCAACACCAAAAGAAAAGATAATAGCAGAAAAAATAATAATCAGCGTTACCTTTAGGATAGATTTAATCTTCAATTTTCGCATTGGATTCGCCAAGAATATGTACAAGATACTCACCCACTCTTTTCGTATACATTATAACATTGAATAGATTTTTATTTAAAATTTTGCGATAAAAAAAGTAGTCAAGTGACTACCTTTTTGGTTTAATAACTAATGCTCTTTCTTCGCCTTCACCTTCAGATTCAGTGACTACATCTCTCCACTCACTTAATTTCGTGTGGATGATGCGACGATCAAATGCGTTCATTGGATCTAGCTTAACAGCAATTTTCGTTTGTGCAACTTCTTTTGCTGTCTTTGTAGCTAGTATTTCTAATTGCTTTCTTCTATTTTCATGGTAATTACCAATGTCTAGAGAAATAATTAAATGATCATCTACAAACACATTTAAATAATTTCTTAGCATAAATTGTAAGGAAAGCAGTGTACGACCTTCACGTCCAATTAAAAGTGCATTCTCATCACTTTCGACATGATAATGAATCTCAGTGCCCTCTGAAAGTGTTCTAACTTCCATTCTCGCCTTAATTTCCATGGTTTTAAGAATGTTTTCAAGGTAAACCTTACCTTCATTAGCAAGATTAACATCAGGAGTCGCTTCATAGGTTGTCATGTTTCCAATGTTAAACAACCCTTTCTTTTCCTTTGTTACAGTAAGCTTTATCTTATCCTTACGTATTTTTAATAATTCAGCAGCTGTTTTTTCAGCTTCCTGAAGAGTTTTTGCTTCAAATTCTACTTTTTTTAACATCGAAATCACCCCATCAATTGTTTCTTTTGCAATTCTTCGTGTTTCTTTTCGTTAAGTTTTCTGTTGACTAAAGTTTGTCCTAGTGAATAAATATTACCAAATATCCAATAAAGTGCAAGTGCATTACTTTGGAAGGATGCAAATGCCATCATAATTACCATGAAGTAACTGACAAATTTCATTGTCTTTTCTGTTTGTGCTGCTTGTGGGTTTGGATTATGAGAAGCTGTTTTCTTCACATAGTCTGGCTTCTTCATTGAAATCTTTTGAAGTAAGAACATTGTTCCACCAACAATACCAGCTAAAACCATACCGATAATTCCATCACGTTGATTTGCAAGATTAATTCCAAAGAAGTTTGTGTTTGCTACACCTGATGCATACATACCGCCTTCAATGGTAATACGTCTAACAACACCATACATTGCAATAAATATTGGCATTTGTAGGAACGGGAATAAACATCCTAAGACGTTAATACCATGCTTTTTGTAAACTGCCATCATTTCCATTTGCATTTGTTGTTGTGATTGTGGATCTTTTCTAGTTGCGTATTTTGCTTGAACACGTTGCATATCAGGTTGTGCGACATTCATCTTAATTGACATATCATTACTCTTCGCATAAATTGGCCAAGCAATCGTTCTTACAACTATAGTTGTAAAGAGGATACCCATAGCAAAATTATTACCCATGAAACTTGCAAAGAAATTCATAATGAATGCAACTGGAATGACTAGGATCCAATCAAAGAATGTTGCATCTTCTGTAGAGATTGGTCTTTCACCACCAGCTACATATACTCCAATATTTTTGGTTACACCACCATAAGTGAATGTAACATCATATGCATACTTATTTCTAAAGCCATCATCACCAAGTGGTGAGTGGTCATTGTCATCAAATAGAGCAGCAAATACGGCTTCATCTAATGTTTCGTGAAGTTTGATGATATCTCCATCACGCTCTACAGCATAGGCTTCAATTCCTTTAGGATTGAAATGCTCACCAATTTGATAAAGTACATTATCGACTCCATATCTAAATGCTACCATCACAATATCGTTAGCATCACCAACGATTGTTTCTGGTTTAACATAGATTTGGAAGCTAACTTCTATATCATCTACAGTAAATGTATACGTGCGCACACCATTACTATCTGTTTGGATATTTGTAGGAAGTGCTCCATCATAGGACACTAATGCACCAACTCCAGCATCAGATAATGTCCAGTAAGATAAGCCTTTGTCGCCTTTGAAAATGATGTTGTTTGCGTCATCATGATCAAAAACTAATTTTTCTCCATTTTCTCCAAATGGATTATTGACTGCAACTGCTGCAGTTTCGCTTGATCCAGAGCCGCAAGCAGCCAAACTGAATACTACCATCAAAATCATGGCAATAAAAAAGATTTTTTTACTCATTCTCGTTCTCCGTTAGTTTTGATTTTTTAAATAGAACGGTTAATTTTGTTTTCATGTCTTGATATGACAATTCAGAAACCTGAGGTTTTACTACAATAACAAACATCTTATTTTTAAGAAATTGTTTTTCTAGTTCACTCACGATCATACGAATTCTTCGTTTCGCTAGATTTCTAGCAACCGCGTTTCCATATTTTTTTCCTATGGAAAGAGCGAATCTGAAGTTTGTCGCTTCTGAGTCGTCAGATTGATAAATAGCAAAATAACTGTCGCCTTTTACTTTCTTCACTTTGAAAATCGCATCGATTTCGCTGTTTCTCTTTATGCGATATCTCTTGTTCATAATGTTTTTTAAAAAAATAAGGATTACTCAAAAAATAACATGCGTTATTATTTTAATCGAGTAATCCAAGTGTTTTTAAAATAACGATTCAATTATACAGTTAATTCTGCGCGGTCTTTTAATCTGCGTCTTGCAAGTACGCGACGGCCACCAGCTGTTGCCATTCTAGCTCTAAAACCATGAGTCTTGATGCGTTTTAGTTTACTTGGTTGATATGTTCTTTTCACAAATAAAACCACCTTTCTTGCGAAACCATGCTTAATCATTATATAAAAAGACCTTGTTTTTGTCAACAATAAACTTTGTTTTTCGTATAAATTATTTCTCTTTTGATTCTATTGTCAATAATGTTTAATTTTCACAAAATTTTCATCATCTATTTTATATCCCGAATGTGGGTAACTTAGTCACAATTTTGGGGATTTGTGGATAACTGGGGAAAATGTAAGAATGGCTTAATAAACACGTAAGAATTAGACAGTTTTCCACGATGTTCCCACATACCCACAACACCTAAACAAAAGTTTCCCACAAAAACTGTTGATAACTTTTTTAATCCTTTTCCTCTAACTGTGTTATTCTATTTGTACATTATTTAAGGGGTATATCAATGAACACTTACGATCTTCTATGGCAGAAGATTTTAAACGAATTGGAGACAACTTTCTCAGAGGAAACATTCTCCGAAGTCTTCGAGCCTTTAAAATCTACACACAAATATGCAAATGACCATGTTTATGTGCTTGTTCCAAACGAATTCATTAAGAGTCGGATCAACAGACTTTATCTGAACAAGATTAATGATCTCGCACAAAAATTTAATAACGGCCCTATTCGTTTCAAATTCGTGACTGAGACTGAACTCTTACCAGAAGAGACCTTAGTTAGCCCCGAAAGAAACTTAAATTTGAAATATCGTCCAGGTAATTTGAATGCTACCTATACTTTTGATAACTTCGTTGTTGGTAAAAGTAACATGTTTGCATTTAGAATGGCAATGAAAGTCGCAGACCAACCAGGTGCTGTTGCAAATCCATTATACATCTTTGGTGATGTTGGATTAGGTAAAACTCACTTGATGCAAGCAATTGGTAACTACATTATGGACCAAGATATTAACCAAAAAGTTCTGTATGTTAAAGCTGATGGTTTTATTGAAGACTTTGCTAACCTATTAAAGAAAGAAAAAATGGAAGATTTTAATCAAAAATATAGAGATATTGACATTTTACTAGTAGATGATATCCAAATCATGGGTGGAGCTACTAAAACTCAAATGGAATTTTTCAAACTTTTTGATTATTTATATCAACAAAATAAACAAATTGTAATCACATCAGATAAACCTGCTTCAGATTTAAAAAACATTATGACTCGCTTAACATCAAGATTTGAAGTTGGCTTAACTGTTGATATTCAAGTACCTGATTTAGAGCACCGTATTGAGATCCTAAAAAGAAAGCTACAATCTGAATCCTCAGACATTCATGACATCCCAGCTGACGTATTAGATTTCATCGCATCCTCTTTTGTAACTAACATTAGAGAGCTTGAAGGCGCATTAAAAAGAGTTTTATTTTATTGCTTAACTAACAATCTAGATTTAACAGTAGAAACCGTTAATGAGGCTCTAGAACCACTATTAAAGACAAAGCGTAAGAGTGATTCATTGAATGAAAATAATTATGATCGTATACAAAGTATAGTTAGTGATTTTTATGGAATTACCTTAGAGGATTTAATTGGTAAAAAGAGACACTCTAAGTATATTCTACCTAGACATATTGCAATGTTTATTATAAAGAGTAGATATAATATTCCTTATAAAACTATCGGAAGTTTGTTTGGAGATCGAGATCATTCAACTGTTTTAGCTGCATGTGAAAAGATTGATAATGATTTAAAACAAGATCCTAGTATGAAGATTGCAGTCGACACAATCATTAAAAAAATCGATGCATTTAGCAAAAAATAAATGTTTATAATTTGTTGGAAATATGGTATAATTATAGCAGTATAAAGCCTTTATTGGATTTATCCACAAACCCACAATTGTAACAACAATAATTAAAGATTTAAACTAAGAAAATAAAAGGAGCTGCCGCTATGATTTTCAGTGTTGATCGAGATGTATTATTAACCCAATTACTTATCGTACAAAAAGGACTTCCATCAAAAACTCCACTTCCAATTTTGTATGCTATTAAGTTCGAAGTGAATGAAGACCACATTTTATTAACGTCAAGTAATACTGATGTTGCTATACAAGTACTAATTGATGACCATACATTAAAAATACAAGATCCAGGTAAAGTTGCTATTCCAGGTCGTTATTTAATTGAAATTATTAGAAAAGTAACTTCTCAAAAAATAGAGTTCGCTTTGATCGAAGATAAACTAATTGTTATTAAAGCAGACCGTTCTGAATTTAAATTGAGACTAATGGATGTTGAAGATTATCCAGAAATTGACTTTTTAGATTTAGATGATCCAATTGTTTTAGATAGTCAATTAATTAGAACGATTATCAAGGAAACGAATTATGCAACTGCTTCTTCTGAGAAAAGACCTATTTTAACTGGTGTGAATTTTAAATATTTAGACAATCATTTGTATTGTGTAGCTACCGATTCATATCGCCTTTCTCAAAAAAATGTTAAATTAAGAACACATAGTAAAATGTTTGATATTGTAATCCCTAACAAGAGTTTAGATGAATTAAGTAAGATTCTTGATAGCTATAATGATGATGTCGAATTATTTATCAATCCAAATAAAGTCTTATTTAAAATGAATAAAATTCTTTTCCAAACAAGACTTTTAGAGGGTACTTATCCAGATACTCAAAGAATTATTCCAGTTGAATTCCCAGTAGTTATTCCATTTAACAAGGAAGAGTTACTTGCAGCTGTAGAACGTGTCTCTTTATTATCTCCAAGAGATAGAGAAACCAATTATAACATCATCAAACTGAACCTTCGTCAAGATCAAATTGTTGAAATTAGTTCAACCAATAATGAAATTGGTGATGCAAATGAAGAAATCATTCCATCATCTGATGTAATTGGACCAATGATTAAGATTGCATTCTCTTCAAGATATTTGGTTGATGCCTTAAAATCATTTAGTTCTTCAGAGGTATTAATTCAATTTGCTGGAGAAGTAAAACCATTCGTAATTAAAGGAAATTTAGACCAAGATCTCTTGCATCTAATTTTGCCGGTACGTATAGACTAATACAGTTAAAGAGCCTTAATTTCTAATTTAAGGCTTTTTTTTATGTCCACTTGAACTCATGACTTTATGAGTAAAAAAAAGTCGAAAATGAGTGTTTTTTTGCTTATATTATGATATAATATAAAAGAGCATAGAGGGTGAATATATGAAAATATTTAAAATTAGAGAAGAATTTATAACTTTAGGACAATTTTTAAAAGCAACGGATCATATCAATTCAGGTGGGCATGCAAAGTTTTTTTTATTTGAAAATGATGTTTTTGTCAACAATGAAAAGAGAACTGAACGTGGAAAAAAACTACGTAACGGTGATCATGTTTTAGTTGAAAACGAAGAATATTTAATTGTCGATGATACAAAAACTGATTCTCAAAAACTTTAGAAATCACCAGACTTTAGAATTAAAGTTTGAAAAACCCTTTATTTACATTCATGGTGCAAATGGTGTTGGAAAAACGAGTATCTTAGAAAGTATTTATTTCTGTGCGACAACAAAATCACATCGCACAAACGATGAAAAGGAATTAATTCTAAGAAATGAACAATTTGCGCAAGTTAAAATAGTAACGAATGAAGATAAATATGAGCTCATCTTATCAAAAACTGGAAAAAGAGCATCAATTAATAGTATTGAAAAAAGAAAGATTAGTGATTATATTGGACATCTACGTGTTGTCATGTTTGCACCAGAGGATTTAGAACTTATCAAAGGAAATCCAGCAAACAGAAGACAATTTATGGATTTGGAATGGATGCAGCTCAACAAACAGTATTTGAAGAATTTAAACACCTATAAAAACGTTTTAAAGCAAAGAAACAGTTTATTAAAAAAAATAAGCATTGATGACGACTATACATTTTTAAATATTCTCGGTGAACAACTTTATGAAGTCGGATCTGAAATTATTAAAGAACGTAGACAATTTATAATTGAACTGAATGCCTATTTAAAGAAAATATATGCTTTATTTTCAACCCATCAAGTTCAAATTGTATATGAGCCTGATCTTGACGAAAAAGCATTTAAAAATTATTTAAACAAGAATCAAAAGCAGGATATTATATATCAAACGACAAATGCAGGACCTCATAGAGATGACTTCTATATCGATTTCAACGCATTTGATGCAAAGAGTTATGCATCACAGGGGGAGCAACGTCTAATCGTTGTAGCGCTAAAATTAGCACTTCTAAAGCTGATTGAAGAGAAGACAGGAAAGCAGGTTGTTCTGCTTTTAGATGATGTTTTAAGTGAACTCGATTTAGACAAGCAAAAATTATTTCTAAATCATTTGCCAAAAGAACACCAAATAATTATGAATAGTGCACTTCCGATTGATGGAGAACATATTCAAAAGATACATTTGAAAAAGGAGTAGGAACATGTCAAATTATGATGCATCGAACATTCAAATATTAGAGGGACTAGAAGCTGTAAGAAAACGCCCTGGTATGTATATCGGAAGTACAGGATCGAGAGGTCTACACCATTTAGTATGGGAAATCGTCGATAACTCGATTGATGAAGCTTTAGGTGGATATGCTACCAACATCAAGTTGGAGCTTTTAAAGGATGAAGTGGTCCGTGTCACTGATGATGGACGTGGTATTCCAGTTGATCTACATCCT
Organism: Tenericutes bacterium HGW-Tenericutes-2; assembly: GCA_002839095.1. Lineage (GTDB taxonomy): Bacteria > Bacillota_I > Bacilli_A > Acholeplasmatales > Acholeplasmataceae > Peloplasma. The sequence continues at coordinate 52,655 of PGXL01000005.1, read as the reverse complement.
AAAACCAATAGACCAGCGGTTGAAACGATTTTAACATCACTTCACTCAGGTGGTAAGTTTGATGGAAAATCATATAAGGTATCTGGCGGATTGCACGGTGTTGGTGCTTCTGTTGTAAATGCTTTATCTGAATGGTTTGTAGTTGAAATTCATAGAGATAACAAGCGATATGAACAAAAATTTGAACGTGGTGTACCAATGACTGACGTAACTGTCATCGGCGAATCTACGCATACAGGCACAATTGTTACCTTCAAATCAGATCATTTAGTCTTTACTGAGACAATTGTTTACGAATTTGAAATTCTTAGAAATAGAGTGCAACAGCTTGCATTCTTGAACAAAGGAATCAAAATTACGATATCTGACCAAAGAGGAGACACTCCAGTTGAATTCTCATATCACTATGAAGGTGGTATTGTTGAATATGTTGGATTCTTAAACAGTGGTAAAGGAAAGGTCAATCACGACGTTTTATACACTGAAAAAGAAGTTGACGGAGTTACACTTGAAATTGCTTTACAATATAACGATTCCTATGCAACAAATCTTTATTCATTTGCAAATAACATCCCAACTCATGAAGGTGGTATGCATGAAGATGGATTTAAGATGGCGTTAACGCGTGTCTTAAATAAATATGCAAGTGAAAATGGATTCCTAAAGAAAGACGATTCCTTCCTTGGTGAAGATACTAGAGAAGGCTTAACAGCGATTATATCTGTGAAGCATCCAAATCCACAGTTTGAAGGACAAACCAAAACAAAGCTTGGTAATCCTGAAGTACGTCAAATTACAAGTCAGATCGTCGGTGAAGGATTAGAAAGATATCTTCTTGAAAATCCAAACGACGCTAAATTAATCATTGAAAAAAGCTTAATGGCATCACGTGCAAGAATTGCAGCGAAAAAAGCTAGAGAAGCAACTAGAAGAAAATCACCATTAGATGCTCTTGGATTTGCATCTAAGCTTGCAGATTGCAGAAGTAAAGATCCTGCTGTATCTGAAATTTATATCGTCGAAGGTGACTCTGCGGGTGGATCTGCTAAACAAGGTAGAGAATCCGAATATCAAGCAATACTACCACTTCGTGGTAAGGTATTAAACGTAGAAAAAGCTAGACTCGATAAAATTTTAAATAACAAAGAAATTCTTTCCCTTATCCAAGCATTAGGCACAGGTATTGGCGATGAATTTGAAGCTGAAAAATCTAGATATCATAAGGTCGTTATCATGACCGATGCTGATATCGATGGTGCGCATATTAGAACTCTTCTTCTAACCTTCTTCTTTAGATACATGAAGCCTCTAATTGACCTAGGCTATGTCTTTATTGCACAGCCACCACTATATAAAGTTCAAGCAGGAAAGCGTGTTGAATACGTTTATACTGATGAAGCACTTCAAAAGATTCTTGCTGAAATGGGTGGACGTCCTGGTATACAAAGATACAAAGGTCTTGGGGAAATGAATCCTGAACAGCTTTGGGAAACAACAATGGATCCTGAAAATAGAACACTTCTTCAAGTTTCACTTAAGGATGCTATGGATGCCGATCAGGTATTTAGCATGCTCATGGGCGAAGAGGTAGAACCAAGAAAAGCATTTATTCAAGAAAACGCAATTTATGCATCAAATATTGACGCATAGAGGGGAGATCAAAAATGGACAATAATATTAATTCAAACAATATATCAACAAAAACCACTGAAGGCTATGTAAAAGAAATTAACATATCCACAGAAATGAAGACCTCCTTTTTAAACTATGCAATGAGTGTTATCGTATCTCGTGCGCTTCCTGATATTAGAGATGGCCTAAAGCCAGTACAAAGACGTATTTTATACGCAATGAACGATTTAGGTATGTCAGCCGATAAGGCACATAAAAAATCAGCTAGAATCGTCGGGGAAGTTATCGGTAAGTATCACCCACATGGTGATTCATCAGTTTATGAAGCAATGGTTAGAATGGCACAACCATTTAGCTATAGAATGCCTTTAATTGACGGACACGGGAACTTTGGTTCTGTAGATGGTGATGGTGCAGCAGCAATGCGTTACACCGAAGCAAGAATGTCAAAATTAGCTGGAGAACTCGTTAGAGATCTAGAAAAAAATACCGTTGATTTTATTGATAACTACGATGGATCTGAACGTGAACCAAGTGTTTTACCTGCTAGATATCCAAATCTATTAGTGAATGGTTCGACAGGGATTGCTGTTGGTATGGCTACAAACATTCCACCACATAACCTAGCTGAAGTCATTGATGGAATGATAGCCTACATGGATAATGAAGATATCACATCAACTGAACTGATGGAATATATCAAGGGTCCTGACTTTCCAACAGGCGGACAGGTTTTAGGTCTTACAGGACTTAGACAAGCCTATGAAACAGGTAAAGGCATCATTGCAGTTAGAGCAACTGCTGAAATCGTTACACATAAAAATAGAAATAGCATTATCGTTACTGCGATACCCTATCAAGTCAATAAAACAACATTAATTGAAAGAATAGCTGAAATTGCTAAGGAAAAAATCGTTGAAGGTATAACTGACCTAAGAGATGAGTCAAATCGTAAGGGAATGAGAATTGTCATTGAACTGAGAAGAGATATCAATCCACACGTCATGCTCAATAACCTTTATAAATATACTCAACTTCAACAATCATTTGGTATCAATATGATTGCGCTTGTCAAGGGACAGCCACAAATGGTAGCTCTTCGTGACATGTTGAAATTTTATCTTGAGCATCAAATTGAAGTTATCCAAAGAAGAACAGTATACGACCTAGAAAAAGCTGAAGCAAGACAACATATTTTAGATGGTTTAGTCATTGCACTACATGATATCGATCATGCAATCGAAATCATCAAGGCATCAAAGACTGGTGAAGAAGCTAAGGATGCATTAATCTTTGAATACAAGCTTACAGACATTCAAGCAAGAGCTATTCTTGATATGCGTCTTCAACGTTTAACAGGTCTTGAAATTGAAAAGATTGAAGCTGAACTTACAGACTTAATCGTTAGAATTAAAGACTATAAAGAGATTATTGCAAACCATGATAGAAAGCTTGAAATCATTAGAGAAGAGCTTATCCAAATTAGAGCACAGTATAATGAACCAAGACTTTCAGAAATCAATTTACACGAAGATTTATCCATCGAAAATGAAGACTTAATTCCAGTCGAAGATGTCATCATTACCGTAACCAATAATGGATATATTAAACGTATGAAAGTTGATCATTATAAGACTCAAAATCGTGGTGGTGTAGGGATGTCAGGAATCAAGGTTCATGAAGATGATTATGTCGAACATATCCTTATGACTTCAACACATGATTTCCATTTATTTTTCACAAATAAAGGACGCGTTTATAAGATCAAAGGATATCAAATTCCTGAAGGATCTAGACAGTCAAAAGGACTACCAATTGTTAACCTTTTAGACTTCGATAAGGATGAAACTTTAGCATCGTTTACAAACGTTAAAAACTTTGAATCTGATGAGGAATTCCTAACATTCGTTACGAAAAAAGGTATCGTAAAAAGAACCCCAATTTCCGAATATCAAAATATTAGAACCAATGGTATCAACGCAATTAATTTAAGAGAAGACGATGAGTTATTGACCGTTTCCTTAACAGATGGCACGAAGGAAATTATCCTTGGAGCATCCAACGGGAAGGCAATTCGCTTTGATGAAAATGATGCACGTGCGATGGGTAGAACGACATCCGGTGTACGCGGAATGAGCCTTGGAGAACATGATGAAGTTGTTGGTGTAGCTATAGTATCAAGTGACCAAGAAGAGATTCTAGTAATTACCGAAAAAGGCTTTGGTAAGCGAACTATCGTTGAAGAGTATAGAAGACAAATCCGTGGTGGTAAGGGCGTGAAGACCGTCAATGTTACAGACAAAAATGGTCGTTTATCAACACTTAGAACTGTATCAGATGATCAAGATTTAATTGTTGTATCTGATAAGGGAGTTGTGATTCGTACACATGTTGATCAAATCTCACAAACCAAGCGCGCGACCCAAGGTGTAAGAATTATTAGACTTCGTCCTGATCATAAAGTTTCAACAATTGCTCTTGTACCAAGAGCTGAAGAGATTGAATTAGAAGGCGCTGATGAACATCAATTTGTGCAAGAAACACTTAATGTTTTAGAACAAAAGAAAGTACTCGGAGTTGTTGATTTAGCACCTGAAGAAATCGAAGATGAGCAGGAAGAAATTATCACTGCAGAAAGCCTATTTGACGAGTAAAAAAATAAACAAAACGCATCCCATTTAGGATGCGTTTTTTTACTTGAAAAGGTTAATGTTTTATATACGTTTTCTTAATATATTCTAATGCAAATTCATGAAGTGAAATCTTATAATCATCCTCTATTAATTCAGTAAATTTAGCAATCTTTTTTTCGTTGTTTTCTGCATACAATGTAGCATAGCATCTAAAGACAGATTCCTCATATTTACTTACTTCTCCTAATTCATGATAAGCAAGGGATGAAAAGTAATAAAAGTATTCTAATAAGTAATAAACTTTGAGTCTAGTACTTACCTCTATTCCTTGTTTACACAGTCTAATAACCTCAGCAAAATTCTTATTTATACCCTCATACTGAGCTACTCTTTGAAGACATAACAATACAACGTGTTCATTATGTCCACTAACAATAAGATTGGGTTGACTAATGTATAATTTTAAACGATCAACAATACTCTCTTTTTCAGTGAAATTTTTTAAACTGATTAGAGTACTCAAAATCATGATTTCAGCATTAGAAAGCATTCTACTTTTTAGTATGTTTGGGAAATCGATAAGCTTAATTGTTTTTTCAAGAAAGACATCTTCACTAATTATTTTCTTACTCAACTCAAGCATATTAACTGTATGAGTATAGTAGAGTCTATTTACATCATCTATAATATATTTACTTTTTATTTGCTTATTATAATCTTCTGCTGCATTAAGATCCCTATTAGCTACCGCATTATAGAAATTTGTAATCAAGGTTGTTTCATTGATTCTTTCTGATTCAAAATCCCAAATAACATATTCAGGCTTAAAGCCTAATCTTCTTGATAATTGATTAATAATATCTTGAGGAATATCACATTCACCCTTTAAATATCTTCGAAATTGGCGAATAGAAACAATCCCAGTAACAAAAGTCTCTTGAGTCATATTGCGTTCATATCTTAGCTTGTCGAAGTAAAGTGATAACTCTTTTGAATAGGTTGCTTCCATTTTTCTTATTCTCCTGCACGATGGGACAGATTTGCCCTACACAAATCGTCTTTTTTGTTTTATTCTATAGATGGGGGGGATACCAATGTTTAACAAAGATCGAATTTTATTCAAGTTTACCGATGTACTCATGCCTGATATTATCACGAGTAATGATCGCATTCGAATATCAAGTATAAGCATAGAAAAAAATGAGAACAAAATTGTAGAGATTGATGTTATAGTAAATCAAGAAAAGGGAGTCCAAAAAGACTAACAACTATATTTTAGCACATGGGGGGGTTAAAATATAGTTCTTGATTTAACAAAATTACAAATCAGTAGGTGTTTCTACTGATTTTTTATTTCAAGCCTATATGTTGTACAAATAGATTTGTTGTTGTTTGATTTCCAAGTAATCCATATTTTCTTTGGGGTTTTTGAATCGAGAGATAAAAAGGATCCTAACATATTCGTCCATAATGTTAGCACCTCATTAATAAATGAGGTATAATATTTAGTATATTGAATAAAGAAAAAAAAGGGGGGGTATCTTGGAAACTCAAAACCAATGGCGAATCTATTCTATATATATTGGCTCTTTTTTTATCTTAAACATCTTAAACACTTATATGTTAACAATACAAGCATTCAATCGCTACATAGCTCCCTTTAAGCATACGTTTACAGGCGAAATAAACGCTATTTTAGGTAATTTTTCGGTTTTATTCTTTATTATATTAATCTCTTTTCTTATTATTAAAAAAGCCAAATCAAGGATGCTATTTCTATTGATTACAACCTTTTTCCTTAATTTATTCATATTTGCCATGGGAGTCTTTAACCTGTTTTTTGGAACAGCATTTTCGATTCCTGCATCGACAATATTTAACAACCCAAGTGATGGATTTGCCATGGGGACCTTTTTAAATGCATTATTAGAACTTGTTACCTATGCTAGAATCATTGTATTTTGGCCATTTATTATACTTTTAACACTGTATATATTATCTGACCGTAAAGCACTATCTAAAATAACGTTTAAAATCAAGATTGAGAAATTCGTCTCAGGGACTTTACTTGTTATGCTTATGCTTTTCGTTTCTATCTTCTCATACTATGAGCAGTATAAAGAAACATTACCTCTAAATTCTGCAAAAAGCACATTTGCAGTTCAAAATCTAGGCGTTTATCCTTATTATCTTGGTGAGTTTTTTGGTCAGCCTTTCGATTTAGATCTCCAAAAACTGCTAGATTTACAAGATGAAGAGGACTTAGCTGCTGCCTATCAAGAGTATAATAAAAATCAATCGTCATACATTAATTTCTTCGATTCGCTCACATATTCCAATCGATTGACGATGAGTCAAGCTGTTGAAAACCTATTTATTGACCCTTCTATATCCAATGGAGATTCACTACACGGTATTTTAGAGGGCAGAAATCTAGTTTTAATTCATTTAGAATCCTTAAATACATTTTTACTCCAACAACCAGATACAAATGAACGACTAGTTTTTATGAATCAACTTTTATCTCAATCATTCGTTTTTAATAATTTTTACAACAATGTCGGTATGGGTGTTAGTTCTGATGGAGAATTATCCATATTAACTGGCTTATATCCAATGGGAGATCGTACCTTATACTGGGAATTCGATAAAATAGATTATCAGCTCAATTCAATAACAAGCTATTTCAACCAAGAAGGATATCACACAGAAGCTATACACGGAGATAACCAAAAATTTTATAATCGTGATCGAGTTTATCCTGAAATGTTTGGGTTCAATAACTTTTATTCATTAGAAGATTTTGTTGAAGATGGATATGATGTTAAAGAAGGCTATCTCTATGATAGTACGAATAACTTAAGACATGTTAGCCCATGGATATCAGATTACCATTTAGCTGACTACACCTTTGAGTTTGGGACTTCATTAGTTAATAATGGGACTCCATTTATGCTCTTTTCTATAACCATGATGCCTCACACTCCGTATGAATTCGATCCAAACGGATATAGAGTAGATATTTTCCCTCAATTTAATAATCAAATTAGCGGATTAACGATGCGCTATATCAATTATGTTGATTATGTCGATGATGTACTAAAGAGATTCTTTATAAGTGAAACAGGAGTTGATCAAACACTCGATCACACTGTTTATCTCTTTTACAGTGATCATGGCTCAGGAATTAAAAATGGAGACTTAGATATTCTTTTCAATCGACAATTAAGTGTACTTGAGACTAGAAAAATGCTACAACAAGTTCCAGCCTGGATTTATGTTCCAGGGGATGAATATATTAACTATGGTGACTATCAAATTCGAAAAGGTTTAATAAATGGTGAACAAAATCTCGTAAGAAGTCAAGTAGACCTTTATCGAACAATGATTGAACTATTTAATTTACCTGTCGGAAAAAATGCCTATTATGGAGTGCATGGAATGAGTACTGAACCAACCTTCGCTCTAGATAATAGATTATTAGATGTCGTTACAGATCAATATTTTGCATCAATGAGAAACCCAAATAAAGTATTCCCTGAAGAAGCGGATATGACAGAAGAAGAATACCAATACATTTTAAGATTTAAGCAACTATCAGATATTATCGTATCAAAAGGTGATATGCAAAAGACCATAGATGATGCAATCCAACGTATATATGGGTGAGTAGATGAACGTAAGAAGAATAAACATATATTACATACTAACAACTGTATATATAATTACCTCTATAATTTTAGGTGTCATATTAAATAATGGACTTGTTATTTTCTTAGGCTGGAATATTTTGTTGGCAACCATTGTTTACCTACTCGCAGAAGCTTACGTTTATTTGTATAAGAAGAAAACTAAGAAATTGTACTTAGTAATTATTTTAATCATTTATGTGCTTTTCTTTCCTAACACACTTTATGTGCTAACTGATTTTATCCATTTGGAAAATTATAATTTCTTTACGAATTATCCAAATATTTATGAGATGATGATTAAAGATTGGGTTGTTTTCATGCATATAACAATTGGTGCACTATATGCTGCAAAGCTAGGTATAGCATCCATAAAGAAACTTGAATTATATATTTTGAAATACAAAATACAATATAAAATTTTAATACTTTCATCCTTATTTTTACTTTCATCCTTAGGTATTTTCATAGGCAGATTTTTAAGGTTTAATTCATGGCAGATTTTAGACATATTTTCTATCATAAGTGGAGTATTTACTCATCTTGGATTTGCACTTCTTTTCATCCTTATTTTCTTTATTCTTCATTGGGTATCATATTTCGTTTTCTCACACGAAGACAAAATTAGTTTATAATAAAAGTATATTAACTTTGGAGGTTATCATGCGCGTTTTAGTAGTAGGTGGAGCTGGATATATTGGGTCTCACACTGTATATGAATTAATCAAGGATCATCAGGAAGTTATCATACTCGATAATCTATCATCAGGGTATATGGAGTTAGTTCATCCAGAGGCGAAATTTTATAAGGGTGACATCAGAAATAAAGAGGATATTGCATCAGTTTTTAAGCAAGAAAAAATTGATGTGGTCATGCATTTCGCTGCTAAAATTGTAGTACCTGAATCAGTAAAGGAACCGCTTGAATATTATCATAATAATGTCGAAGGAGTTCGCACATTACTTGAAGTGATGAATGAATATAATGTCAAAAAACTTGTGTTCTCATCTACAGCTGCAGTTTATGGTGAAGCAAGTGGTGTATGCAAAGAAACAGATATTACGATGCCAATCAATCCATACGGAGAAACTAAACTTGCTACTGAAAAGATGATTCAATGGGTTGCCAATGCACATGGATTTAACTATGTAATATTTAGATACTTCAATGTTGCAGGAGCTGATCAATCCTTAAAAATCGGATTAATGAAGGATCAATTAACACATTTAATACCTGTCGCTATACAAGGCATTATTGGTTTAAGAGACCATTTGACAATATATGGCAATGACTATCCAACCAAAGATGGAACATGCATTAGAGACTATATACACGTCTCCGACCTAGCATATGCACACGTTCTTGGTGCTAGATATTTAAATGGCGGTGGAAAATCTGAGATTATGAATTTAGGATCAAATAGCGGCTATACAGTTTTAGAAGTAGCACAGGCAGTCAATGAAATTGCCCCACTTAAATACATTATTGGACCGCGTAGAGATGGAGATCCTGCTGAGCTAATCGCATCCAATGATAAAGCAAGAAACATATTAAAATGGATACCTAAATACACGTTAAAAGATATAGTACTTTCTGACTATAATTACCGTAAAAAAATATCAAATAGATAATAAAAAAAAGCCGATTTTGATTATGCAAAATCGGCTTATCGTATTTAAAAATTAGTTTATATAAAATAGTGTAATAGCAATAATACCTACGATCAAGCAGTAAACTGAAAAGTAAATTAAGTTCTTTACTTTGACGTAATTATATAAAAGTTTAACAGCCAATAAACTAAATACAAAACTCATTATAAATGCCAATGTATACCCAACATAATGTATTGGCTCACTGGTGTTAAAGGCTTCATAAAGCCCTAATAAAGATACTGGAACAGAAACAACTAAGTAGCTTAAGAACGAAAACTTCAACACTTTCTTAAGTTCGATCTTCTGCATTAATCCACCTGTCATCGTTATCCCACTTCTTGATATTCCAGGGAATATAGCAAACATTTGGAATGCACCAATGATTAGAGCATTTTTCCACGATACTTCATTTTTCCATTGAATATCCTTTTGTTTATAAATGTAAAATAATAGAAGCGAAGTAAGTATCAATGCGAAGCCAATTGAGAGTAGATCGCTTGGTAAATAATCCTTGAAAAAGAATCCAAAAATTCCGATTGGAATGACTGCAATAATTAGCTTACTTACATACACGAAATCTTCTTTTCCAGTCTCATCTTTTCTTATCAAATAACACCAGGTTCCTTTGATCAGTTGACCCACATCTTTTCTAAAAAAATAGAGTAGGGCTAAGAATGAGCCCGTATTCGTTATCATTAAGAAAACAGTTAAATTTGTTAAATCCATTTGAAAAAGATGACTAAAAAGCGTAAGATGTCCACTACTAGATACAGGAAAAATTTCAGTTATTCCCTGAATGATTCCAAGTACTATATATTTAATTATTTCTATAAATTGCTCCATATAATCACCGACTTTATTATAGCATATTAATTCAATCAAAATATGTTAAAATATAAACAATCCATTTTCTTTTATTATCTTTGAAGTTATCATGAAATGCATTCTATCTAAATTGGTCTATAATAAAATTAAGTCTTCGCACAAGGAGCAAAAATGAAACAAATTATGAAAATCATTAAAGGATCGTTTGTAGGGATGGGAAGTATTCTTCCTGGAATTAGCGGTTCTATGATTGCTGCAATTTTAAAAATATATCAAGAACTCATAACGGCTTTAAATGATTTTACTAAGCATCCTCTCAAAGCATTAAAAAGTGTTTGGGAATATATTGTTGGAGTTATCATTGGGGTAGGTTTTGGATTCTTATTTATTAAAATATTTTTAGAGGCATTACCTATACCTTTTACTCTACTCTTTATAGGATTTATTCTTGGAGCAATTCCGGGGATTATTAAAGAACTTAAATCAGAAAGATATCGCTTTTCGCACTTTTTAGTCATGATTTTAATGATGCTAATGATGATAGGATTTCTATTCATTCAAGAAGGAAGTTCTTCAACTAACTCATGGATATATTATGTTGTTATCTTTTTCATTGGAGTTATATTCGCAGCTGCATTAATCACTCCTGGATTAAGTGGAGCAACCATGCTTCTCGCACTTGGATTTTTTCAAATATTAATTGATCTTGTTGATGATGTTTTTCGCGCATTTTTAACACTTAATTTCGCTGAAATCGCACCATATATTCCTATGCTTTTACTTCTTATTCTAGGTGCTATAGTAGGACTTATTGGAATGGGGAAAATAATGTATCAATTACTCATGCACTTTAAATCACATTTCTATTTTGGAGTTTTAGGAATTGTCATTATTTCGCCATTTAATATTTTATTCACACTTCAGCAAAACACCGATGAAAATGTATTCAACACAGATTGGTACATTTGGTTACTCGGAGCACTATTCTTTGTATTAGGCTTATACTTAACACATATCATAACCGTAAAAGGTCAAAAAGTGGAGGAAGTTATATGATTAAAAAAGCAGTCATTCCAGCAGCAGGTTATGGCACAAGATTTTTACCGATCACTAAAGCATTACCAAAGGAACTATTACCAATTATTGATCACCCAACGATTGAATACATCGTGAGTGAAGCAATCGATGCAGGAATCACTGACATCTTACTGATTGTCAGTGCGAACAAAAATGCAATCATCGACTACTTTGACTACAATATGGAGCTAGAAACTATTCTTTTATCTAAAAATAGACACTATGAATATGGTCTTGTTAGAAATATCGCAGTTGGTGCGAATATACATTATATAAGACAAAGAGAACAATTAGGTTTAGGTCATGCAGTTTTACAGGCTGAAACATTTGTTAATGGTGAACCATTTGCAGTTCTTTTAGGCGATGATATGTATGTCGGTAAGGATAAACCCGCGATTAAGCAGCTTGTTGATGTTTATGAAAAGGTAAATGCGTCCGTTTTAGGAACCATGGAGGTTGAACTTAAAAATACCTCTAAATATGGCATCTGTATTCCAAAAGAAAACCAAAAAGGTCCAATCATAGAATTAAAAGGCGTTATTGAAAAGCCAAAAGTTGAAGAAGCTCCATCTAGAAGCGCAATCGGTGGACGCTACATTCTTACACCAGGTATATTTGATTATTTAAAAAATCAACCAAAGGGTGCAGGAAATGAAATTCAATTAACAGACGCAATTCTAAGAATGATGGCTACAGAAAAAGTATATTCCTATGATATTCAAGGGAAAAGATATGATGTAGGAAATAAAATTGACTATGTAGAAGCGATTTTAGACTTTGGTCTTCAAAAAGATGAGCTCAAAGATGATCTTCAAAAGCTGATCAATAGTAAAGCCAAGTAATCCTATATATCATCTTTACATTTATAGTTAAAACGCATATAATATAGGTAACACGTAAAAGAGAATAGTAATTATCTTTGTTAGTTTAGAGAAATCACGGTTGGTGAAAGTGATTCAACGAAAATAATGAATCTACTCTTTAGTGGTGCTAATCACATCCGCATGTCTGCGTTATAGACTTTTGAGGGCTAGAATTATTTCTAGAACTAAGGTGGTACCGCGTCAATCGACGTCCTTAGATATGTATATCTAGGGACTTTTTATATTTTTAAGGAGGAAAAGGAAATGTTAGATTTAAAGTACGTAACTGAAAATGTTGAAGAGGTTATAAAAAAATTATCCAAAAGAAATGGAGATTTTTCATACCTAAGAGAGTTGGTCACACTACAGGACCAAAGAAAACAAGTCATCGTTGATGTTGAATCAAAAAAAGCACTCAGAAATGAGGCTTCTAAAAAAATTGGTGAGCTAAAAAGAAATAAACAGGATGCGACATCTGTACTAAACGATGTTGCTCATTTAGGTGATGACATAAAAGCACTAGATGAAGAACTTAACATCATTGAAGAAAAGATATTCAACATATTAGCAATCACACCAAATATTCCACATGAAACTACTCCAATTGGTAAAGATGAATCTGCAAATGTTGAGATTAAAAAGGTTGGATCTCCTCGAGTTTTTAACTTTAAGATAAAGGATCACACCGAGCTTGGTGAAAAGCTAAACATTCTTGACTTCGAAAGAGCTACGAAAATCACAGGCACACGTTTTGTTGTTGATAAAGGACTTGGTGCGAGATTAGAAAGATCATTAATTCAATGGATGATGGACCTTCACGCACACGAGCATAATTATATAGAAATAATTCCTCCTTTCATCGTCAATGAAAAGAGTATGTTTGCTACGGGTCAATTTCCTAAGTTTAAAGATGATGCATTCAAGGTTATCGCTGGAGATAATGCATGGTATTTAAATCCAACCGCCGAAGTACCAACTATTAACCTTCATCGTGATGAAATCATTGATGGAGACCAGCTACCATTTAACTATTGCGCCTTCACAACAGCTTTCCGTGCTGAGGCTGGTTCTGCAGGAAGAGACACAAGAGGTATTTTAAGACAACACCAATTCAACAAAGTAGAGTTAATCAAATTTACAAAGCCTGAGGATTCCTATGCTGAATTAGAAAAAATGCTTTTAAATTCAGAAGAAGTACTAAAAAGATTAGGATTACCTTATCGCGTTGTTGCTCTATCTACAGGTGATATGGGCTTCGGTATGGCAAAAACATTTGATATTGAAGTATGGCTTCCTGGACAAAATATGTATCGCGAAATTGGATCTATTTCAAATGCTGAAGATTTCCAAGCTCGACGCGCAAATATCCGTTTCAAGAGAACTAAGGATAGCAAGACAGAATACGTCCATACACTCAATGGTTCTGGTTTAGCAATCGGTCGTACAATGATTGCTATCATAGAAAATTACCAAAATGAGGATGGAACAATTACTGTTCCAGAAGTGCTTGTACCCTATATGAAAGTCAATATCATTCGATAACACAATTTCACATTAAAAAACCATAGACTTCACATAACAATTTGCTATGATATAAGTACTTCTATTTTTTCTCTCTATTTTTTCTATATGATATAATAAGTGTGCTGATGCACGCTTATTTTACTAATAAAGGGGTGTACGAATGAAAATATATTATGTTGAAGATGAAAAAGACTTATCAGAGATTATCAGAAAGTACCTAAGCAGAGAAGGTTATGAAACAACTGTCTTCTATAGTGGCGAAGAAGCGATGAAGCATATTAATGACACTGTAGATTTGTGGATACTTGATATTATGCTGACTGGAGAAATCAATGGGTACGATTTAATTAAAGCGTTAAAGGAAAACAATAGTCAATCAGCTGTTATTTTTACTTCGGCCAGAGATCAGGATTTAGATAAGATTATGGGACTTGAGTTAGGTAGTGATGATTATTTAGCTAAACCCTATTCACCAAGAGAATTGATTCTTAGAGTTAAGTCAGTCTTAAAAAGACATTTCAACTCGCAAACTTCAGAAATTGTTAACTATGCAAATTATGAAATTAATATTACGAGAAGAGAAATTAAGTATCATGGAGAATTAATTGATCTAACAAACAAAGAGTTTGAGCTTCTTCTATTCTTTTTGAAAAATATGAACACAGCATACGGAAGAGAAGAAATTTTAAAGCACGTTTGGGGAGAAAATTATTATGGTAGCGACCGCGTTGTCGATGACCTACTCCGTCGCTTAAGACACAAAATGCCTGATTTAAAGATTGAAACCATTTACGGATTTGGTTACAGGTTGTTATGAAAGAGATTAAGTTAACAACACAACTCAATCTAATTTTTACGATTGTGACGCTGTTAACCAGTCTCATTTTTATCGTTGCATTCAATCGAGTACTTGCAAATTTAAGAGTTGAACAAAATAAACTTCAACTATTTGAATATTTACAGGAAGTCAGCGATAATATCGATAATCCTGCTGGTAGTAGCTATAATGGCTATATTATCGTTAATGCAAATATTGTAGTTAAAAGCAACAATATTGATATTCTTGATGGAAATTATACCGCACAAACTCTATACAACAAGCTAAGAGTTATTCCAGGTGGTACATATGATGAAGTCATTAGTGGAACTAACTTTTATTATCAAATTGAAAGAAGACCAGGAAATAGTGCTATCATCGTATTTACATCTGAAGCTTATTTAGATGTTATCGGAAACTCATTTTCCGCATTAGTTAGAGCAAGCTTTATCGCATTAGTATTACTAGGAAATCTAATCATACTCATGTGGTCCAGAATCACCGTCTTACGCGTGAAAAGACTTCAGGGAGAGGTTCAATTGTTATCTAGAACCAACTACCAGGTTCCAATCGAAATCGATGGAAACGATGAAATTACTGATTTAGCATTAACGATAGAAAAGATGAGACAAGAAATTCAATACTCAGAAAAATCTAAACAAGAAATGCTTCAAAATATTTCACACGATTTTAAAACACCAATTGCAGTTATCCAATCCTATGCGGAAGCGATAGCTGACGGAGTTTCTGATGTTAGCGAAGCTGAGGTTATTATTAAACAAGCAGAACTACTCAATCAAAAGGTTAAACAACTTTTAGAATTAAACAAACTTGAATATTTAAAGGATCAAAATGAATTTGAAACTGTTGTAATCAAGGATGTTATCATTAATATTGTGAATAATCAAAAGTATAGAACACCAATTGATTTCAAGTTAGATCTAGATGACTCAACCTATTTTGGTGTCAAAGAGAATTTTTATACAGCATTTTCAAATATTATTGACAATGCAATTCGCTATGCCAAATCAAAGATCGTGATTACATTGAAAAATAAAAAACTCACCTTCTATAACGATGGTGAGCGAATTAGTGATAAATTTATCGAACAATTATTTAAACCCTATGAAAAAGGAAGAAATGGCCAGTTTGGGCTGGGGATGAGCATTGTTCAAAAGACATGTGCACACTTCAATCTTTTACTCAAGGTTGAAAATGTTGATCAAGGTGTTATGTTTACAATAGAGCCTCTTTAATTAAGCGGGCTCTTTCTTTATAATCATCCGGACTTAAATTACCTGTATTGTTCTTCAGCTGGAATGATACTTCTTCTTTAATATAACGTGGAATTAAATGTAGATGGAAATGAAACACGGTTTGACCTGCAACTTCACCGTTATTGCTTAAAATGTTTAATCCTTCAACATTAAATGCCTTTTGGATAGCTCTAGCTACCTTTGTAGCAACAGCAAAAAGATGAGCAGCAACGTCTTCTGGAACATCGAATATCGTTGGATATAAAGCTTTTGAAACGACTAAGGTATGTCCTTTTGTAGCTTGTGAAATATCAAGAAATGCAGCAACCAAATCATCCTCATAAACGAAGTGTGCGGGAATTTCTCTCGCAATAATTTTTGAAAATATAGTAGGCATAGTTATACCCCCTTCTTGGCTTTATTCTATCATAATTTGATTGAAAACTACCATAAAAAATGATATAATCACTTACGTATGTAGGAGGAATTATATATGAAAAAAATACCAGTAGGTATATCAGGACGTCATCTTCATTTAACGAAGGAGCATTTGGAAACACTTTTTGGTCCAGGATATGAGCTCACAGTGATGAAAGAACTAACACAACCAGGCCAATATGCCGCAGAAGAAAAGGTTGATGTGATTAGTCCAGATGGAAAATTATTAGCAGGGGTACGTATTTTAGGGCCAGTTCGCCCAGCATCCCAAGTTGAAATTTCAAAGAGTGATGCACTTCGTTTTAAGTTTGTTGCTCCAGTGAGATCTTCAGGTGATGTCAAGGGATCTGGTGCTGCAACTCTAGTTGGACCTAAGGGTCAAGTTAAGATTGAAGAGGGTGTCATTATTGCAGATCGCCATATTCACTTTTCACCAGAAGAAGCAATTCAATTTGGTGTAGTTGATCGTCAGGTTGTTAGTCTTAAAATCGGGGGAATCAAGGCAGGTATTTTAGACAACGTATTATGCCGTGTTCATCCACAATTTAGACTGGATTGTCATTTAGATACAGATGATGGCAGTGCATTTATGCTGAACACTGGTGATATGGTTGAGCTTGTCAAATCATACACAATTAACGAATAGTGCCTGCATAGGCACTTTTTTACCTTAGGAGGTAACCCTTGAAAAAATTAGCGAAACAACAGGTTTTCAAGGATCCATTGTATGGATTTATCCATGTGGATTATGAATTGATTAGAAAAATTATTGACTCTGCTTTATTTCAAAGACTTAGAAGAGTGCGTCAATTAAGTGGCGTTCAAATGGTTTTTCATGGTGCAGAGCATTCAAGGTTTTCTCATAGCTTAGGTGTATATGAAATTGCAAATCGCTTTTTAACGGTTTCTGATATTCAAAATGCACTCTCTGAAAGAGACAAGCTTGTATTTTTAAGTGCTGCCTTGTTACATGATATTGGACATGGTGCTTATTCTCATGCCTTTGAGGATGTATTTGGTGTTGATCATGAAAAGATTGGTGCAGCATTAATTATGCATGATCAAGAGGTCTATCAAGCGCTTAGTTCAATTGATAAAGAGTTTGCATCCGATGTAGCTTCTATCATTTTGAAAAAAAAGAAATTTCCATTAATCGAACAATTGATATCAAGTCAACTTGATGTTGATCGTTTAGACTACTTGGAAAGAGATGCTTATTTCACTGGAGCAGCGTATGGTCATATTGATGTTGATCGTCTAATTCGTGTTTTATATATTAAAAATGGACAGGTTGTATTTAAGCTTTCTGGTATTCATGCCATTGAAAATTACTTAATTGCTAGATATCATATGTACTGGCAGGTTTATTATCATCCAGTAGCAAGAGCTTATGAGGTCGTTTTAGAGAAGATCTATAAGCGAGTCAAGGATTTATTACTTGCAGGATTTGAATTCAAAGGTAATGTCGAACCGCTTCAAAAGGTGATGGAAGATCCATCTAATTTAGATAGTTATATCGAAATTGATGATTTTTATATTAACGGCTTAATATTGAGCTTTAGAAACTCAAAGGATGAAATTCTTAAATCCCTAGCAAATGATTTTTTAAATCGAAAGATATGGGGTTATTTGAATGACACCGAAGAAAATCAAGAAAAAATAAACGAAATCAAAAAACAATATTCTATAGATGAATTAAAGTATTATACTTCTCATCGCACTGTACATAATTCTACGTATAATGACGACGGTGAAGGCTTTGGTGATAAAATCTACATTTTATTAGAAAATGGAAAAATATCGACATTGAAGGAACAATCTAAAATTATCGAAAGTTTAATGCTTAGTGGAACAAAAACAGATCCTAAGTTTTTCTATAAAAAGAAATGAGACCTAAAGTTTTTGTTGTTGAAGGCAGAAATGATGCCAATCGATTAAAAAGGATATTTCCAGATGTCGCTGTTGTAACAACCAACGGCAGTGCAATTAATATTGAATCTGTAGAATTATTGAAGGAATTGGATGCTACACATGATATTATTTTATTTCTAGACCCTGATCATGCTGGAGAAAGAATTAGAAGACTACTATCTAAACAAGTCAAAAATATCTATCATGCATTTTTAGATAAAGAGGTCGCCTACAGTAAAAACAGAAAAAAAATTGGTATAGAACATGCATCAGAAAAGGATATATTAGAGGCACTTAAGGACATTAAAATCGTCTCTCATGAATCAAAAAGTGATATCACACATACATTTTTATATGATATGAAATTAACCGGAAATAAAGATAGCAAAAGCTTAAGAGAAAAGATTTCTAAGGATTTAAAAATTGGATATGTGAATGGTAAAACACTATATCATCGATTAAGAATGTTCGATATATGCCAAAAAGAAGTGATTGAGGTACTCAAGTGAACCATCAAGCAAAAAAGAAGTTCGGACAGAATTTTTTAAGAGATAAAAACCTTTTAATGAAAATTGTTCGAGAATCAAACATTGCGAATCAGTTTGTAATAGAGGTAGGTCCAGGGCAGGGTGCCTTAACTACCTTTTTGGCCACTTCAGCTAAAAAGGTGATTGCATATGAAATTGATGAATCTTTAAAGCCAATCTTAAATGAACTTGAAAGTAAGCACGAGAATTTAGAAATCATCTATCAAGATTTTCTAACAGCTGATTTATCCCTATACAAAGAGGATATCCATGTAGTTGCTAACGTCCCTTATTACATCACAACACCAATTTTGTTCAAGCTTCTTGAAACAAAAAATATAAAAACAGCTTCTTTAATGATTCAAAAAGAAGTATGCGAAAGACTTTTAGCAAGTCCCAATAATAAAGAATATAATGCGTTATCCATCATCCTTCAATATCATGCTGAAGCATCAAAAATGATGGATGTGAAAAGACATATGTTTTACCCAGTCCCTAATGTAGATAGCGCGGTTATTCGTATTGTCAAAAGAAGTAACCCCTTAATTGAACCGGAAAAAGAAAAATTATTTATTCGCATGGTTAAGGAAGCCTTCACTCAAAAAAGAAAGACTTTAGTCAATAACTGGCACCAAGGCTTTCAAGTGCCTAAGGAAGAACTTGAATCTTTTTTAGTTGAAAATGGATTTAATACAAATGTTAGAGCAGAAGCATTAACAATTCACGATTTCATTAAGCTCGCTGGAGTGTGGAAATATGATTAAAGAAATAGCCTATGCAAAAATCAATTTATTGCTCGATGTTGAAAAGAAAAGATCTGATGGATTTCATGATTTAAAAATGATTATGATCCCTATTGAACTACACGATGCTTTAACTTTTGAAAGTCATCAAGATGTTGTTTTAGAGTCAAATATCGAGATTGAAAATAACTCAATAATTCATGCTGCAAAGCTTATAAAAGATAAGTATAATGTCAAAGATGGGGTTAAAATTATACTTAGTAAATCAATACCTATAGGTGCCGGTCTAGGTGGAGGTTCTGCAGATATAGCAGCAACCATCAGAGGCTTAAATATACTTTGGAATCTGAATTTAGAGGATACCGAAATGGAAGATTTAGCCTTAAGTCTTGGTTCAGATACGTTGTTTTGTTTATATAATAAACCAGCATTCGTTTATGGACGCGGGGAAAATATACTTTATATTGAATTACCAAAGATCGAATCAATCTATCTTTTTCCATCAGCAATCAACGTTTCCACGAAAAAAGTTTTTCAAAACCATCGCACAAAACACAATCCAAGAAGGTTTAATCGGTTATTTATCAATTATTTAAATGAAAAATATGACCTGTTTTTTAAAAAGACATATAATCATCTACTGAAAACCACACTAAAATGCTATCCCGAACTGAGAAAACAATATAAAGACATCAAGCGTATTGACCGAAGTGCATTCATGACTGGTAGTGGTTCAACATTTTATATATTATCATTTAACAAAAATGATGAACAATTACGAGAAAAAATTCTCAATTCTGGGCTTGAAAGCATCAAAACAAAGCCAAAAGCGTAAAAAAACTTTAATATATTCATCGAGTATGCTATAATTTATTTATAAATAAAGGACGTCTTGGAGGGCAAAATGAAGATTACTGATGTAAGAGTAAAACTTGTTAGCAGCGAAAGCAGACTTAGGGGAGTAGCAACCATTACTTTCGACGAAAGTTTTGTTGTGCATGACATTCGTATCATTGAAGGCGAAAATGGCATTTTTGTAGCGATGCCTAGCAAGAAGACACCTAACGGAACCTTCAGAGATATTGCTCACCCAATTCATGGCGAGATGCGTAAAGTGATTGAAGATGCAATTGTTGTTGCATATAATGAAGCACTTGCTAACCCATCTTCAACCGATGAAGAATAGACTGATTTAAGTGAAAAATGAATGAATAAAAATCTTTTTTGTACATCCGTGCAAAAAGATTTTTTTTTGAGGAAAAACCGTTAAAATAGATGTCTTTTCATGTATAATGAAAACGAGAGAAATCGAAGGAGTAGTGAATTACATGTCAATTGTTGATGGAAAGAAAGTTAAGTTATTTGCATTAAACTCAAACAAAGCATTAGCAGAGGAAGTTGCAAAGGCTTCGAACATTGAACTCAGTTCAGCAGAAGTCGTTAGATTTGCAGATGGAGAAATATCTGTAAATATTGAGGATAGTGTGCGTGGACACGATGTATTTGTTATACAATCGACTTCAGCTCCAGCGAACGAGCATGTTATGGAATTATTGATTATGGTGGATGCCCTAAAGAGAGCTTCAGCAAAAACAATAACTGTTTTAATGCCATATTATGGCTATTCAAGACAAGATAGAAAAGCAAAATCAAGACAACCTATAACTGCGAAATTGATTGCAGATATGCTACAGGTAGCAGGCACAGATCGTGTAATATGTATTGATTTACATGCAGCACAGATTCAAGGATTCTTTAATATTCCTATTGATAATTTTCCTGCATCTCCACTTTTAGCGGACTATTTCTTATATACTAAAAAATTACAAAATGTTGTAGTGGTATCACCGGATCATGGTGGAGTGACTCGCGCAAGAATATTTGCACGTATTTTAGATGCACCACTAGCTATTATTGATAAGCGTCGTCCAGAACCTAATAAAGCAGAAGTTCAAAACATTATTGGGGATGTTTCAGGTAAAACTGCAATTATGGTTGATGATATTATCGATACTGCTGGAACATTAGTTGCAGCTGCTCAAGCATTAATTGAAGCAGGTGCAGTAAAAGTATATGCAGCAGCAACTCATGCAGTCTTTTCTGGACCAGCGATAGAAAGATTAAATGAATCAGTCATTTGTGAAGTTGTTGTTACAGATACAATCCAGCTACCAGTTGAAAAGAAATCACCTAAAATTACACAGCTTTCGATTGGACCATTATTAGGACAATCGATTCTACATATTGTTAAAGATGAACCAATAAGCCAAATTTTCGACAAAATCACTCATCACGAGAAGGATGTATGAAACTTGTAGTAGGGTTAGGTAATCCGGGATTAAAATACCAAAAAACAAGACATAATATAGGCTTTATGGTCATCGATGAAGTGTTAAGAGTTACAGGTGAACAAGCAAAGTTCGATTCTAAATTTAATGCTGAAGTTGCAATTCTAAATATGAATGGTAAGAAGGTATGCTTCGCAAAACCTTCAACATTTATGAATTTATCAGGAGAAGCGATTTCAAAAATAATGAAATATTACGATATAGCGATTGAGGATTTACTAGTCATTGTTGATGATGTTAATTTAGATACTGGTAAGCTTAGATTGAGAGAAACAGGTGGTCACGGTGGACACAACGGATTAAGAAATATCATCGGATTAATTCACACAGAAGATTTTAAACGTGTAAGAATTGGTATTGATAACAATCCAGTCATGCCGCTTGATCAATATGTTCTTGGCCAATTTACACAAGATCAGTTATCCATATTGCACAAGGCAATCCTTCAATCGACTGAAATTATTGATTTATTCATTAAAGATGTATCCTATAAGGATATTATGACAAAGTATAATACCCAAACGTAGGTTTGGGTTTTACTATCTAGGTAGGCAAAATGATAGAATTTTTACGAGACAAGCCCAACTTAAAAAAAGTGATTCAAAAAACATCGAAACCGATGTTTTTTAAGTCTTCAAATGACACGTATAATGCATATTTATGTGTCACAGATTTTTTAGAGAACAAAAATACCGTTTTTGTTGTGACCCCTAATCTATATGAAGCTCAAAAATATTACGATACGATTAGTCAGATGATAGATTCGGAGGACGTTTTATTCTATCCTGCCGATCAAACATTGACATCAATTATGGCCTTAGGAAGTCCAGAGTTTAAAAGCGAAAGACTTTATACACTAAAAATGTTAATGACAGGAAAACCATATATAGTAATTACTACATTACAGGGCTTATGTCAAAGACAGCTTACTGCAAAAGACTATGAGAATAGTGTGAAAAAAATTGAAAAAGATGCAGTCTATGACATGGACAAGTTGGTTCAATTTCTTGTATATAGTGGATACTCACGAACATATACTGTTGAAAAACCAGGTGAATTTTCTCTTCGAGGGCACATTCTTGACGTATTTACTTTGAATAACAGTCAACCCTATAGACTTGATTTTTTTGATACTGTATTAGATCAGATTAAGGTCTTTGATGTGGAAACACAACGCTCATTTGCGAGTCTTGAGTATATTGAGATTGCGCCGATGAATGAATTATTTTATACAGATCAAATGAAGGCAGAAGCTATTTCTAAGATTACATCTTTCTTCTCTAAAATGACTTTATCAGATAGAGAAACAGAAAAATTAAACAGAGATATTGAATCAATCGAGATGAGAACCAAGCTTGATGGGTTAACTATTTACATGCCGTTTTTTAATTCGATTGAAACGACATTGCTGGATTTTTCAAATCATAAAAAGATATACATGATAGATATTCATAAGATGAGAGTCAATGAAGAAGCAATAGAAAGTGACTTGCAAACCTATGCAACAACAATGAATGGCAATCATTTTTTAAAAATACCTTTTAGAGTTTCATTAGAAAAGCAACTTAAGCAAAACCACATAGAGATTGATAACTTTGGTTTAAATAGTCCAAATGATTCCTATGATTTAGGCGTTTCTGCTGTTAATAACTACCAAGGTAATTTAGCTTTAATGTATATGGATATTAGAGACATTCCACAAAATTATCAGATTATTTTTTGTGTCTCATCTAAGCACTACTACAATGAAATTGAATCATCTCTAATTGACAAAAAAATAGATTTTTCAACATCAATTAATAATGATTCAGGGGTTTATCTTTTAAACCAATCTAGCTACGGGTCATTTCTTTCAAAGCATGACCATCTACTAATTATCGATGAATCTCAATTATTTTCCTATCGAATTAGACCTGCAATTAGATATCGAAGTGTGCTCAATCAATCAACTAAGATTAGACGAATTGAAGATTTAACCGTCGGAGATTTTGTTGTACATTATGACTATGGTATTGGACAATATGTAGGCTTAAAGACGATGGAGTTATCGGGAGAAAAAAGAGATTATTTGCATATTATTTATGCGAATGATGAAATTCTTTATGTACCAATGGATCAAATCGATATGGTGTTAAAATATAGCAGTCATGATGGCATGCATCCGAAACTTTCAAAGCTAGGTGGAAAGCAGTGGACAAAAACCAAAGCCAGTGTCAGAATGCGAATCAAAGACTTAAGTGATCGCTTGATTGCTTTATATGCTCAGCGTCAACAAAGTGTTGGTTTTGCATTTAATAAAGATAATGAAATGCAAGCTGCATTCGAAAGAGATTTTATCTATGAAACAACTAAGGATCAAGAAAAAGCAATTATTGAAACGAAGCACGATATGGAATCAGAACGTCCGATGGATCGGTTGATTTGCGGTGATGTAGGTTTTGGAAAAACAGAAGTCGCACTGCGTGCAGCATTTAAGTCAGTGCTGAATCAAAAGCAGGTTCTATATCTCGTCCCTACGACAGTCCTTGCTAGACAGCATTATTACACATTTAAGGAACGCTTTGATAAGTATGGCGCGAATGTCGCACTATTAAGCCGTTTTGTGACACCTAAGAAACAAAAAGAAACCCTAGAGAAATTAAAAAAAGGATACGTGGATGTTGTCATTGGAACGCATCGACTTTTATCTGGAGATGTAAAGTTTAAGGATTTAGGTCTACTCATTATTGATGAAGAACAACGCTTTGGAGTTGAACACAAAGAAAAGATCAGAGAGATTAGAGTGAATGTAGATACACTAACTCTATCAGCTACGCCAATACCTAGAACTTTACAGATGTCAATGATGGGATTAAAAGATTTAACAATGATTGAAACACCTCCAAGAAATAGATATCCAGTTCAAACCTATGTTGTTGAAAGACAAGAAGCATTGGTTAAAGAAGCCATCACTAGGGAGCTTGCAAGAGGGGGACAAGTGTTTTATTTGTTTAATACTGTGCAAGGCATTGAAGGTATGGTTTATAAGCTTCAAAAGCTAGTCCCTGAGGCTCGAATTTGTTATGCACACGGGCAGCTCAATAGAGATCAATTAGAAAACGTATTAAGCGATTTTATTGATCATGAATACGATATTTTAGTTTCAACAACAATTATTGAAACAGGTGTTGATATTCCAAATACAAACACACTGATTATCCATGATGCAGATAAACTTGGTCTATCTCAGCTCTATCAAATTAGAGGAAGAGTGGGTAGAAGTGATCGCATTGCATATGCTTACCTTCTTTATGATGCATATAAAAATATTAATGATGAAGCAAAGAAAAGACTTTCGGCAATCCAAGATTTTACTGCACTCGGAAGCGGATTCAAAATCGCAATGAGAGATTTATCCATCAGAGGTGCTGGAGATGTTTTAGGCTCTGAACAATCTGGGTTTATCGATTCTGTAGGTATTGAGCTTTACATGAAACTTTTAGAGGAAGCAATCACAGGAGTATCACTTGAAAAGCCTAAGGATACTCAAATTGAAGAAGTTTTCGCTCCTCGTCATGTTGATCCAAACTATGTATCACAGGATGGAGTCAGAATTGAAATTCATAAGCGTATCGCAGAACTCAATAGAGTATCAGATGTTGAAGATTTAAAGAATGAACTCACGGATAGATTTGGAGCATTAGATCCTGATTTATTACTCTACATGTATGAAAAATTATTTAAAAAGCTTTCCTCTAAAATTGGAGTTCATCGAACGATTGTAGAATCTAGTCAAGTCACACTTGTGTTATCCATGGAAGCTTCACAAAAAATTGACGGTAAAAAATTATTTGACAAAGCAAATGAATCGACCTCCAAGGTTAGACTTGGATATTTCAAAGGTCATGTCCATATCATCTTAGTAACAAAACATGCGAAGGAACATTGGCTATATTTGTTTGACCTATTTTTGGATGATTTCGTTTATAATTGATAGTAGAGGTGATCGAGATGGCAGTAGATATTTTAAAAATATCAAAGGATGCACAAGAGGCGGCTAAAAAACATAAAGACGTCATTAATGCATCCATTGGTATGTTTTACGATGAGGAAAAACAAATCGGAGGCATGCCAACAGTATCAAAGGCAATAAAGAATTTAACAGATGAAGAAATTCTCCCCTATCCGGCAGTCGATGGAGGAGCTACCTTCAAAAAGAATGTGGTTTCATGGGTACTAGGGAAGTACGAACATGAAATCAAAGAAAAGATGTTTGTGAATGCATGTGCAACACCTGGGGGAAGTGGAGCAATTGCATCAACATTCTCAATCTTTTCAAAACCAGGTGAATCTATTTTCGTATCAAATATTAGATGGCAATACGAAAGATTTGCAGACCGCGCAAAGCTCAATGTGTTTGAACACAACCTATTTGATGGCGATCAATTCGATATGGTATCATTTAAAGAAAAATTAACCGAGCTCTGCAAGATTCAAAAACAAGTTATCGTTATCATCAATGACCCTTGTCACAATCCAACAGGATTCACATTAAGTGAACAAGAGTTCAAAGGTATTATTAATGTTTTAAATGAAATGAAGAATAATGATATCGTCTTCTTATATGATTTAGCATATTTAGAATATTCACATGAAGAAGACAATCGAAAGAAAATCACTTTCCTTCCACTTCTAAAATCACACGTCTTAACGATTATTGGCTTTAGCGGATCCAAAACATTTGGCGCATACGGTCTAAGACTAGGTGCAGCCATCATGCTATCAGTTAATGAGACTAAAGTTAAAGACGCATATCCAAAATTTGTGAACGAGGCCAGAGGCTCTTGGTCAGCAACACCAACAGTATCGATTGAATTATTTAATAAGTTCTCAATCGAATCTAATAGAAAAGAATTCAATCATGATTTAAATAAAATTAATAGTCTTGTACAAGAAAGAAGTCAATCATTCATTTCTCAGGCTAAAGAAATTGGTTTAAAGACACATCCGTTTAGAAGTGGTTTCTATACAGTCGTGCTAACAAATAATCCAGAAACTGATTATTTAAAGCTAGCAGAGCATAGAATTTTCGCCGTGCCGATGAGTGGTGGAGTTAGATTTGCATTATGCAGTTTATCTAAAAAGGAAATTCAAGGACTTCCTCAAAAAATTAAGTCAATATTAAATTTATAAGACCCATTCAATGGGTTTTATTTTTTTTATAAGTAAGATGCATCAAAAACGTTTTCACTTTATTTAATTATGATTTCATTAGATTTGTTCCCAAAGATTAGATATAATGTAGCAGTCAAACACGAACGAAATTAAATATATAGGAGGTACTTTATGTCTGCGTGGAACGGATTTAAAGAAGGAAACTGGATGTCAACTGTTGATGTCCGAGATTTTATTGACAAAAACTATACTGAATATAAGGGGAGCTCATCATTTTTAGTTGGCCCTACAAATAGCAGTTTAAAATTGAACCAATTATTCGAGGGATACTTGAAGGAAGAAAAGGAAAAAGGTGGTGTCATTGAGTTAGACACACACGTTGTAGCATCCATTACTTCTCATGGACCTGGATATATGGACAAAAGCATTGAAAAGATTGTCGGTCTTCAAACTGATAAGCCTTTCAAGCGTGCATTTCATCCATATGGAGGAATTCAAGTTGCTGTCAAGGCAGCAGAATCATATGGTTATCATGTTGATGACCAATTAAAACATATATTTACAGAATATAGAAAAACACACAATCAAGGTGTATTTGATGTATATAATGCAGATATTAGAAGAGCTAGAAGATCAGGAATTGTTACAGGTTTACCTGATGGCTATGGTAGAGGTAGAATCATTGGAGACTATCGAAGAGTAGCGTTATATGGAGTTAATTTTTTAATTGAGCAAAAAAAGCTAGAAAAAACAAAGTTTAGCTATCCAATGAATGAAAAAAACATTAGATTACGCGAAGAAATTCAAGAACAAATCATCGCATTAGAAATGCTAAAGGAATTAGGTAAATCCTATGGTTTTGATATTTCAAGACCTGCTGAAAATGCTACGGAAGCAGTTCAATGGCTGTACTTTGCTTATCTTGCAGCTGTAAAAGAGCAAAATGGAGCAGCAATGAGTTTAGGAAGAACAGCAACTTTCCTTGATATTTACTTTGAAAGAGATATCAAAAATGGATTACTTGATGAAATAGAAGCACAAGAACTAATTGATCATTTTATTATGAAACTTAGAATGGTGCGTTTTGCTAGAACCCCTGAATACAACGAACTCTTTACTGGGGACCCAACATGGGTTACTGAATCCTTAGCAGGAATGAATAATGACGGAAGATCTTGGGTTACAAAAAATACGTATAGATATCTTCAAACACTATACAATCTAGGAACTTCAGCTGAACCTAATTTAACGGTTCTATGGAGTGAAAATTTACCACATAATTTTAAAAAGTTTTGTTCAAAGGTATCCATTGATACTTCATCTATTCAATATGAAAATGATGAGCAAATGCGTCCGAATCATACAGATGATTATGGAATTGCATGCTGTGTTTCACCGATGGCTCTTGGCAAAGAAATGCAATTTTTCGGAGCACGTGCAAACTTAGCTAAAGCATTATTATTTGCACTGAATGGCGGAAAAGATGAACTAACTGGAGATCAAATAGGTCCTGTTGATGAAGTATTAAAAGCTGACTATTTAGATTTTGATACGGTCATGAAAAAGTTTGATCATATGCTAGATTGGTTAGCAAAAACATATGTTAGTGCATTAAACATTATTCATTACATGCATGATAAATATGCGTATGAAAGATTACAAATGGCACTACATGATGCAGAGGTTGGAAGAAATTTCGCTACAGGTATTGCAGGACTTTCTGTTGTAGCAGATTCGTTATCTGCTATTAAATATGCTAAGGTCAAACCTATTTATAACGATCAAGGACTTATCGTTGATTTTGAAACTTCTGGAGATTTCCCTTTTTATGGAAATAATGATGATCGAGTCGATCAACTAGCCGTTCAAATTGTTGAGCAATTTATGAATAAAATAAGAGCACAATACACCTATAGAGAGTCTATTCCTACAATGAGTATTCTTACGATTACATCAAATGTTGTCTATGGAAAGAAAACTGGTAACACACCAGATGGTAGAAGAAAAGGTGAAGCCTTTGCTCCAGGTGCTAACCCGATGCATGGAAGAGATAAATCAGGAGCACTTAAGTCTTTATTATCTGTTTCAAAAATTCCTTGTGAAAGCTGTCAAGATGGTATTTCTAATACGTTTACTATTGTTCCCCAAGCACTTGGTAAGGGTAGTGGACTTGAATCGGCTGATGGATTCACCTACGAAGGCAACATCAAGGTTGAAAATCTTGTCAACATTTTAGACGGTTATTTCGTTAGCGGAGGGTATCATCTAAACGTTAATATTTTCAACAGAGACATGCTAATTGATGCATATAATAATCCAGAAAAATATCCTAATTTAACGATTAGAGTATCAGGATATGCGGTAAACTTCTCAAATCTAACAAACGAACAGAAGAAAGAAGTTATTTCAAGAACTTTCCATGAAAACATGTAATGAAGTGTACGGAAATGTGCACTCGATAGAAACATTAGGAGCATTTGATGGACCTGGAATTCGTTATGTCTTATTTCTACAGGGATGTCCATTTCAATGTCAGTATTGTCATAATCGAGACACATGGAGCACAAAGCAAAATAAATTAATGTCAGTATCTGATATTCTTGATGATTACAAGAAGTACAAGCATTTCTATAAAAATGGTGGTATTACGGTCAGCGGAGGAGAACCTCTTCTTCAAATGAATTTCTTAATTACTCTTTTTAAGGAAGCAAAAGCATTAGGAATTCATACTTGCCTTGATACATCTGCAGCTTGCTACAGTGTTCAGCAATCCAATGATTTTCTAACTTTAATTAAATACACTGATCTAATTCTTCTAGACATCAAGCATATTGATAATGAAAAGCATATGAAGCTAACGGGCAGTTCAAATACCCAAGTATTAGCATTTGCACAATATTTAAATGAAATGTCAATCCCAGTCATTATTAGACATGTTTTAGTGCCTACGATTAGTGACTCTGAGCAGGACTTAGTGCAGTTAAGAAACTTTCTAGAAACTATGAAAAATATTGTTGCTATAGAAGTACTACCGTATCATAAATATGGAATAAGTAAATGGAAAGATATGGGGTTAACCTATCCCTTAGAACACATTAATGAACCAACTAAAGATAAAGTAGAGTATGCAGAATACATACTCAAGAACAATTTCCCCTTTCATAAATGAATACTATGTTATAATAAAAGTATCTTAATTGAGATACTTTTACATTATATAAGGGAGAAAAAAATGGAAAAAATTGCTTTGTTATGCGAAAAAATGGGAGTCGCTCCTGAAGAGTGTATTCCCTATGGCTTTGATAAGGCCAAAATCGATTTAAAGGTTTTAAGAAGACTAAAGGATCAACCAGATGGCAAGTTGATTCTTGTTACAGCGATTACTCCAACACCAGCTGGTGAAGGAAAGACAACAGTATCCATAGGACTTAGTCAAGGTCTTAAATATATTGGTAAAAAACCGATGCTTGCTCTTCGTGAACCAAGTCTAGGTCCAGTTTTTGGATTAAAGGGTGGAGCCACAGGTGGTGGATTATCAAGTGTTACTCCTCAGGATGATATTAATCTACACTTCACGGGTGATATGCATGCGATTACTGCAGCAAATAATCTATTATCAGCATTAATTGATAATCATATGTTTCAAGGAAACGAGCTTGAAATTGAAACAGTAACGTGGAAACGTTGCATGGACATGAATGATCGTAGCTTAAGAGATATTGATACACCAATTAGAAAAGACGGATTTGTTATAACAGCTGCGAGCGAAGTGATGGCAATCCTTGCTTTATCATCTGATTTAGATGATTTAAAAATGAGATTAAACCGTGTTTTAGTTGGATATAATAAAGAACAAAAGCCCGTTTATGTTAAAGATTTAGGTGGAGCTGATGCGATGGCTTTACTATTAAAGAATGCGATGAATCCAAACTTAGTTCAAACACTAGATGGTGTTCCAACGTTTGTGCATGCGGGTCCATTTGCGAATATCGCACATGGATGTAATTCGATTGTTGCAACAAAGCTTGCACTTAAACTAGGTGAGTATACAGTAACGGAAGCAGGATTTGGTGCTGATTTAGGTATGGAAAAATTCCTCGATCTTAAAATGCCTTACCTAAATAAAAAGGTAGATGCAGTCGTTGTTGTCACAACGCTACGTGCTTTAAAGTCTCACGGTCAAGCTGAAGACTTCAGTAAGCCTGATTTAGACGCGATGATTAAGGGTTTACCGCTTTTAGAAAAGCATTTAACTAATGTGCAAAACTTTGGAATGCGTTATGTAATTGCAGTTAATCATTTTTATAATGATTCACAAGAAGAAGTTGATTACATTATGAATTGGGCTAAGGAAAAGAATCATCCAATCGCTTTATCCAAAGGATTTGCTGAAGGTGGAAAAGGTATGGTTGATTTAGCAAATATCGTCGTTGATCTTGCTGAAAAAGGTTCGAATTTTAAACCTATCTACGACAACTCAGATTTACCGAAGGTTAAAATAGAAAAAATAGCTACTAAGATTTATGGTGCTACATCAGTTGAGTTTTCTAAGAAGGCACTTGCTCAATTAGAGTCCTATCAAAACTTAGGTTGGAATTTACCGGTTTGTATGGCTAAAACACCACTTTCATTGACTGGTGATCCAAAAATTGTCGGACTACCAGAACCATTTACGTTAAGTATTCAAGAAATTAGACCATCCTTAGGTGCTGGATTCCTAGTTGCCTTGACCAAAGGTATTATGGTTATGCCAGGCTTAAACAAAACTCCAAGAGCATTATCAATGTTTATCGACAGTGATGGTAACTTGATTGACAAGGAGTGATTTAGATGATTTTACTAGACGGTTTTAAAGTAGCAAATGAGCGAAATCTTGCACTTAAAGTCAAAATAGATGAACTTGTTAAACAAAACAAACGTAAACCAAGTCTTTCAATTATATTGGTTGGAAATAATCCAGCTAGTCTTTCTTACGTTAAGGGGAAGGGTAAGGCATGTGAACTTGTTGGAATAGAGCATAAGCTTTACACTCTAGATGAGAATATTGAAGAAAAAGACTTAGTCAATTTAATTCAGAAATTAAACAAGGATGAAAATGTGGATGGAATTTTATTGCAGCTACCTATTCCTAAGCATTTAAATGACAATATGCTTATCGATCTAATATCTAAGGATAAAGATGCAGATGGATTCCATGTAATCAACCAAGGAAATCTGTATCAAAAGAAAGAGACAATTAAACCTGCAACACCGAAGGGTATTATGTCACTTTTAGAAACCTATAACATCAATGTTTCAGGAATGAATGCAGTTATTATTGGCCGCAGTAATATTGTTGGATTTCCTGTAGCAAGACTATTGATGGACGCAGGAGCGACCATCACTGTTTGTCATACCAAGACAAAGGATTTATCATTCCACACAAAACAAGCAGATCTTTTAGTTGTTTCAGCGGGTCGACCGATGGTAGTTACTAAAGAAATGGTAAAACCCGGAGCAGTCGTCGTTGATGTTGGTGTAAACCGTGTAGATGGTAAACTTGTTGGAGATGTCGATTTTGAAGGAATCAAGGAAATCGCATCTTATTTAACTCCAGTGCCAAAGGGTGTTGGACCAATGACCATCAATGCTTTGTTAGAGAACACGTTTGAATTATATCAAAAACACATAGATAATTTATAATTATTTTAATCAATAATGATTGTTTAAAAAAACCATTATATTCTTTACAAACGATTGACTCAACTGCTATAATGGGAATGTATTTAATTATCGTATAGGTTATCTGATTTGGAGATAACGTCTCTACCGTGATGCCAAACATTACGACTACGATTATTAAACATGTAGGGGTTGTTTGATTTTTCGTAGCCTTTTGTACAGGTACTTAAATACATCAAAAAACACATAGGGGATAGGTAGCATCAAGTTTACCTTATTATGTGTATTGAAAAGACGCCCACTTTCTGGGTGTTTTTTTTAGGCATAAATGATAAAATAGAGGTAAGCAAAAAAAGGAGCCTGATTATATGAACATTTGGCACGATATTGATAAAAGTAGAATACAACCTGATCAATTTATTGCATGTATTGAAATATCTAAAGGAAGTAAGAAAAAATACGAACTTGATAAAGAGACAGGGATGATCATTTTAGATCGTATACTATTTACATCAACTCACTATCCCGCAAACTACGGATTTATTCCTAGAACCTATGCTGGAGATAATGACCCTCTTGACGTTTTAGTTTTATGTCAAGAAGATATTGAGCCTTTAAGCTTAGTACAATGTTATCCAATCGGAGTTATGAAAATGATTGATTCAGACGAAATCGATGAAAAAATCATTGCTATTCCTTTTGGAGATCCATCACTTACACAATATAAAGATATTAGCGAATTACCTGCGCATTTATTAACTGAAATGGGACACTTTTTTGAAGTGTATAAATCACTTGAAGGAAAGAAAACTTATATTTTAGATA
Source organism: Tenericutes bacterium HGW-Tenericutes-2 (assembly GCA_002839095.1). Lineage (GTDB taxonomy): Bacteria > Bacillota_I > Bacilli_A > Acholeplasmatales > Acholeplasmataceae > Peloplasma. The sequence goes on along the minus strand of PGXL01000005.1, from coordinate 19,079 downwards.
TTGAAGGTGCTGATGCTGCAAAGAAGATTATTTTACAAAGCATCAAGACATACGAAGAAAAATTTGGTAAATAAAGGAAGATAAAAAATTATGGGAAGAGCATTTGAAGTAAGAAAAGTAGCAATGGGAAAAACAGCTGCTGCAAAAAGCAAGGTGTATGCTAAATATGGAAAAGAAATCTATATGGCTGCCAAGGCTGGATCTCCAGATCCTGATACAAATCAGGCACTAAAGAGAATTATTGAAAGAGCTAAAAAAGAACAGGTTACATCTGATGTCATCAAACGAGCGATTGATAAAGCTAAAGGTGGTTCTGATGAAACATATACTTCAATTCGCTATGAAGGGTTTGGACCAGGAAGTTCAATGCTTATCGTTGAATGTCTATCAGATAATGTGAATAGAACAATTGCTGAAGTTAGAAATTGCTTTACTAAAACTGGTGGGAAATTAGGTATATCAGGTTCAGTTGTTCATCAATTCAATCACAACGCTGTTTTCTCATTACCTGGTGTTACAGAAGATCAAGTTTTAGAAATATTAGTGAATAATGATTTAGATGTTTCAGATATTGAAACTGATGAAGCAGGGGTTACGATTTATGGGGCAAGTAATGACTATAATTTGATTAGAACCGCTATATCAGACACGATGCCAGAATTAGAATTAGATACCGATGAAATCATGTGGCTTCCAATTATGGAAACAACCCTTGATTTAGAAGAGGATCAGGAGAAATTTGAGCGCCTTTTAGCAATGCTTGATGAAATCGATGATGTTCAAGATGTTTACCATAATGTTATTCTATAAAAGAGAAATTATAAAATTGACAATAAATAGATAAAAAAACAGAAAAACTTAACTAAGGACAGGGTTCAATTTAATGAAATCTGTCTTTTAATTTGTATCTTATTATGTTATAATAATACGAGGAAATAACGAGGAGGACAGAATGAATTTAATAAATATCGATCCAATCATCGATGAAATTATTCTGAAGGAAAAGAATAGACAGGAAGAACACATCGAGTTGATTGCTTCTGAAAACTTTGTTTCACAAGCGGTATTGGATGCTCAAGGCTCAATTTTTACGAATAAATATGCTGAAGGATATCCTAAGAAGAGATATTATGGAGGCTGTGAATTTGCTGATGAGATTGAGAGCTTAGCGATTGAAAGATTGAAAAGATTATTTGATGCGAGATTTGTTAACGTTCAACCACATTCTGGATCTCAGGCGAATATGGCAGTTTATATGGGTTTATTAAATCCAGGAGATGTTATTTTAGGTATGTCACTTGCTGAAGGTGGACACTTGACCCATGGATTTCATTTAAACTTTTCAGGCAAAATATATAAATCTGTTTTTTATGGCGTCGATCCAGTTACTGAGTTGATTGATTATGACAAGGTTCTTGAAATTGCAAAAGAAGTTCAACCTAAGCTGATTATTGCAGGAGCAAGCGCTTATTCACGAATTATTGATTTTAAGAAATTTAGAGAAATAGCTGATGAGGTCGGAGCTTATCTTCATGTCGATATGGCACATATCGCAGGACTCATCGCTGCAGGACTTCACCCATCTCCACTGCCATACGCTCATGCAGTGACTTCAACCACACACAAGACACTAAGAGGTCCACGTGGTGGAATCATCTTAACCAATGATGAAGAGATAGCTAAAAAAATTGATAAGGCTGTGTTCCCTGGAATGCAAGGGGGACCGCTAATGCATGTTATTGCAGCAAAAGCTGTTTCATTTCATGAAGCATTACAACCAGAGTTTAAAGCATATCAAGAGCAAGTGATTAAAAATGCAAAGGCATTGGCAAATGAAATGCAAAAATTAGGATATAGAGTTGTCAGTGGTGGAACAGATAACCATCTTATGCTAGTTGACGTTAAAGAAAGACATAACATCACAGGACTTGATGCTGAAAAATTACTACATAAAGTTAGTATTACTTGTAACAAAAATGGTTTACCTTTCGATAAAGAAAAACCCGCGTACGCGAGTGGAATTCGTCTCGGAACACCTGCAGTTACAACGAGAGGATTTAAAGAAAAAGAAATGAAGATGATAGCTATCTGGATTGACTCTGCGCTTGCAAATAAGGAAAATCCTGAGAAATTAGCTGAAATTAATAAAGAAGTCATTGAACTTACTAAAAAATATCCATTATACAAGAAGGGAGTATAACAAATGATAGCAAAAACAAAAAATATTCCAGATGGCAAAAAAGCGTTAAAAGAACTACCAATATTGCACTATCTTGATGCGGACTATGTTTACTATCCTGTTACAAGTGCACGTTGCCCAGAAGGGGAAACCTGCGTTAGAGGTGGTCAGTTCGTTAAGGTTGGAGAAATCGTAGGAACGAGAAAGGGTGCCTTTTTCGAGCAACCTATGCATGCTACAGTAAGTGGTGAAGTGGTTGGTTATGAAAAACACATCGATCAAAGTGGAAAAGTTGTAGACTGCTTAATTGTCAAGAATGATAAGAAGTATGAATTTCATGAATCGATTGTTGAAAGATCTGACGAAGAAATTGACAAACTTACAAAGGAAGAATATATTCAAATTGTTAAAGATGCTGGCTTAGTGGGATTAGGAGGAAGTGCATTTCCTTCCTATATCAAATTAGAAACTAAGGACACAATTAACGTCGTTATCGCTAACGGTGTAGAGTGTGAACCTAATCTAATTGCAGACTATTCTCTAATGATGAACAATCCTAGAGAAATTATCAAAGGTCTTATTTACGCAATGAAGGCTTCTGGTGCACCAAAAGGTATTATCGCTATTAAGAGAAAATACAAAGAAATCGAAGAAAGATTGAAGTTCGCACTTCAAGAATTCACAGAATATGACATTCATGTTGTCAAGGTTGGAAACTACTATCCACAAGGATGGGAACTTGCCATGATTAAGAATGCTTTAGGAATTAAGATTCCTCAAGGCGAACTACTTTCAAAATATGGAGTTCTTAATTTCAACGTCTCAACACTTCAAAGTATTTATAATGCAGTTAAAAAGAGACTTCCAGTTCTAGAACGCCTATTTACAATCAGTGGAGACGGAATTCATAATAAGAGTTTTAGAGCACGCATTGGTACGCTAGTAAGTGATTTGATTGAACTTGCTGGTGGCTATAAAGAAGAAGAGAAGTCAAAGGTCATGATATTAGGCGGACCGATGATGGGTACGAATATCCTACGCGATGACATTGTCATGACACATACAACAACAAGCTTGATTGTGATGAATGAACAGGTTGAAAAAGAAGAACCTTGTATCCACTGTGCATCATGTGTCTATTCTTGTCCAGTAGAAATTCAACCAGTTCAAATTATGAATGCTTACAAAGTTAGAGATAAGGAAACATTAAAGACTTTAGAGGTCAATAAGTGTATTGAATGTGGACTATGTTCATTTGTATGTCCATCTAAGATTCACTTGACAGAGTATATGCGTTCCGGAAAACGCTTTGCTAGTAAATAGGAGGAGAAAATATGCAAGCAGTTAAACAAACGAGCCCCTATGTTCGTAAAGATGTCAGTACTAAGCGCATGATGATTGATGTCTTAATCGCATTGATTCCAGTTGTTGCATTTGCAATTTACCGTTTCGGCTGGGATGCGATTATCCGTATTCTAGTATCCTTAGTGGTGATGATTGGTCTAGAAGCAATTGCGTTTGGAATGATGCAAAAGCCATCTAAGAGTGAAAAATGGATTGAAAGATTAAAGTCAAGATTTGAAAATTACACAATAAATAACATCACTGCCTCAGCAGTAAGTGCTGTAATCTTCGCAATGATAATACCTAGCAAATTACCGATTTATGCGGTTATTGCAGGTGCTTCATTTGGTATTATTATTGCAAAAATGCTTTTTGGCGGTTTAGGCTCCAATATCTTTAATATTGCAGCAGCTGGTCGTATCTTTATAGGATTAGCATTAACTAATATGTTCGCAGGAACTTATGTTGGTGTAGATATGATTGCAGGCGGAACAGCATTAACAACACTTAAAAGTGGTTTACTATTTCCAAGTGCATTAAATAGCTACTCAATTTCAGATCTTTTCTTTGGAAATATTCCAGGGTCTATGGGTGAAATCAGTGCAGCTGCAATTTTAATTGGTGCAGCTTACTTATTAATTCGTCGCTCTGCAGATTATAGAGTAATGCTTTCATCCACATTGACATTTATGGTTTTAATGTTTTTAGTAGGATTGAAGTTATACCCAGGACAAGCGCTTGATTATACGCTTTATCAATTATTTGCAGGTGGATTAATGTTTGGGGTTGTATTTATGATTACAGATCCAGTGACTTCTCCAGTAACAAGACCTGGCCGTTGGCTTTATGGCTTAATGGTTGGAGCATTGGTCGTACTTATTCGCTTATTTGGTGCTTATCCAGAAGGATTTGCATTCGCTTTATTATTCTCAAATATGTTTGTTCCATTAATTGATTTTCCAAAATGGGCAACAAATAAGATTAAGCCAGCATTTATAGCAAGTTATGTTGTATTACTTGTTATTTTAGGTTTGGTTGTATTCTTTGGTGTTGGAGGTGCTGTATGATGAAAAAACCTATAGTTCACTACACCTTCGTATTAATGGTTGTATCTATCGTTTGCGGAATCATGATTAGTGCAGTCAATGCAATTACTGCTCCAATCATTCAAAGCAATATTGAAAAAGCTCAAGCTGCTGCATATCGCTTAGTATTACCAGCGGGAGAAACATTTACAGAAATTGATGATGTTGAATTTCCAGCTACAATCCTTACAGTAGCAGAAGCAAAAGCTGGAGCAAATGTTGTTGGGTATGTTTACACAGCATATACTACAAACAAATTTGGTTATATGAGAGTTGTTGTTGCTGTAAGTCCTACAGGAACAATACTGGGTGCTGACTTTATTGAAATCAATCAGACTTATCAAGTCGATGGAACAAGAACTAATCTTCAACTATATGTTGGTTCTTCAGTTACAAGCCTTGCTCCATCAGGAGACATTGTATCTGGTGCTACAGGAAGTTTGAATAGTTTAGTGGCAATGCTTAGAGATGTTGCAGCTGCACACGCTTTAGTTGTGGTTGCTCCAGCAGATCCTTATGAAGCTTGGTTTGGTGCTGGTTATACAATGGAAATTGATTCAGCATTTACTCCAACAACAGAAGTATTAGCTAAGAGTATTGTTAGAAATGCAAGCAATGTTGTAATTGGCGCTTATTATCACCTTAGAGGTACTGGTGAATATAATAGTGACTCTGGTTCTTCAGGAACAATAAACATGTATGTTGGATTATCATCCACTGGTGAAATTTTAGGTATTGATTTACCTAAGGATCAATATGGCCATACAACATCCAATGCATTCTATCCAAAAGTTGTTGCATATGCTAACTCAATTGTAGGTTCTAATATTGATTCATTTAGTGGTCAAGGTGACTTAGCAACAGGCGCGACAAATTCCAAGAATTTAGTTAACACATTACTCACAGCATTAGGAGGAGTTATAGAATGAAAAAACAAAACTTATTCTTAATGATTAATGCAGTGGTTTTATTGGTTATCAGCTTAATATTTCTATTTGCCTTTCAAAATGTATTACCTAAAGATCCTGAAGATAAATTATTTAACCAAATGGTTACGTTAGAAGATGAAGAAATCATTAATAATGTTCCTTCAATTGGTCATTACACAATTATCCATAAGGTACAAACAGCATACAATGCAAAAGGTAATAAGGTTGGTACTGTATATACTGTAATGGCAAAAAATGGATATAAGTTTAATCCATCAGATGAATTTGGTTATATTGAATTATTAGTTGGAGTTGACTTAGATAATAAAGTTTATGTTCAACCAGTAAAAATCGAACAAACATCAACCTATGTTGGTGGCATCCAAGATTATATTTATGAATATTTTCAAGGATTTACATTTGATTATCTATTATTAATTCCAGTTGTAAATGTTGGAGATCTTGAAGCAGGTGCAACAGCGTCTGAAAGTACAGGTCTTGTGAAATCACTTGTTGCAATGGCAATCAACGAACATAACAACCGATCAGCAAGTTTAAGTGAGGTGAACTTAGGATGACAGAAACTAAAAAAGCTCCAGTAGCTAAAAAAATAGTCGCTGAAGAAAAAGAAGCGTCATTATGGGATATCTTCACAAAAGGTATTTGGAAAGAAAATGGAATCTTTGTTATGGCACTTGGACTTTGTCCAGCATTAGCCGTCACGCGTTCATTTGAAGGTGCGCTTGGAATGGGAATTCTAGTCATGATTGTGTTAACCATGACAAACACATCGGTTTCTTCAATTAGAAAACTAGTTCCTAATACCGTTCGTATCCCAGTTTACGTTATCATTATCGCAACAGAAGTTACCATTTTGAAAATGCTTGTTGATGCATTTGCACCAGCACTAGCACAAGAACTTGGTGTATTCATTGCATTAATTACAGTTAACTGTGTTGTATTTGGTAGAGCTGAAGCGTTTGCTTCTAAGAACAAAGTTCCTGCCGCTGCAATCGATGGTCTTGGTGTTGCTTTAGGTTTTGCAATTGCATTAACCATGATTGGGTTCTTTAGAGAATTTCTTGGAACTGGTACTATTGTATTAGGAAGAACACTTCCACTTGGTTTTGAATACACAGTATTTGCAGGACTAGGTCTTAGTCCATATGCATTTGGTGTCTTAGTGCAACCTCCAGGAGCCTTCCTTGTTATTGGTATCATACTAGCAGTTATAGTTGCTTCAAACCAAAAGAAGGGGGTTAAAAAATAATGAACTTACTCGCAATTTTAATTTCCTCGATGTTGGTGAATAACATCGTCTTAATGCAATTCTTAGGTTTGTGTTCATTCTTTGGTGTTTCTACAAAGATGAAGTCCGTAGTTGGTATGGGTATGGCGGTTATCGTTGTAATATTCTTAGCTGCTTTAATTACATTCCCACTTTACTGGTATGTATTAATTCCATTAAATATTAAATATATTGATACAATCGCCTTTATTTTGGTTATTGCATCACTTGTACAGCTTACAGAACTTGTAATTAAGAGATTTAGCCAAAGTTTATACAAAGCACTTGGGGTTTATCTTCCATTAATCGCTACAAATTGTGCGGTTTTAGGTGTTGCATTAACGAATGTTGCTACTCCACAAACTTACCCAGAAGCAATGATGTTTGCATTGGGATCAGGCTTAGGGTATGCATTGATTATCATTACATTCACCGCTATACGTATGCGTTTAGATTCAGCTAATGTGCCAAAGGCACTTAAGGGTCTTCCAATTGCGTTTGTTACAGCAAGCTTAATGGCGATGGCATTTATGGGATTGGCAGGTATTATCTAATGGAAATATTAATTATGGTCGGTGTACTTTCTGGTTTTATAGGATTGTACATAGGCACTATGTATTTGAATAACAAAGTAGCAATTCCTGAAAGTTGCAAGGAAGCATATTTAGAAGCACAGTCTTGTGAATCATGTGCATCTAGAAGCGGAAAGAGCTGTGGCTTTTCGGATACTCTTGAATTTTTGAAGGAGGTTAAATTATGATTGAATTATTATATCCTTTCATAGTACTTGGTATGCTAGGGATTATTCTAGGGATTGTCCTATCATTGGCAAATCAATATCTCACAGTTCAAGAAGATCCAAGAATTGATGACATTGAAAAGTTGTTACCTAATTATAACTGCGGCGCATGCGGAACCCCAGGTTGCCGTGCGTTTGCAACAGGTATTGTCAATGGAGAAGTAAAAAATGTTTCTCGTTGCAAACCAGGAAAGCTTGATAAACACTTCAATCCTATTTTGGAGTATATCAAAGATCATCCAAATCCAGATGGATCAAAAATTGATTTAAAGATTTAGGACATCTCATGTCCTTTTCTTTACTTATAATGCTATAATATAAAAGTAAAAATTAACGAGGTACGCTCACATGAAGAAAATGCTTTATTTCCCAGTAATTATAATGTTAATGATCTTACTTTCTGCTTGTAATCCAAAAGTAGAGGGGAAGATGTTTTCTGCTGTATATTTTCAAATGGACTCAGAGATAAGAATCAATTATATGGCAGATAACCAAGAAGAAGCAAACGAAATAAAAGCACATATCGGTGAGATTTATGCCATGTATCATTCCTTAAGTGATAACTATTCACCACTTTCTGAGGACTCATTATATTTAGAAAATATTTATACATTAAACTCAAAAATTAATGTTGATGTCGAAATCAATCATGAACTATATTTATTACTTGAAGAATCCGAAAGATTGAAGGAACTAACCAATGGATATTTTGATATATCTATAGGAAAGATTGTTAAAGCATGGAAGGATGTCATTTTGGACCCTGAATTTAGAGAAGATGATTATGAAATACCTCAATCTGTTTTTGAGTCACTTCAAGAAGAAATTGATTCAATTGAAGTTCATGAAAATCCATATACACTATCTGAATCCAACGGGAAATACTATGCAAGAATTAATCATGAAGATGTTCAGCTTGATTTAGGTGCGATTGCTAAAGGTTATGCTACTGAAATTGTAAAAGATTACTTGGTAGAAAAGGGTGTTATCTATTTTGCAATTAATGCTGGAAGTTCAACAATTTCAGTTGGAAAGAACAGCAATCCAGAGCGCAAAAACCAACAATGGAATGTAGAATTGATTGACCCACTTTTTGATAATGAATATTTTGGATTAATCGAACTTAGAGATAAGGCACTAGCGACCAGTGGAAATAATGTACAATATGCTACATATAATGGACTTAGATATCATCATATTGTTTCACCATTCACTAAATACTCTATGCACTACTATCATTCATTAACAATGATTGGAACTGATGCAGGTCTTTTAGATGCGCTTTCAACAGCATTCTTTTCTATGACTCCAGAAGCTATAGCAGCTTGGCTTGATGTTTATCAGGAAGAACTAGGTATCGAAGTTATTTTATACAATTATGATGGGACAGTCACTACGAATCTTTTAGATACTATATTTAAAGGGTACTAATATATGGAAAATAAACAGTATAAAAATAAAAGAGATATAATACTGGTTTCTGTACTTGTGATTTTAGTTGGAGCAATCTACATTTCCTTTAAACTGTTTATGTTCACAGGAGAGGCTGCGCAAGCACACGTATATTATGGAACATCTACTGATCCAATTGTAACAATTGATTTTGTTAACTATAGAGTGATTAGAAATTACACTCAAAACGTTCCGGATGGATATAATCAAAATTATCCGATTATTGATGAAGAAGCACAAACGATTACTCTTTTAGGAGACTATGAGTTAAATGGAATTCGTCAAATAGTAGTCATAAAATACGAATTTGGCACTGCAAACAGTAAGCCATCTGTAGAAATTATTCAAGAACAATCACCAAATAATATTTGTAGTAGAGAAGGAGTATCTACTGGAAAACCACTCATTTGCTTGCCAAATAGAATACGAGTAGAATTTGATTCTAGTGAAGTGGACTTTACAGTATAAACATTCATGAGAAAAACACGTAAAATGACTTTGCTAGCCAATTTCCTTGCGATAGCAATAGTGTTAAATATAATTGAATCTTTAGTCCCAGTAATCCCTGTTCCAGGTGCTAAATTGGGATTTGCAAATATAGTTACACTCATCATTTTATATGTGTATTCCTTTAAGGATAGTGCAACGATAACTATACTTAGAGTTCTACTGGTTTCTCTTCTTACAGGGAAGCTATTGGGTCCAGTTTTTTATATGAGTTTTAGTGGGGCATTATTTGCTACATTTGCAATGGGATTTTTCAAAAAAACAAATTTCTTTGGTGTGTTAGGTGTTAGTGTGATTGGATCTATATTCCATTGCATTGGACAAATCATCGCGGGAATATTTGTGATTGGGAGCAGTGCGGTAATATTTTATTTACCAATCATGCTCATGCTCAGCATACCAGCGGGTATTGTTACAGGACTTATTACGCAACGGTTTCTTGTTATTTGGCAAACATGGCATAATGAGTTTGAAAATTAAAAACAAAAATACGTTGTTATCTCTTGATTAATAAAATATTGAATGATATAATGAATGCGCTAAACTTACTATGACTTTTTGTCATGGCGGAAGGAGAAAAGAAAATGAAACCAGGAATTCACCCAAAATATAACGTATCCAAAGTAAAATGTGCAACATGCGGTCATGAATTTGAAGTAGGTACTACGGCAACTAATTTCCGTATCGATACTTGTTCAAACTGTCACCCATTCTACACAGGACAACAAACATTTATTCAAGCAGCTGGACGTGTTGAAAAATTCAATAAACGTTACGGCATGAACGAGAAGAAGTAACACAACAAATAACGTGATCAATCGTCACGTTTTTTATTAAAAAAATGCATAATAAAGGGGATTTTGCTATGTATCATACATATAAGAATGGGTTTATTGAAGTAGTTTGCGGACCAATGTTTGCAGGTAAAACTGAAGAGTTGATTCGACGCATCAAAAGACTTGAATATGCAAAACAAAATGTCTTAGTATTTAAGCCTAAAATTGACACTAGATATGCATTAGAAGAAATCGTATCGCATAACCTTTCAAAAAAACCTTCTGTCATCATTGATAAAAGTGTTGAAATCTTAAGTTATATTAAAGAGGATACAAATGCAGTTGTTATTGACGAGGTTCAATTTTTTGACAATGATATTATCGAAATTGCTGAAAATCTTGCTGATAAAGGCATTCGTGTTATTGTTGGTGGATTGGACAGCGATTTTAGAGGAGAACCATTTGGACCAATGCCTCAATTACTTGCTAGAGCTGAGTTTGTAACCAAACTGACAGCTATTTGTGTAAAGAGTGGGTTACCAGCAACTAGAACTCAGCGTATTATTAATGGTAAACCGGCAAACTATAATGATCCAATCATTTTAGTAGGAGCAAATGAATCTTATGAGCCTAGATCAAGACATTATCATGAAGTCCCAGGAAAACCAAAAAAATTATAAGTTTATGAAGGCAGCCTTTAAGGAAGCTAAAAAAGCAGAACTTGAGAATGAAGTTCCTGTCGGAGCGGTTGTTGTTTATCAAAATAAAATTATAGCGAGAGCATATAATAAAAGAGAACAAATGCAATCTTTTCATGCACACGCAGAATTTCTCGCTATGATGAAGGCTGCGAAAAAAATAGGCAGTTGGAGATTGGAAGATTGTGATGTTTATGTTACAATGGAGCCATGCCAAATGTGTGCTGGTGCGATGATTCAGTCACGCATCAAAAACCTTTATTACGGAGCCAAAGATCCAAAAGCTGGTGCAGTTGGTAGTGTAATAAATCTTATGGAAATTCCATTTAATCACCAAATTCAAGTGGTTTCTGGAATGATGGCAGAAGAAAGTCAAGAATTATTGAAGTCTTTCTTTAAGAAACTCAGAGAAAAATAATATAAATTCCCCATCAAGCATCATCACTCAATAGTAACTTGTGAACCTGGTCAGGTCTTGATTGAAGCAGCCATAAGCATTTCTATTATGTGGGTGATGATGCTTGATGGGGATTTTGTTTCTCATGTGTGTTTTCACATAAACATCGTGTATAATACTATATGATGATATAATAAAAATAATGGAGGAATGACTTATGAAACTAAATCCCAAGGTATATAAACAGCTAACTGGTGAGCCTTTTGAGACCCAGGACGCAAACGGAAAAACAATAGAATTTCACTATATGAATGACACACCATTCTTATTTCAATTTGCATCTCGAGGACGATTTGCTATTTGGACATCAGATGGATATAATTACAAGGTTTTAATTGAATCTAAATATTATGAAGCATTAAAAGACTTCTATCAACCTGAAGTAAATCTAATTTGGCTAACATTCTTAGAAAAAGTCGGAACGCTAAGTAAAAAGATTAACATGTGGTTTATTATACCAACATTTATATTGTATATAATTGTTGCTGGTGTAGCTACAATGGTATTCCCAGAGCAAACTCTACCTATTCTATTAGGAATGATTGTATTAGTGGTTATAAGTAACATGGTTCAAGGACGCTTAGTTAATAAAAAAGTTCGTGAAGAAAACAAAGTTGCTCAAGATAAAATTAGAGAGTTTTTAGGTAATGAAAGATTTGATGGCTTAGTTAAGTCTCAGGAAGATCACTATCAAGAATACTTCAAATTCAATGAAGAACCAGTAACTGAACAAGAAGAAGTTACTATAGTTGAAAATTCAGATGAAAACAATAGCGAGGATAAAAATGGAACAGAAAGCAATTAATGCGATACGCTTTTTAGGTGTAGACGCAATCAATGTAGCAAATAGCGGACACCCAGGAATTGTTCTTGGATCTGCTCCAATGGCATATAAATTATTCACTGAACATTTAAATGTTGACGTTAAAGATACAAAATGGATTAATAGAGATCGTTTTATACTATCTGCTGGTCATGGCTCAATGCTTTTATATGCACTTAATCATTTATCAGGTTACAAAATATCAATTGAAGACCTAAAAAGATTTAGACAGATTGGCAATACTCCAGGGCATCCTGAATATGGTCATACTGATGGTGTTGAAACAACAAGTGGACCACTAGGACAGGGCATTTCTAATGCTGTGGGTATGGCAATTGCTGAAACACATTTAGCTGCGAGATTTAATAAAGAAGGATTCAATATTGTAGATCATTACACTTACGTTATTTGTGGAGATGGTGACCTTCAAGAAGGCGTTGCACTAGAATCTATAAGTCTGGCTGGACACTTAGGATTAGGTAAACTCATTGTCTTATTTGATTCAAATGACATTCAACTAGACGGAAAAGTCTCCATGGCATATAGCGAGAATCATAAAAATAAGTTTGAAGCTATGGGATGGCAATATTTACACGTTGCAGATGGAAATGACCTTTCCTCAATCAATAAAGCAATTATCAAAGCTAAAAAAGAATTAAACAAACCAACATTAATTGAAGTAAAAACTACCATTGGTTATGGAACATCACTTGCTGGAACATCCAAAGTGCACGGTGCTCCAATTGGTTTTGCAGAAGCTGATTTATTAAGAAAAAATTTAAATTGGGAATACAAACCCTTTGAGATAACTTCTGATATTTATGACCATTTTAGAAAGAAAGTAACACTTCGTGGACAACGTGTCCATAAAAAATGGAAAGAATTAGTTAACAATTATAAAGCACAATTTCCAAAAGATTATGCTTTGTTTAACGAATTCATTGAAAATAAAATTCAAGTTGATTTAAATGATTTCACATCTGAAGTTTCATCTGCTAAGGATGCTACTAGAAACATAAGTGGGAAAGTATTAAACAAACTTTCTGAGAAATATCTAAATATTATCGGCGGTTCAGCTGACCTAACAGCATCAACAAAAGCTAAAGGTGCAGATGGCCATTATAATAAGGATAATAGATTGGCAAGAAATCTAAATTTTGGTGTTAGAGAGCATGCTATGGGTGCTATCGTAAATGGTATGACATTGCATGGTGGATTAAAGGTTTTTGGTGGAGCATTCTTTGTCTTTAGTGATTATATGAAACCAGCTCTTCGACTTTCTGCAATCATGCAAATCCCATCTATCTTTGTCTTTTCACATGATACAATTGCAGTAGGTGAAGATGGTCCAACACACCAACCAATCGAACAGCTTGCAGGATTAAGAGCAATCCCTCACTTCAATGTGATTCGTCCAGCGGATGCTAATGAGACGCTGGCTGCTTGGAAAATTGCTGTTGAGTCAACAAATACACCAACTTCAATTATTTTAACAAGACAAAATGTTGATAATTTGAAGACAACCTCATATGAGGGTGTTTCTAAGGGAGCGTATGTTGTTTCAATGGAAGAGGGTAAACTTGATGGCATTCTACTTGCTTCTGGATCAGAAGTAGGACTTGCTGTTGAAGCACAAAAATTATTAAAGGAACAAGGCAAATTTGTAAGAGTGGTCAGTATGCCATCTCATTACTTATTTGAAAAACAAACATTAAAGTATAAAAAAGAGATTTTACCTAAGAGTGTGAAGACACTTGCCATTGAAATGGGAAGCAGTCTTTCATGGTATAAATATACTCAACACGTTTATTGCATCGATACATTTGGTGTAAGTGCGCCATTAGAACAAGCACTTGAACACTTTAACTTCAATAAAGAAAAAGTGTCTGAATACTTTTTGAAAAAAGTAATTTAAAAGAAGAAGTGGTTAAATGATTTATGATGGAATTGTTGTTGGTGGAGGACATGCTGGAATAGAAGCTGCACTCGCCATGGCTCGTATGAATTTGAATACTGTTTTAGTTACAGGCAACCTCACAAAGGTTGCTTCTTTGCCTTGTAATCCTTCAATTGGAGGACCAGCTAAAGGAATAGTGGTTCGTGAGATCGATGCTTTAGGTGGACAAATGGCAAAAAGTGCAGATGAAGGTCAAATTCAGATCAAAATGCTTAATGCATCTAAGGGTCCTGCTGTTCGTGCACTTCGTGCACAAATCGATAAAATTAAATATCCAAAAATAATGTTGAGAGTTTTAAAAGAAACAAAAAATTTAACTCTTGTGGAAGCATTAGTCGATCATATGATTGTTGAAGATCACGAAGTCAAAGGTATTATCCTTAAAAATGGTGAAAAGATTTTTGGAAAGACAATTATTTTAACTACAGGAACCTATTTGAGCAGCAATATACTTATAGGTAAAGAAAAAACTACTGGTGGTCCACATGGAGAACCAACTACTTTTGGCATCAGCAAACAGTTAAAAGAATTAGGTTTTGATGTCGTTCGTTTAAAAACAGGGACACCTCCAAGAATAGCAAGAGATAGTGTTGATTATTCAAAAATGTTGATTCAACCTGGTGATGATGAAGGACAAACATTCAGCTTAGATGGAAAATACTACGATGAAAACCCACATGAATATTGTTATTTGACACACACGTCTTTAGAAACTCACCAGATTATAACAATGAATTTAGATGAATCTGCAATGTATGGTGGGATAGTTGAAGGTGTCGGGCCAAGATATTGTCCATCAATCGAAGATAAAGTTGTGAGATTTTTCGATAAGGAAAGACATCAAATTTTTATTGAACCAGAAAGCATGGAACTCGATGAAATGTATGTTCAAGGATTTTCTACAAGTCTTCCAAGACACATCCAGGAACAAATGATTAAAACTATTCCAGGATTAGAAAATGTAAAAATCATTAGATATGCTTACGCTATTGAATATGATGCGATTAACCCAATTCAATTATTTCCAACATTGGAAACTAAAAAAATTAAAAATCTATATTGCGCAGGTCAAATCAACGGAACTAGTGGTTATGAAGAAGCTGCAGGTCAAGGCTTGATGGCAGGTATCAATGCTGGATTACGAGTTAAAGGTGATGCACCACTGATTTTGCATCGTCATGAAGCTTATATTGGAGTTTTAATTGATGACCTTGTTACAAAAGGGACCTTAGAACCATATCGTTTACTTACATCTAGAGCAGAGCATAGATTATTATTACGTCATGATAATGCGGATTTGAGACTTAGAGATTATGGATATAAAATAGGTCTGATCAATGAAGAAACCTATCAAAAATATTTAGATAAGAAACAAGAATATAATGAACTTTTTGAATATGTTACTAAATATAGAGTGATGCCAACCAAGGACAATAATGCTTTTTTAGGATCACTTGGGTCTGCTCCTATTTATGAGGCAATTAGTTTAGCTGATTTATTAAAAAGACCAGAAATAAGTAAAGAAGTCATTAAACATTTTCTAGAGCATCCTTATAATGATGATGCAATGGAACAATTGGAAATAAAAGTTAAGTATGAAGGCTATATTCAAAAAGCCATTAGAGAAGCTGATAAAATGCTTCGTTTAGAAGATAAAATTATTCCAGATATCATCAATTACAATGCGATACGCAACATCTCTTCTGAGAGTCGAGAAAAATTAAATAAAATCAGACCAAAAACTCTTGGACAGGCATCAAGAATATCTGGCGTAAATCCTGCAGATATTTCAGTTTTATTAGTTTATCTAGAATCAGGAAGTTTTAACCATGACATTTAAAGATAATATAGAAAAACTCTTAAATATCAAATTTACACTTGAACATCAAAAAATGTTTGATGTATACTATCAGTATCTGATTGAATATAACAAAATAACCAATTTAACAAGAATTGTTGATGAAACAGAAGTGTACTATAAACATTTTTATGACTCACTAACTCTGGCTAACACAATAGATATGAACCAAGTTCAAACTCTATGTGACATGGGAGCTGGCGCAGGTTTTCCCAGCATTCCTCTAAAAATAATGTATCCACATCTAGAAGTAACTATTGTTGATTCATTAAATAAAAGAATTGTTTTTCTTGAAAATTTAGTCGCAAAGCTAGATTTAAGTAAAATCGAGATGATTCATGATCGAGTCGAGTTCTATGCATTGAAGAATCAAAATAAATTTGATTTGGTTACTGCACGAGCTTTAGGTCACATGTCTTTAATTACTGAAATGGGAATTCCTATGATTAAAAAGAATGGTTATTTTATAGGCTTAAAGGCTCAAAACTATGAGGAAGAGCTCAATGAGTCGCGGAATGGAATTAAGATACTCGGTGGTGAGATTATGGATATCAAAGCATTTGATTTGCCATTAAACCTTGGGTATAGAGTTCATATTATAATTAAAAAAATCAAGCAAGTTAGTGGTTATCCAAGATCATTTGTACTGATGACAAAGAAACCTTTATAAAGTACTAGAATAGGAGCAATAATGGGAAAGATCATAGCTGTATCCAATCAAAAAGGTGGAGTTGGTAAAACAACAACAAGTGTTAATCTTTCTGCAGCTCTCGCTGAACACAATAAACGTGTTTTACTCGTCGATTTCGATCCTCAAGCGAGCACCACAACTAGTTTAGGAATTAATCGAAGCATGCTATATTCGACTATTTTTGACGTACTACTTGGTGATAAAACAATTCATGAATCGGTGATTCATTTGCATGACATCAATTTAGATGTTATTCCTGCAACAATTGAGCTTGCTCACATAGAGGTAAGATTAGACCATGAAGATAGAGAATATATATTAAGTCATAAATTGAATCAAATTGTAGATGAATATGATTTTATTATTATCGATTGTCCACCTTCGTTAGGGCTTTTAACCTTAAGTGCTCTCTATGCCTCAAATTCAGTTTTAATCCCCGTACAGTGTCAATTTCTCGCTATAGACGGCCTCACACAACTACTCAATACAATTCGAATTGTGCAAAAGAAGCAAAAGGTCAACAACAAGATGCTTGAAATTGAAGGTGTTCTGCTAACCATGCTGGATAAAAGAACAAAAGCTGGTTGGGAAATTGTACATGAAATTAAAGATTATTTTAAAGAAGGTGTATTTGACACCATTATTACGAGTAATGTAGCAGCACAAGTAGCCCCAACTTATGGATTACCAGTTCTTACATTTGCACCAAAGTCACCAGCTGCTAAGTTGTATAAATCTTTAGCAAAGGAGATTGTACTTAAAAATGAGTAATGATAAAAAGGCACGAACATTTTCAGATCTTTTAAGTGAACATCACGTTGATGAAGTACTAGAAGGAGAAATTATTGAGGAAATCTCACTAGTTTCTATAAAACCTAATCCTTTTCAACCACGTCGAATATTCGATGAAGATAAAATCAACGAGCTTGCTCAATCAATCAAAGAGCATGGTGTATTTCAACCGATTATATTAAAAAAAGTAAAACAAGGCTATATTATAGTTTCTGGAGAAAGAAGATTTAGAGCTGCACAAAAGGTAGGCTTAAAATCAATCCCTTCAATAATAAGACAATATGAAGAAGCAAAAGTAGCTGAAATAGCACTAGCTGAAAATCTACAGCGCGAGAATTTAACTCCAATTGAAGAAGCTGAAGCCTATAAAATCGTGATGAATAATCTTAAGTTAACTCAAGCTGAACTTGCAGCAAAAGTAGGGAAAAGTAGATCTCATGTGACAAATACACTGGGATTATTGAATTTACCTCACGAAGTACAACAAATGCTATTGACTTCTCAAATTAGCATGGGGCATGCAAGAGCTTTAAGCAAACTAGAGGATCCTAAACAAGTTATTAAATTAGCGCATAAAATCGTTGAAAATCAATTAAGTGTTAGACAAATTGAAGAATTAACAATGATTGAAGAAAAAACAAATAAAATTAAAAGAGTGGTAGTTGCTAAATATAACGATCAAGAAACAAAACTTTCATCTTTGTTCGGCCAAAAAGTTAAGATCGACGATAAAAAAATAGTAATCTATTGTAGCGAGGAAAAAATTCAAGAGACAATAGAGAGGTTACTAAAAAAATGAAATACAATATTGGTGACCATATTATCACTAAAAAAAAACATGTATGTGGTTCAGATGAGTGGGAAGTACTTAGAACTGGTGCAGAAATAAAGATAAAATGCATTAAGTGTAGTCGTGAGATTATGGTATTCAAAACAGAATTAGATAAAAAGATTAAAACTCCCAAAGAGTAGAAAAATATATCTTACATAGTAAATACAACTATATTGAGGCTGATACGACATATAGAAATTATAAACTATATAACGTAAATAGCCTTTTATCATCATTGTCATGCGATTTATTTTGCAAAAAGTCAATTTTAAGTGAAAAGTGGTTGCTTTTTTTAAAATGATAAGATAGAATATAAAAGCAAGCCAAAAATGGAGGGGTAGCGAAGTGGCTAAACGCGGTAGACTGTAAATCTACTCCCTACGGGTTCGGCAGTTCGAATCTGCCCCCCTCCACCACTCTATATAATAGACCTTGTATAAAAGAGGATAAAAACTCTTCTAAGGATATTGACAAGGTTGTTTTATAATGATAGAATGATAAAGCACGTCACGTAAGGCATGCGAAAAAGGTCTTTGAAAACTGAATGATGATGAGTGTATCAAAAGTAACAAAAAAACAAAAAAGAGCTATTAACAAACAAAACATAATTTA
>PGXL01000028.1 GCA_002839095.1 Tenericutes bacterium HGW-Tenericutes-2 | reverse complement strand
ATACATTCATAACTATATATTGTATGCGAAAGTTCAACTATATAGTTTTGACACCTTAACCATTATACCAATGCTTATTTATCTCTAAAAACCAACAACGCCAATAAAACCCATAAATCCAAGAGATATAATGCCTGCAATAATCATGACTATACCAGCACCTTGTAATCCGTCTGGTACTTTGCTAACCAGTGCCATCTTCTCTCTTATTGCTGCTATGATGGTAATAGCAAGGGCCCAACCTGTTCCTGATCCAAAACCAAAAAATACTGTTTCAAAAAATCCAAAAGTTCTGTTAACCATGAACAAAGAAACGGCAAGTACGGCACAGTTTACTGTAATTAAAGGAAGAAATATGCCAAAAGCGTTGTACAACGCCGGCAAGTATTTGTCTAAGAAAATCTCAAGAAACTGTACTGTAGCCGCAATTGTAATAATAAATACCAATAAACTGATGCTCTCGGCATTGTTGTTCTTAAGCAATTGATATATAGGCCAATTGATGGCTGCCGTCAGTGTTATGACTAGAATAACCGAAGCGCCCATGCCTTTTGCTGTTTTTAGATTCTTTGAAATCGCAATTAAGGGACACATACCCAGTATATATATAAGAGCAATATTATGGGTTAAAACTGATGCCATAAAAATATTGATTAATCCTTCCATAAGCCTATCCCCTTTCTATGATGCTGATGTTGTATCAAGCTTTGCAATCGTCCTCATGATCCACATATAAATGGCCATAACGAAAAATGCTCCAGGTGCCATAGCCATAACCGTCCATGTGACAAAACCATCGCCAACCACTTGTATGCCCAGTAACGTACCAAATGCCAGTATCTCTCTAACAACGGATATTGCAATCAATGTAAACATATATCCAAGACCATTGGCAAGTGCATCAAGACCAGAAAAGTGTATGGGGTTTTTAATCGCAAAGGCCTCGGCTCTTCCCATAACAATACAATTGGTGATAATTAATCCTGTATAGGCACCTAGGGACTTACTTAAATCAAAAAAATAGGCTTGTAGAAATCCCTGAAACGCTATAACAAACGTTGAAATCAGAACCATATAGGTAACCATCCGTACTTTAGCAGGTATAAACTTACGTATAAGAGACGTTGACATAGAACTTGCCATAAGAACAAAGGTTACACCTAGTCCCATAGCAATGGCGTTTTCAACCCTATTGGTGACCGCAAGTGCGGAGCATATACCTAAGGCCATAGCATAAATAGGATTATCTTTAAATATGCCTTTACTTAGTAACTGATACCATTTCGTATATTTTAATCTTATTAGTCTCATACTAGTTCACCAGAACCTCCTTTTTTGTCTTATAAGCAGCGTTTAGAAGAGTTTCAAATGCTCTACTGGTTCCAGTAGCACCAGTGATGGCATCCACTTCGTTAATGGCATTTTCTTGATCGTTTGCCTTAACCACCACTATATCAGGGTCAAAAACTTTGCCTTTATACTTCGCAAGATAATCAGCCTCGGCAATGATACCTCCAAGCCCCGGAGTTTCTGATTGTTCCATAATCTGAATGTCTTGTATGGTAACAAGGTCTTCTTCAAGTGTCAAAAATCCGGCTATTGGGCCCCAAAGGCCTGATCCTTCAAACTCAAAACCGATAGCCCCTGAACTTGACTCATAGAAATTATAACCGTCTTTTTCAATCCTCTCTATTTGATTACTAAAGACATCCACGATTTCTGAGGCTTCATAATCTATCTCAAATGCTTTTAAAACGGATTTTTTAAAAGCAAGCTCCTCATTTTCAATAATTTTATCACTTGTATATGCATCCATTCCCATGAGTATCCCTGAAGATGCAAGACCAAGAATAATCGTAAATAGTATCATCTTTAACTGTTCTTTCATATCATCACCTGCCTATTCCGATAAGGGTTTGAATTTCTTATCAATAACATATGCATCTATCATAGGTGTAAAAGCATTCATGAGTATAATGGCAAACATGACACCTTCTGCAAAGCCCGAAAAGCTTCTTATGACTATGGTCAAAATTCCAAGACCTATCCCATAAACAGCTTGTCCCGCCTTTGTATAGGGAGATGAAACCGGATCCGTAGCCATGAAAAAGGCACCAAATAGCAGACCACCTGTTAGAAGCTGATAGACGGGTTGAACCACTTCACTCGGTAATAGAAGATGTCCTAAATAAGAAGCAACGACTACTGTGCCTAAATAAATAATCGGTACTCTCCAATGAATGACTCTGGTTAGTATAAGGAATAGCCCCGCAATGATAATACCGATTCTAAAGGTTTCTCCAATAGATCCCGGAGCGGTGCCTATCATTAAATCCCAAAGTGAGAAAGGAAGGGTTTCATTAGCTCTTAAAAAAATAAGTGGTGTGGCAGACGTAACCGCATCTGGACTGCTTGGATTGATCCACATAGATGACATGTACGTGGGAAAAGCTATTGTAATAAACAGTCTGCCCACTAATGCCGGATTGAAAATGTTTCGACCTGTGCCACCGAAAACTTCCTTGCCAAAAAATATACCAAATGCCATACCAACACCGGCAATCCAAAATGGAATCGTTGGTGGTAAAGTCAAAGGGAATATCAAACCTGTCACCAAAATCCCTTCATTGATATCCTCTTTTCTAAAGATTGCAAAGGCCCATTCAACAAGGAAAGCGACGAGATAACAGAATCCAATGAGGTAAAGCATCCTTATGCCATAATAGTAAATTGCTGCAAAGGTCGAAGGCAGTAGCGCAACCACAGCTATCATCATGAAATGCTTTAAGTTGATATTACTTCGTATATGAGGGTTCCCTGATGAAACCTTGTTCGATCCTTTGAAATGAGATTCAATTGTTTGTTTTATCGGTCTAAATATGAGGCTTTTATCATTTTTTCCCATCTGATTACACCTCCTTTATGTCTTTTAATTGATAGTCTTTATGAGATATTTCCATTTCTTCAAGTTGTTCTTTACCTTTTTTAATACTACCAACCAAGTCTATTTTTGAAGGACATCCATAATTACAAAGATTGCATTCAATACAATCAAAAATTCTCAAGTTTGCCAAGCTTTCATTCACCAACCCTTGTTCAACATGTTTATGGAGCAAATGTGGAATCAAACCTACAGGACATACATTTTGACATTGACCACAAGATATGCACGCTCTAACAGTACCATGTAGGCCTGTATCGATTCCATGGCCACCTTTAACCCCTTCGGGC
This sequence comes from Tenericutes bacterium HGW-Tenericutes-2, assembly GCA_002839095.1. Lineage (GTDB taxonomy): Bacteria > Bacillota_I > Bacilli_A > Acholeplasmatales > Acholeplasmataceae > Peloplasma. The sequence goes on along the minus strand of PGXL01000028.1, from coordinate 1,179 downwards.
AAAGCAATTAAAAGAGATGTATCCTTATCAATCTTATCCTCCATAGAGAGGGTAAGCCCTGTCATAAGGCTATTACTAATTAGACGGACTTGTATATTTTCATTCAGATACTCATTGGTTATTTCTTTTATCGGGGTTCCTAGGGGCAGATTAAGTACCAGATTATCCTTCCATGCCAAACCAGCCAATGCAACCATATAATGAGTTGTTGGCTTTTTTTCTTTATAATAACGATATAGCTGAATGATTCTATATGGTTCCATCATAATAACGCCAATATTAGCTGAAGGATAACCGATTGGGTATTTCATATCCAATAAGGTAGGTATAAGTAATTCCTTTTTATTAATAGGATACTTATTTACAACTGTAGAGACTTGTACCCCATCTATGTTCATGATTTCAGATATTACTGTCTCATGCTTTTTAAGCTTATCCCCACATAGCACAAGATGGATTTGAACATTCGGTAATTTATCTTTTAAGATTTTAATACCTTGGATAAAGTCATTTGCATAATCTTTCTCAAAAAAAATATCTATTGGAAAGTCATACGGTTCGACCTGGGTCATACTGATAATAATCTTACCAATACTTTCTTTTTGAATATGAACATCCTCATCTGTTAATGCCTCATTTATACCCTTTTTGATTGTCAAATTAAAAGACTTAAGAAACTCCATAATATCATCATTATTGGTAATATCTTCTGTAGCAGTCTCTACCTTAGAACTTGGCAGAAAATCTACGACTTTTGTTAGAGGTTGACCTTCAAACTTCTTAAACCGGTACCCGCCGTTAAATTTTTTATGTGTGACCTTCATGTTTGGCCTCCCTAATATAAATTCTAAATACTATCTTTAAATTTTTATGGTTTTAATGGTTAAGTGTCAAAACTATATAGTTGAAGTTTTATCTACAATATATCGTTAAATTAGTTCACTTAATTATGACACTTTAACCATAATTATACACTATTATCAAGATAAAGTTAATAAGTAGTTGTTGAGTATGATTATTATTCATTTAGCTTTTGCCCAAGTCGACTATGAAGTTCTTGGAATCAAGAAAAGAGGCGTTGCCTCGTTTTGCAAAGCAAATTGTTCCGGCAGGAAAGGTCCTTGACGCTTTCTGCTACGTTTCAAGGCAGAAAGCTAGAGTATGACTTTCCTAGAGAAT
>PGXL01000004.1 GCA_002839095.1 Tenericutes bacterium HGW-Tenericutes-2 | reverse complement strand
GAATAAAGAACTCGCTCCAATGTATCATACCGAGAATGCACACGAAGCAATCATCGATAGAGAGACTTTTCTCCTTGCTCAAAGGATCAGAGAGGATCGAAGCAAGGTGAAAGTTGGTAAGGATAAGAACCTGGCCAAATACAATGTCACTTATCCATTCTCAGCATTTATCGTTTGTTCTGAATGTGGACGAACCTTGAAAAGACGCTATTGGAATTACGGTACACCAGCTCAAAGAGTTATGCAACAATGTGGTGGTTACATCGACGGTAAAGCCCACTGTAAGGCTAAAGCTACTTACCAAGAGATGATTGAAGGTGCGACTGTGAAAATGCTCAACGAGGTGTTTTTACAGGAAAAGGATATCATCCCAAACATACAGAAAATCATCAAGTCGACCATTCGAGTTAGCGATGTTGAAATCAAGATTCAAAAGCTTCAAACACAAGGCGATGAGCTTGAAAGAATGATATCAAACCTAATTGATGTTCAAGTGAAGAATCCTAATCTTTCCCAGGAGGATTTCAACAGCAAATACCAATCACTGACCTTGCAGCTTCACAATAACAAAACCGAGATCAGAAAACTTGAAGGTGAGTACTTAACGAACTACGATACGCGATCAAGACTTGCAAAGATAGAAACCACACTCAACAATTTACTAGAACCAATCCAGGAAGTTGATAGTGATACATTACGTTCATTCATTTACAAGATCATCTCAGTGACACCTGAAAACATTGTCTTCTGTGTAGCAGGAACCAAGAATTATACCGATAAAGAATTCTCAGAAAATAGACATACTTTTGAAGCACTAAAACCTTTAGCAACAGGTACTTATCATAACGAAAAGTACGGTAAAATTATGAATTACAAAGTCGTTATTATCTAATTTTTTTTGAAGCAAAATATGTTGCGAAGATGAATAAAATCTGACTCATCGAAAAAAAGCCATCGAAACCTATGAAGGTCATCTGATGGCTTTTATTGACAAGAATGTCAAGCATTGTGTATTTCGGAACTTTCATTACCAGTGTTTAGATTGCTATGTGTAGATAAGCAGTTATCAGTCTTTATGCATTTTAACTGTATTTAACTTTTCTGATATCAAATCAATGTAGTTTTTGAATAATTCATTGACGATTTGATTCCACGATAGATATAGATCTCTGTAAGCATTATTACATATTTCCCTGTGTGATATAGCTTTACTAAATATGTCAATTATTTTTTCTGCATACATTTCAGGTGCATTGCTTGAGAGGTATCCATTTACTCCATCACAAATAGTGCTAGCTGTTACTGCTTTTTCTATAAATAAGGTAGGTGTATGCTGACTAGCTGCTTCAACCTGAACCAATGATGAAGCATCATATAATGATGGCAATAAGAAAAGGTCTGCTACTTTGTAGTAAGATGATAATTCAATTCGATCTTTAATACGACCTGTAAATATTGTGTTCTCATTAAGATTATTTAAAGTGACTCTTTTCTTCATAAAACCTTCATGTATTCCAGATCCAACAAAGATCATTTTAAATTTGAACTCTCTTTTCTTAAGAATCGTCAAAGAATCGATTAAAAAATCTACATTTTTGATTTTGTCTAAGCGGCCAACATATAAAAGCACTTTATCCTCATGCTGAATGTGATGCATCTTTCTCAAATCATTAGCCATCTGTTCATCTTCCAAGGGCAATAAGTCAGTCCCATTGCGGATGACTATAGGAAGACTTTTCGCACCATACTCGTAAAATACTCTTGCAATTTCATCGTTTACTGCAATGAGTCGATCGCATCTGTTTAATCTCCTCATCAATTCACCGATTGCGAGTTCACTGATAAATGCATTTTTACTACGCTCGTAGAAATCTTTTTTATACTGACTGTGCAATGTTGCGATAAGTGGAATATTATGCCTTTTTGCATAATTAATCCCATAATTACCTACTGAAAATGGACTGTGAATATGTATGATATCAAATTTTATTGCTTTCATGCTCTTTTCAAAAAAAGTATCAAAACTTGGAAACGAAAGCCTGTAATCCATCAGTGGCAATTTTATAGACTTTGTCCGTATAACCTTATATGCAAATTTATCAATGTTCTCTATTTCTCCATAATTAGGTGAAAAAACATAGACATCTGCGGTCAAAGATAGCTTTTTTGCATAGTTATCAACGACATTGACCACTCCATCAATCATTGGAAAAAATACATCTGTAAAAATTCCTATTACTAATCTTTGCTTCATATTCACCTGCTTCATCATATCTAAACTCGAATGTTTAAACCAATTGTCGATTCAAGCATTTCAACAACAGCTTTCATTCACTTTTTTTGTCTTTGAAATAATTCATGACATCGTCATATCCATAATGATAAATTCTTCTTGAGTGCATAGATGTAAAATCAAGTATTTTACCTAAACTTTTTGTTGATCGTATATCATGTATTCTAACATTCTTATACTTCTTTTTTTTCGATCGCAATGAGGATAATGCTGAAACAGTGACACAGATGATTTCATCACAACCGATATCAATTAGTGGTTGAACTGGGGTGTTATCGAAATACCCTCCATCCCTATATTTTTTATTGTTAGTGATAACAGGTGGAAACACTATGGGTATTGAGCACGAGGCAACAAGCGTATTGATTTGCATATTTTTATCTAGCTCTTTAAGTGGTACATACGATACTTGTGATTCTCTATGAACGTAATGCTTAATGGTAGACTTCAACAAGTCAGTAAATCCTTTATCAGTATCACCGGTTTCAGAGACTGCAATATAGATATCTTTATTTGTCAATAGTTCAAAATTCAAATACTCATTTAAATACTCATTCAACTTATTAATTGATAACAAACCATTATCAATTAATCTTAATCTCTCGTTCTTGATGGTCTTTATAATTGCAGTTTTTTCTCCCAGTGGCGCTTCTGGAACGTTGAACCAAATATCCATTGCTAAATCAAGTGAACCAATGGCTGCAAAAGTAACATTAACCGCTCCAATCGAAGCTCCAGAAAACGCACTCGCTTTTTGTAAAATGCCCAGTTCTTCAAGCGCTTTTAGCGCACCGATTTGATATGCTCCTCTTGCGCCTCCACCAGATAAACAAATTCCTAATTTATTCACATTTTTTTCCTTTCACAAACAATAGGTTTTCATCTCAAAATCTATACAACTTCTTGCGAGTTTGTTTATCAAAATGGATTGAAGTAATCAATAATTGAAGTCAGTATAGCTATTAAATATTAGTGCTGATCCCACTAAAAATTGTACGATTGATCTATAATCCGCCGTCGATCTACTGGTCAATTCATTACAAGGTGTTATTAAATGTGACAAGATTATATATAATCTCAGTCATTTCGTCAACGGATTCAGACTTTGAATTTTTAATCCATTCAACCACAACAGAAAACAGTGCACCTTCAAAAAACCGTGCTTTATATTTATCTTCCTTTTCAATATCAAATACTTTTTTCAATAATTTTGAAATTTCAGCTTCAAAGGACTGGAAGATAAGATATTCTAGGCTGTTGGTGATGAGTACTTCGAATAAATCGGAATACTCATTGAAAACTATGACCATTTTCTTAATCGAATGGAAAATTGGATTGTCATTATTCATGTCCGTTTCAAGATCCAACATTAAACGTTCATATATTTTTCGTCCTTGATCGAGCAATATATCTTCTTTCGAATCAAAGTTGCGGTAAAATGTCGGTCTTGCAACACCTGCTTCTTTTGTAATATCATCAATAGATATCTTTCTAAAAGCATTTTTTTTAAGTAAGAACATGAGTGCATTATATATCCACTCTTTGCTTCTAGTAACCTGTATGTTTTCTTTCATCAATTTTTCCTACCTACCTCTAAATGATCACCAATAAAAATCCCAATGCCTATCACGTCAGGACCGACATGTGCACCAACCACCGGAGTCGACGGTGATTCATACAGGTTTTCTAATCCGAGATTTTCTTTAATCATACTAACGAAATGAGCTTTCAGGTTAGGGTTCGCTGTATAGATTAAATATGCCTGATATGGACGATGATCGACATATTCTTCGACCAACGATGTGATTGAAGATAGGACGGATTTGATGGTTCGTTTGTTGCCAATTGAAACGATTTCCCCAGATTCTTGCACCTGTAACACCGGTTTGATATCTAAAAGTTTGCCTATGTAGCCCTTCGCATTGCTCAAGCGTCCATTTTTAACCAGATAGGTTAAAGAGTTTACTGCAAAATAGATGGTGTTCAAATGTCTCATGTCACTGAGTTTGTTTTCGATTTCTTCTAATGAAAAATCTTTGTCGATCATCTTTTTAGCTTCCAAAGCGAAAATACCTTCCGAAAAGCAGACCGTCTTCGTATCAAAGACCTTAATCTTTATTTTCCCTTCGAACTCCTTAGCAGCCATGATGCATGAGTTATAAGTTCCGCTCATCTTAGCCGATATGGTCACTACAAAAATCTCTTCAACACCTTCATCTAAGAATTTTTGAAAGATGTTCATCACATCGCCAACAGATGGTTGGCTGGTCTTTGGTAATAGTTCTTTATCGTTTTTAAGCATATCATAAAATTGATCTGCCTTTAGTGTTAATCCGTCCTCATACTCTTGACCTTTGATATTGATCTTAATACGCAATATCTCAATGCCATGTTCAAATGGATAATAATCTAATCCGCCTGTTGAAGTGTCAATCACGATTCTTTTTCTCATGGTTTCTCTACCTTTCTACTGCGATTCTTAATGATTCGATGACCACCAGTTTTATTCATCAGCAAACTGGATAATTCTTCAATCGTCTCGACAATGTAATCGGGATTTGAGTTTGCCAGAGCGTTTTTCGTCTCAAATCCCCATGTCACCGCGATCACTTCGATGGGAATTGATCGGCAAGCCAAGACATCTCGAATTTCATCACCGACGTAAATGGCGTCCTCGGGATCATATCCATGTTTTCGAAGCAGTTTCTTAATCTTGCGTTTTTTTCCTTTCATGCTAGCCTTCCCCTCAATGAAGGAGAATGTGTTGATATCATTATTTGATAATATTTTATTGATATTTGAAACACTATTTGAAGAAACGATGGCTAATTTAACCTTGCTTTCATTCAGGTTCACTAAGAGCTCTTTCATTCCTGAGATGATCGTGCAATCATCGACAAATTCAGATGCAATATCACGCGATTCTCTGTACAATTTAGGCAATTTATATATCGGAACACCTAAATCGAACAACCGCTTTAAACCTGGCTTCGTTTTTAATTCTCGAATTCCATCTTTGGATAGTTGTTTTAGTTTGTATCGTTTTGAAATTCGTTCATATATGAGTTCAGACTGATCGACATTGTTGCTCAAAGTTCCATCCAAATCAAAGATAATTATTTTTTTCACTGATTGCATCCCTCCTTCATGATATCCTACTATGCACGATCCTTAAACTGGAATATCTTTTTTTGTAAACCAAAGCGTGCCTACTGTAAAGCACATCGCTGAAATGAGTAACAGAATTGCAAAGTGCATGATGTAGGTGGATGACCCATCCAAGATTGAGGTCGTATTGAACAGCGTGATCATCGTGATGTTATTAAAGTATCCCATGGGCTCGATACCAATCCCCATGTTCATGAAGAGATCAGAACCAAACAACCCTAATATTTTAGATATGAAAAATACTAACGCTACACCTCCACCTAAAGAGATCGAATGCTTCGTATAGTTGAAAACCGCAGAAAACATGAACGTAATCGATCCCATGGCAACCGTGAATATGAATAGACCTAGGTTGAGCAACAGAACGTGGTCAATCGCTAATGAATTTTCGATGGTTAATGCTAAGATAACATCCACGATGGTTGTTAAGATAAACATCGCTACTAAAGACATGATGAAAAAGAACATTTGCGTGAACGCTATCTTGGATCGCTTGATCGAAGTGGATAAAACAAACGCCATGGATCCTCGATCAATTTGACTGGCAAACAATTTATTCCCAACTATAACCGTGTAGACCAAGGGCATCAGCACCGACACAACAGGATAAAAAATTGAGCTAACCAGAACATTTGAATCCATCGATGCAATGCCTGTCAAGATGTCAGGATTCAAACCGATCGCAGTAAAGAGTCCGTCGAGTGACAGCCCTGCGGATTCTAAGGCGATGATATATGGGATCAATATGTTTGGGTCTGCATCACCTGAAACCGTGACTAACCCCATAGCAAATTTGATAACGACGTAAAGCAAAATCAATGTCAGGGTTGTTGCTGTCCAAAGACCCCAATTCGCTTTGATGGATTGTTTCAATAATGGTATACTGATCATTTTTCGTTGTCCTCACTTATTTTTTTTAAAAAATACTTTTTGAGCGTGTATTTTACTTCTTTGATATATTTTAAATTGAATTGCGCTAATACCTTCATAAATTCGTTTACTTGAGCGTCTTTGATGTCGACGGTTACTTGCATATATTTATCATTTTTTGACGTTATGTAGAGATTCAAATTCACATAATTTTGATAATCTCTTTCGTCTTCAAATCCAACTTTGTATGTCTTTACTTCGTTGTGACGAATCTTTTTCATATCCACGATATCTAATACTTTCCCGTTATGCAAAAGTGCGACACGATCACATGTTTTTTCTACCTCTTCAAACACATGACTGCTCATAAATATGGTAGCACCTCTCTGTCTTGCCTCCATCAATACATCTACGAATGTTTCTCGCATGAGTGGATCAAGTCCGGTTGAAGGCTCATCCAGGATTAAAATATCCGGTTCAGCCATAAACGCTTGTACGATGGCCGTTTTTTGCTTCATGCCTTTGCTCATATGCTTTAGATTTGCTGTGGTGTCTAGCTTAAATTTATTGATTAAATACTTGGCGTATTCCATGGTTTTTAATCCCATCATTTCTGCTTGACTCTTCAAGAACGCATCCCCATCACCTATGTCGGGAAAAGCTATTTCGCCTGGCACATATCCAATATGTCTCATGATTTGAGTTGTGTCATAGTTCACCTCATGATCCATTATGTAGACACTTCCGCTATCCGGTCTGATAAAACCCATCATGTTTCTGATCGTTGTTGTTTTACCACTTCCGTTAGTTCCAACAAAACCAAAGATTTCACCTTTTTTCACTTCAAGATCGATGTTGAAAATACCTCGTGATAATCCATAATCTTTTGTCAGGTTTCTAATTTCAATCATGCTCATAGGAATGACTCAACCTCGCTATCTTTATAGTAATTTAGGAAATAGTCTTCGAGCGTAAATTGTGACTCTGAAAAATATTTCACCTGATTGTCAGAGACTTCCTTAATCAAACGATTTATCTCTTTATCGTTGATTGCTACTCTCACCTTCTTTTTAGTTTTATCGCTATAGATAATGTTCAAATCCGATTTCATAAATTGCTCATATCCTTTATCTTCCAAAAACTCAATTTTAAAGACTTTGTTTTCGTTATTTCTGATGATATCAGTCTCAATCGTTGAAATGATTTTACCTTCCTTGATAATCGACAATCGATCACAACAGGCATCCACTTCCTCAAATATATGAGTTGAAAGAAGGATTGTTTTCCCTCTTTTCTTCTCGGTTTTGATTAACTCGATAAATTTATTTTGCATGATAGGATCTAAGCCGCTGGTTGGTTCATCGAGTATCAAAATTTTGGGATCCGACATGAAGGCTGATACAATTGCCAGCTTTCTCTTATCCCCTATGGACATCTTTTTCATGCTCTGATTTGGATTCAATTCAAATAAATCCAGTAAGTAAGTAACCCTAGACTCTTCTGCATGCCGCATTTTTTTCATCATATCGATGAACTCAAGTCCACTCAGTCCGTCTGGTAGTGCAACCTCACCAGGAATATAACCGACTTCGCCCAATATCGAAGAGTAATCTTTCCAACAATCATTGCTGTTAATGGATACAGTTCCTTTATCGGGTTGAGAAAAACCCATGAGCATTCTTATTGTCGTGGTTTTCCCCGCACCATTGGGACCAAGAAAACCGAATACTTCACCCTCTTTAACTTCAAAGGATATATCAAAAACCCCCCGATTATATCCGAAATCTTTTGTCAGATTTTTCACTTCTATCATAAGCATATTCTCCTATCGTCATATTATTATCTGAACACAACTGGATGTTGTCATATCATTAATTTCAATTATAGCACTGACATGTTACATTTGCAACACTTTATACAATTGTTACATTTTTTGCCGTTTTTTTTATTGTATACTTGAATTTTTAAGTACTTTTTCAAGAAAAATATGTTGCGTAAGACAACCATTCAGACAAAAAAGGCCATTTTTTAACAAAAAATATGTTCCCACAATGGACGAAATTTGCACATATAGACAAAAAAAGCCATCGGATACCTATGAAGGTCATCTGATGGCTGATTTTTATAAATTTGAGTTAAAAATAGAGTGTTGTCAAGTATGTGTCAAGTATATAACAAGTGTTATTTTAATGAAAGCAACGTGATAGACTCTACATGCGTTGAGTTACTGCCATTGCTCGCGAAAATGCAGAATATTGTGCGTGGGAAACATATTTTTTGCCATTTTATGTTCCCATAGACAAGACTTTTCGAACATGAGAAACATATTTTACTGGAAATGTAATGTCAATGCATGTGCGATAAGTTACTGCCGTTGATCGCAAAAATGCAGAATTTTGTGTGTGGGAAACATATTTTATGCCATTTTATGTTCCTATTTACAAGACTTTTCGGACGTGAGAAACTTAACTTTCTTGAAATCAAGCTTCATTATTACTTTTCTTATTCCCTTTATTGACATTATATCATTATCTCACTTTTACAAACTCAAATCAAATTAATCAATAATATTTTATTGGTGTCAACTGTTAATATAGAACAGTTAGACACAAAGAGTAAGAATCCTACTTATGTTAGAATATAAGGAAGGAGTTGATCTCAATGTCTTCAACAGGCAATCGTATTCAAGAAATTTTGAATAGTCTAGTGTAAGTTTAGCACGAGTAATTGAAACTTACTTAAAAACAAAATTTAAAATCTATCGATGATGAAAGACCCCCTTAGTCAATATTGTGTTGATTTCTAAGAAGACCTCTATATTTGAAAATTACGACACTTCTTGTATCACTTGAAGAAAGTTGATGATTCCACATAATTGAATACCCAATATCCCCTGTTAAATCATCAGAATGATAAAAATAACAGCACTTACCGTAATCTTCGAGTTTTTCATCATAAATCAACCGATAACTTTGAATTCCTCCTTGATAATCAAAAACCAATCTGTTTGTCACAACATCAATAAACGCTAAGTAATTTTCATATTTAGAAAATTGGAATAGGTTATCAAAACTCTCCTCATAGTGCCATAACTGAGCGGAAAAGTATGCTACAGAAACATCGTTAATAAAAATGAATACAATATCAAAATCGTTAATCGAATACCTGATTTCAAAACTATCATTATCTAATTCTGAAGTTTGCTGAACCTCCACGATATTGTAGTTCGATGCAAGATCGGTAATCAATAATTCAACTTCATTTTTGTAAAGGCTTGTGAAATCTTCATCAGTGACATTCCAATTTGAGTATGATGAATAGCTCGTACTTGAAGTGCACCCGCTCAATAGGGTCAATATCAAAAATAATGTTATCAAAATTAACTTTTTCATAATTAGTCTCCGAATGGCCAAGCATTTCCAAAAATGCGTCTTATATACGTTTTGGTTGTCTGAGTGGTTTCAAAATCGACATACTGCGCTTTGTATACTTGTCGTTCAATCCAGTTTCCATTAATGTCGGATTCAAAACCTAAACATGAAAATGAGTTGTATAATCTATCATGATACTCAAACTCCCTCAACATTTCTCCTGTAGTCCAGTTTGAATAACGATCAGAGTAATTCTCTTGAAGGTAATAGATAAAACCAAGTTTTTCATCTCGGCTAAGTCCAGTAGTATCATTTCCACTTAATAATTCTTCAGCACGAGCACTATCCATTGATGACACATCGCTATTATTAATGTAAATTTCGGATTCAATAACAGTGGCAATGTTTGAGCCTATGATATAACCACTGGTAATAGCAATAATTATTGGTATTGTTGTTCCACCAGATGCTGCGACGATTACGGTAGCTACCACAGCACCAACGACACCACCTGTTACTTTCCAAAAAATACCCCAATTAAACATGCCTGTAGGATCATATCCCATTATTGGATTGTTATCAACATAAATATACATATTGTTTGATAGTTTATTACCTGGATTTCCAGTAAGTCCATCAGCATTAATAAATCTACCAATTTCAGGGTTGTAATATCGACTGTTCAAGTAGTAAAGATTGATTTCACTATCATATCGATATCCCCTATACGTGTATGCATTGATATCAGATAGATTAAAACCGGAATTATCGACCTTGGATATGATGTTACCCCACGCGTCGTATTGATATTCTACAATGATTGTACCATCTTTATCAACGATCTTGGTGATATCTCCCTGCTGATCTCTCATGAAGAAGTATTCTTTCCAAGCGTGGGTGTCATCTCTATATTCAAAGGAGATGATGGTTCCATCATAATCGTATGTATAGATGATCTCATAGGTACCATCCGTCTCATAGATGACCTTATCACCTTGAAGCTTGTATTCGATCTTGCTGTTTCCGATTTCTTTTCCAATACGGAAACCTTGATCATCATATGTATATTGTATCTTGATGACCTCATTTGCTGCAATCTCGATAGCACTGTTATAGATCGTGATGCTCGCTAATTGTCTACCATCATACTCAAGTTTGGCGTGGTGCCAATAGTTGTCTGTGAGTGGATTGTCATCATTGTAAAAGAAGTTGGTTATTTCAATCGGGTTCCCTTGATCGTCATAGATGTATTCATGTGAAGTCACTACGGTCTGGGGAATACCATTGATGTAATCGATGACACCATAACTGATCAGCTGATCCTTCCATATGTCATCATAGGTGAACTCAATATGATGTTGTGGTGTTCTTAAACTGCTCGGATTTCCAACCTTGATGACAAAACCAAAAGAGATGGCATAATCTCCAAAATCATCTGAAGCATAGCCTTCTATCAAATAATAACCCGCTGTCGATGTGTCTACCGCATATTGATCATACTCAATGGTTAACAGATCTGTAATATCTGTATTTCCAGCATCGGCGAAAAACGAGAACGTAGGTGTGAATTGAGAATTAATATCAATATTACATACCATTCCTGGCTCATAGATATCATTGAGCAGCACATAGTCGATCCAGTAAGTGCCATAATTTTCCATGAAGCCTTCAGGGATGATGATCTCAATACGATCTGTTTGACCATATAAAAATGTTTTGATGTCTGTGATATTTCTATATTCGTTGTAATAAAAATACTTGGTATAGTTTGTATCACTGAGCTCAGTGATCAAGTAATCCTCATCTCGTATGCTTTCAATGATGAGTTGGTTCAACGCATCATAGACATAGCTTTCTGTGATTTTTAGGGTACCACCTTCATAGTACTTGACCATGACGATGTTTCCTAGGCTATCATAGCTGTAAACATATTGATAATCAATTGATTCATCATTATGAATATTGTATTGGATCTCTTTTATTCTTATACTAGTTGTTCCATTAGTTGTAATGTCTTCATACACAAAATCCTGTTTAAATAAGTTTGTTGTTCCTGTTATAAGGTTAATGTAATCTAATCTGTACATTGCACTTGATTCATACTCGTAATCTTTTATGATCGCTAAACTACTTTGAGAATTATATTGCGTTTTATCGAATAAACTAGATGTAGATGTACATTCGCTTCCTGTGTAGGAAAAACACTGATTGTGAAAGTAGTTTGTATTGCTAGAGTTTCCATCAATATTAAAATAAATTGATGATAAGTTTCCATCTGAGTCATATTGATATTTTACTAGATTACCTTCTTGATCAACAACTTGCTTGATTCTACCAGCAGAATCGTATGAATAATATTCTGAGTATATGACTTCATACTCTTCAGAAAACGAATCATAGGAGTATGTGTTAAATATCGCTAGATTTCCTGATTGATCATATTCATAAGAAAATTCTTTAAATGTATCTTCTTCATAGTTACCAAACCATACTTCGCCTATTTGTCCTTCGTCAGTATAAATAAATTCGATTTTATCTCCATTACCATATTCTTGTGAATCAATTCTGTTTGTCTCATAAGTTCCATTAACATCTGTCTGATATGTATATTCCATTAATTTCTGAGAATTCACATAAACACTCTTCATGCGATCCCCATCATACACGATTTTGTAAAAATAGAGAGGATTACCACTTGCATCTTTATTCATGATGATATATTCCAATCTGTCTTGAGAATCATATTCATATTCAATATAACCGTGAACATTACTTCCTAGAAAATTATGATCAGTCAAACTAATAACCCTAACAAGTTTCCCTTCATTATCATATTCATAGTACAAGTCTTCACCTTTCGCATCTTCAATAGCTTTCAATAAACCAGTCAGAGTATCATGATAGAAAGTAGTTGTTTTTCCAAATTCATTAGTTTGTAATTGGATATATTGATTAAATCCAGTTGATAAATATGTTGTTGAAGTAGAAAAGTAATCTGAATTAGTATCGCCGATAATCAACGATGTAACCTGACCATTATAATTATATGTTGGATCAGAATGGACATTGTTTACAGTAATCTCTTCAACGAATGAATCGTCATCAATAGTAGATAATTCAATAATTTTGTTCCCTTGTATAATTTTCGTTGGTCTATTATCTTTTAGATTACCATACTCAAATATAGTTGAGACATAACTTGAATCCGTTTTTGATATCAAATGTCCATTTGAGTCATAAACATAATCTGTGTTCATTCTTTCATAATAAACTTGTAATGCATCGAAGTATACTTTTCCTTCACCTTGATATTCTAGCGCAATTTGAACAAACTCCACATCATCATCTAAAGCAATTTCTTCTAATACGTATTGCCAACCTTCGATCATAGGATCAAAATCTATATAATATTCATGCAATAAAACCATTCCATCGCCATAGATTTTGACATTGATTCTAAATAATCTATTAATATCATTAACATCCATTCCAGATTGATATGCCATAGAAGTAGGTGTACCCTCTGATTTTGCCCAACCACCAACTACCAATGTTCCATTTGCCAATCCAAAATTAAGCATATCTGTAATAGCGTTTGACGTTGCGATTATTTGTGTGGGATCACCTATAATCTCGATAGAATGACTACCTAACATGCTTTGTTCAAATTCTGTGGTCATCGATGTATGATCAAATAAAGAGATATTTGGACTAGACATGTTTGACCATCCGGAACTTTCAGGTGTTGATAATTCAAAAGAAGAATCATCTAATTGATTCAGTCGTGTATCAGTAAATCCATTCATAATTTGGATGTTGTCAAAAAACACTGCTCCAATATTGCCATTTTTCAAACTAATTGTAACATCTTCATAATCTGCATCCGTATCAAATTGCAATCTCACTTCATGCCAACCTCCATCATTTGTTACAGTATCTGATGTGAAGGTTTCAATTGTTCCATTTCTATCGATTTTAACTTCTATGAAGGCGTCATCACCGTTTGAATCATTTTTTACGTATGCGATTAAGGTATAGATATCATCTTTCAGTAATACATCTTGTCTCAATTCCATATAACCTGAAAGGAGATTATAATCCAGTTTTACTGATTGTGTCCCAAATAAACTTTCTTCATCTGTGACTATAGGTAGAGATAAATGACTTCCATCTTCAAAAACACCATTGACATATAGATTCCATCTAGCACCAGCAGTAAGGATATTTTCTTGTTCAAAACTATGATTAGATACTGGATTGATAATTGTTTTTATGGGATTAGATTTAGAAACTAATTTATGATTATTATTATAATTTGGTTCTGCATTAATAAACAAAATATCAGCAACCTGATCATTGTTTATATCATCATGAATTTCATATTTGAAAAGGTTTAGATATTTAAAGAATTGAGCATTCCCAAAACTATCAATCATATTTACTGTATGTCCATAAGTATCAAACTTGTATATAATGAATTTGTTATTGTGATCAGTTATCGTGGTCTCCAGTAAACCATAATTATAACTTAATTGTCCATAAATAGAAGATCCGAAATATGATGTCACAATAGATACTTTGTCATTTTCATACCCATATTCTACTTTGACTCCATCAATTATGTAGGCTTCATTGAGTTTACCATCCGAATAATACGAATAGTTTGCTGTAACATCCAAAGTCATAGACATTGCCGAGTCATAATTTTTGTAGTATTCAATAGTGTCTAGCACATTCTTACCTGTTACAGTTGTCGAATCATAATAGTATTTTATTTTCTCTATGGGGTTAAAAGTCTCATCAGCTTGCTTTAGAGATAAAATCGATTCAACTAGCAAATCATTATCATAGACAAAGTCAATTTTATTTCCTACTTGATCTCTTATACGAGTAATTTGATCTTTATAGGATGAATTTCTTGAAATAATTATAGATTGATGGGTCTCTCTATCATGAATTGTCGAGAGATATCCATCATAACCAAATGAATAAAGCATTTGATTCATCGTCAACACATACTGATCAGCTAAATAGAAATAAATCCCATCATCATAATATCCTCGAACATAGATATTTCCGCTACCATCTTCAGCAATGAAGCATTCATAGTTCATAGGGTATTCATCTGTAATTCTGTAATCGCATGATGTGGAATAATAATGAGTTTTGTTTCCACTACTATCGGTTATCATATATTCTTCATCTTCAATGATTGGAGTTACCTTTATATTGTAACCTGATTGCCAACCCAAACCATATCCTACATCAGAATCTAATTGTGTCTGATTGTATGTGAAAGATGAACTCAAACTTTGTCTTTCAGTAGAAAATGACAAATCATTTCTAATAAAAGTTAGTTTTCCAGTAAAGTCTGAGACATACCCACCACCAGCAAGACCAGCATTTTGATTACTGTAAGTCCAATAATCTTTAAGTCCAGTAGAATCTATATAACCAATCTCAAGTAATGGTTTGATACCTGATGAATTCTCAGTAGAATCAAAGAATACATAATCAACAATAGTTTCATCTTCATTTCTCAATTCAATTATTCTTTTATCATCATCGTTATTCTGCCATTTGAATAACAATTCAGTAATATCAAAATAATAGTGTTGAACTGAATCTAATTTGTTTACCATTCGATAATCGATTATTCTATCTTCAATATCTATAGAATTGTCAATGCTATTGTCAATATTATTATCATCAGATCCTTTTATGCTATCAAATTCAATATACTCTTTCACTTCACGAATGTTAATTTGACAATCCAAATCACAGTAATTAGATGTTTGATAAACATCAAGTTCTAAATGACTGTACGTTACATTGGTATCAATAGGAATTATGCTGAGGTCAATTTCAAAATATGATCTATATCTATAAGTTCCACTATTACCTGATTTTATGAAATTTGATGTTGAATTACTTCCTGTTGTACCATAGGTGTATTTGTCCTTGAGATAACCAAGGTCTCCACTAAGACTTATTGTAGGATCAATTTTAACAGGATAGGATGCATTTCCCAGCCAATTATCACTAGGAGTCACCTTTAACAAATAAGTTTTATGGCCTGTCTTAACTACATCTATATCAATATCAAATGATTCGTTATAATCACTATCAATCATATATAAATCTTTTATCGAGAATACAATCTCATTACTTCCATTCGTGAAATATACTTCACCATGTTCTCCCTGAACTAACTCTAAATCCTTCAATTTATACGCAAATGTCATACTAAAATCAGATACATACTGACTTAAGATGATGTTTTCTTTAACCTTGCTACCTGTGATAATATATTCAATATCAGCATAAGGTTGTATATTTGAATATAAAACGGATTGGTTGATGTTAGGCAACTCTTTTATATTACTAGTGTCTATTTTTGTATCATCATAAGAGACTGATGAAGAATTAATATTGAGCACATTCCAATCAATACTATAACTATCTAGAGTTAATTTGATTTGTTTGTTATCATCTAGCTTTTTAGGGAACTTTACCTTAAAGTGATTTGCTTTATTTTCAAGTTCATCTCCCAAATCATTTAAGCTATTATCAATTTGTTTCCATTCACCATTTTCTTGATAATGAATGACATCATTATACACGGCTATCTCATAAGTTCCATCAATTTTGCGAAATGTTTTTGATGTTGCGGTTCTATCATCAATTATTTCTGATTGAATTGCGACTTTACTCTGTTCAAAATCAGAGTCAGATGTTGTAGGATACTTAGCTAATGATGGACCATCAGTTGAAAGTTCTTGGCTTAGATCAATTGAAGCTTTCACTTGTAAAGAATTCCATGGTACTATGCTCCACAATTGACCAAACAAAGCTAAAAAAATCAAAAACTTCTTGCTGGCATCTAGTAGTCTCACCAAAATCAAGATTTTGCGATCATTTATTGCTCTTTTTTTGAACATATTCAATTATCCCCTATCGTTTTTTATAAAACCCTATACTGATATTTTATCAATTAAAATTAAATTAAAACAGGGCGTATATGTCCTATAATACACATTATTAGTTTATTTAGTTCGATATTTTAATAATATCTTGCCAACATATATTAAAACCGCAAAATCATGTCCGACAATTTTGTAGTTTATATTTACAAGTTCAATATTGAGTTTATAAATTTATATCGTACTCTTCTTTTAAATAATCATTATCATTATGGATGAATTCCTTGACCGGTTACCAATGTTTTTTGTCTTTAAATAACTTCTTTTTTCCATTAATTTCTTGATATTCACTTGCCCTTTCAAAACTCTGCATAACTGGAACAAGAATAATGGAGATAAAGAATTCTTCGAAAGACGTCATGAATTTGAGGCATTGACACCACTTGCTGAAAGATCCTATAGAAGCGAAAAATACGATAGAATTATGGAGTATCGAGTTGTCATTATTTGATTTTTTTAGAGGCAAATATGTTTCTATAAAAGACAATATTTGCTCATATAGAGAAAAAAAGCCATCGGACCCTTTTTGAAGGTATCTGATGGCTGTCTTTATTGGATTTGTTACATTTTGGCCGATTTAAATAACGTTGTCAAGTATGTGTCAAGTATATATCAAGTGCTATTTTAGGGAAAGCAATGATATAGTTTCAACATGCGTTGAGTTACCGCCATTGCTCGTAAAAATGCAGAATACTGTGCGTCGGAAACATATTTCACTGGTTTAACAACAATCATATAGTATCAATATTTATCAAAAATCTTAGAAGATTGACAAATTGGGTTTAAGTCTCCTTTTCTCCATTGTGTTAGGCTACCTATTTTAATTCAAATTAGCATCCTAGCAAAAATTTTAGCACACAGTCGAAAAAATTAGCACCACAGCGAAAATTATTAGCACCCCTATGTTATTCACTTCAATTGATGAGTTCGTCTTCTTCTATAACTAGTTTTCGAAAACGACTGTTGAAAATATCCCATACAGTCCGAGTAACTGTTTAAAGATTTACAATTTATCTCACATCCCATTTAGTTAGGAGATTCTTTTCATCTTTTTGAGAATTATATAATAGAAACTACTTCCAAGTGAAAAAAAGCATCCATAAAATCGCAATTATTAATATGGAAATAGTGGTGAAAGACAGGTATAATATACGTTGCTTTTTATTATTGATTTTTTTACTATATGGATAGATTTCGAGAAAGAAAATAATAACTGCAACTATAGAAAGCAAAATCCTATTGAAAAGATTTACACCATTATGAGATATATCATCAGAATCAACCGGAAGTGTTATTGAAACCTCGATAAGAATCAGTATGAATGAAAAACCTATATATATAACAGGAGCAAGAAAATTTCTTAACACATCTTCACCTATTCTTCCTCTACTCCAAATGAGTAGTAATCTATCTCTGAACCATCAATGAGATTATAGGATTTAACAAAAGCTATATCTTCATCGTTTATAGGATTATTCATAACAATAGAATAAACAATAACAGGCAGTAATTCGCCATCTATTTTTATATAAAGTTTATAGGACTCTAGTCTTGTAAGATTATACTTATTTTTCTCATCCAATATTTTTTTTGAATGGTCCAAGTTAAAATTTGGTAATGACTTGGAATTCATCAGTTTTATATCTAATGCTGATATTTTCATTGATGATGTGTTGATAATCTGCCTTGAGTTTTCTAAAATGTCATAATATTCATTTGTTGCATATCCATTATACATTCTATAATATCTATGTACTTGCTCGCCATTAAGATAATAATTTAAACTTACTGACTTAAATTTAATACTTGAATCATCTATGATTTCATTAATAACAAGATCGGGTTGTACTAATTTATTCTCACTTATCAACATTGTCAAAAGATTGGTGGAAAAGGTTGGAATATAGGATAATAAATCTTGCTTATTATTCACAGTTGAGGAAATTGTTTTATTAATATCACCAAAAATTTCATAATCTTTAATAGGATCGAACCAAAATAATAGTTTTGATGCGGCATAACTAGAAGCAACCGCTACAGTCTTTCCATCATCCAATTGTTTAAATAAATAATTAGTAAATGTTCTTGATGACCCGACCCAAGTTACATCTGGCCAACCAATAGATGATACAGCCCCATTTGTTACTGACTGAAGTGCCATAGAATTTCGAGTAGAACTATCCTTAGATGAATAACATGCTGCCCAAACAACGAGTTTTGTATTTCCCATGTATGGTAACTCGGTTGAATATAAGTAAGTCTTAGCGTAACTGCTATTAGCAATTGATACAAAACCTGCATTTCCATGTCCAGAAAACATTACTACTTCTTTATTAAAACGATTTAGTCCAGTATAATCATCAGAATTTAGCGCATTTTCAGGAACATTTTGATAATCTTCAGCAATATATCCAGGTATTAATTCTGCAATTGGTGTTACAGCATCAGGTGTCGTGTCAATGTCACCTGGTCCATAATCAAATGTCATAATAGATGCCATCTGTCTCCTAACTTGTACATAATAATGTCCTGTAACGGCACTTGAAACAGCTTTAATATAAACAGTATATTGCGTACCAGCTGTACCAGAAAAACCCATAATTGAATTTAGTTTTTCTCCACCGTTATCATTAGTATAATAATTATATGCTAAATATCGTTTCATAATCAAGTCCAAGTCTCCATATGTCTCAATAACATAATATCCCGAAGTTGATAAAGTAAATTTAAATGTATCCTCTTCTCCAGGTATACTGATGCTTGATTCGTAAAGAGTATCTTGAGATAATATACATATAGAACTATAACATGTTTCTAGTGTAGTTGTAGCACCAACCTTTAGAAAAAGCGAAGACGAAATTAAAAAAAGCAATGACAAAATCAATATAAGTAAAACAATAATCCTTTTCATATATCCCCCTTAGTTATGTTTTTCTTTAATTATATATCCGAATAATAATAAATGCAAAAATCTCATGAATATTAACCAAAAACCTCTTAATAATTATGGGTTTGAACTATTTTTTTATCTTATAAAGAACATTCAAGAAAATGTTATCAGTTCACAATAGCATACACTCCCTACTTTGCAATTAACATATTATGATTCACAATTGACTAAAAGAGGTTTAGAAATATGTCGTGAATTGGAAAGAAAACTTGGCAAACCTGTATATTTCTTGTTACCTGTAGGCGAATTTGATATTAATAATACGCCTGAAAATATAGTAAATTGTCCTAGATGTGGAGGAGACTTAAATGTTCTTGAATCCACTGGAATCATTTTTTTCTCATTTTAAAAAGGAAGCTGTTTATCCTAAATATCCATTCTCAACTATACAATCATATAAATCAGTCATCACAAATTATATTGACTATTTCAATAAACAAAGACTTCATCAGGGGATAGGTATGATAACTCCAAATCTAAAGGAAGGCTTATATAAGAAAAATAATCATATGTAACCATGAAAAAAATTAAGCGCATTAGTCAAAATTAATATATCTATTTACTATTTGAAAAACTACTCATATTCATTATAAAATGATTATTAACATAATATTTTCCATTTTACCTATAAGATCTCTTTCATCATTTTAATCGGTTGCTTATTTCGGAAATGTAAAAATGTAAATAGGATTCCCACGAATAAAACTATAATGGAAACTCCATAGATAATCAAAAAATCTATAATATTCATCGAAAAGAAAAAAACGTCATAAGGAAGATTTTTTGCTAAATCATTATTAAACACTCTAATTCTTGATAAGATTGGGAAAATTGAAAGTAAAAATGCAAGAGTTATCAAGATAAAAAGATGAATTGCGATAACAATTGTAATATGGATATAATTAGCACCTTGCATAGACATAACAGCTATCTTATAAGAATGCTTTTTGTTATAGCTATGCACATAGGCAACAAGAGATAGAATTAATAAACCAAATGCTAGATATATATAACTTTGACCGTAATTTTTAATTGACTCCACATATCCACTTGCTTCCTCAATAATTATTGAATATGATGTATACTCAGTAAACCCATATTCTTCATATTCCGGATTCTCAATAAAAAACGAATATGGTAGATATGGTAATTTTATGTCATTTAATAATTTTGAGTTTTCTATCCAGTTTGTTCCTAACATTAAATAGTTCATTCGAGTTGTTCCATTGAGTTTAAAGTGATCTGTGTCCTGTCCATGTAAAAAATCAATAACATTCGGATTAAACTCATCACTATCATATACACCAATGATTGGTACAACCACAGTCGCCCTCGAGGTCTTGTCTGTACTTTCATCAATCCACAAGTACCTGAAAACACCTTCAAAGACATATGAGTCAACTAAGTTAGCATCAATTTCACTTGGATCAATATTAATCATTCGAGCTAACTGATGCTTCGATAATACAATTCCTGATTCATAATCAAATATTGAGCCTATAAATTCATAAGACTCCAAATTATTGATCATTCTAAACTTATTATAATTATTTACTTCATCAATGTTATTGCTAACATTACTCCTAAACGTTATCTCATTAAATGAAAAATATGAATCTTCAAGTTTTAATTTTTCAAGGAACTCAGGCAATGCATAAATGGACTGTAGTCTTGCCAAATATTTAGTTTCAAAAGGATAGTCATTGTAATTTCCATCCTGTGTATATGCATACTTTTCATAATTAGATTTTATAATCCCTGATATCCTTAATTCAAGCTGTGTATCTTTATCAATCAGAATATAGTCAATTAAGTCTTCCATATCTAAAAAATCTATTACATCTGTACTTAGTAAATTATGTGCCATATAATCATATATCAATACTTCATTTGGTTCAACTGGTGTTCTACCATGCAATAAAGTTAAATGAAATTGACTAAAGTCCTGAATGATAATAGCATCTGTAAAACTTGTAGAAGTGTATGGAGAAAAACTATACGGTGGAGCAATACTTATATGGTAGTCAAGAAAATCTTTAAAATTCTTCTGCATATAGTAGGACTCTAATATGATCGCTCTATTAGCTACAACATGACTTAAGCGTTCTCTGATTTCGGTAAACAGACCTCTTTGTACTGGAAAAACTCCGAAATATATTAGCTCATCATCAATAAATCTCGCAGTATGAACATACTCTGTTACTGGAATAACATACTCTGTGTTTTCTTTAAGTGATGATACTAGTGCATCATGCGAGTCATACTTAGATAGGGCATAAAAATTACCGAAAATAGTGAAAACTACACTGAACAACCAAATAATCAGTAGCATAATTATAAATTGTTTGTGAATAAATAATTTAAAATACTTAAGAATTCCTAAAAATGAACTTTTTTGATTGATGTTTTCGTTCATATTCAATCGAAAATTTGATCTTTTCTTTGTCAACAATTCGTCACGTATAATCTTTCCATGATCCAGTTCTATAACGCGATCTCCATAAGCATGAGCCAAATCTTTTTCATGTGTAACAACAAGGACAAGTTTTTCCTTTGAAATCTCCTTTAATAAAGAAAATATTTTAATTGTTGACTCTTCGTCAAGATTCTCTGTTGGCTCATCGCATAAAACGATTCTCGAATCTTTAACCAAAGCTCTTGCTACTGAAATACGTTGTAGCTGACCGCTACTTAATTCATTAATTTTTCTGTCACAAAGTATGTCTAAATCAAACTTCTTTATGATATCTTGGACTCTTTTTTTTCTATTAGTACTATTCAATACACCTTCAACTACTAACGGCAATTCAAGGTTCTCAATAACATTAAGTTCATATAGTAGAGCATTATTACTCAATACATAACTTACTTCACTTCTTCTATATCGCTCACTGAATGACTTTTTTTGCTTATTTATATTTTTTCCATCAACAATAATACTGCCAGATGTTGGTTTATTCATTGCACCTATTAAATTCAAAAAAGTTGATTTGCCACTACCGTTTTTGCCAACAATAAAAACGATACCTGCAGAGTCAAAATCTACAGAAATAGAATTTAGTGCTTGTACATTAACACGATTACTAGATTCGTAAAGTTTTGATAATTCCTTAATTTCCAATAGTTTAATTTCCATATCCCCACAATAAGTTAGCCACATCCAATTTGTAAAGTTGTGTCACTGCATTTACTCCATTTGTATATTTATAATACATCAAAGTTTTATTTATATATATATCATCTGTTACGTCAATTAATCCCAGAGTGTGTCCTAGTTCATGCATTGCAATATAATTTTTTTCGTATTGAGCTAAATCCCACATCAAAGTTAGATTAAAATCTATAGTAGAACCTACAATTTTTGATAAGTCGTTTTCGTTTTTTATTATAAAGTTCGTTGCAAGTGTGTCATTAGCAATACCTTTAAGATTAATAACTTGGGTATCACATCCGATAGGATTATCGCAACTTCCTCCTGGAGGCGGCGGTGGTGGTGGCGTTGAACTTGTGCATTTATAACTAGAGTTCATATTATATGTATTAGTTGTTACTTCAATATATGAACTTAGTTCGTTTATGCTGTATTCTGTTGACGCCTTTATCATTGCTGTTCTATATTTTGTGGATACTCCTCCGATGTAATAATTTATAGTTGTTGGATTAGCATTTTTAACCACAGTACCGTCATCCATTTTCATGTATGCCTTACTTCCTCCATTATTATTAAAGAATTCAATTTCAGATTGTGGTGTATCCTCTGGAACACTCTCGCACCCATATAATAACAATAAAAATAATAATATAAATATTGAGACTATTTTTCTCATATTACCCTCCTTGGACTGAGAATTTTTAAAAGCATACTTTTTAAAACTCAAAATTTAAAAATACCTGTACTACTAAAAAAATAAATCATGCTACATTCTTTCAATTCATGCAATTTTTCCCCATCGCTTATTTATATCTTGATATTTTCATTTTACTCTCAATAGGTAAAGAAAAACAGGGCGTATATGGCCTATTAAGCAAATAAATCATCTGTAATGTGCATAATCCTATTTTTCTAAAACACTTTGAATCAGTAAATTCATCGCATGATTTAGTTTTTCTAATTCAATCCCTGAATAGCCGATAACCAGCGACTTATTTAAAATTGTAGAATCACCTTGAATATAATTGGATAACCCAGAAACTCTGATCTTATTATTCATAGCTATTTGAATCATATCTCCTTCTGATAGTTTCGAGTCAATTTCCATTAGAAAATGAAGTCCAGACTCATATCCCTTCATTCGAATTTTTGGATATTTTTCGACAATTTTCATAATGAGCTCTATCTTTTGGCGATAATAATTCTTCATTCTATTTACATGTCTTTCAAAATACCCACCCTTCATGAACTTATACATAATATATTGCTCAAAGTTTGGAACTGTACATCCATGATATCCCTTAATCTGATTATAAATAGTTAAAAGCTTTCTAGGAAGTACCATATACCCCATACGAAAGGATGGGGCTAATGTCTTGGTGAATGTATTCATATAAATCACCTTTTCATTATAATCAAGTCCTTGTAATGCGGGGATGGGTTTCCCTTGAAATCTAAATTCTGAATCATAATCATCTTCAATGATAAAACGGTTATCTTTCTCATTCGCCCAGTTTAACAATTCATTTCTTCTTTGAATTGGCATTACAATGCCTGTAGGAAATTGATGTGATGGTGTGATATGTACGATATTTGCATTAGATGAAATCAAGTGATTGATATCAATCCCCATTTCATCTAAATCAATTAAGGATAAATGAACGTCATTCCCACGAAATAAATGATATATTTTTGAATACCCTGGATTCTCCATCGCGTAATGAGATTTTCTTCCAATGATTTCAACTAAAAGACCAATTAAGGATGAGCTACCCGATCCAATGATAATTTGTACTGGATCTACCTGCATTCCTCTATATAAATCTAAATATCTAGCGATTTCACGTCTTAACTCAACCATTCCTTCAGGGTTTGTAATATTGAGCATTTCATGATGATTTTCAGATAAAACCTCTCTGGATAGCTTTGCCCAAGTTGCATTAGGAAATAATGATGTGTCTACGACATTTGTATTAAATTCGTAAAGATACTTAGGCTTTTCTTCAACTTCTTTTTTTTCAAGGTTTATTGTTGATTCTTTAGAACCTAAAATAACTTCAACTCTCTTAGAGACGAAGTATCCACTCTTTTCAATTGCGTATACATAGCCTTCAGCAATCAGCTGCTGATAGGCTGCTTCTACAGTTAAAGGACTGATTTTCAAATCAGCAGAAAGCTTTCTCTTTGAAGGTAATTTTTGATTTTCCTCATACTTACCTTCTACAATCATTTTTTTAAATTGTTCATAGAGCTCTACATATATCGGCTTTTTTCCTTTTTCCATAGCATCATCCATCTGGTATACTTATTTTTATCTAATCTGAATATTTACCTATACCAGTTATAAGTATATACTATTCATGAAAAGAATTCAAGGAGGCACATATGATGCAAAATCAAAGATATAAATTAAATAAGGAACTCGCTCAAATGCTTAAGGGTGGAGTCATTATGGATGTATCCAATCCAGCTCAAGCAAGAATTGCTGAAGCAGCTGGTGCGGTTGCTGTGATGGCTCTGGAAAGAATACCTGCAGATATTCGTGCTGTTGGTGGTGTTTCACGTATGAGTGATCCAAAAATGATTAAAGAGATTCAAGCTGCTGTATCCATCCCCGTCATGGCGAAGGTCAGAATCGGGCATTTTGTAGAAGCTCAAATCTTAGAAGCTGTAGAAATTGATTATATTGATGAAAGTGAAGTGTTATCACCTGCTGATGATGTTCATCATATTGATAAAACTAAATTTAGTGTTCCTTTTGTTTGTGGAGCTAAGGATTTAGGCGAAGCACTACGTAGAATTTCAGAAGGTGCAGCAATGATTAGAACCAAGGGTGAACCTGGTACAGGTGATGTAATCCAAGCAGTTAGACATATGCGTGCGATTCAAAAAGAAATAAGAAATGTTCAATCCCTTCGTCCTGAAGAACTCTTCGTTCTGCAAAAACAAATGGGTGTTTCCCTAGACTTAATTCGTTATGTGCACGACAACGGAAAGCTTCCTGTCGTAAATTTTGCAGCTGGTGGAATCGCCACTCCTGCAGACGCTGCATTAATGATGCAGTTAGGCGCAGAAGGTGTTTTCGTTGGCTCAGGCATCTTCAAGTCAGGTAACCCTGCAAAGCGTGCTGAAGCGATCGTTAAGGCTGTAACGAATTTCAATGATCCAAAGATTTTAGCTGAAATCTCAGAAGACCTAGGCGAAGCTATGGTTGGTATCAACGAATCTGAAATTGAACTCTTAATGGCTGAACGAGGTAAATAATGATTACTATTGGCATCCTCGCAGTTCAAGGAGCTTTCATTGAACATCATTATATATTAGAGAGACTTGGTGTAAAAACCTTCGAGATCAGACAATTAAAGGATTTAAAAAAAGGTATGGATGGATTAATCCTACCTGGTGGTGAATCGACAACGATGGGTAAGCTACTACATGACTTAGAATTGTTTAAACCACTACAGGATTTAATACACGAAGGACTTCCTGTTTTAGGAACCTGTGCTGGTATGATTTTACTTGCTAAAAAGCTTACGAATGATTCACATATACATTTTCAAACCATGGATATCGAAGTGGAAAGAAATGCTTATGGAAGACAGTTAGGTAGCTTTTTCACAAATGCTTTATTTGGTGGTACTGAAATACCGATGACCTTTATTAGAGCACCTTATATATCAAAGGTTGGTTCTAATGTAGAAATACTATCTATTGTTAATGATAGAATAGTTGCTGCTAAAGAGAATAATCAACTTGCTACTGCATTCCATCCGGAGCTTACAGATAGCACCTACATTCATGAATACTTTCTATCTATGATAAAAGCTAGATAGAATCGTATTTAAACCCTATCCCTTCCCCCCAATGGATAGGGTTTTCTTATGAAAAAAAGGGATAACTATATCCCTTTTACTTTAGTAATTCATTTTAGATGCCTTCATGATTTTTCTTTCTTTTTGTTTTAACCTTTTTTGTTGATACTCGAATTCTCTTAATAAAGATTTATAGTTTTTTAATCTATCTTGAGATATAAGCCCTTCTTGTATCGCTTCTCTCACTTTACATCCTGGCTCATTATTGTGCGCACAATTGCTGAATTTACAGCTTTTACTTAAACTCTCAATATCAGAAAAAGTTGAATCGATATCTGCATCATCTACTTGTAGCTCTCTCATACCAGGCGTATCAATGATATACGCATGATCACTTGTTTCAAATAAGGATCTTGATGTTGTTATATGTCTTCCCTTATCATGCATGCCTATTTCCTTGGTTGCTGTAACATTTTGATTCATTAAATGATTAATTATTGTTGATTTACCAACACCTGATGAGCCAACTAAAGCATATGTTTTACCTGGATAAATCACTGAAAATAATTCTTTATAAAATGGTTCTATCTTTTCAGATGTGATGATAACGTCTGCTCCGGATGAAACTGAATATATCATCTCTAGCTTTTTACTGCTTTTTTCGTATAAGTCAAATTTAGTTAAAACAATGATTGGAATTGCTCCACTCACCCATGAGATGGATAAATATCTTTCCAATCTTCTTAAATTGAAGTTCTCATTTAAGGACATACAAATTAAGATATTATCTATATTTGTAGCGATGACCTGAGCATTCGTGTTTTTACCAGCAGACTTTCTTTCTAGGATGCTTTTTCTTTTTAATACATGATGGATAATTTTTGTATCCGTATCATTTCCAACCATTACATAATCACCAACAGATGGGAAATCCTTAATATCGTATGCATGATACATCATTTTCCCTGAAACCTTAGCACTCACGATCTTTTGATTCAAATCAATTAGGTAAATCTCTTTTTGTTGATTGACCACTCTTGCTAATTGTAGTGGTGAAAATAGTTTTGCTTCTTCTTGTCTCTCTATATCAAAAGAGACATTTTTAAAATGGTTTTCTTCCATAAATCCTCCGTTTTTTTTTGGAGGGTTAGCTAAGCGAAATGCCCTCCTTCATTTGTTGGGTTGTACAAGTATTTTTGTTTTTCATAGAACATTCCTCATTTCATTATGGATTTATTCGACTGCTCGAACATATATATTATATGTAAATTAAGTTTAAATGTAAATAAAGGACAAGAAAATAAAAAAAAGCATAAATAAATATGCTTTTCTAGTGAGTTATTTTTGTTTACTTTAAGTTTTTTTCTAACAACAACTTTATATCTTGTAATAAGTCTTCAACTTTAGGTTTTTTAGCGTCAATTGCTGCTTGTTCTGCTGCTTTTTTAGCTGCTTCTTCCTTAGCAAGTTCTGCCTCTCTTAACTGCTTTTGATTCGCAAGCTCAGATGCCTTATTGAATAATTTAACAATCATAAATACAACAAAGGCTACGATAACAAAATCAATGATGTTTTGAATGAATATTCCATAATAAATTGCATTTTCTGTTATCCCAGCATCTACGTTTGCTGGGGTAATCACATACTTATAATTTTCAAAGCCTTCCCCACCTAAGATTAAGCTAATCACTGGCATTAAAATATCTTTGACAAGACTCGCAATAATCTTTCCGAATGCTCCACCAATAATTACCGCAACTGCTAGGTTTAATACATTCCCCTTCATAATGAAACCCTTAAACTCATTCATGAATTTTTTCATTTTTTTCAGCTCCTCTTTACCTTATATTATAGCACTACAAAGAAAAAAGGATGTACAACAATTGCTGTGCATCCTTCATACTTTCTATAATTTAATAAATCCAACACCGATTCCCTTAGGACCTGTGTGTGCACCAACCACAGGTGTTAAAGGTGCTACGATAACATCACGATTTGGAAATACCTTTTGAATTTCAGACTTAAACCATTCAGCAGCATGATCATTATGTGCATGAGAGATAAATGTTAAAACATTTAAATCCTTAGTTTCTTCAATATATTTTTCTAATACACGTTGTTGAGCCTTATGAGTCGTTCTAATCTTTTCAAGTGATGCAACCTTTCCATCATCTCCTAAAACGAGGAGTGGCTTCAATTGAAGCATGGTTCCAAGCGTACCTTGAAGCTTAGATAGACGACCATTCTTTACTAGATAAAGTAGAGTATCTACAGCAAAATAGACAGTATCGTTATCTCTAATGGTTTCGAGGTGAGCAACAATATCCTTTACCGATAATCCTTCTTCTACCATACGGTGTGCTTCTAATACCATATAAGCTTCACTATAAGCTAATGTCTTAGAATCAAATGCTGTAACCTTAATCTTTACTTCACTCGCAACTCTCTTTACCGCTTCAAATAAACCTGATAGCTGTGATGAAATTGTAATCACAAGTGCTTCCTCGTATCCTTCAGCTTCAAGCTCTTCAAAGATTTCAATCATCTTCCCCGGTGAAACATATGATGTTTTTGGAATATCGTTGGGATCGTTAGCTATTCTTTCATAAAATGTTTTCGCATCAATATCAACAAAATCGTCATAGGATTCATCTGTACCAAAATGAATGACTGAACGTAGAATTCTAATGTCTTTTGGATAATCTAGATAGTCTAGACCTGCATTACTGCATGTTAAAATTGCAATTTTTTTCATAAATTCTCCTTTTTTCTTAATCGTTTGATCTTGTATTTATATTTTACCAAGTAAATCAAGAAAACTATCTATATTTTTATAGTTTTTCAGTCTTTCTTTATGTTGATGTCCTTTTGTAAAAAGGATAATATCCATTCCTAGCTCTTTAGCTACCTCTGCATCATGCAAAGTATCACCAATCATTATTGCATTTTTAGTATCTATATTCATCTTCTCAATAAAGTCTTTTCCAACTTGAATCTTGCTTTTGGCATAAACATTTGAGGTACCTAAAATATGCTTGAATAAATGCTTGATTTTATAGTGATCTAATTGCTCATGCAAATTCTTTTCTTCAGATGCTGATAACAAAATATTAACAAAGCCTTCTTTCTCAAAATGTTCGATAGTCTCTATTACATGCTCATGAAGAGGAAGATTTAAGCTTCTTGGTTGATAGCGATTAATGAATTGATGAGCAAGTTCTTTAAACGATGATTTCTTTAGATCGAACACTTGATCATAATACGCTTCAATAGGAAATGTGAAAATCATTAAGTATTCATCAAAGGTTACAGTTGGTCTATTTTCTTCAATTAGCATTTCATTTAAAATGTTGAAGCATAGCCTTGCATCGTCTAGAATTGTTCCATTAAAGTCCCAAAATATATAGTTCATATAACCTCACTTATGATAGGGATGATTTTTTAATATCATAAAGCCTCTATAGATTTGTTCTATTAAAATCAGACGCATCAACTGATGCGGAAATGTCATTTTAGAAAATGATATTTGCTTATTCGATCTTTTCAAAACATCATGAGATAGACCGTAGGAACCACCAATAACAAAGACTATATCGCCTTGTTGGTATGTAGAAATTTGATCGAGTATTTCACTAAAGCCTTCACTTGTTAGCATTTGACCTTTGATTGCCAAACATATTACATAATCAGAATCCTTAATCTTTAATAGAATTTTTTGTCCCTCTATATCTACACCTTGAATCGTTGATTCATCGGGTACTTCAATGAATTCTACTTTAGTTGGAATCTGTTTTTGATAATATGAAATACCTTCTTCTAAATACTTTTGATTTAGTTTTCCTACAACAATTATTTTAATCATAGAATAATTACCGGTAATCCTTCTTGAGATGCATAAAAGACTTCAACCTTTGTAGGATCATCAAATTCCTTTACAATCGCGATATCAATATCTTCAATTGAATTGCAGTCTTCAGATATATGAGCTATCACCCATTTACTGACTTTATTTTTTATTAGTCTGTTCATTAGTCTTGCTGCATCTTCATTGGATAGATGCCCTCTTTCACCAACAATTCTCTTTTTTAGTAAGAACGGTCTAGCGGATTGAAATAAAGTGAACGGATTATGGTTCGCTTCTACTATATAAAGGTCAGCATCACTTAATAATTCAAAATAGCTTTGATCAACATAACCAGAGTCTGTTAATATAACCATTTTTTTTACATGGTTTTCAATAACAAATCCAACAGGTTCTGCAGCATCATGTGAAAGCATAAAAGGCGTGATTTTCATCTCGCCTACTTCAAAAGCAATATCAGCACAAATAATATGTGTATTCATAAACATTTTAACAACATCTGCTGGAAGACTGTCATATGTCCCTTGAGTCAGGTAAACATCTTCAATTCCACCATTTTTTAAAAGCATTTTCAAACCCGTGATATGATCATGATGTTCATGGGTAATAAATAGCGTTTTGACGTCATATATATTCTCTTGATATTCAATCATTTTATTCTTCATTTTTAGATAGCTAATACCGGCATCGATAAAGACTCTAATATCACCTACTTTTAAGTAGGTCATATTCCCCTTCGATCCTGAAGCCATTACAAATACTTCCACTGTGATCACCTTCTTTTATGATATCACGAAAATATGTGAGATTAACAAATAAAATGAAAGTGGTTGCAATACCCCCTGAAAAATGCTATATTATAAATGCTTGTATGAAATACATTGAAGGAGTGAACACAAAATGAATCAAATAAAAACATTAAGGAAGCTTGCTGTATTAGTGCTAGTATTAGCAAGTGTACTTACGTTAGCTGCATGCAAGAGCGGCGACAAAACACCTTATGGAAGCATCTCAGAAGAAGCATATCTAACCCTAGGTGATATCACTGTAACGGAAAAAGAATTATATGATCAACTACGTTTACAAGGTGCTTCTATTTTAGCAACAATGGTTGACGAAACGATCTTTGCTGATCAAATTGTAGCAATTAAAGCGTTAATTCTACAAGGTGACGAAGATCTAAATGACTACTTGGATGACACAATCAACAATGCAATCCATGGCAGTGCAGATAAAGAAGCTTTAGAAGGTCTTTATACTGATAGTCCTGAAAGATTTGCAAGAAATATTGAGCAATTTGTAGACTCTCTATACCTTTTAGATAATAGCGTGGATATCGCAGCTGTCAAAGCAAGCATCAACGCATTACCAGTAGCATATGAAGGATATTCAGCGATTCCATCACTTATGGAACGTTATGTCTTAAGAGTCACTCAAAGACAACATGCAAAAGAAATACTTGATGCTGAAGTTCTTGATAAAGACAATGCAAATTATATCTCTGAAGCAAATCTAGTTACTTATTATAAGAACAATATGGAAGGTCGCTATGATGTTGATGCATTAATCGTTCGTTTCATTAACTTAAATGAAGCTAATGCTGCATTATATCAAGCAAGTATCAAATCAGACTCAAGAGGTCTTTGGTACAAGATTCCTGATATTAGAATTCTTGAAGGTAACCCAGGATATATTGATTTAGATGATCTATCACAAACGGGTTATGGTCACGTACGTACGATTTTAAGTGATTTAGGTATTTTAGGTAAGCTTGGCGCTGATCTAGAAGACCGCGCTCAAATTAGCGTTCTTGATTATGAAAACTACTATAAGAGATACGTTATCTCTACATCAAGAGATACTGGTCTTGCTGATGAAGCTTTAACAACAGCACAAGTTAAAGCGGAATTCGTAAAAATTTATAACATTCTTAATCCAGCTTCTCAAGTTGAAATTGCTATTGATGGTTCAATTGTTGGTACTGCTGGTTCTACTTTCAGTTCAACACTTACTTATGATGACTTAACCAAGTTAAACACATCATTAAGAAGCCATGTATATACAACACTTACTGCTGAAGCTTCAATGACTGACCCAAATGATTTAACTACAGAAAAACCATTCTCATCACGTGTACAAACATTTGGAAACTCACGTTATTTAGTATTTAAGCTATCTGATGAAAAAGCATCAGAAGATGGAATACTTGTTGAAGATCCAGAAGATTCTGCTAAGCAAATTTTTGGTGATTCAGAAGCTGCACTAGATATTAAAGCTGAAGTGTTTGATAAAGTATTTTTAAGCAAATTATCTTCTACTTATATCTCTAATAAAGTCAACAAGCTTTATGAAGATAAAGAGTTAAACATCTACGATAAGATCGTTCGTATATTCTATGAGCAATCCTATGGCTATGAAGGTTCTACTAAGAACAAGAGTGGTAATGTGTTAGCTGATATCGACGGTAAAGATATTACAGTAGATGCTTTCTTCGCTAGATTAGAAAAATCATATGGTATTAACTTAGCACTTGATATCGCATCTAACAAGTTCTTACTTGCTAGTCCAGATTACACCGTGTCCGCTAAAGATTTAGCTGATTACAAGACACAATTTGAAGATATCATCAGCCAATTCTCTGCAGACAACTTCGCTACTTCTGGCTTCCCAGCATCTATGGGTAGAGAAAAGTTCTTACTTCTAGCATTTGGTTCAACTACAAATACAGAAGCTGTTAATCAATTATATGTATATCCTGAATTAAGAGGACAATACATGGAAGATATCGAAGGTCATTATGGAACTGAAAGCTATTCTATTTATCAAAAATTAGCTGATCTTGCTGAACTTCAATATAACAACTTTAAATCAATTAATGTAAGTCACCTACTAATTTATGTAGATGCAAACGGCGATGGTTCACCAGATGATCCTCAAGAATATCTTGATAATCTAGGTGCTGCTGGAGCTGCTCAAGTTCTTGATGGTTTAGTAGAACTTGTAGAACTTCTATATAACAAGGTTGGAGATTATAAAGGATTACCAGAAGGTTTAACAGCACTTGCTAATGAATTTAACAATTCAGGACGTATTCTACGTGGCAGTGTTACACCTCCTTACGATTATCAAATCGAACAATTATGGTCTGAATATCGTCAATTAGGCTTCTACTTGAAGTTTGAAACACTTTCTTCAGCTATTACAAACACTTCAAATATCATTACAGGTCAAACTGTACTTGATCCAGTCTTCTATAACAGAGCAATGCAATTACACGCACAACTTGAATTAATCAATGATGATGCAGCTAAGTTCCCACACCTTGATTTATATCAAACAGTGATTACTGATGAAGCACTTGAAGAAGTGAAATCAGCATTCGGTTGGCATTTAATTCTAGCAACATCGGTGAAGAAAACTACTTCTGCTGTATTCAGTGCTTCTGATGATGAAGATGGAAAATATGTATCATCTACTGATGCTACATTAAATGTATATAACGAAGATTCAGTAACATTAACTGCTTCACAGATTAAGTACTATATTACAGAACAAAAATCTGATGAAGGCGTTGTACTTCCAACTGCTGTACAAACTGCAGTAACTAGCTACTTAACTCCTGTACTTACAAGATATAACAACACATACATGCAAAGAGAGTTAATCTTCAAGCTATTAGCAGATGCTACTTACACAGATCCAAATGGAACTGCTAGATTTGAAGTCATTAGACAAATCAATAGACGTCAGTTAAATGAATACTTATTATCAACAACTGGTGTTAATGATGCAAACTATGGTAACCTATACGCTACTTGGTTTACAATTCTAGAAAGTGGTTTATAAGATTTAGTTCATAAAAGCATAAGAGGCTACTCGAATGAGTAACCTCTTTTTTTGTTTTTTTTTAAATTATGGCTCTATAATTATTTTTGGAATTTATGCTTATAAAATTTCATTTTATCCATCACTGAAATCATTTGTGTGAATGAACCCTCTGCGGTTCCTTCTAATGTTTCACCTAATACTGTAAACTTAGAATCAATTGTATCAATAAACCATAAAAGTAATGCTTCACCAGTTTGAGGTTTCTTAGGAGAACCAAAGTTGAATTGACCATGATGTGAGATAATCATATGCTTAAGCATTAATACCTCTTCAGAATCTTCATAGCCTAGTTCTCTTGCTATACGATCGATATCAACGGTTTGCATCACAAGATGACCAATGAGTAACCCTTCTTTAGTATACTCACCATCAACACCACTAATTTCATTAATCTTTGACATATCATGTAAAATGGTTCCTGCGTAGAGTAAGTCCTTATTTAAATAAGGATAGATAAAGATAAATGGATCAATAAGCTTTAACATCGTATACGTATGATGTGATAATCCTCCAACATATGCATGATGGAATTTGGTTGCTGCTGGATGCATATAAAACGATTTTTCATTTTCCTTATAAATCTTTTTAGTAATCTTTTTTAGAATTTCATTTTCGATTTTATTTAAATAGGATTCAATCCCCTTTTTGATTTGCATCATAGGGATTGGTGCGTAAACATAAAATCTTTCTAATACCTTAGCGAGTTCTTCATCGGATAACACCTCTTCAGCTGGTGTTATCTTTAAGCATTTTAGAATCAATTCATCCTCTATTTTCACGATAGCCTGTGCTTGAAACTCGTAAACCTTTCCCATTGATAAAAATGGCAGTTGGTCAAAATCAAGCTTCAAATTGATATGTTCACTTTCCTCTGTTAAAACTGTTGTGTTGCAGAAATGGACACCATGATTAATCGATTCAACCTTACCTACTATTTTGTATGTTTCATTAACGTTTAATTCCATAATCAATCTCCTATTCTTTCACGTGTTCTAGAACATAGGCTTCTAGTGCACTTTTTTCATTTTTTAGTCTTCTATTCAAAACCTCAATCACCATTTCGGTTTGAATATTTTTTAACCATGACCCTGCTTTTTTATTGGTTAACTTGATAATCTCTGTAGCTCTAAGCTTTAAATCAAGATCACTTAAAATCGGAAGATTTTCATAATCCTTTTCAATTTTTGTTTTTAGGTTTTTAGACTTACCCAACATAAAGTTAACACGATTCGCTAATAAACATAGATC
This sequence comes from Tenericutes bacterium HGW-Tenericutes-2, assembly GCA_002839095.1. Taxonomy (GTDB): domain Bacteria; phylum Bacillota_I; class Bacilli_A; order Acholeplasmatales; family Acholeplasmataceae; genus Peloplasma. Next base: position 132,649 of record PGXL01000004.1, on the reverse strand, counting down.
AATACCATAGGTATATAAAGTATATGCATCAAAATCTTGATGCTTTTTAGCAAGCATGCTTGCTATCTCATAGCGGTGCTTATGTTTATTTGAAAATGGCCATTCAGATGGAACAGATCCATTGAGTGTAAATGATAACGCAAAGAATGCATCAACAAATGGCATTTCATCTAATTTTTGTGTATATAGAAATCCTTTTTCTAATCCTGGTAATACCTCATGAACCTTAGTTGTTACAATCGATTGAATTGCACGCTTGACATGTGTTCCTTGAAGGATTTTAATTAACTCATTTAGAATACGTTCCATTGCTACTTCTTTTAATCTATTTCTAGATTCATAGATCGCATCTCTAGTAGCAGCGTCTATTTGAAAGCCTAGCTTCGATTGAAAATAGAAGGCACGCATCATTCTTAATGCATCTTCATTGAACCGTTCAATCGGATCACCTATTGTGCGAATGATTTTGGCATTGATATCATTTTTACCACCAACATAATCAAAGATTTCATTTTTCTCATCCATGAGTAGCCCGTTGATTGTAAAATCTCTTCTTTTTACATCTTCAAGAACTGTTTCAGCAAATGTAACATTATCTGGATGTCTACCGTCCTGGTAATCTCCATCAATTCTATAGGTTGTCACTTCATAGGTCTCATCATTCATTAAAACAGTCACTGTTCCGTATTTAACACCTGTTGGCTTTGTTTTAAATATTTTAGAAACCTCGTGAGGCTTCGCATTCGTTGTTATATCAATATCTGTTAAGGGTATACGCAAAATATGGTCCCTTACGGCACCACCAACGATATATGCTTCAAAACCCTTTTTCTTTAGATCATTAATTACGTATTTCGCATTTTTTATTGTAGACATTTCATCACCGTTAATATTATACCAAAAGAATTGGATTATTGAAACGACGGAGTTTCTTTATTTGAAGTGATGAAATGGTTTTGATAAGATAGGAATGAGGTGATTGAGATATGAGAAAAAAGGTATTATATATAGCAGTAACTCTTGATGGTTATATCACAGATTTAGATGATGGCTTCGCATTTTTAACTCCATATGATGGATTAGAAAGTGTTGCAAGAAGCTATAATCAACTACTAGAAAGAGTTGATACAACCATTATGGGATATAAGACCTATGAAGTGATTCAAAACATGGGAGAATGGCCATATCCGAATATGAAATCATATATTATGACGAGCAGTAAAAAAGATAATAAGGAAAACATTATCTTTAAGTCAGATATTGAAGAACTTATTTTAGAATTAGATCAAATAGATGGAAAAGATATTTGGGTAATTGGTGGTGGAGTTTTAATTCAAGGTATGCTTGAAAAAAACTTGATTGATGAATTCCAAATCGCGGTGGTACCAAAGATACTTGGAAAAGGTAAACCACTCTTTATTGATGGTAATTATGATATGGATCTAAAACTTGTCAATATAGAAAATTTAGATGGACTTGTTATGTTGACATATATGAGAAAATAGATTTTACTGATTCAATAACAACCAACCACTCTAAATCTTTTGCGAAAGGATAACTAGATTGATAAGACTTCCAATGTTTTTTCATGCCTTCGTCATTTTCAATCATCGTTATGATGTCACGATAATTGAGCAAAATCATATCCAGTGTTTTTCGATTGCTTGCAGTGTTCATAAATGCTTTTCTTAATATATCCATATGAATTATGGGTAATTTTAACTGTTTAAGGATATAAATGTCGTAGAAATCACGCATTCTGGTATTCAATATACCTCTGGATAAAATCGTCTCTATTTTTTCTGCTATGACTGTCTCAATGTTGTACGATCTAAGTTCAATGAATTTTTCATCTAGTAGAGTTTGGTATTTAAAACAAATTTCATTTGGTGTTACAATATCTCCCGTCGTAAAATCAATCTTCATTATTTCTTTTAATCCATCAATATGAACTGTAATTGATGCTCTAAGTCCGGGGTATTCAAATCCTTCATTAATTTCCTCAACGCCTGTAAGATTCATCACTAGATTATCATGTGTTGGAATCCTGAGTATTTCATTTAAATATATTGTAAGTTTCTCTTTTTGAATGGATAGGTTTTTTATAGTTACATCCAAGTCCATAGTTGTTCTTGCATCTATTCTTGTGATTGCTGATACTAAAAATCCACCTTTGATGATGAATTTATCAGTATATTTTGATTTACCTAGTTTTTCTAGAAAGAAATCAAAAATTACATTTCTTAAAATGATATTCGGGTTAACATTAAACGATCTAGATTTGTTTCTAATGTGTGCTTTTAGCTGTTCAATGGAGATCATAAAAGAATTTCCATATAATTCTTCAACACTTTTTCAATTCCCATCTCTTTTGCATATCTCATTAAATTATATAGATTTTTCTTTGAACTCATAGCATATTTTTTTAATCCATCATTAAAAATTTGCTTATCAATCCTGCTTCTCGAGCGGACAATATCGCATATTGTTCTTTCCATATCATAAACATAAATATCGTTACCCATAGCTGTTTGAATTAATGTCTTTCCTAAATCAAATAAGGATGGCTTAATTGTATAAGTAACCAGATCATTTTGTTTAATTTGAGTTGTATTATACCCGCTTGGTAATGTTACTGAATACTGAATAGGATCTCTATCAGATAAACCATGCAAATACAAAGCTGTTTCATGTGAGTAAATCATGCGTTTCTTCTTTTGTTGATAGCTATAAAGTTTGTCTTCCCACATTCCTGGTGATTGGTATACTCCTGGTGATGTTCTAATCAGTTTTTCTTCTTCAACAAACATAGAAAGATATTCACGGTGAATTCCTTCGTTTAAAGCATCTTGAGTTGTTAGATATCCTTTTCTTTTTTTGATGAGTCGATCCAGTTTTTCTTTTGTCATTTTATCACCTTTTGTCGTTTATGCTTATATTATATTCCATATTAGTTATTTTGTCAATATATCAATATATTCTAAACTACTAAGTTCAGGTTCAAGTTTTATCTGAATCAACGATGGACTGTCACTAGTTAGTATGTTACAATAACTACAAGAGCACACTCTATAAAATAATAGTGTCTTATCTTATACACATTGTAAAACATATTCAAACGGTGATTCTATGAAGTTTCTTAAAGAAAAAACAATTCATCAAATTGAAATCAATAAATCCATCTTTATTGGAATTCTATACCCTCTAGCATCTCTGGAGGATATACCTCTTTTCATCATAGATGCGAAGGAAACATACCCTAAGGCGAATCATTATTGTAGTGCTTCTATTTACGGTGAAACTGGTGAGCATCAAAGTGCATCTGATGATGGTGAACCATCTAGAACTGCAGGTATTCCAATATTAGAGGTTTTAAAGCATCACGATTTAACCAATGTTTTATGCGTTGTTGTTAGATATTTTGGTGGAATTAAGCTAGGTAGCGGAGGCTTACTTCGTGCATATACAAAGAGTAGTGCGGATGTTATTAAAATAGCTAAGTTTTATCAGAAAAAAGTAGTTCCTTCCTATGAAATAACATTTGGATATCATTTAATTAACCAAATGGATCAATTCCTAAATGAAAAAGCGACAATCGTCAATAAAAGCTTCTTGACGAATGTCACTTATCAAATCGTTATTCAATCCAATGATCTTAAAATAAATGATATCTCACATCAGTTATTAGCCATCAAAGAGCTACCACCTGAAACGATATTTATCGACCTTTAAAGCCTAACAAGGCTTTTTTTAATCTCCAAAGTTTCCATAGTAGAATGCTTGATTATTGATTTCATTTAGCATCCACTCAGCTCTTAAATTCATATAAGAAACTACATATTGGACTTGTCCTGCATGTGTTTTTTGTGCAAGAACCTCTGATGGATTTGGCCATACATAGCTATTCATAATATCCCATTTTAAGAAGTTTCGATGTGCCATTTCTGAAATAGACTCAGATAGCACAGGAATCATTTCTAAAAGTTCTGGTAAGACATCGAAATAAAAATTATTATAGGCTTCTCTATAGAGTAATCTTACCTCTAGAATATCCATCATTAGCTTAAACATTCTATTTTTATATTGTCTCATTCCATAGAATCCCTCTGGACCATAGTCAATATAATCAGCATTTCCATACGCTAAATCAAAATCCCAAAGTGGTCCATATTGAAGTGGACCATCTTTTTCTTTATACATAAATACAGAACTCCAACCAACATCCACATTTTTAACATACTCATGGACAATGAAATGCTCAATCCAATTATCAAGATTAATTAAGTTATTGTAGTTTGATTTCGCAATCAGTGCATTTTCAACAGACTCTATATAGGCCTTTAAATAGGTTGCATGCGCACTTGTGAATGCTAAATCATCTGGATCGGGTTCCTTGATTTCATAGGGAATATCACGAACAACTATCCAATCCCAACCAGGTGTGATATTTTGGTCATAGAATCTTTGATCCATTTCAAAAAAGTATCCTGTGTTCACTTCACCTGGAATCGATTCAATCATAAACTTATTTTTATGCACTTCAACATGTTCGGTTAAAACATAAACTCCTCTATAATCTTCATTCACGTAAAGCTCTACAAATCTAACCTCTAAACTATAGGGAAGGTTATCCATCAAGGATACCATCTTTTGAGTAATCACATTGCGCATCAATGATTTATCCGCATATTCTGCAAGTAATACATAATTTTTTGCCTTTGGCATGCCAAGAATGGATGTGTTCTCGTCAAATCTCAAACGATAGGGTTTTTTATCAGATAGAAACCATGTTGAATTCCCTCTACCTCTAAGCTGAGCTGCATTTGTTTCATGTTCAATAATACCTACACCATTTTTTCTTGTTTCTACTCTAACATTAGCTTGTACATACTCTTCTTTTCCAACCTGACCAAGTGGTACTGGAAGTGTTAAGTAAATCTTTGTCGCGTTATATCCTGATTCTAGGGATAAATGTCTAAATTCACTTGAAAATGAAAGCTCTGTTTTTCCTCTTTTGATTGTATACTCTAGGCTTGCATCCCGATCATAAAATGGTGACTCATAAATAAACTCATTCGTGAACATTTCATCATTGAATTTATACTCGATTTCATAATCCTCATGTATTGGCAAGCTAAAATTAGCATTGACAACAGCTGGAACAGCTTGATCAATACTTTCTGCTAAGGCTTCTATTTGATCGGTATAATCTGTTTGATCTAGAGATAATTCAATATCGCTACATGAAACAACAAATATCGAGAGTGCAATAGTGAGTATAAATAGATATAGTTTTTTCATGTTTTTCTCCTTCATTTTTTTGAAAAAAAAGCATAGGAAAACTCCTATGCATCTTAAGTCATATAGCCAACAAGCAATTGTGAAACCTTAACCATCACTTCAGCCAAAAGATGTGCACATATTAAGGATAATAGAAAATACCCTGCTTTGATTTCCCAAAGTTTCATCTTTTCAAATTTATCTTCTATATGCAATGCTCTAAGTATTCTAAGGCTTATCCAAAAGAATACGATTAAGGATACAAAATAAATCAGCTCATCCATAGGATTTCACCTCCTTACAACTGTCCTGCCTTGCTTTTCGTGATGTTTTCTTTTAATTCGCGTTCTTGTTTAGAAAAATCAATATTTTCCTTTTTTGTTAATTCGAGCCTTTCTTTTTTCATCATATCAAATGCATGCGTCGCTTTATCCAAAGTCGCACCCATCTGAGCTTCCAAAGCTAAAATGTTAAGCTCGTTATTTTTAAATTCGACAACTGCTTGCTCAACAACCAAAAAGCTTTCATGCTTGTCCTTGACAAACTTGAGATAGCCTTTTCCAATGTGTAAAATGATTGGAATGTGGTTATTTAAAATACCCGTATCTCCATCTTCATTTCTAACAATAGTATATTCGATTTCATCTGAATAGGTTTTACCAAGCTGAGTCAGTACTTTAAAAATCATAATGTCTTCGCCTTCTTAATTGCTTCATCAATGGTACCGACCATATAGAATGCATCTTCTGGTAGATTGTCGTGTAATCCTTCAATGATTTCTTTAAAGCTTCTTACTGTTTCCTTGACAGGAACGAATACACCTGGCTGACCAGTGAACTGTTCAGCAACGTGTGTATTTTGAGATAAGAACATTTGTAAACGTCTTGCTCTATGCACAACAAGCTTATCTTCATCTGTTAATTCATCCATACCAAGAATCGCAATAATATCAAGTAATTCATGATATCTTTGGATCATTTTTTGAACCGCACGTGCTGTATCATAGTGCTCTTTACCAACGATTTGTGGAGTTAAAGCTCTAGAGGTTGATGCGAGTGGGTCAACGGCTGGATATATACCAATTTCTGTCAGTCTTCTTGAAAGGTTTGTTGTCGCATCCAAGTGGCTAAAAACCGTTGCTGGCGCAGGGTCTGTATAGTCATCGGCTGGAACGTATACTGCTTGAATTGATGTAATCGATCCATTTTTGGTTGATGTAATTCTTTCTTGCAGTCTACCCATTTCTGTAGCAAGTGTTGGTTGATAACCAACAGCTGAAGGCATTCTGCCTAAAAGTGCTGATACTTCACTACCTGCTTGAATGAAACGGAATATGTTATCAATAAATAGTAAAACGTCTTGTTTCGCTTCATCTCTGAAATGCTCTGCCATTGTTAAGCCAGTTAACGCAACGCGCATTCTAGCTCCTGGTGGCTCATTCATTTGTCCAAAGACCAGTGCTGTCTTATCGATAACACCAGAGGCAATCATTTCTTGATAAAGTTCATAACCTTCTCTTGTTCTTTCCCCTACTCCGGCGAAAACAGAGATACCTGATCTTTCTTGGGCAACGTTATGAATTAATTCTTGAATTAAAACCGTTTTACCAACTCCGGCACCACCAAATAGACCAATCTTACCACCCTTAATATAAGGAGCAAGTAAGTCAATGACCTTAATTCCTGTTTCTAAAATTTCAACTTCACTAGATAGTTCATGAAAAGGAGGTGCTGATCGGTGAATACTCATTTTTGGTGCATCAACTAAAGGTTTTCCTTCATCGATTAAATCACCAAGTACGTTAAACATACGACCTAACACTGCTTTACCTACTGGAACCTGAATTGATGTACCAGTAGCATTAACGACTAAATCTCTTCTTAATCCTTCAGTTGGTTCAAGCGCAATTGTACGTACAACATGATCTCCTAAATGCAGTGCAACCTCAAGAGTTACTGTTTTATCTTTAGAGACTTCTACGACTAAAGCATCATAGATGGCAGGAAGAACGTCATCAAAATGAACGTCTACGACTGGACCGATAATTTGTGTAATTTTACCTTGCATCTTGTTTCTCCTTTCCTAAACGTTCGAACCATTGACGACGTCAATGAGTTCGCTTGTAATTTCTTGTTGTCTTGCTCTATGGTATAAAGTATGTAATCGATCAACAATATCATTTGCATTATCTGTTGCACTGCGCATAGCAACCATTCTAGCTGCATGCTCACTTAACTTCGCATCGGATAGTGCCTTAAAGATTGATGATTCGATATAAATATCTACGGTTTGATTGAGAATGACTTCTGGACTCACATCATAGATGAACTGTTCTTTCGTCTTCATCTTCTTTTTATCAAAGACGACAGGAAGAATAGTTTCTTTTTTTACGATTTGTGTTGCTGTATTGACATAGTGATTATGATATAAAATGACTTCATCAACCATCTTGTCTAGGAAGACTTCCTTAATCATTTTAGCGTAATGTCTAAAGTACATGGTTGCGACATCATCTCTATTATAGATAATCTCTTCATTGATGACTGGAAGCTTGCGCTTAAGTGCGAAGTAATACCCTTTTTTACCAAGTACAAGCACTCTATAGCTTTCCTTAGGTAAATCCTTGGTTTCCTCTAGAAAGGCTTTAAATAGCTGATTATGATAGCTACCAGCTAACCCTCTATCTGATGTAACAAGTACATAAAGCTTTGTCTTCCCTTCATTGACTGAAGTAATGCGTTGTGCTTCATCCGTGTTTTGATCCGAATACATAAGGATGTCATGAATCTTAGTAACAAAATGAACGGAATGGTTTAATAGCTCGGTTGACTTCTTGATTTTGGATAAAGCAATATTATGCATTGCTTGTGTAATGGCAGCTGTTTTTTTAATCGCTGTCATTCTAAGCTTAATATCCTTTAATCCCATTAGACTAACCTCTTAAGACCTTGAATAAAGGAATCGAGTTCTTTCTTATCTGGTAAGCTCTTCGTTTCAACTAAGTGTTGATTAATCTTCTTACCTAAATCATTCATTTGAAGCCCTTGAGCGATTTCAGATTCTAACGCTTTTACTTGTTCTAGATTTAAATCATCCATAAATCCTTCAGATAAGGCATAAACCGTAACAATCTGTGTTGGCATTTGAACGAGTTCGTGAACATCTTGTTTTAAAATTTCAACAGTCTTTCTACCGCGTTCAAGACGCTTTTTAGCGCTTGCGTCTAGGTCAGATCCGAACTGAGCAAATGATTCAAGTTCTCTATAGTTTGCTAGGTTAATACGAATGGTACCGGCAACCTTTTTCATACCCTTCCACTGTGCGGCACCGCCGACACGTGAAACGGATAGACCAGCGTTAATCGCTGGACGAATGCCTGAGTAAAATAACTCAGCTTCTAAAAATATTTGACCATCTGTGATGGAAATAACGTTTGTAGAAATGTAGGCTGAAATGTCTCCAGCTTTGGTTTCAATAATTGGAAGTGCGGTAATTGACCCACCACCTAATTTATCATTTAAGCGTGCTGAACGCTCTAATAATCTTGAATGTAGATAGAATACGTCACCTGGATAAGCTTCTCTCCCTGGTGGTCTTCTAAGTAGTAAGGATAGCTCACGGTAGGCTACCGCATGCTTAGATAAATCATCATAAACAATCAATACATCCTTACCTTGTTCCATGAAGTATTCACCCATGGTTACACCGGCAAATGGTGCAAGATATAATAAGGTACCTTCTCTAGATGCTCCAGCAGTTACAACAATTGTATATTCCATAGCTTGATGCTGCTCAAAGAGCTGCACAAGCGTTGAAACTGAGGATTCCTTTTGACCAATAGCCACATAAATACAAATCGTATTTTTTCCCTTTTGGTTTAGAATTGTATCTATAGCAAGTGTTGTTTTACCTGTTTGTCTATCACCAATAATTAATTCTCTTTGACCGCGGCCAATTGGAACTAAAGCATCAATAACCTTGATCCCTGTTTCCATAGATGCATTGATAGAACCACGTTGCATAACGCCTTGTGCTCTTCTTTCAACAGGAAGAAAGTGCTTCGCGTTAATTGGTCCACCTGCATCCAGAGGTTCCCCTAAAGGATTTACAACTCTGCCTAAGAGTTCTTCACCAACGGGTACTTCAAAGATACGTTTAGTTGTTTTAACTAAATCGCCTTCTTTAATCTTGTCGCTTTCACCTAAAAGGATAACACCGACATGATGTTCTTCAAGGTTAAAAACAAGCCCTTTTACGTCATGAGGAAACTCAAGGAGTTCTCCCATCATGGCTTGTTGAAGACCGTAAACGATTGCGATACCATCACCAACGCTTAAGACCTTACCAATATTTTCTAATTTGACGTCCTGCTCGAATGACTTGATCTGCTTTTTAATGATCTCGGTCATTTCTTGAACTTTTATTTTTGACAATTTCTACACCACCTTAAATCGTTGTATATAATTCTTCTATCTCGCGCGCAACCGAATGGTCTAGTGATTGTCCTTGATAGACAATTTTGAGACCCCCTAAAAGCGTTGGGTCGATTGTAATATGAAGTGAAACCGTTTGGTTTGGAAATCTAGGAGTGATTGCTTTTATTAATCTCTCTTCAATCTCCTTAGAAATTGGCTTCGCTGAATAAATGTGAAGATGTGCTATCTTTTGGTAAACTCTAGAAAGCAGGGTCCATTCATTATATATTTCTTGATATAAGTGAATGTTGTTTTTTTGAGCAAGCATTTTCAAAAAAGCGATCAATGAACTATCATACTCAAGAGAATCTATCATCTTTGATTTTTCTTCAAATGATACCATTGGTGAGTCCATTAATGTCACCCAAGTCGGATTTTTGTCAACTGTATCTTTTAGATCATCGAAATGATAGGTCAAGACATCAATTTTGTTTTCTTCCTTAGCAATCGAAAAGAGTGCTTTCGCATAATTTGAGATACTCATTATTTCGTACTCTCTTGAAGAATTTCATCAATGATATCCTGATGAACGGATTCATCAATTTCTCTTTTGACAATCTTTTGGGCAGCAAGAAAAGCAACCTCTTTAATAGATTGTTTGATGTCTTCATTTGCTTGTAGTATTTCATACTCGATATCCTTTTCAGCTTGGTCTAAGCGACGTTTCGCTTCTTTCTTCGCATTGGTTATCATTTCATCTTGTTGTTTGTATGCTTCAAGCGTTAATTTTTCTTTTAATTGTCTAGTTTCTTCCTTCATTGCTTCGTAATCTTTTACCGATTTCTCCTGAAGTTCTCTAGCGCGTGCTCTTTCACTTTCAGCAGTGTCAAGCGCTTCTGATAAAGCAGCTTGTCTCGCTTCTAAAAATGTTGTAACCTTGCTCCATAGAAATTTTTTGATAATCAGCACTAAAAGTGCGAATGCAACGAGATTAAGCACGACAATATCTGGTCTCTGCAAGACGGAATACAATCCTTCTTCGATTGCCAGTACGACTTCATTAAATATCTCGTTCACTTAGATCAAATCCTTCGTCTTTTATTTTGATACAAGAATAAATGCAATAATTAAACCATAAAGACCAGTTGTTTCAGCAACCGCTTGACCGATTAACATCGTTGATGTAATCTTACCAGCAGCTTCTGGTTGACGTCCAACTGCTTCAACTGCTTTAGATGCAGCAATACCTTGACCAATCGCAGTACCAAAACCTGTAAATACGGCAATACCTGCTCCTACATAAGCTAAACCACTAGATAAATCTCCTGGCGCAACTTCTAAAATGAAAGGTAAAATAGAATTTAAAAATGTTAACATTGTTTTTCTCCTTTAATAAATTATTCTATCTCTAAATCCGCTTCATCAACCTTTTGAGAAGCGAATATTACAGTCAACAATACAATAACAAGCGTTTGAATTAATCCGAAGGCTACATCAAACATCATGTGTAATGCAGGTGTAAACAATACGGATAACCATCCGATAAATGGAACATCAATACTTGAAAACCCCTTATATACTACAGTTAATATCAATGCACCACTGGCAATATTGCCAAATAAACGAAGTGCCATCGAAATAATAGGTGTAACTTCACTAATCAAGTTCAGTGGAAGCATGAAGGGTAGTGGCTTAAACACTCCAAGAAAATGTCTCCAGCTTTGTGAAATAAACCCTGTAACCTGTACGACTAAGAAAGCAGTAATTGAAAGTGAAAAGGTAATGGCTGTATACTTTGTTGGGGAATTCAGAGCAACGATTCCTGAAACGTTCGAGATAAATACATAGAGTGCCATAGTTAATGCAATTGGAGTTAAAAATCTCCAATTCTTTCCTACATACCCCTTAACGAATTTATTCATCATGTCCACAAATGAAATAATTCCAACCATAAATAAATTTGGCTTTGCCTTCGCATCCAGCTTAGATACTCTAAATCCTACGATAATAGCAAATATTGATATAACAGCCATTAGGAATAATGAGGTTAGAAAATATCCTGGAAGATTATTGATATAATCAATTACTGTCTGTATCATTTGTCTTCACCTCAGCTTCCTTAGGTTTTTTAATGAGTGGTGTTTGATAGATGATAGCTCCAAACTTTATTGAAGCGATTCCTAATAGTAAGAACACATAGGATTGAATCATAATATCTGTTCCTAGGTTTCTTGTATCAAAATATACAATCGCTAGAATCACGATATAAAATACATAACGCTGAATCAAATGTGTGACAAGCTTATAGGATGTTAATTTATTCTTTGTGACCTGAATCATCAAGCTATGGTTAAAAAGGGCAACGGCAGAGCCGAGTATTGCCCATAGTAAATAATCATTAAAGAATATAAGTGTTACCAAAGCTAAGATTACTGAATAAATCAGAGCAATGATGCTAATGACGTGTACGTCTTTCATAGCGTTCCTCACTTTTCATCCATTGATACAAGGTCATAAAACCAACTAAAACACCAACAGCTAGACCAATTGCTGTGTAGTATATATAACGATTACCGTCTGGATCTGTTTTAATTCCGATGTAATAACCGATTAAAGCTAATCCGATGACAGTAAAAATGAGTTGCATAACGACCATATAGGTCATAAAAATTCTTTTTGCTTTATTTCTCTTATTTGGTTCCAAATAAACGGTCCCCACAGTCTCCAAGACCAGGAACGATATATCCGTTTTCATTTAAGTGACTATCAAGAGCGGCAAGATAGATACTGACATCAGGATGCTCCTTCTGTAGTCTTTCTACACCTTCAGGACAACCAACTAATCCTACATAACGAATATCGGTAGCTCCTCTAGCCTTAAGTATTTCAATTGCTTTGCAGGCAGAACCTGCTGTAGCTAGCATTGGATCAACGACCAATACGACACTGGATTCAATATCTTTAGGAAATTTAGAATAGTAAACCTGAGGTTGTAATGTTTCCTCATCTCTATAAAGTCCGATATGTCCGATTTTAGCTGTTGGAATGATGTTGTGAATGCCTTCAACCATTCCTAACCCTGCTCTTAATATAGGTACGATGACGACTTGTTTTTCCAGCTCATGCGCTGTCATTTCACACATCGGTGTTTCAATCGTTACAGGTTTGGTTTTGAAATCACGAGTAATTTCATAAGTAATCAAACCACCTACTTCAGATACACTTTCTCTAAACTCTTTGGTTCCGGTTCTCTTGTCTCTAATACGCGCCATTTTGTGGTCGATTAAAGGATGATTCAGAATCACTACTTTGCTCATTTCTATTCATTCCCCTCTATTTTTTTTATTTTATCAATTCTCGTTTGATGTCTTTGTTCAAACGTGGATCCCATAAAGGTTTTGATGATTAAAATGGCTTTATCTATTTCAGTTGTTCTTCCACCTAAGGCTAAGACGTTAGCGTTATTGTGCTCTTTAGCGAGTCTTGCTGTCGTTTCATCATAGACTAATGCTGCGCGAACACCTTTTACCTTGTTTGCTGCAATACTAATCCCGATTCCTGTACCACAAATTGCGATACCAAAGTCGTATGCTTTATTGATGACTGCTAAGCCAACCTTTTTCCCATAATCTGGGTAATCAACCGAATCAATTGAGTTTGTTCCAATGTCAGTATAATCAATTTTCTCGGTGTCGAAATAAGCTTTGATTTTTTCCTTTAACTCATAGCCACCATGATCACTGCCAATCACTATTCTCATATGATTCCTCCTCTATCGGACTCTTTAGATATTATATCATAAAAATATATTTTTATACCAGAATTGTTACCTTCAAACGAAAGAAAAAAGATGTGTTTATCATCTTTATTCTTGAGTTTCGTTATAGTAAGCTTTCTTACGATCAATCGCTTTTAAAATTGCTTTTCTTAGGCGAATGTTTTTTGGTGTAATTTCAATTAATTCATCATCGTTAATAAACGCTAGACAAGCTTCTAGATTCATCGGTCTCGGTTTCTTCAAAACAACTGTAGAATCCTTACCTGCTGAACGCATATTGGTTAATTGCTTTTCCATGGTCACGTTAACGACCATATCAGTATCTTTATTACATTCACCAACAATCATACCTTCGTAAACAGAAATACGTGGGTCTAGAAACATATCTCCACGATCTTCAAGTCTACCGATAGCGTAAGCTGTAGTCATTCCATTATTTAAAGAGACTAGTGCACCTGTTCTTCTATTACCTACTACATCATAGACCACTGGTCTATAATCTAGGAAGATATGAGATAAAATACCATATCCCTTCGTAGCAGTTAAGAATTGAGTCATAAATCCAATTAATCCACGTGAAGGCATAATGTAATGAATTCTTGAGTAGTCACCGTGTTGGTTCATTTGAATTAAATCACCTTTACGATCTCCAAGCATTTCAATGACAGTTCCCATATATTCAGACGGGCAATCGATTTGAACATCTTCATATGGTTCATGTTTTACACCATCAACGATTTTAACAATAACTCTTGGACGAGAAACTTGAAATTCATAGTTTTCTCTTCTCATGTTTTCAATTAAAATACCTAAATGAAGTTCACCACGTCCAGATACTGTCCATGCTTCTGTAGTTCCGATACGGTCAACTCTTAAGCTAACATCCTTTTGAGTTTCTTTATAGAGTCTTTCGTCTATTTTAGATGCAGTAACGAACTTTCCTTCTTTTCCTGCAAATGGACTAGTGTTTGTTAAGAAAGTCATCTGAACTGTAGGTTCATCGATATGTAAGTGAGGTAATGCATCTTCGTAACCAACAGCTGTTACGGTTTCTCCGACATGAATGTCAGGAAGACCTGCAACAGATACGATATCTCCAGCATAGGCTTCAGCAACTTCAATTTTTTCCATACCCATGGATTGAAGAATTTTTTGAATTCTAAATTGAACAATTGAACCATCCATACGTACACAAGAAGCCATGTCATTCACACGCATTGTACCCTTATAGATTTTACCAATTCCCATACGTCCTACATAATCATTATAATCAATTAATGCTGGTTGGAATTGTAGTGGACCTTCAGCGATTTGGTTTGGCTGAGGGATTGCTGTAATGATTGTATCTAGAATAGGTTCCATTTTGATATCTAGGTCTAGATGAGGAATGTAATTTGCTAACCCTTGAATTCCTGATGCGTATAAAACAGGAAAATCAAGCTGATGTTCATCAGCTCCTAGATCGATAAATAGATCATATACTTCATTGACTGTTCTTTGAATGTCTGCGTATTTTCTATCAATCTTGTTAACAACAACGATTGGTAGTAATTTCGCTTCAAGTGCTTTTTTAAGTACAAATCTTGTTTGTGGCATAACGCCTTCATATGCATCAACTAAAAGTAATACACCATCTACCATATACATAATACGTTCTACTTCACCACCAAAGTCAGCATGACCTGGAGTGTCTAGAATATTAATACGATAATTTTTATAGACAATTGCTGTATTTTTAGCAAGGATCGTAATCCCGCGTTCTCTTTCAATGTCGTTTGAATCCATGACACGATCATCTAATTGCGCATGTGCATCATATCTCTCGCTTTGCTTGAGTAACTGATTGACTAGCGTAGTCTTACCATGATCGACATGGGCAATAATTGCGATGTTTCTTATTTCCATAAATACCCTCTTTTCATAACCTTACTTATTATATACTACTTTTTAGAATTTAAAACAAAAAAGTCTCAAAACGAAGTCTTTTGTACCGTGAAATGATGTTATTTCAGATGTATGACTTCTTTTGATGACTATACAGTTGATTATATCTAATTTTACAGTGTTAAGGCTTTAAAAACTTTAAAAATATGAATTATTCTTGGCTAAGAACTCCGCCAATTCCAACAAAAGTAAATCTATCTTTACCTGCTAAATCCTTGAGTTGAATGATGATACCATTAGGATATGCTTGTTTTGCATATGTGTAAATCTCATTTTTTTGTTGATATCCATGCTCAAAGGCTATTAAAGCTTTTTCTTTGATATAGGATTTGGATTGATCTAATATCTTTTTGTAGAAATCAGTTCCAAGTGTTCCACCATATAAAGCTACACTAGGTTCCTTTTCAACAATCAAGTCAACGAGTTCGTTATCTGGAATATAGGGTGGGTTGGATACGATGATATCAAACTTCGATTTTATATTTTCAAATAAATCGCTTAGGATAATCTGTGCATTAGCAGATAAGTTATCTCTATTTTTAGTTGCTACTTCTAAAGCATCTTTAGAGATATCAGATATCGTTACATTTAAGTTCTTTTCTTCTAAAGATAAAGTTAGTCCGATACAACCACTACCGGTACCTAAATCAAGAACATCTAATTGATCATTATTAAAGTATTTATCGTAATAGAATAATACATGTTCAACCAATTGTTCAGTTTCTCCTCTTGGTATTAAAACATGATCGTTCACGATCAGTTTATATCCATAAAAATAGGAGTGACCAATTAAGTGTTGAACTGGGATATGATGATGAATATAAAGATCTAATTTTTCTAAAAAGTCTTTTTCAATGATTGGATCAACCTCATTTTTAAGATTTAAGAAAAATAGATGAGGATCTTGATTAGATAGTTCCATCAGTAAAAGCTTAACTGCTTCTTCCTCTTTTTGATGATCCTTTGTTTTTTTATATGCCAATTTTAGGAGCTTTTCGAATGTCACTTCATTTCTCCTGTAAGTTGACGCTTTTGGAATTCATTTTGTAGAGGTTCTAAGATTAATTCAATTTTACCTTCCATAATGACATCAAGTCTTTGGAGTGTTAATCCGATACGATGATCCGATACTCTATTTTGTGGATAGTTGTAGGTTCTAATCTTTTCACTACGATCACCACGACCGATGAGCTTACTACGTTCTTCGCCTTCTTTAGCGAGCTGTTCTTCAATCATCGCGTCAAAAATTCTCGTTTTTAATAATCTAAATGCTTTATCTTTATTTTCATGCTGACTCTTACCTTCTTGACATGCAACAACCGTATTGGTTGGAATGTGAGTTAAGCGCACAGCTGATTTTGTTGTGTTTACTGATTGTCCACCTGGACCACTTGAGTTATATGTGTCAAAGCGAATGTCTTCCCACTTCACTTCGAATTCTAATTCTTCAGCTTCTGGCATGACTAAAACTGTAGCAGTTGATGTATGCACTCTTCCCATCGATTCTGTCTCAGGGACACGTTGTACACGGTGTGTACCTGACTCATATTTCAATTGAGAGTAAACCTGCTTACCTGATATCATAAATTCGATGGATGTATAGCCACCCATCGCACCTTCCATAGCATTAAGAATTTCAATTTTCCATCCCATGGTTTCAGCATACTTAGAATACATTCTAAAAAGATCTCCAGCAAAGATATTTCCTTCATCTCCACCAGCTGCACCTTTAATTTCCATAATAACGTTTTTCTCATCATTAGGATCCTTTGGTAGTAATAAGATCTTCAATTTTTCTTCTGTATTTTCTAGGATTTCTTTTAGATTATGGATTTCAAGATGTGCCATCTCTAGGATATCATCATCTTTTTCGTCTTTAATCATTTCCTCTAAATCCTCAAGTTCTGAGGCTTTAGACTTATAAAAACGGTATACTTCAACCGTCTCTTGAATAGCACTAGATTCTTTTAATAGTTTCGTCATTTCTTTGACTTCAAGCGTTCCACTAGCAAGTTTATCTTGCATTTGTTGTAACTGCTTTTCCATAATCTCTAATCGATCATACATAGTTATCACCCGCTTAACAATATTACCATAAATAAGAAGATTTTTCCACAAAAAATAGCGTGAAAATAACGAATTATGTAATACTTGCTGAAATGTGTATCCACTGGAAATTGATTAATGTTGTGGTATAATAGAGGTGTATAAAAACGAAAGGAAAGGGTATAAAAATGGAAAAACTATATCAAGCTTTAAACAAGCAAGTAGCAAATTTTAGTGTTTTATTTACGAAGTTACATCATTTTCACTGGTATGTAACAGGTCCTAATTTTTATCCACTACATGCAAAATTTGAAGAATTTTATGATGAAGTGAATGAGCTTTATGATGCTTATGCAGAAAGATTGTTAATGATTGGTGGAAATCCAGTTTCTAACCTTAAAGGATATTTAGCATTAACATCTATTAAGGAAGCTAGTGGAACTGAAAAACCAGAAGAAATGATTAAACATGTTTTAGATGATTTCAAGCTATTAGCAATTGAACTTAAGGAAGTATTGAAATTAGCTGAAGATCATGGAGATGAAGTGACTGCTGATTTAGTAATCGGAACACTTGCAAGCTTTGAAAAACACATTTGGATGTTAACTTTTACTTTGAAGTAATATTAGAATATACGATGTAAATAAAATGAGGGTACAGTTTAAATACTATACTCTCATTTTTTTTATTTTATTTTTTTCTTTATATCAACATTTCTCTTCTAGAGTGAATCAATCATTTTTTGTGGTGCTGCAATATGTGTGTTTTGTTGATTCGTGACTAAAGCAGCATTATAGATGATTGGGTATATATACATCACTGGAGTAATATGCCTGTACCCCAGCATAACTAATTCATAGCTGTTTTTATACCTTCATTATATCAAGTTGTAACTTCTTTTTATAGTAAAATCTTCAAAATCAAATGTTTTTCACTCGTTTCACAGTATTCCTACAAACTTATAATAAATGTCAACTCTTTGTTGTTTTTCTCCGTTTACCTTTTCTGCATCATAGATTAGTATCTTCTCGATCATTTCGTTTAATATACTTGCATCCAGTTCATTAGTATAAGTGTATTTTCTTATGATACTTAAAAACTTATCGGTTTCATCTTTTTTATCTTTATAGTCACATAGTTCTAATCTTAAATAGTTAATATCTTCTTTGATGTTTTTTTGCTCTTGTTCATAATCACTTAAAAATATTGTGAAACGTTCTTCACTTATTTTTTCATTTACTCGGTCTTCATAGATTTTTTTGATTAAGATATTAATCTCTTCAACTCTTTTCTCAAATTTTAAAACATCTTTTTGGTGTCTATTTAAATTCTTTTGTTGCTTGATTTGATTAGATTCAAGAATATGCTTTAAAATTGATTCCTCATTGATTTTCGCTTGTTTTAAGTGCTTACTAATATCTTCTAAGACAATGCTGTAAAGCTTTTCATAGCTGATGTAGTGTGTTGTACAATACCCTTTACCAAATCTTCTATAAGTTGAACACGCATAGGATCCAAAACTCTTTCTGTTATTGTATCTTGAAAATGATAATGTCTTGCCACAATGAGGACATCTGAGAAGTCCTACAAACATTTGATAAGTATGTGTTTCTTTGACATTTGTCCGCTTTACAGAAATGATTGATTGAACCATATCAAATGTTTCCTCATCAACTAGTGCTTCATGTGTGTTCTTAACAATAATCCAATCTACCTTTGGAACATTAGTAAGTGTTCTATCCTTAAATGATTTAGATATTTTTCTATTGCAGACAAGATGTCCAAGATACTCGGTGTTATTCAACATTGCGTGAACACTTCTTGAACTCCAATCATAAGGATATTTAATAAACTGGTCCATGACATATTTTCCATGATCCTTTATAATTTGTGCTCTAGGTTTTAAAATCTTGTCTTTATTCATTATCATTGAAATCTTGAATGTCGTTAATCCACTTCTTGCTAGATCGAATATCCGTTTAACTACTCGTCCAGTTTCAGGATTAACAATTAGCTTGTGTTTATTGTTTGGGTCTTTCATATAACCATAAGGTGCAAATGGACCAGTAAATTTACCTTCAAGTGCCTTGGTGTGATAGGCTGATTTTATTTTCTTACTGATATCTTTGGCATACCATTCATTCATAATGTTTCTAAATGGTGTAAAATCCTGATGCTCTTTACTACTATCCACATTGTCATTAATAGCGATAAATCTTACCTTATGTTCTGGAAAGTAGTTTTCAAGGTAATAACCTGTCTTTAAGTAATCCCTACCAAGTCGAGATAAATCTTTAGTGATAATGGTGCTGATTTTATTCTTTTCAATATCTGCAATCATTGATTGAAAGCCAGGTCTTTCGAATGATGTACCAGAATAACCATCATCAATATAGAAATTCGTATGATGAATCTGATTTTGTTTAGCATACTGCTCAAGCATTTGTTTTTGAGTTTGAATACTGGCACTATCGCCATGATAATCATCATCTCTTGATAATCTACAGTATAGTGCCGTTATCTTATAATTTAATGTTATCAACATAAAACCTACTTTCTATCATTAATTTTTTTCGATCAGTTTTAAAACTATTGACTTAAAAATTTTATAATCCTCATCTTTACAATAGACAGCAGAATGGTTTTTACTTTTATTTTGTTGGATTTTTCTTATTTCATATATTTTAGCACTTCTTATGTATTCAGTATATGAAGCGCTTATGACATAATGTGGCATTATTAAAAATTTTGTTTGTACATTTTGCATAAAAAAAGGAATGTTTTTTTGAACACTCCTTAGTCTAAATATTCTAACTTCATAAAACACATATTGTTTGGTCATACTTAACACTAGAACAGTTTAGTCCGCGATAACGTTGCTATTAGTATAGCTACATTAAGTTCATTAGTAATACTAACCTTACTTTAATGTCTCGTCTATTGCTTTCATAAGAAAATAGACAGAAGGTGATTTAGAAGTTTTTTTGTAATAGTCATAACCAGCCTGATTAAATTCAAATAAAAACTTACCGTTATGATATACTTCGCTTCGATCCGTCACAAAAAGATGATCTTCATTTTGATACTCAATTTTTAAAACAATATTTCCGAATATTTTTTCATAATATTCAAATGAGATAAGTTTTGCTCTTTTTTGCATTAATAGTTTGCTAATATCATTCAAAGCTTCTTCTTGTTTTTTATTCACGATTTCAACTTCCATTCTTTAAATGTTTACCCAAAAATCCAAGCTATCCCTTGTTCAATTAAATACTGAATCTCTTGCCATAATGTTCCACCTGCACGAACCACATAATCTGGTGCAACTACAAACTGGGTTCCTAATGTATGAGCATCTTTCAAATACTGAAGATTGCTTGCCCATCTTTCTACAGGGGTAAGACTTTGATATAATTTCTCAGAGATTAAATAATATCCTGATCCAGTTGCTTTAGCTGCACCAATATATCCCGGCATATGTCCTAATACTGTGACCTTGTGAGTGAATGCTATACTGTATTTCGTAACAGATAGTCCTGTTATTCCAGTAAAATGTGTTACTAGTGCCCCTGCACCAGCACCAAGGGCACCACCTATTATTCCACCACCAAAAATACCTAATACAGTCCATCCAACAAGATCCCAACCTTCTTCACCATGATCTTTTGCTATATTGTAAGCGACTATACCTCCTGCTGCTGCACCAACGACTGCACCAATAATCAATCCCAGCACAGTTAGTGATATCGCAAAATTGCCGCTGGGGTCAGAGTACATCACTGGATTGTTTCCACAATAAGCAATAATATCAAGTCCTGCATACCAACTATTGTATATTACAGTTAAAAAGCTTATGAGATGAATCCATGTAGTTGGTTTTTTACACTTAATAAATATTGAAATGAATTATTTCAATAGTCTATTAGGTGCGAAATGTTCAATCACTTCTTCAATTTCTTTGGTGCTCACTATAAAAATGTTGTCTTTTCTATTTCTGCATTTGTCAATTGTTTTCCCCTCCAAACTCACTTTAGAGAAAAACAACCACTCTGCAATTCCTGTTTTGATTCTTTTTATCTCATATACATCATCCCAAGAAATAAACCTTTGTTTTTTTCCCAACAATGTTTTCTCTATTCCATTTCCACTAAACTCCACACTTGGCCACATAGTAAAGAAAGTATACATAAATAATGTTAATGGAATTATAGTAAGAGAAAAAACTGATGCCATTTTAACCGCTATTGATTCATCATTGTTTAGGTAAGGTGAGATCAATATTAAAGTAAATACCGATATAAGTAATAGTGAAAATGTAAATATTGGCACGTATATTAAGATTCTGAATTTTACCTTCTTCATTTTTCTATCTCCATAGTAATATATTCATACCAGCGTTGTCTTGCTTAACAGATGAAAAACTATTTCTTTTCTCCCAAAATCTAATTGGATTAATCATAACACCACCGATGTAACCTTGCGCAGCGACTGAAAATATGCTTGAAACTATTGCTTGGATAAATCTTTCTCCCCATGTTCCGTATACACCTATACCAGAGAGAATATAACCACCAAAGATAATCATATTATAAGCTGCGGATACACCTCCGCTTGTTAATGCCAATCCAAAACTAAAATTATCATATGATATAAATTGATTGGCAGTATTTCCTAAAAAACCACCGACAAATCCACTTCCAGCTGCTATTGCTAATCCCCACATACCACCTGTTGCTATTGCAGCTGCTAAACCTGCAGTATTTATTGCACCATTGATAAAGCCTCCAAAGAATGCTCCCCATGGATCTTCACTATCAGCTTTACTAAATAAACAAGCAGTTCCACCCATCAGTCCACCTATAAATATAGCACCTAATATAAGTAGCAATGATTCCCCAGTTAGATCAATATGCATGACTGGAGTAATGTAGTCAGACATAAGCATGACAAATATTGAGAAAGTGTATAAACATTTATGCACTGGGTTTCTTGACTTCATTTATATATTTGGGGTGATCGATTCACATGTTTGATTTGTCCTTGTCAAAAACCTTTGTAATTGAATTAGGGTTCAAGAGAACCAATAAACATATATTTTGCATTGTCAATTACGTTATCGGATGTATCTTCATCAACGATTAATATATTGAATGTCTTGTTATTCTTTTTTTGATATCTAGGTACCAAAATTAGAATTTCAACTTGTTGTCCCAGGTATTCAAATGGTTTTACTAATCTAACAAGATCAACTTTTGTGCCTTTGTATTCAACCTGTTTTTTGTGTGAAAAGGTCATTGAATTATCATTAGTTCTTGGATTTATAAAATCCCATGGTTCTGAGATTATAATTTTTGGTGTTCTCATTTAAATACCTTCCTTTACTTCAATCTCCAGATACTCTCGATAATGACTTTAACGCGATCATACGTATAGAACTCGACTCCACCGCCATTATATCCATATATAGATCTAACAGTTTGAGGTCCATAAATATTTGGATTATTTGATATTCTAAACTGCATCATATAATCAGGTGATGTAGGCAACGATAAATGAGATTGAGCAGTCCCGGAGGAATAATACGGTGTATTGGTGAAGAATGTCTGTCCCTCTTTACCTCCACGCAAATATCCACTATCTTTAACTGCTTGAACCTCTGCAGCTGACATTGCTCTATAAAAGCTTGGTCTTGTTGCAAGATATCCAATATAACCACCTACAAGGCCGCCAGTAGCAGTCATTGCTAGGGCAATACCACCAGAATCATCAAACTCTTCGATTGATGAAGATGACATTGCAGAAAACATTCCTACTGCAGCAAGAGCTCCTGCTGATCCAGCAGTTGCGTATGCAAACACAGTTGCAGTGGTAGATAATCCAACCAATGTGATTCCCTGGGAAGCATATCCAATCGCAGCAAAAGCAACTCCAGCACCACCACATGTAATCACAGTTGCAATTGCTAATACAGCAACTAAGCCTACTGCAATATACCAGTATTCACGTGCATGTCCAGTGCTGTCTGTAAACATGACTGGATTGTTTCCACAATAAGCATATAAGTTCAATCCTGTATATCCACTAGGATCTAAATAATTCACAGAGTCCGCATTAATGAATCTCCCAATTGAAGGATCATAATATCTTGACTGTAAATAATAAAGCTTTAAATCATTATCATAACGATATCCGCGATATCGATATGGATTGATTGTTGCTAAATTGTATCCTAATCCGGTATCATACCATGAATAGATGATATTCCCCCATGCATCATATCTATATTTAACCACAGTATTGCCATTGATGTCTACCATTTCTATGATATCACCCTGTAAATTTGTAATATAGAAAAACTCTGTGCCATTGTAGTTCATACTGAGTAATGCACCTTGTTGATCATAAGTGTAATAAATTGTGATAGTTCCTATCTTCTCAAGAAGAACTAGATATCCATTTAATGTATATGTAGTTGTAACTCCTCCTGAATTTTTATAGGTTCTTATGCCTTGATCATCATATTTCATTTGAGTTATAGAGGAGTATTGTTGTCTTCTAGTCAAATCCCTTCCATTCCATTCAAAGTTAATAGTCAAATAGCTTGAGCGAGTGTCTAGGATTGAAGTTACATTTCCACTTGAATCATAGGAAAGAGTTTGTGTATAACTCAGTGTTCCATTAACATAGTATTCTATTTTCGTTAATTGATCCTTCCAAGTGTTTAATTTCCATACCAATCTAGATTGGAAAGCATGTATCCCCCATCGATTTTCTACCTTGTTTGTTACTTGTATTCTATCATTTTGATTTCATAGTTGAACAGAGCGTATATGTCCTAATACTATAAAAAATACAAAGAAACAACTATTATTTTAAAGTTTTCGTATGTTTTTATATTTCTTAATTCACAAAAACAAAAAAAATGCTTCCTTTCACATGTGAATGAGAGCACTTTTTTGATTTAATTAGTCTTTTATCGTATCGTCATCACGATCAGATTGAGCAGTAAATCTAGAGAATTCAGTATCAAATCTAAATCCTAAACGAATACCTGCCATACCTTGACGGTTTTTCGCTATTGATAGTTCAACTTCACCAGTCTTATTTTCTGGATTATGAACGTAATAATCATTTCTATATAAGAACATTACGATATCGGCATCCTGTTCAATCGAACCAGATTCACGAAGATCAGCTAACACTGGTCTTTTATCTTCTCTCTTCTCAACTTCACGGGATAACTGAGATAGTGCTAAGATAGGAATCTTCAATTCTCTTGCCATTTGCTTTAAAGATCTAGAAATCTTTGCTACTTCTTCTTGTCTATTTCCGGATCTATCGTCACCCTTAATTAATTGAAGGTAGTCAATGACTACGAAATCAAGTTTTCCTTCTTGAGAAAGCTTTCTACATTTTGCTCTTATATCTGCAACACTGACTGCTGCTGAATCATCAAATGAGATATGTAACTTAGATAAAGACTGCATCCCACCTTCAAGGAATTGCCACTCTCTAGATGTTAAATGCCCTGTTTTAATCTTATTATTTTCAATATTAGATTCTGAGGATAGCATACGTGCAGCAAGCTGCTCGTTACTCATTTCCAAAGAGAATATAGCAACTCCTGCTTGTCCATCCTTATTACGTTTAGCAACATTTAACGCTAAATTCATTGCGAATGCGGATTTACCCATTGAAGGACGCGCTGCTAGAATAATTAATTCCTCTGGCTGAAGTCCAGCTGTAAGCTGGTCAAGGTTTGAAAATCCAGTTCTTAGACCGGTAATACCACCTTTTTTATCTCTATTCTTCTCTGTTTTTTCTTTAACTTCTCTAATAACATCAGCAAGCTCAGAAAACTCAGAGGTTTTTCTTTTTTGTGCGAGTGCGAAAATACTTTCTTCCGCTAACGTTAAATATTCATTTGCATCCATATCTCCGGAATATCCAGTTTCTAATATTTCAGATGCGAGCTGAATGACCTGACGCTTCATGGATCCATCTCTAACAAGCTCTACATAGGTTTCTAAATGCTTGGTTGAAGGAACCGTTTCAGATAACGCTAAAAGATACTTCATCCCACCAGCCTTTTGAAGGTTTTGACCTTCTTCAAGCTTAGCTGCGACTGAAGTATAATCGATTTTCATCGTATTGTTATGTAACTCCTTCATTGCTTCAAAAATTAATTGATGCGCTTGTTCAAAGAAGTCTTCATTATTCAGTTGGTCAACCACTGAAACAATTTCTTTAGGATCTAAAAATATAGTACCTAAAACGGATTGTTCAGCTTCATGATGATGCGGTAAGCTTTTCGCCATGATCTAATACCTACTTTTCAACGATATGGACTTCAAATAGTGCTTTAATGTCTTTGTGTAAGGATACTGTAGCGGTGTAAATACCTACAGAATTGATATCACTCGATAATTCTACTTTTTTCTTATCGATTAAGATATGATGTGCATCTTCGAATGCTTCAACAATTTGTTTTGTTGTTACACTACCGAATAGCTTACCATCTTGACCAATTTGAATACCTAATGTCACTTTCTTATTGTCAATCTCTGATTTTAATTTCTTCATTAAATCGATATGACGTTGTTGAGATAAAAACGCTTCTTCCTTCGCTTTGTTTAATGCTGTCATGTTTTCATCCGTAGCTAACATTGCCTTCTTTTGTGTAACTAAGAATTGACCGAACCCTGATGCAACCTCAATCACATCATCTTTCTTACCTTTGCCTTTAACATCCTCTAATAAAATAACTTTCACGAGTTCTCCTCCTCCACCATACTCTAGCTCTAAGTATGTTTTTAATTGATTATATACCTCAGATAATGATTGATTCTCGATTTGAGCTGCAGCACTATTTAAATGCCCACCACCACCGAAAGCCTCCATCAAAATCTGTACGTTAACTTGTTGATAGGATCTAGCAGATATACCTACCTTGTCATTTCCCATTCTTGAAATCATAAATGCAGCATCAATACCATTGATTTGAAGTAATGCTTCTGCAACCTGTGCAAGCAGTATTCTATCATCATAAATGTCTGATGTCACAACAAATGCGAAACGGTCTAAAAATATTTCGACGTTTCCTAATAATTTATTAATTTCTAGCGTACGCATTAAATCTCTACGTAGCCATAATTTGACATCCGTAATATCAGCACCTAAATCTTTTAATTTGGATGCCACTTCAAAGGTTCTTGAACCTGTACGATAGCTGAAGTTATTGGTATCTACCACTAACCCACCATACATGATGGTCGCTTCAAATGGTGATATTTTAATAACTTCCTCTGTATTATAGAAATTTAAAAGCTCCATAACTAATTCTATCGTTGAGGATGCGTATGGTTCAATGAAACTAAATATGGAATCAAATGTATCCTCACCAACTCGATGGTGATCGATAACAATAAGCTTATTTACTTTTTTCAGTAATTCCTGTGACATAACAATCTTTGGTGACTGAGAGTCAACAACGATTAATAAACTTTCTTCGTTGACTTGTGTGATTGCTACATCAGATGTAACTACATTTTCAGTAAAGTTAGGCATTTTTTCTTTTAGAAGCTCGTAAACCTTAATCACTGTATTATCTAATTTCGCTTCATCGACTACCATATATACAGGTTTTTTACTAACCTTTGCCATATGGTATACAGCAATCATCGAACCAAATGCATCTAAATCTGCTTGATTGTGTCCCATTACAAATATGTTAGACGCTTTATCAGTAAAGTCTTTAATTGTTTGAGCGTTAATTCTGACCCCTACACGTGAGCTCTTCGCAGCAGCATCATTTTTAGCACCGAAATATGCAATCTTTTGATCTTGGATATTCACAACGACCTGGTCACCACCACGCTTTTCAGCGAGTTCAACGGCGTTTTGTGCGTATATACCTAATTCTTCATAATCGACATCCCATGAAGCTACACCCATTGAAATAGATACTCTCACCTGGTTTGCAGTTGAAATGGATCTAATTTTATCTAGGATATCAAATTTATCTTGAATCATTAAATTCAGTTGCTTACGATATAAAAGAACGACTAGTCTTTCATCTGCATATGGCTTTAAAAATCCATCATACTTATTTGCCCAGTCAGCAATTGCAGCTAAATACTCACCCTTAAGTGAGGATTGTTCTGAAACATCCATAGATCCTATTGCTTCATCTAAATTATCTAAATAGACGATTCCTAATGCAGGAATTTGGTCTAAATATTTTTGTTTAACCTGTTCTCTTTCCGTCACATTGAATATATAGAAAAACTTATATTCAGAGCGGTATATGACGTCATAGGTATCATTTTTAATTTGAATTGTAAAATTGATCTTGTTTTGCATTGCTGATAAATGCAGTTGTGGATGAACATCCTTTAAATTCTTTCCGGCAATTTTTGCATCAAAAATTGCTTTTGCATGCGGATTTGCCCATTTAATTTCAAACTCATCATCTAGTGCAATAATTCCTATAGGTAATTCATTAAAGACTTCATCGCCAACCTGATTGACGTGATAGGACAACTTTGTCCACATCGACAATCTGTTTTGAAGTGTTTTTACCTTTTGTCTTGCTTGATAGTTCAGTGAGATGTAAAATGCAGCAAAGACTAAAATCATGCCAGATAGCATGAGAAGTAAAAGGAAAAACTGTGCTCCCGATTCAAAGTTGAAATAAGGTGTGTATAAAATTACGCTGACAATGAATATGACAGACGCAATGATGAGAAAAAGCCATCGTTTCACGAGCTCACCTACTTTAAAAATATTATATCACGTTTAATAATAATATAAAGATATTATCTGTGAACTACCCACCACTTAATAGAAGTGGGGGCTTCCTATCCAAACTGGTGTACCCACCAGCGTATCAATAGGCTATTCCCTTAGTCCCTACGGTTCTTACACCTTTTAGTGGATTAGCAAATCCATTACACAAATCATTATCCATATATTTCACCTACTAATTCCGGTGTTTCTAACAAAAAATATTGGATTTTGAATTTAGGGTATATATTTAATAAATTACAAATATCTTTAAAACAATTTTCTCAATATCTTTTTCCGCAATCGAACCTGTTACGTAGTGAAAATCATAATGTTTACTTGCATATTTGATTAGTTTAGGGAGACTCATTTTAACTCACCTCTCTAGTGCATTTTGACCTCTTAAAATAGTGTTGATGTAATTCTCTATAGTTTTTATCATAATTAGTGTTTTAGACAACCAATCGGTATAACATAAACACCATCTTCCCTTTGATAACAAAGTTCTGTGTTTGTAAGTATCATCAAAAATGAAGGTTTTTTCGTTTTATGAATGTTAGCAATTTTTAGAAGATTTGATGCTGCTTTCTCAACTTCGTTTTCCCCTAATTTAACTTCAATTCCAGCCCATCTGCCATCTCTCAACTCAATAATTAAATCCACTTCTAATCCAGATGAATCATTGTAATGATAGACTTCACCATCTAACGATTGCGCATAGACTCTGATATCTCTAGTACATATAGATTCAAAAAAGAATCCAAATGTTTCAAAGTCTTGTTTTAGTTTATCTACTGACAAACCCAGAGCAGCTACAGCAATACTTGGATCGACAAATTGCTTTTTATCTGATGTTCTGATTGTACTAGCACTTCTAATGGCTGGAGACCAAGCTTTAAGGTTTTCGATAATATATAATCTTTGAAGTGCATTGATATAAGTTTCATATGTTTTATAGTCAATAGAAATACCTTCGTTTTCTTGATCTTTATAAATCGTTTTACTGGTTGTTAATGTGGATATATTTCTTGCATAACTGCGTATGAGTTTTCTAATTTTATCTTTGTCTTTTTTGGTTCCATCAACTTCATCTACATCTTTTGATATAATACTTTCAAGTAAGTCTTTGGGAATAGCAAGTTGTTCTTTTAATGGTAATTCTAGACTACCTGGCCATCCTCCGCGACAAATATAGTGAGCGATGTCATTAATACTTGTTTTTGATTTTGCTACTTTGATTTTTTTACCTTCAAATAGATCAGTTAACGAAACTAATCCACTAGAATCTCCACTTTCAAATAAACTCATAGGACGCATGTATATAGAATTAATTCTTCCAGTTCCTGTATGAGATATGTTAATGTTTTGTTTTTTTGTAGAACCTGTAAGTAAATAAGCTCCTTTATATTTGTTATCATCTATATCAAGTCTTATAAAATCCCAAATCTCAGGAACTTCTTGCCATTCATCAAATAAAATCGGTTTTTTACCAGAAAGTACTTCGTCTTTTGAAATGGTTACCAAAGTTTGATACTGTTTTTTTGTAATAGGATTCTGTAATTTAATAATAGTTTCAGAATAAAGTTCAGCGGTTGTTGATTTACCAGTCCACTTTGGACCTTCGATAACTACTGCTCCACTATATTTCATTTTATTTTCAACTTCCGTTTCAATAATTCTTTTCATGTAATTATCAGGTATCATAGGTATTACCTCCACTTCTAGTATACACCAATTCCAATAATTGTAAAGTTTTTATTCCAATTTATATGTACGTTTTATTCCAATTAATATTGTACTTTTCTCAATGGAAATAAATTTACACGTTATAATCGTGTAAGATCACCTGTAATCGTGTAAATCGAAGACAAATCGTGTAAGCACCTATTCTATTATGGAATTTTGTCCTAAATTTGAGCTAAATTTTGGGTTAATCTTATCTGCAAATTGAGAAAAAGCCCTTAGTGAACTATCAAAATATACGTCCCAGCCATGTATCTGCATTCTTTAATGTAATCAATTGGGATAAGGTTGCTGAATTATACGCAGCTGCAGTTCTATAAATATTAGGATATTCATTTTTATCAAGAAAAGTAAAATAAAAACCCATATCATCGATATGGGCGTTTGTTATTTTAGCTAATTAGTCTTTTACGAATGGTAAAAGCGCCATGTGACGAGCTCTCTTGATAGCGATAGCAAGTGGACGTTGCCATTTAGCTGATGTTCCAGTTACTCTTCTTGGTAAAATCTTACCGCGGTCTGTAACGAAACGCTTTAACAGCTCAACATCCTTAAAATCTATGTGTTCTACTTTATTTTGTGTAAAGTAACATACTTTCTTACGCTTCTTGAATCCGCCACCACGTCTATTTTGTTGCATGATGTTTCCTCCTTAAAATGGTAAATCTTCTTCTGCAGCGAGTTGCTTACTTGTTTCGTAGAACTCGTCGTTTTCTGAAGTATTTTGTTCTTCTCTTACTGGTTGTTCTGTTGTGTCGCCCTTGCTTTCTAAAAACTGGACTGAATCACAAACAACCTCTGTAACATAACGTGTGCCGTTGTCCGCTTCATACTGTCTTGTTTGAATGCGTCCTTCAACACCTAAGAGTGCACCTTTTCTAACAAAGCGTGCTAAATTTTCTGCTTGCTTACGCCAAACGACGCATTGAATAAAGTCAGCTTGTTTTTCGCCGGATTGATCCGCGAATTGTCTGTTGACTGCAAGCGTAAAGGTAACGACGGCTATATTAGATTGGGTAGATTTAATTTCTGGATCTTTGGTAATTCTACCAACCAGAATAACTCTATTCATCATAATTTATTCGCCTTCCTTTACAACAATGAAGCGAATTACTTCTTCAGTAATTCTTACTACACGATTAAATTCAGCAACTGCTTCTGGAGTAGCATCTACAAGTAGCCAAACGTAATACCCTTTTTTGTAGTGATCAATCTCGTAAGCTAAGTCTTTTAGCCCCAACTCTTTGATCTCAAGAACCTTGCTACTGTAGTTTTCAAATATTTGATTGAAATTACCTACGATTTGCTTAATGTTCTCGCTCTCAACAGTTGGACGGATGATATACATAACTTCGTATTTTTTCATCTGTTCCACCTCCTTTTGGTCTATGGTCTATATAAGACAAGGATTATCTATCTTATGCCAAATCATTATATCATATATGATATGATAATACAACTTGTTTTGAATCCTTTTTTATTGCAGAATAACGCTTAGATTATCGTAGATAAATCGAACTGTTTTTTCGATTGCTTCTACTCGATCCAATTGATCTAAATCTATGTAAAACACTTGAGTTTCATGCTTGTAAAAAATGGATATCCAAGCTTCTTTCTTGGTTGTGTTTTCCTGTAGCGTTGGACCAGCATTCCCAGTTACTCCAACCCCAATATCTGAACCAATAGTTTCCTTAACCTTTCTCGCCATAATAGTAGAGATTTCTTTACTGACAATTCCATACTTATTGATATCCTCTAGAGTTATGTTTAAAAGGTTATGTTTTTGCTTAACACTATAGGCTACTATACTTCCTGAAATCACCTTGGATGCCCCTGGATTTTTCATTAGTTCATAGGTTGCCGCACCACCTGTCATACTTTCAGCAAATGCGATAGTTAAGCCCTTATTCAGTAATTTATCAAAGACTTGTTTCGCAATCATGATAAGATAATTGTAAAGGATAATTCTACGAATGAACCATTAACTTTTCGCATCACAGTGATGACATGTGAGTCACCAAATTTAGCACCAACAAGCTGTGCACCAATATCTGCTATTGATGTAATAGGTGATCCATTCATTGAAATAATTAGGTCATACATTTCTAAGAAATCCTTAGCATTTCTTGTTTGATCAAATCCAACAACTACAACTCCAACAGGATTAGGAGGAAGTAATGAAGCATCATTTTCCTGTAGGAATATTTCTACTTCTTGTACAGAAATACCGATACGTGGTTTTCTAACAACCTCTTGATAATCACTTGCTTTAAAGTTTCTAACAATTGGAGCGATTTTATTGATTGATAGTGAATAGTTTAAACCTTCAGCAGCAATCGTACCATCCTTTGAGGAAACTGTAGGAATTTTAGCGACATTAATCCCGATTAATTCTCCCTTTAAGTTAAACAGTGGTCCACCACTATTTCCAGGATTTAATTCTGCATCATGCATAATTGCTAGACCTACAACTCCGTTATATGCAAATGTTGGTAAGCTTACAATACCTTGAGTGACGTAGTTAAACTTATCTAGGTTATGCGGAGATCCAATGGCGTAAACATCTTGACCCTTAACGATCTCAGTAATTGTGTTATCGTTGATAGGTGCGACATTATGAACACGTAGTGTTTTATTTGTCTTAAATCTGACAACTGCGATATCATATAATTCATAGCCTGCATAGTCAACAACAGGTATGTCAGTTTTTCCGCTTCCAAAATGAATCGTCATTTCACCACCATTTTCAACAACGTGGTAGTTCGTCATGACATAGTATAATGTTTCACTAGATTCTAAAATTGGTTCACTCTTATAAATAATTCCTGAACCATGTCCTGTCTCAGTTTTTACAGCAACCACTGAAGGTTCTACTGTAGCAATCATATCAATTCTTAGCTGTTCATAAGGTGTAGGTGATTGATAAGGTGTTTCTGCACGCAGTGCAAAAGAACACCCTGCTAAGGTAATTAAACTGAATACTGCTAATAATAAATAAAGTATTTTTTTCTTCATGCTTTGTATCCTCCTAAATGAAATAATTCATGTGCATTCTTTGTTGTAATTCTTGATACTTCTTCTACGGTTAATCCTTTGATTTCCGCTATTTTTTCAACAACATATTTTGTATAGCCAGGTTCATTTCTTTTTCCTCGATATGGCATGGGTGCCATATAAGGACTATCCGTTTCCACTAAAATATAATTTAAGTCAATATGTGAAACAATTTCAACAAGAATCTCATTTTTCTTGAATGTGATCGGTCCATCCATACCAATATAAAATCCTAAATCAACCGCTTTTTTCGCATCCTCTAAATCTGATGAGAAACAATGGAATACTCCAGTAACTTTTCCTTGATATGGAAGTAGCATTTCATAGGCTTCAGTAAATGAATCTCTTGTGTGAATAACTAGGGGAAGCTTTGTTTTCACTGCTAACTCAATATGTTCTTGAAACACTTTCTTTTGGAGTTCAATATTATCTTTTCTCCAATAAAAGTCAAGTCCACATTCACCAATACCTACAATCTTATCATGATGCAAAAGACTTTCTAAATGATCCGTAGTTGATGTGTCTACATAGCCTGGATGAACTCCAACTGTTGAAAAAACCATTTCATGTTTATTTGCTATTTCTATCGCTAAATGATTTGAGCTTTCATCCATCCCGATACAAATAATCTTTTCAACTCCATTTGATTTCGCTCGATCTAAAATAGACTCTAAATCGTTTTTAAAATCATCTGTATTTAAATGTGCGTGTGTGTCAACAATCATCTTTGATCAACCTCTTTTGATTACTCATATTTTATCATATTTAAAGTAAAAATGAATGGCTTTGCTTGCATTAACTCAATCTAACATTTTTTTAATCAAAGTGAAAAAAATGAAGTCTCTAAACTCCATTTTTAATATAAATGATTTACATACCCTCAAATAACTCTATAATCTCTAGACTACCTGCAAGTACAACTATATTGCCATATCTGACGAATAGCTTGAAGCTAATAACCTCTATAAACTCATCATTTTCAATAATTTTTACAAAATCCACCGCCTGGCTTCTTTTCTCAAATTCAAATACGTATACTTCAGTGATTTGATTGAGTCTTCCTTCAATCACTCGACTGACCTCACATTCACAATAGTCACTTAAGGTCAAATTCATTCGATTTTTTTGTGACTCCTGATACTCAATAATTGAAAATCCTTCATCAATTAAGATGAGTTCGATATCAGATACATCGACAAAGCTAACACAAGCACTTAAGAAAAATAACGAAAAAGAAATTATAATTGCGAATAGAAATTTCTTCATTTGACACCTCATCTACGTTATCTTTAATCATAACACCATTTTTGGATAAAAAAAAGAGGCCGAAGCCTCTTTATAGAATACTATTCAAGAATTGTAACTACTGAACCTGCACCAACGGTACGTCCGCCTTCACGAATAGAGAACTTAGTTCCTTCTTCAATAGCGATTGGGTGGATTAGTTCAACAACCATGACTGTGTTGTCACCAGGCATAACCATTTCTGTACCTTCTTTAAGTGTAATAACACCTGTAATGTCAGTTGTACGGAAATAGAATTGTGGACGGTAGTTTGAGAAGAACGCTGTATGACGTCCACCTTCTTCTTTTGAAAGAACGTAAACTTGCGCTTCAAATCTGAAATGTGGGTTAACTGATTTTGGTTTAGCTAATACTTGTCCACGTTCAACTTGGTCTCTAGTAACACCACGAAGAAGTGCACCGATGTTGTCACCAGCTTCTGCATAGTCAAGTAATTTTCTGAACATTTCAACACCAGTAACTACTGTTTGCTTCGTATCAGTGATACCAACGATTTCAACAGGGTCGCCGACTTTAACTTGTCCACGGTCAACTCTACCTGTTGCTACTGTACCACGACCTGTGATCGTGAACACGTCTTCAACTGGCATCATGAAAGGCTTATCAGTTTGTCTTACTGGTTGGTCGATATAAGAATCAACTGCATCCATTAAAGCTTGAACTGTAGCTTCCCATTTAGGTTCGCCGTTTAATGCACCAAGAGCAGATCCACGGATGACTGGAATATCGTCACCTGGGAAATCATATTCTGTTAATAATTCACGAATTTCCATTTCGACTAAGTCTAGTAGTTCTTCGTCATCAACCATATCTGCTTTGTTCATGTATACAACTAACTTAGGAACCCCAACCTGACGAGCAAGTAGGATATGTTCTCTAGTTTGTGGCATTGGACCATCCGCAGCGGATACAACTAGGATACCACCATCCATTTGAGCAGCACCTGTGATCATGTTCTTGACATAGTCAGCATGTCCTGGGCAGTCAACGTGAGCGTAGTGACGCTTAGTGGTTTCATATTCAACGTGTGCAGTATTGATTGTAATACCGCGTTCTTTTTCTTCTGGAGCTGAGTCAATAGATGCGTAGTCTTTAATTGTTGCTAATCCTTGCTTTGCAAATACTGTAGTGATAGCAGCTGTTAAAGTAGTCTTACCATGGTCAACGTGGCCAATTGTGCCAATGTTAACGTGTGGCTTAGTTCTTAAAAATTTTTGTTTTGCCATTTTAATTTCCTCCTATATGAGTTTATTTTTATTTTTGTTTTGTTTTACCATATTTATTGTATATGAAAAGATGTGTTTTTGCAAGTGGATTAGTTTGATCCACGCTTTTTAATAACATCTTCCATAATTGATTTTGGACACTTTTCATAACGAGCAAATTGCATCATAAATGTAGCACGTCCTTGCGTATTTGAACGAAGTGATGTTGCATATCCAAACATTTCTGATAGAGGTACGTTAGCACGGATGCTAACAGCGTTTCCACGGCCTTCTTGAGACTCTAAACGACCACGTCTTGAAGTTAAATCTCCAATAACGTTACCCACATAATCATTTGGTACAACAACTTCTACGTCCATAATTGGTTCTAATAAAATTGGTGATGCTTTTGTCTTACATTCTTTAAGAGCCATTGAAGCTGCAATCTTAAATGCCATTTCTGAGGAGTCGACATCATGGTATGAACCGTAATGCAACGTCGCTTTAATGTCAATTAATGGATAGCCAGCAATAATACCTTGTGGTAATGCTTCTTCAAGTCCTTTTAGAACTGCTGGGATGTATTCTCTTGGAATGACACCACCGACAACCTTATCAACAAATAGGAAACCTTTACCTGGATTTGGTTCAAACTTGATCACAACGTGACCATATTGTCCTCTACCACCAGACTGACGAACGAATTTACCTTCAATGTCGGCTTCTCCTGCAATCGTTTCACGATAGGATACTTGAGGCTCAGCAACATTTGCTTCTACCTTAAATTCTCTTTTCATACGATCAACAATGATTTCTAGGTGAAGTTCACCCATACCAGCAATAATGGTTTGTCCTGTTTCATGATCAGTAAATGTTCTAAATGTTGGGTCTTCTTCAGCAAGCTTTTGTAATGCAACGCCCATTTTATCTTGGTCTTGCTTTGTCTTAGGTTCGATGGCTACGTTAATAACTGGTTCTGGGAAAATCATTGTTTCAAGAATGATATCATCCTTTTCAGAAGTTAACGTGTCTCCTGTTGTTGTATCTTTTAAACCAACGACAGCTGCGATATCTCCAGCGAATACTTCTTTAATTTCTTCGCGGTGGTTCGCATGCATTTGAAGTACACGACCAAAACGTTCTTTATTATTTTTGTTTGTGTTTAATACGTATGATCCAGAAGTAATTTGACCTGCATAAACTCTGAAGAACGTTAAACGTCCAACATATGGGTCAGTCATTACCTTGAATGCTAATGCTGTAAACTTTTCGTTATCGTCAGGATGACGAGAAACTTCATTACCATTGGAATCATGACCAACAACAGCAGCAACATCCGTTGGAGCTGGAAGGTAGTCAATCACTGCATCAAGCATTTTCTTAACACCCTTGTTTTTAAATGATGATCCACAGATAACTGGGAAAAATTTAACTGCAAGCGTTCCTACACGGATTGCTTTTTTAATTTGTTCAATAGAGACTTCTTCTCCTTCAAGATATTGCATCATGATTTCTTCATCGAAATCTGCAACAGCTTCTACGAGTTGTTCTCTCTTTAATTCAACGATATCCTTCAAATGCGCAGGAATTGGAATTTCTTTACTGTTTTCCTCAGCATTTCCGTCGTATAGATAAGCTTTTCTTTCAATGATATCAATGATACCCTTGAAATCTGATTCAGAGCCAATTGGCCATTGAATCGGAAATGCTTTAACACCTAAACGATTTAGGATTGTTTTGATAGCGCGCTCAAAATCTGCACCAATCTTGTCCATCTTATTGATATAAACGATTCTTGGAACTTTATATTCGGTGGCTTGTCTCCAAACAGTTTCTGTTTGTGGCTCTACCCCGGCTTGTGCATCTAGTACGGTAACCGCACCATCTAATACACGAAGTGATCTTGATACTTCAACCGTGAAGTCAACGTGACCAGGGGTGTCAATGACATTGATTTTGTGATCATGCCAATACGCTGTTGTAGCAGCGGATGTGATAGTGATCCCTCTTTCTTGTTCTTGTTCCATCCAGTCCATTGTAGCAGCACCATCGTGAACCTCACCGATTTTATGAATTTTACCAGTATGGAACAAAATTCTTTCAGTCGTCGTTGTTTTGCCCGCATCAATATGGGCCATAATGCCGATATTGCGGACTTTTTCTAATGGGAATACACGAGGCATAGTTATAATCTCCTTACTTACCAGCGATAGTGAGCAAATGCTTTATTTGCTTCAGCCATGCGGTGTACATCTTCACGTTTCTTCACTGCTGCACCTAATCCTTGTGATGCATCGATGATTTCCTTCGCTAATTTTTCTTCCATAGTTTTCTCATTACGCAGACGTGCGTAATTAATTAACCATCTTAATCCTAATGTTGTTTTTCTTGAGGCTCTAACTTCAGTTGGTACTTGGTAGTTTTGACCACCAATACGGCGTGAACGAACTTCTAGAACAGGCATAATGTTTGATAATGCTTCATTGAAAACATCAATTGGCTCGCGTCCTGTTGCTTCTTTAACGCGGTTGAATGCTCCATATAAAATGCCTTGAGCCGTACCTTTTTTACCGTCTTCCATAATAGTGTTGACGATACGAGTAACTAGCTTTGATTGGTAAATTGGATCTGGTAAAACGTCGCGTTTTACAATATGTCCTTTACGTGGCATGAGTTCACCTTCTTCCTTTCTTTTAAACGATTCTTATTCGTAATTTTAGTTTTTTGTTTTTGTTTTAAAGCTTATTTTTTACCAGCTGGTTTTGCAGGTGTTCCTGCTTTGCCTGCCTTTGGACGCTTAGCACCATATTTAGAACGCGCTTGCTTACGGTTTGCGACGCCTGATGCGTCTAACGTACCGCGAATGATGTGATAACGTACTCCTGGAAGGTCTTTGACACGACCACCACGAATTAACACGACGCTATGTTCTTGCAGTGAGTGACCGATACCTGGGATGTAGGCTGTCACTTCTGTCTGGTTGCTTAAACGAACACGGGCATACTTACGTAAAGCTGAGTTAGGTTTTTTAGGTGTCATGGTTGTAACACGTGTACATACCCCGCGCTTTTGAGGTGAAGTATAATCTGATTCCTTCTTGTCTAGGCTGTTGAAACCATATCCGAGTGCAGGTGATTTAGATTTGTACTTTTTGTCCGTTCTTCCGTTTTTTACTAGTTGCGAAATTGTTGGCATTTGTAGATCTCCTTTCTTCTAACACATATCCAAGTGTTTCATTTTGTTGTTTAAAAATTATTTTTGGCTTAATAGAGCCAAAAATGGGGTTTACTTATCGCGTATTTCACGCAGCGTTTTAATTATATAACGAATCGATTATTATGTCAATGTTTTTGTGTTAAAAAAGCGTAAAAAATGAGATATCGCTGGCTAGAATGATTGGGTTTTGATTTGCTAATCATGAATAATTAGGATATTTTATTAATCAAATGATATAATAAGAGTAAAATTAATAGAAAATTTGTTTTTATGGGGGATAGAGACATGGAACTTAATAGTAATGACTTTGGATATACCAATATTAAAGAACCTGAATTCGTTAAAGATTTTAATTTTGAGCAAAGTGTGCATTCGAATGAGTTGTTGTCCTTGATGGATTACGCATCTAAGGATTCAAGAGCAAAAATTGAAAAAGAATTATTGATTATCAAAAACAGTTTCTTTAGTGAGAAAAATGTATACAATGAAATAAAAAAATCGAAACTACCTTTAGTATGTTTACATGATATTCGACTTGAGCATCGCGGTTTAGATATAGAATTTGATTTTATTGTGATTGCTTCTGAGTTTATATTAATGATTGAAACAAAACCATTTTTTGGAGATGTGACAATTGATTTCAAGAAAGAAATTACAAGAGCTTATCCATACAAAGATCATACGATTAAGGAGAGTATTTCAAGTCAAATTGTTAAGACAGATAGAAACATAAAATTCCTAGAGCGTTTTTTAAAAGATAACAAGCTTGTTAAGAATATACCGATTTATCAGATTGCAGTTATTGGCAGTGATGAGTCTCGGCTAAAATCTCGATTTGCAAAGGCTTCTGTGAAAAAACAGTTTATTCATTATACTGAATTAATTAAAAAAATGAATGAGTACATCAAAAAAAATCAAACATCTAAAATAAGTCACAACCAAATGAGAGAAATAGCTGATGTAATATATAAGGAACATAAACCAGTTGTAGTTGATTATGAAAAAAAGTTAAATTTATCTATCATCACTAGCGATTCGAAAAACATAAAACAAAAGAAAGATCAAGTTAAGGATACGGTAGAGGATCCTAGCGAAGCTTTACTTTATAAAACTGTGAAGGATGCTAAAAAAGACTTATTTAAAAATTCAAAATCTCCTTTTTATAGGGGATATAAAAAACAATAACAAGCAAAGTGTAAAGAAAAGGCTGGTCAGTTGACCAGCCTTATTTTTAATTTATTTCCTTAGTTAGCTTGACTTCTGCTAAGTTGAGTAAAATGCTTCCGATTCCATTTCCTATGACCCATATCATTACATAAAGTAATACCTTCCAAGACCAAGTGTTACCTAAAGCAATATATAGCATGTTTGCTACACTATGTTCAAATCTTGCGAGGATAAATATAACAACTGCAAATATAACGATGAGAATCTTTAGAAAATCATGCTTCATCACCTTGTAGCTTTGAACACCGATGTACATCATCATTCCACATAATATGGATAAAACAAGTGTTTCATACCAAAGATTTGAAGTTTTTAGATTCAATAATTGATTTGCCTGAGTGATAACTGAAGTCATTCCTGAAAATCTAAATAGCAATCCTACTGAGGTAATACCGATGAAGTTACCCATAAGTGTTTTACCTAAAACCAACAAATAACCTTTTTCAAATGGGAGTAGATATCCTACCTTGCCGGTATATAGATAATAGCCCTTAGATACGACCATTAATAGACCAAAGCTAAATAAAATTGAACCAACGATTTTATTTTCTACAGAAAGAAAAATCAAACCAGCGATCCCAATAAAAAGACCAGCCATTATTGCTTTTAGCATTACATGATGATGTTCATTCATTGTTTTATTTTTCCTTTTTAAACCCGTAGATCATGCCTACGACGTTGTTAGCGAGTTTAGCTGGTAAAAATTTATGAAGTAGTACAAATATTTTATATTTAAATCCTATTGTTTTATAAAGTGGAATTCTTTTTCTTTCAATGAGCTTTAAAACGACTTTTGCTGCATATTCAGGATCCATGCCATTTCTTTCATCTTCTTCCATAACAGAAACTGATTTATCAACACGTTTCTTATAGAAAACACTGTCGACTTCATTCTTTTTTCTATTTTTGGTAAAACCTGTTTTAATATCTCCAGGCATGATTGAACATACTTGAATTTTAAATGGATGAAGTTCAATATTTAAAGCTTCAGAAAAAGCATTAATTGCTGCCTTTGAGCTTGAGTAAAAAGCTTGAAATGGAATTCCAAGTCTGGCTGCTACAGAACTCATATTTAAAATTTTACCACCACCACTTTTTCTAAGTAATGGAATCATTGCTTTTGTAGAGTTAAAAACGCCCATGAAATTGACATTCATTAAATAAGCTGCATCCTCGTAGGATGTGTCTTCAACACTTCCTGAAATACCCATACCAGCATTATTTATTAAAACGTCAATTTTTCCTTCGACTTCATAAATATCTTCGTATGCTTGTTTCAGTTGTTTATAATCTGTTACATCTGCCTGAATACTTCTGACATTTTTTTCGTGCATTTTTGTACGAGATATGCCATAAACATGATGACCCTTTTGGCAAAAATATTGAGTCATAGCAAGTCCTATACCAGACGATGCCCCAGTTACTACGATTACCTTCATTTTTATTCCTCAAAACCTTCTAAGTTCTTTAGGATTGTCGCTATTTTTTCAATTGCGATATCCATCTGTTCTTTAGTGTGTGTTGCTGTATAGCTTGTACGAATTAAGCATTCGCCAATTGGTGTTGCTGGTGGCAACACTGGATTGACATAAACGCCTTCTTCGAACAATTGATTACATGCAAACATTGTTC
Source organism: Tenericutes bacterium HGW-Tenericutes-2 (assembly GCA_002839095.1). GTDB lineage: Bacteria > Bacillota_I > Bacilli_A > Acholeplasmatales > Acholeplasmataceae > Peloplasma. The sequence continues at coordinate 91,019 of PGXL01000004.1, read as the reverse complement.
TTAAAGGCATATAAGTAAATATTGGAATGATTGGAGTTTTTGAATCTCTAATCTTTAATCCCTTAGCCTTTAATCCTTGTCTCATATATTCAGATATATCATGAAGAGCTTTTACTCTTTCTGGTTCTCTTTGAAGCACGTGTAATGCAGCTAGTGCTGCAGCGGTGTTTGCTGGTGGAATAGCTGCAGAAAAGATATATGGACGTGAGTTGTGGCGAATATAATCGACAACATCACTTTCAGCAGCAACATATCCCCCAAGACTTGCTAAAGACTTTGAGAATGTGCCCATGATAATATCTACTTCTTTTTCTAATCCGAAATGCTCTGCAGTTCCGCGACCTGTAGGTCCCATGACTCCAAAGCCGTGTGCATCGTCAACCATGACTCTTGCACCATATTTTTTAGCTAAAGCTACGATTTCTGGAAGCTTAGCGATATCTCCACTCATTGAGAAAACACCATCAGTGATAATGAGTTTACCCTTAGCTTCAGGAGCTTTGGCAAGCTTGGCTTCTAGATCAGCCATATCACCGTGCTCGTAACGAATGGTCTCAGCGTAACTTAAACGAGTACCATCATAAATACTAGCGTGATTTTCTTTATCAGAAAAAATCAAGTCATTACGACCAGCAATTGCAGATATAATTCCCAAATTACTTTGGAATCCTGTTGAAAATATTGTACAGTCTTCTTTGTTTAAAAAGGTAGCAAGTTCATGCTCCAATTGTTTATGCAAATTTAGAGTACCATTTAAAAATCTTGATCCAGATACACCTGTTCCATATTTAAGCGTGGCATCGACAGCTGCTTGAATAACCTCGGGATGAGATGTTAGTCCTAAGTAATTATTAGACCCAATCATAATCATCTCTTTGCCTTCCATATGAACGACAGTATCTTGTTTACTTGTTAACTCGTGAAAATATGGATAGTATCCACCTTCACGCGCCTTTTTAGCGGTGTCATATTGATAACATTTTTTAAATAAATCCATTATAAATTCCTCTTTTCAAAAACCACTTAAATCTATTATATTACATTTTTCTTTTTTTACATCATTTGATTGTGTGATTTTGTGTGAATCCATCAAAAAAAGGATATAAATATCCTTTGTTTATAGCTTATTCTCGAAATGAACTACAATTCACTAAAAATGAAAACTGTAGTCTAGAAATTGTTATTTGAGCTATTTCGTGATTTGATCCAACTAATTTCATATGTTTTTTTTAAACGCTTTACATTAAAAAGATGAAAATGTAAACCTTTCGAAGTTCTACTTGAATGATGCAAGCATTAAGATTATAACAAAGATATTTGATATGTCAAGGCTTTAAACGTATATATCTTAGATAAACGGTAGTTATTCAATCTTATTCGCGTATTCAAATGCAATTTGAGCTGCTAGCTTCGCATTATTATAAACAAGCTCAATATTCGATTCTAAGCTAGAACCTTCTGTAATATGCTTAATTTTTGATAATAAAAATGGAGTGACTTCGTTACCTTTAATCCCTGATGATTTAGCCTCAACTAATGCTTGATCAATTGCATCATTAATAATTTTAGCATCCATACTGAATTCCTTAGGAATAGGATTAGCAACTACTACTCCACCGTGGAGTCCTAATTCCCATTTAGCCTTTAATAGGGATGCGATTTCCTTTGGGGTATCGAGTTGATAATTGACGTTAAACCCTGATTCTCTAGAATAAAATGCTGGCAGTTCCTTGGTTTGGTAGCCGATGACTTCAACACCCTTGGTTTCAAGATACTCTAATGTTAATCCTAGATCTAAAATGGATTTAGCTCCAGCACAGATAACACAAATATCTACTTCAGATAATTCTTCTAAATCTCTAGATATATCGAACGTTTCAGTAGCACCACGGTGCACACCTCCGATACCGCCTGTAGCAAACACTTTAATACCTGCCATTGCTGCAGCAAGTGACGTACCAGAAACTGTAGTCGCTCCTATTAGCTTCTTAGATACGACATAAGCAAAATCTCTTTTGCCAACCTTATAAACATTTTTAGCTTTAGCTAGAATTTCAATTTCATCAGGAGATAATCCGATTTTAATGACTCCATCTAGAATCGCGATGGTTGCAGGAACTGCACCTTCAGCTCTAGTAATTTTTTCGACATTGAGTGCCATTTTAACATTTTCAGGGTATGGCATACCATGACTAATAATTGTTGACTCTAATGCAACAACTGCTTTATTATTTTTTAATGCTTCTTTTACCTCTTGACTTATATTTATATATTCTCTCATAGACTTAGCTCCTTTACTGTTTCTTCAAGTATTTCCTTAGTCAAACTTGCGCAAACTGATTTTTCATCAGATAAATTTAAAACTGCATTTGCCATTGCGTAGGATAGTGGGTTTTTATCAAGCAATTTCGCATAGATTGCTCCTGCGAAAAATGCATCTCCAGCTCCAGTTGAATTCTTGATTTTTACAGGGATAGCATTTCTAAAAATAGCTTCTCTTAAATTGGTATAATATGCACCCTTATCACCAAGGGTTATAAATACTTCTTTAACGCCTCTTTCTAAAAGCATATCACCCATTTTATTTAAGTCTTCCATGGTTTCATAGGTGATTCCTGTTAATAGCTCTGCTTCAATAATGTTTAATTTTAAGCCGAATATCTTTGATAAATAGGGTTTAATTTTAATAGCCTTTTGACTAGAGATAGCATCGACAAAAATCTTTTGCTTAAATTGATCAAAAATAACATCCATGGTTTCAAATGAAAGATTCGTATCCATGACGATAATTTCCGCATCATTGATGATCTTTTTTCTCTTTAATATTTCATCTGCATCGAGTGAGGCTAGCTGATCCATGGCTGCTACACTCACTAAATCCTCATGAAACTCATCAAAAATCGCGATATAGGATGGTGTTTGATCAACTTCAACGATAGATAGCTTTAATCCAATTTTTTTAGATTCAGCCTTAACCCAATTTGCAGCTTCATCCCTGCCTAAAACAGTAATGAGTGTTACATCTAATCCTAATCTAGCAAGATTTTCACTAATATTTCTTCCAACACCACCAAGGGATGTTGAAATATATCCAGGATTAGAATCCTTCATCACAATCCTTTGATGGGGGTATGCAAATATATCTATATTGGTTCCACCAATAACGACAACTTTACTCATATAATAACCTCTCATATCATTTGTATCTATATTATACATCATCTTATCTATAGGATTGATTATAAAAAATAAGAAGGCATATCGCTATGCCTTCTCGTTATTAATAATCTAATTCTTCTTCTTCGTTATAGGTATTTGATCTGTCATATTCGAAAATAGCTTCTCTTAAAATACCAGTACCCGCAGGAATTAAGCCACCGATGATGACATTTTCCTTCAAGCCGTGAAGTTCATCAGTCTTACCCTTAATTGCTGCATCAGTTAGGATACGTGTCGTTTCCTGGAAGGATGCTGCAGATAGGAATGAGTCACTTCGAAGTGATGCTCTCGTGATACCTAAAAGGATTGGACGACCAACTGCTGGTCTCTTGAAATCCTTAAATGCTGCACGGTTTGCTCTCTTAAAGTCTGAAACGGATACTTCTGTTCCTGGTAGAAGCTCAGTATCTCCTTCAGTAACGATAGAAATTCTTCTTAGCATTTGTCTAACAATCAGTTCAATATGCTTATCACTAATTTCAACGCCCTGTGCACGATATACCTTTTGAACTTCTTCTAAGATATATGTTTCAGCTGCTTGAGCAGAAACAACACGAAGTAATTCTTTTGGATTAATTGAACCAAGAGTTAGTCTTTGACCAGCCTTAACGGATGCTCCTTTTCTAACTAGTGCTTCAACGTTTGGATCAATTGTATACTTAAATTCTTTTTCATGACTATCAACGATTGTAATAATTGAAATACCACCACGTTGACGATCAATGGATTTAACCTTACCGTCAACCTCTGAAATAACAGCCTTACCTTTTGGATTTCTCGCTTCAAACAATTCTTGAATACGAGGTAGACCCTGTGTGATATCTGATGCCGAAGCAACCCCACCGGTATGGAATGTTCTCATGGTCAACTGCGTACCTGGTTCACCAATAGACTGTGCAGCAACTACCCCAACAGCTTCACCAACCTCAACTCTCGTATTGGTTGCTAGGTTTCTACCATAGCACTTCGCACAAACTCCGTTTTCGGAATTACATGTTAAGTTACTTCTGATTTCAACTCCTGTGATACCTGCTTTTAAGATTTCTTGGCCAATTTCTTCAGTGATCAGTTCATTGCGTTTAACAAGAACTTGTTTAACCTTTGGATTAGGATGTTCAACATCCTTAGATGCATAGCGGCCAACGATTCTATCATATAAAGGAACGATTTCCTTCGTATCATCCATAATGGATTCCATGAAGACACCACGTTCAGTTTTACAATCTTCATCAACAACAATAACATCCTGGCTCACGTCAACTAAACGACGTGTTAAATAGCCTGATTCAGCGGTTTTTAACGCTGTATCGGTAGAACCTTTTCTCGCACCATGGGTCGAGATAAAGAATTCAGAAACGGTAAGACCTTCTCTAAATGATGCCTGAACTGGAACTTCAATAATTTCACCTTTAGGGTTATTCATCAGACCACGCATACCAGCAAGCTGAGCGAAGTTCGATGCGTTACCACGGGCTCCGGAATCTGACATCATATAGATGTTATTATCCTTATCGAATTCTTCCATAAGTCCTTTTTGGATATCATCACGTGCTTCCTGCCATTCCTTAATAATTAAGCCACGGCGTTCTTCATCAGTAACCATACCATCTTCGTGCCATGAGGTAATCTGTTCGATTTCCTTATTGGTCTTATCGATTCTAGCGTGCTTACCTGAATAGACGTTGATGTCATCAAATGATACAGTAATACCTGATACGGTTGAGTATTTAAATCCTAAATCCTTAAGTCTATCTAGCATCTTAGATGTTTCAGAAATTTGTAATTGCTTGAAGACTTGAGCAATGATTTGGGATAGGAACTTCTTCTTAAAAGGAGAAGGTGATGCAAGCGTTGGAAGTACATCCTTAGGATTAACTCCCTTAGCAATAAAGTATTTACTTGGTGTACCTAATTCTAGGTTTTCAATTGAAGGTTCATTTAAATAGTAGAAGCTTGGAGGTAGAATGCGGTTGAAGATTAGCTTACCAAGCGTTGTTACTAAATATTTATTTCTTTGTTCATCTGAGAAAGCTTGATTGATTGATCTTGGATCGACAATAATTCTTGTATGTAATCCAATTTCTTGATGCTGGTATGCAAGATAAGCTTCATCAAAATTCGTAAAGAAATGTCCTTCGTTTCTGTTTTTAAAATCATGTTCTTCTTGTCTAATCACTGCACGTCTTTCATCGTATTCTTTTCTAGCTTCTCTAACAAACTTCTTAGGCTCGAATTTTCTTTCAAGTCTTTCTTCGATTGTTAAATAGTAGTTACCTAATACCATGTCCTGTGAAGGAGTAACGACTGGTTTACCATCCTTAGGGTTAAGGATGTTATTGGATGCTAGCATAAGAAGTCTTGCTTCTGCTTGTGCTTCATTAGATAGTGGAACGTGGACCGCCATTTGGTCACCGTCAAAGTCCGCGTTAAACGCAGGAGTGACCAGTGGGTGTAGACGGATTGCTTTACCATCAATAAGTTTTGGTTCAAATGCTTGGATACCAAGTCTATGAAGTGTTGGTGCACGGTTTAATAGAACTGGATGTTCTCTAACAACCTTTTCTAAAGCTGCCCATACATCATCATCCATCTTTTCGTACTTGGAGTTAGCATTCTTCTTAGCATTTGCATCATTACCCTGTAATCTTTGTAGCTCTCTTAGGACGAATGGCTTAAATAGAATAATCGCCATTTCTCTAGGAATACCACATTGGTACATTTCTAAGTCTGGTCCAACGATAATTACGGAACGTCCTGAGTAGTCTACACGTTTACCAAGTAGATTTTGTCTAAAGCGTCCTTGCTTACCGCGAAGCATATCTGATAATGATTTTAAGTGTCTATTTCTTTCGACTGCTGCTTTCTTTCCGCGCTTCGCATTATCAAATAATGCATCCACAGCTTCCTGAAGCATACGCTTTTCATTCTTAGTGATTAAGCGTGGAGCCATTTGTTCCTTTTGCTTCTTCAAACGGTTGTTACGGTTTAGAATTCTACGATATAAGTCATTTAAGTCTGTTGTCGCGAAGCGTCCACCATCTAGAGCAACCATTGGACGAAGATCTGGTGGAATGACTGGAATAACATCCATAACCATCCACTCAGGCTTGTTATCAGAATTATTGAAGGCTTCAACAACCTCTAATCTCTTGATGATTCTGTCTCTCTTTTGCTTAGAAGAAGTTTTTAATTTCTTGCGTAGGGATTTAACTTCCTTATCAAGGTCTAATTCTTGTAAAAGCTTTTTAACAGCTTCAGCACCAGTAAGTGCTGTAAATCTTGAACCGTATTCTTCAGTTAATGCACTGTAGTCTTGTTCAGATAAAATTTGTTTTTTAGATAAAGGTGCAGTTCCTGCATCGGTTACGATGTAGGATGCATGGTAAACAACTTCTTCCAAGGCTTTCGCTTTAATTCCTAAAAGGATAGCTAAGCGTGATGGAGAGTTCTTTAAATACCATGTATGAACGACTGGAGCCTCTAATTCAATATGACCCATACGTTCTCTACGAACCTTAGATTCAGTAATTTCAATACCGCACTTGTTACAGATTTGGCCTTTATTACCGCTTTGTTTCTTACCACATGCACATTGATAATCTCTAGTTGGTCCAAAGATTCTTTCGCAGAACAGTCCGCCCTCTTCAGGCTTAGAAGTTCTATAGTTAATGGTTTCATGGGTTTTTACTTCTCCATATGACCATTGTCTAATTTCATCAGGTGATGCTAAACGAATCTTTAAATGGGAATAGGTTCTTGAACCATATCCCTTACGTACTGGTTGTACATGGCGGTGAATTCTTTCAGATAAGTCAATATCTAAGATATCTTCTTTTTCTTCGACTTCTTCGATGATTGCAGCTTCTGGTGTATGGGCATGTTCCTTTAATGGGTCAAAGCCATAAAGCTCTAATAGATTATTGATCTCTGTGCGAAGGATTAAATCGTCTTCGAAAAGATGATATAATGCATGGCGATCAAATTCTAAAAATTCCTTTAAGTCTGCAATTCTAGCATGTGTAAGAATCGATACGATCTCACTGCTTAAATTTAAGTTTTCTAAATTTCTTGGAAGTTGGTATCTTCTTAGAATCGTTTTAATTTCTTCGAATGAATCACCAAGAAGCATATTTAATTCCTTCAAATTAAAGGTATTAAAGTCTTCAAGTTGATCAATACCGGAGAGCGTTAACGCCTTGAGTGCTTCATCTGAAAGCTTTAATGATTTAACGTGTAGTGTTAATTTTTCTTTAGCCATTAGCGAAACCCTCCTCCTCTAAACTTGCTTGGGTTATTATCGACAAGTGATTTTCCTGCTTCGTTTTCACCTGAAGAGGCATCAATTAATTCAACATATAAGCCAAGTGCTTGTAATTCTCTAGTTAATACTCTAAATGATTCTGGAATGGATGCCTGTGGAACTGGTTTGTCATGCGTAATTGCACTATAGACCTTGTTTCTTCCAAGCATATCATCTGACTTAACAGTAAGCATTTCTTGAAGTGTATGTGCAGCACCGTAAGCATATAATGCCCAAACTTCCATTTCCCCAAATCTCTGTCCACCATTTTGAGCTTTACCACCCATTGGCTGTTGAGTTACAAGTGTGTATGGTCCAACTGATCTCGCATGAAGCTTATCGTCGACCATGTGTGAAAGCTTGATCATATACATGACCCCTACTGAAATTCTATTTTCGTAAGGTTGGCCTGTACGTCCATCATATAAAACTGTCTTTCCATCTGGCTCAACGCCAGCTTCAGCCATAATCTTTTCTAAATCATCATCATCAACACCATCAAATACTGGAGTTGCTATTTTAACACCTAAATATCTTGCAGCCATACCTAAATGAATTTCTAGGATCTGACCGATATTCATACGAGATGGTACCCCTAGTGGGTTTAACATGATGTCAACTGGAGTTCCGTCTTCCATGTATGGCATATCTTCTCTTGGAAGGATCTTGGAGATAACGCCCTTATTACCGTGACGTCCTGCCATTTTATCCCCTTCAGAGATTTTTCTCTTTTTAGCTACATAAACTCTAATCGATTCGTTTACTCCACTTGGTAGAGCATCACCATTCTTCTTAGAGAAATATTGAATACTTTGAACAACACCACCGCCACCATGTGGTACACGAAGTGATGAATCTCTATATTCTCTTGATTTTTCACCGATAACGGCGTGAATTAATTTTTCTGATGGACTTGGTTCAAATACACCCTTTGGTGTAATCTTACCAACTAGGATATCTCCTTCTCTAACTTCAGATCCTGGGATGATGATTCCTCTTTCATCTAGGTTCTTTAAAGCATCAAGACCGGCATTTGGAACTTCACGTGTGATTTCTTCACGTCCTGAACCTGTTTTTAATTCTCTAGTTTCAATTTCGTATTCATCGATATGAATCGATGTATAAACGTCTTCTTTAACTAGATCTTCACTCATGATGATGGCATCCTCATAGTTATAGCCTTCCCATGTCATAAACGCTACGGTTACGTTTCTACCTAAGGCAAGCTCGCCCTTGTCGGTAGATGGACCATCCGCTAGGATATCCCCTTTATCAACGTATTCACCAGCTGAAACAATTGGACGTTGTAAAATACAAGTGTCCTGGTTTGATCTGAAGAAACGAATTAAATTGAATGTAACTGAATCGCCCATTCCATAGTCTTTTAATGTCTTAGCCATTTCATAGGTGTAAGGTTTGGATGGATCATATAAAACGTTATTGCCAACCATAATCTTTGTATCAGGCTCTGGAGTGACAACAACCTTTGTTGAATCGGCATAGGTAACATATCCTGATACTGAAGATACGATAACAGAACCTGAGTCCTTCGCTGCACGATATTCAATACCTGTACCAACAATTGGTGATTCAGGCTTTAATAAAGGCACTGCTTGACGCTGCATGTTCGCACCCATTAAGGCACGGGAAGCATCGTCATGCTCAAGGAATGGAATTGTTGATGTCGCAACTGAAACGATCTGCTTAGGAGAAACGTCCATAAAGGTAATTTCTTCTGGTTCGAACATTGATGTTTCACCACGATAACGACCAATTACGCGATCAATTGTAATTGTTCCATCTTCTGATAATGAAGTTGCTGCTGACGCGATAACTTCATCATATTCTTCATCAGCTGTTAAATATTTAAATTCTGGTGTAACAACCTTTTTACCATTAACTGTTTTGACCATTAAATAAGGAGTTTGAATAAATCCGTATTTATCAACCTTACCATAAGTAGCAAGTGAAGAAATCAAACCAATTGATGGTCCTTCAGGTGTTTCAATTGGACAAATTCTACCATAGTGGGAGTTATGAACGTCACGGACTTCAACGCCCGCTCTATCTCTAGCTAAACCACCAGTACCAAGTGCTGAAACTCTTCTTTTTTGAGTAAGCTCTGCAAGTGGATTGATTTGATCCATGAACTGTGAAAGCTGTGAGCTTCCAAAGAATGTTTTAATTGCTCCAGCAAGTGGAGTCATGTTAATAATATTAGATGGTGTTGCATCAGCGAATGTAGTCGTAGACATTTTGTCCTTGATGTTCTTTTCTGCTCTTGCTAAACCAATTCTGAATTGATTTTTTAATAATTCGCCAATTAATCTTAAGCGACGATTTCCTAAATGGTCAATATCATCAGTGCTACCTAAATCATCGTATAAATTTAAGTAATAGCTCATGGATGCAACGATATCAGAAAGTGTAATGTATTCTTTATCTTCTCTTTGGTCGTTACCGATGACCTTAACAGGGAAAATACGTTCAGTTTCTTTGTCCTTGACCGTAACTTCGATCATTTCAACAATAACGCCTTCACGTTCTCTTTCCTTTTGGTAAATATCGACACCAAAGAAGTATTTAATAACTTTTTCATCTAATGATTGGCGGTTACGTCTTAAAATAGCAAGTACTTCTTCAGTAATCTCAGTATTTTTAGTGACTAAAACTTCACCAGTTCTTAGATTTAAAATATTTTCTTTCGTATAAAGTGTTTCGCCACCATCAGGTAGTCTAACTGCTAAAATTTCATCAGGAGTTTCATTCTGCAATGAATCTTCCTTAGAAATAATTTCTTTTCTAAGTAAATGACGGTTTTCTCTAAGTAAACTAATAATTTCCTTAGTGATCTTTGTTTTTTCAGGAATAACAACTTCTCCAGTTTCTGGATTGACGATGTCAGTTGCTGTATATTGACCTAAAATACGAGAAAGAACGTCAAGCTTTTTATTGAACTTATAGCGTCCAACACTTGCAAGATCATATCTTCTACGTTCAAATAAACGCATTCTAATAAATTCTCTAGCAGCATCCGCAGGAACTTTTTCACCCTGTCTTAGCTTAGAGTAAAGATCGACGATAGCTTCGTCGGCATTTTTTGTTTCATCCTTTTCAAAGGTAGCTTCTAAATAAGCGGATTTACCGAATACTTCTAAGATATCCTTTTTCTTAGACAAACCTAGTGCACGCATCATTGTAGTCATTGGGACTTTCTTTGAGCGGTCTAGCTTTGCATACATAATATTTTTTGACCCTAATTCATATTCAATCCAAGCACCACGTGTTGGAATGACTTGAGCCATATATTTAACTTGGTTTAACTTCTTGTCTAGTTCACTTGTAAAATATGCACCAGCAGAACGAATAATCTGTGAAACAACAACACGTTCAGCTCCATTAATGACAAAAGTTCCTGACGGAGTCATGAATGGTATTTCACACATTAGTACGACATTTTCACGTACTTCGCCTGTGACAGCATTTTCAAGTTTTACACGAGCAGAGAGTTGTTTAGCGTAATTTACATCTCTTAATTTCGACTCTTGTTCATCATATTTTGGTTCTGATAAAAAATGTTCCTCAAAATATAACTTTAAATCGCCATTATGCCCTTCAATCGGTGATATATCAGTCAATAATTCTCTGATTCCTTCATCGACAAACCATTTGAAAGACTTCGTTTGAATCTCGATTAAGTCCGGCAAATCAATGTCATAACGCATTCTTGAGTAGTTTCTGCGTTCTGCTTTTTTGCCGTATTTGACGCTTCGATATCCCATAATCCACACTCCTATCGTATTTGGAAAATCTCGTTTCTTTATTTATAAAATTCAATTAAAACAACATTATGCATTTTACAATATTATCATATTGATTGTAAATAGTCAATGATAAATCTATTTTTTAGCCAAAAGAACCCAATATCCTTTACTTTTGTCAACAATTGTACAATTGCCAAATAAAGACTCAAGCTTTGCCACTGTTGATGGTGCACCTTGCTTCTTTTGAATGACAACATACAAAAGACCACCTTGATTTAACTTTAAATGAGCATCTTCATAAAGTCTAAATATTGTCGGTTTACCTGCTCGAATTGGTGGGTTCGTAAGAATTGCGTCTGCTTTAACATTGACATACTCGAAAAGGAAGGATTGATGAACTTCTGCGTTCTTAATCTCGTTTTCTTTCATGTTTTTGATCGATAAAGCAACTGCTCTTTCATTGACATCGTATAAATATACATGCTTTTCTGGACTAGATTTTGCTACGTAAAGACCGATTGGACCATATCCACAGCCCATATCAATCACTGATTTAGATTCCTCTGAAAGCTTAATCGTTTCAAGAAGAAATTTCGTTCCATAATCGAGGGTTTCCTTGGAGAAAACACCTCGATCAGTAAAGAAACGAAAAGGTATAGAATTGATCTCTACATCGTAACTCTTGATGTTAGAATCAAGTGTTGAATCGTTTATAAAATAATGACTCATTGGGTCCCCCTCATAACAGCGAAAAAACCCGAGATAAATTCCCAGGTTAAAATTCGCATCAATTACAAGTTACTTGATTTCAACAGTTGCACCAGCGTCTTGTAGAGCTGTCTTTAATGCTTCTGCATCTTCCTTCTTAATCTTTTCCTTAATTACTGCATCAGCAGTTTCAGTTAAAGTCTTAGCATCTGCTAATCCTAAACCAGTTACTTCACGTACAACCTTGATAACTGCAATCTTGTTTGCACCATAAGTCTTAAGGATAACATTGAATTCTGTTTTTTCTTCTTCAACTGCTGCTGCTGCCGCTGCTGGAGCTGCAGATACTGCAGTTGGGTCAATACCGAATTCTTCTTTTAATCCGTCTACTAATTCTTTGATTTCTAATAAAGTCATTTCTTTAAGCGCTGCTACGAAAGCTGCTTTTGTTAGTTTTGCCATTTTTATATTCCTCCTAGATTATTATTCGTTACTACTAATCATGTTAAGTCCAACAGCTAATTCGCGGATTGGAGTTAACAAACCTACTGCTAACATTGTTAATAATGTTTCTCTCGATGGTAATGTTGCTAATGCACTGATTTGGTCTAAGCCAACTACTTTACCTTCTACAATACCTGCATGAATTTGTACAACCTTGTTACCCTTTGCGAAATCGTAAACGATCTTTGCAGGTGCAACAACATCTGAGTAGCTAATTGCTAGAGCCTTAGCACCGACTAGTGAGTCAGCTAAATCTCCGTATCCAGCAGCAATTGATGCTCTTCTAGAAATATTGTTTTTATAAACTGTGACTTCACAGCCTGCTTCTCTTAACTGGCTACGTAGAATAGTAAACTGTTCTACTGTTAAACCAGGATAATCGAAGGCAACAACGGTTGCAGCACGTCCAAGCTTTTCAGTTAATTCACGTACGGCTTCTGCCTTACGTTCGATAATTGCTTTTTGCATGAAATGCCTCCTTCTGAAAATAAAATCTCTCTAATGCCGAAGACAAAAGAGAGAATAATCGTTATGATTGTTCACCTCGGTAGGTAATTAAGCTTTCGCTCCTACTGTCTATGGCAATTACATTTAGTTTTCTTTTTTTATACTATTTTAGCGCTTTAGTGATTCTTCATCCACGTGAACGCTTGGAGCCATACTTGATGTAACAGTAATGTTTTTCATGTATGTACCTTTAACGGTTGTTGGTTTAATACGAGCTAGTTGATCATGAAGTGTCTTAAGGTTTTCTTTCAGCTGAACAGCTGTGAAGGAAACGCGTCCGATAGGTGCATGAATGTTACCAACTTTGTCAGTACGATACTCAATCTTACCATTTTTAATTTCATGGACAGCTTTTTCAACGTCCATTGTAACAGTACCAGTCTTAGGGTTTGGCATTAAGCCTTTAGGTCCTAAGATACGTCCTAGCTTACCAAGTTGTCCCATCATATCTGGAGTAGCTACCATGACATCAAAGTCAAACCAGCCTCCTGCGATTTTTTGGATTAGTTCTGCAGCTCCTACGTGATCAGCACCAGCAGCTTCCGCTTCTTTTGCTTTTTCACCTTGTGCAATAACTACAACTCTGGAAACTTTACCTGTACCGTGTGGTAATACAAGAGCACCTCTTAAGTTTTGTTCAGCTTTTCTTGGATCAAGATTTAATCTGAACGCTGCTTCTACTGTAGCATCAAACTTAACATATGAGGTTTTTTTGACTAAGTCCATTGCTTCGTCAACTGCATATTTCTTCGTTTTATCGATGAGTTTTGCAGCCTCAAGGTATTTCTTTCCTCTTTTCATATTCTTCCTCCTAAAATGTGGTCTAGCGGGGGGTTGTTCTCCTCCCACAATTTAGATAGCTATCATCTAAATTAGTCTACTACTACGATACCCATATTGCGTGCTGTACCTTCAATAATTTTCATTGCTGCTTCTACAGTGTACGCATTTAAGTCAGGCATCTTTCTTGTTGCAATTTCCTTTACTTGCTCGCGAGTGATAGTAGCTACTTTATCTTTCTTAGCGTTTTTAGAGCCAGACTTGATGTTTGCTGCTTTCTTTAATAAATCGCTTGCAGGTGGTGTTTTTGTAACAAATGAGAATGTACGATCGTCATATACTGAGATAATAACTGGTACAACAAAGCCCATTTGATCTTTTGTTGCTTCATTAAACTGTGAACAGAATGCTGGTATGTTGACCTGTGCTTGACCTAGTGCTGGACCTACTGGTGGAGCTGGGTTAGCTTTACCTGCTGCAATTTGCAATTTAACTACTTTAACAACTTTTTTTGCCATGAGACACAACCTCCTTCTTTACATAAGTATGTGGTATGAATTTCATTCTTCCACTATGGTGTGCTTTCACACGCGATATAATTCTATCATTAAGGGTATGCTTTGTCAACTCTAAACTTTGTTTTTTTAATCTATCTTTGCACCGAATGGGAAAAGCGCTAAAGTTGTGAGTTTAAACCATTGTAAACCAAAGGGAATACCAATGATGGTGATACAGAAAAATATACCAATTCCTATATAGCCAAGTGCCATTTCCCAGCCGAAGAAGACAGCCCATAAAATATTTGCGATTGGATGTTTTTCAAAAACAATTCTTACCTCTCTTCCAAATGGGAAAAGAACTAAATTTGCGAATTTAAAGCATTGTAACCCTAAAGGTATTCCAATGATTGTGACACACAATAAAATGCCTAATAAAGCCCATAGAATGGCTGCAATCAAGCCTCCGAAGATAAACCATATAATGTTTCCGATTAATCTCATCTATCTTATACCTCCTCGATATGAAAATATTATAACATAAAAAAAATACCTGATTAGGTATTCTTTTAAGTTCATTTAGTTTTCATCTATTCCACATTCATCATGATCACAGGATTGGCTGGTATCCTGATTGTTTAATGCTTGTAGTGGGTTTTCTTCTTCCCAAATCTTGTTTAATGCTTGGACAAAGTATTCTTTTTGTTGTGCACCGGATATCCCGTATTTTCTATTTAATACAAAGAATGGAACACCTTGAACACCAATTTGTCTAGCTTCTGTTTGTTCAGCTATCACTTGATTTTTATAGGTGTTATTCTTTAATATGCTTAAGGCTTCTTCTGAATTTAAACCAATTTCTTTTGCTAAATTTGCTAATACTTGATGATCTGCTAAATTCATGCCGTCTGTGAAGTATGCCTTCATCAAACGATTGGTTATTTCATCTTCTTTACCAAATCGGTTTGCCCATTTTGCAAGCTGATGAGCATCTAGTGTATTCGTCATTTGAATGATGTCGTAGTTATAGACTAGACCTTCTGTTTTCGCATTCTCAGTAAACATCTTAAATCGATCCTTCGCCTGTGCGACTGTAGTTCCATGACCCTTAGCAAAGGATTCATAAGCAGTTCCTTCCATTATTTTAGGTGCGTCTGGATTTAATTGATAAGCTTTATAGATAACTTCAACCTTATTTTTGTGTTTAAATTCGCTTAACGCCTTTTCAAATCTTTTTTTGCCTATGTAGCAAAAAGGACATGCAAAATCTGACCAAATTTCAATTTTCATAGTGTAATACCTCCATTTTCCAAAGGTATTATAACAAGAATTAGTTAAAAAACAAGGATAATTGCTTTACTTTTTTAATTTATTTAACAATTAACGTGTTTTTTAACATAAAGATTAACATTTTTGCATTTTCATTATAAAATGAGGCTGGAGGTAATGCTTATGTATAAATTCCATAATGAAAGCACAATGCACTTCAAGTCAATAACACTTTTAATTCAAGATATGAGACGGTCGCTCGCATTCTATGTAGATATTTTGGGACTTCATCTATTGACTCAAAACCAACATGAGGTTGTTTTAACTGCTGATGGAAAAAATCCCTTGATTCAGCTTATTGAAGATAGAAATGCACTTCCAATTGAAATAACTCAAGGACTATATCACTTCGCGCTCCTACTTCCAAACAGAGGTGCGCTCGCACTAGTCATTAAGCAGCTCAGAGATAAACATTACCCAGTTTCAGGTGCTTCTAACCATGGTGTAAGCGAGGCGATCTATTTAGATGACCCTGATGGAAATGGTATTGAAATTTATCGAGATTTTGAGGAATCTATTTGGCCTGTTGAAAATGGAAAAATGACAATGTTTACCAAAGCTTTAGATGTTGCATCTGTAATGGCTGAGCTTCCTAAAAATCAAGCATATCATGTAGATCCGCATATGATATTAGGTCATTTACATTTTCATGTAGCAAATCTTAAGGACGCTGAAAACTTCTATTGTAAAGCTCTTGGATTTGATCCTGTATTAAATTATATGAAATCAGCATTATTTATATCGAACAAAGGATATCATCATCATCTAGGCTTAAACATTTGGAATGGGGATGCACCTCTGAATAAAACCAAGCAGGTTGGTTTAAAATCCTATGTGCTATTCGTACCTAAAAATGATTATCCTCTATTCGTTAGAAGACTTACTGAACATAGAGTATCACTGATCATCGAGGGTGATCAAAAATATTTAAATGATATCCTAAATCAAAAAATAATAATTGAAGTTCAATAAAAAAACTGGCCAATCGGCCAGTTTTGTTTTATATGTTTTTTGTTTGTTATACTTCTTTTACATCGTGTGCATCAAACTCAGTTGGAGTTGCACGTCCGAATAGATCAAGATCAACAACTAGCTTTTCTTGGTCATCATCTACATCAACAACTTCACCCTTAAGTCCTTGCCATGTTCCTGCAATCACTTCTACAACTTTTCCAAGTAGGTGACTCCAAGTTGGTTTACTAATAACACCAATCTTTAATAAGATTTGGTTAATTTCATCTGGTGCTAGTGGAACTGGTTTTGTTCCTCCACCTGATGAACCTAGGAAACCTGTAACACGTGGTGTATTTCTTACAACGAACCATGATTCGTCAGTTACCATCATTTCTACGAAAACATACCCTGGGAAGAGTTGTTTAATTTTTTCTTTTTCTTTTCCGTCAGCCTTTTTTTCTATGACGGTTTCTTCAGGGACAATCACTCTGAAAATAAAATCAGACATGCCCATACTTTCAACGCGTCTTTCTAAGTCAAGTTTGACGGCATTTTCATAACCTGAATAGGTTTGAATAATATACCATCTGACTGTTTGACTCATAAAATCCACCCAACGAGTAGGTTAATAATTAGAATGTTGAATACCAAGATAACTCCTGTCAAAATAAATAAGAATATTAAAGTTCTTCCTGCATGATCAATAAACTTTGGAAGTGTTGGCCATGTGATTTTCTTTAATTCAGGAATTGCTGGTAAAAAGAATGGATAAATAACTAGAATTAGACCAAATAATGAAATTGCAAAGAGAACCCATGCAAAGATAATTCCATTATTGCCTTGACCTAGAATTGGAAAATTCGAATTGATTTGTAAAAGTGAGTTACCGCTAATAATCATTAATGCTAATGCACCTGATAATGTAGCTAGGATACCTAGAAGTAAGTTTTCCCATTTGTACTCAGTGGTTAGAACCTCAAGTAACTTGCTCTTTTGTTCTACTGTTTTTTGTTTGATTGCCATTTGAATAGCCTCCTATTTACTTTCCTTATGCAGGGTGTGTTTATTGCATCTTGGACAATGTTTATTTGTCTCGATGCGTTCTTTTTGAGTTTGTTTGTTCTTCGTTATTGTGTAATTTCTGCTCAAACACTCCGAACATACCAGTATTACTTTGTCGCGCATTAAAAAACCACCTTTTGTGGTCATTCGCAAATGTATTTTAACACTTAAGAATGACTTAGTCAACTACCTATCATATTATATCATAATTTTATATTTTTCTTTGATTCTAAAAATTGTATTATATATTTGCTTTCTTTTCAACTGTGTATGCTTTTCAATATCTTCTATGGTTTCTCTATTCATAAAGTATCTTTCATAGATTATTTGCTCTAATTTTGAATTAAGGACTAGATATTCCGGTTCTTCCTCTATAAAGCATCTTTCCTTGCAAAAATCTGTGTTTTCGAAAAGATAATAGATAGGAAGATTTCTTTTGAGTTGATAAAAATGTCTTTTTAAAATCAGTTCAAAATATCTAGTAAATGTTTTATTTTTATCAGAATTAAATGTTTTTATTGCTTTATGAAGCATTAAGTTGCCTTCTTGATGAAAATCGTCTTGTTCTTTTTGTTCTACTTCTAATAAGTGGACTTGTTTCCAGATGAATTTATGATACTTCTGAAACATGAAGTTGAGCGCAAGCTCGTCATGTTCAGCATGGATGAGATAAATCAGCTCATAATCATTCATCACAAGATTCATATTATTTTAGACTCGCATACATCATGAGTGCTGCAGCAACACTCACATTCAAGCTGTTAATCTTGCCATACATTGGAATTCTAACTAAAAGATCACAATTTTGCTTAACAAGAGGACGAATTCCCTCTCCTTCATTTCCTAAAACAATAGCAAGCGAACAATCCTTAGGCATATCATCTAATGTTTTATCAGTAGATCCATCTGTACCAATGACCCAAATGTTTTCTTTTTTTAAGCTCATTATTGCTTGATTGATATTAGAGACTAAAACGACTGGAACATGCTCGATAGCACCTGATGAAACCTTGGCTACGGTTGCATTTAATGGAACCTGACCTTTTCTACTCATGATGATCGCATCTAGCTGAACAGCTTCAGCTGTACGCATGATTGCTCCTAGGTTGTGTGGGTCTTCAATTCCATCTAGAATGAGGAAGCGTTGATGCTTGGACTTATCTAAAACATCTAAAAGCTCTAAATATTCATATTCCTTAACATCAGCAACCACACCTTGGTGTAATGCATTTTCAGATAGTTTGTTGAGTTCACCCTTTGATACTTTCTTATAGGTTACTCTCTTATCTGTTAAAAATTTTAGAAAATGGTGATCTTGAAATTTTTCATCCAAATATAGTTGATAGATTTCACGATTTGAAAAAATCGCTTCTCTAATCACATTTTTACCGTATACAATCATGATTTATCCCTCCGGTTTCATTTTAATCATAAATACCCTATCAAACATTAAATCTTTTTGATAAAAACATATCAAAAGGCGCGTGTGCGCCTTCTTTATTTGATATTATTGCATATCTGCTAGTAAATTCATCATAAACTTCACAAGATTTTTTAGCCATCTCACGATGTTAGACAAAATATACATCAATGGATACGTTGCTTGCGCAAGTACTAAGAGTAGTAATATTTGTGGAACAGTTAATGGTGGTAGCGGATGGAAATCTTGGAAATAGAATGGTGCAAAGTCGAAGTAGAGTGGCATAAACCAAATTGCGATAAAGAAGATTAAGACCATGAAGAAGAATAGAACCCCTCTCATCGCGTTGAATGGTCTAGAAACTCTAAATAGTACTGTGAGTGATACCACAGTTGCTGAAATAACAATCAGTGTCGATAATACATCTGGACCCATACCTAAAGCACCCTCAAAGGCGTAAATAATGAGTGTGTTAATCATAACAATTAATGCACCAGGCAATGCTGCCTTTAAAATGTTGATTAGGAATTTACCCTTAACTAGCTTGTTATTAGGCTCTAATGCAAGGAAGAATGATGGAATACCAATGACTAGATAATCAATTAATACGAGCTGACTAGGAGAAATTGGATAGGATCCATTTCTAATAATCGCGACTATTGCGAGTAAGAATGAGAATATCGTCTTCGTTAAAAACAATGTCGATACTCTTTGTACGTTATTGATTACTCTTCTACCTTCACTAACAACCTTAGGCATTGAGCTAAAATTTGAATCCAATAGGACAAGGTGAGATACGTTTCTTGCTGCTTCACTACCTGAGGCCATCGCAATCGATGTATCTGCTTCTTTTAATGCGAGAATGTCATTGACACCATCACCAGTCATTGCGACGGTACGTCCGTTATTTTTAAGTGATTCAATTAATAATTTCTTTTGCTGAGGTGACACACGTCCAAATACTGTAAATCTTGATGCCGAACGAACAACTTCCTTATCCTGCATACCCTCAAGACTTATGTATTTATCAGCGTTAGCGACACCTGCTCTTTGTGAGATTCTTGCAACTGTTGCTGGGTTATCCCCAGATATAACTTTTACTTCAACATTATGACTCTTGAAGTATTCAATGGTCTCGATTGCATCAGGACGAATGGTATCCTCAATCATAATGAGTGCTAGAGGAATTACTTTTCCTGTGTATTGATTTTCATCAATTTCACCATCAGAATAAGCGACGACAAGCACACGATAGCCTTCAGCGGATTGTTTATCTACTTCCTTAGCTATCGTATTAAATCCTTCTTTAACAACAAACTCAGGTGCTCCTAAAATAAATGTGCCATATCTTTCAAATTGTACTGCACTAAATTTTCTAGTGCTTGAGAATGGAATTAAATTCTTATGACGAATACGTTTACCTGTACCAAAGCGCTCTGCAAGTGCATCGGATGTTAGGTTTGGATCATTTTGAGCATTAAGCATTGCAGAAATAATGTTCTTTAATGCAAGTCCTGTATCATTTTTATATTCGATAATGCTTTTTACAGTCATGGTTCCATCGGTAATGGTCCCTGTCTTATCTAAACAAAGCGTGTCGACTCTAGCAAGCATCTCAATACAGTAAAGCTCTTGAACAAGTGTGTTATTTTGTGCAAGTCTAATGACACCAACTGCAAGTGCCATGGATGTTAATAGGAATAATCCAGATGGAATCATCCCAATCATCGCACCGGTTGTCTTAATGACGATTTCCTCATAGGACATGCCTAGGTTTGGATTATTTGTCATTAAATAGAATAGAGTAGCTGCTAGCGGTAAGATAATAACACCGACTGTACGAATAATAATCTTTAGTGAACCTAATAAATCAGATTCTGGTTTTTTATATTTTTTAGCTTGATTGGTTAATTTTTGAATGTAGATATCCTTACCAACTGCAGTTGCTTGTGCATGACAGTTTCCTGAGACCACAAATGAACCTGAGTAAAGAGTATCCCCTTTTCTTTTAATAATTGGATCGGATTCCCCAGTGAGTAAGGATTCATTGACTTCAATCGATCCTTGACGAACTACGGCATCTGTAGGAATTTGTTTACCAGAGCTTAGAAATAAAATATCATCGATCACAACATCTTGAATCGAAATTTCAAATTCATCTGTATCTCTAATAACAATAGCTGTAGGTGCTGATAATAAGGATAGCTTATCAATGGTTTTCTTCGCTCTAATTTCTTGAATAATACCAATGGTAATATTTGCAGTAATTACACCCATGAAAAATAGATTTGAAATTTTTGCAGATACTGAAATTAACCATGCTGCTATTGCAAAGTTTAAGAAGTTAAAGAAGGTAAAGATATTGGAGCGAATAATATTCGCAACACTCTTAGAGCTTCCTGTATCTGTAATATTTGCTAATCCTGCCATTTGGCGAAGCTCGACTTCATCTGTTGACAGTCCTTGATCCACATCAGGATTATATCTTTCAACAACGATGTCATCCTTCGTTCTTACCTTATCCTTAACATTGAGAGAGACTCTTGTCTCTTCATTGAGTGGAACGTGCAAGCCTAAAGGATCACCCTTCATCGTGATCATGTCTTCTTTAATAACAGTTTTAGGTCCCTTTTGTTTTTTTGGCTTAGAGATTTCTTTTTGGTCTAAAGCATCATCATCTTCATCAATCAATTGCTTTAAATCGTCCTGTGGATTCAGTTTTTTGGTGCTGACCTTTTTTTCAACTGTCTTTTCCATTGAAATCTCCTTTCTCTATGTATAAAATAGCAAGTTTGATGAGTTCATCTGCTCTATCTTTATTTTTTAAATAGAGATCTCCGATGAGTGCTTCAAAACCTGTTGCGTAATGATAAGTCTTTGCGTCAATATTTTTTCTTCCAGGTCCACTAGAGTTTCTACCTCTTTTGAACGTTTCTATTTCTTCCTCTGTTATCATGTTTTTTTCCATCATTTGGATAACAATAGCTGCTTGAGCAGCTCCAGAGGTAAACTGGATTGCTTTCTTATGCAAGTCATTTACATTGGTTAGTTTATTTTGGACGAGATATGTGCGTACTGAAAGTTCATAGTATGCATCTCCGATATAAGCTAAAGTAAGTCCATTCAATATTACATCCACCCTCGCTCAGTGAGCTGATCTCTCAATTGGTCCGCTCTTGAAAAGTCCTTATCGTTTCTTGCATCTTCCCAAGCACGATAGAGAATCAAGGTTTCATCGGATAATTCATATTGAGGCATAATTCCTAAAACCTCTAAAATTGTTTTGGTTGTTTGGTATAAAACAGAAAGATATTTTGGATCCTTCGCTTTATTCATCTGCTTGAGTAAATCATAAATCAAGGTGATTACATTGGGAATATTGAAATCATCATCCATTAATGATTTAAAGATTTCAATTTGATTGGTATCAACTTCCATTGTATATGCCTTTGCAAGCGAGATGGTTAAAAAAGCTTTTTTAAGGCTTCGTTTAATTTTATCATATTCTTTAGCAAACTGTACCATTAAATCCTCTGTATAATTAATTGGTTGTCTATAATGATGTCCGATGGTAAGCAGTCTAAATGCGAATGGATCATAGTCCTGTAAAAGATCCTTAACGAGTGTAATGTTACCTAATGATTTACTCATTTTGACGTCATTGACATCGAGTCTACCGACGTGCATCCAAACGCGTGCAAGGTGATGATGATCATGGACTACTGTCTGTGCAATTTCGTTTTCATGATGTGGAAATTTGAGATCTGATCCACCACCATGAATATCTATTTCTTGTCCGAAAATTTCGTGGTTCATAACAGCACATTCAGTGTGCCATCCTGGTCTTCCTCTACCCCATGGGGATTCAAAGGATATACCATCTGTGGTTACCTTCCAAATACTAAAATCTCTAGGATCTTCCTTTTCGTCATCTAAGGTGATTCTCACGCCTTGACTTAGCTCATCAATATTTTGTTTACTTAAAATTCCGTAGTCGCTTACCTTACCTACTCTAAAATATACTCCGCTTGGTCTGGCATAAGCAAATCCCTTTTTAATTAAATCTTCGATGTATTCAATCATTTGAAGAATGTACTCTGTAGCCTTAGGCATGATATCTGGCATTGCACTACCTAGTGCTAATGTCATATCGATAAAATGTTTAGTGTATGTGTTTGTAAGCTCAGATTCTTTAACCTTAAGCTCCTTGGCCTTTTCAATAATCTTGTCATCCACATCAGTAATATTTGAGACGAAAAGAACATCATAATTGATAAATTTTAAATATCTTTTTACGACATCAAAAAAGATTACAGGTCTAGCGTTTCCAAGGTGAATATCACCATAAACGGTAGGTCCGCAAACATACATTGAAACCTTATTAGGTTGTATAGATTCAAATGGTTCAATGGTGCCTGTTAACGAGTTGTATAGCTTCAACATAGTTGTATCCTCCTCTTTGTTTTATTATAAATGAAAATAAAGGAAATAACAAGAAATCGAACATGAAAAGGCATATATTTACGGAATTGGCTTTATAAAAGTATAAACCACCGATTGCCCTTGGTGGTTTATATCCTAAATGCTTCTCAGTTCGTCAAGTATTTTTACCATTGCCCAAGTATCTTGTTTACAATATTCTAAAAGCTCATTATATTTGAGTTCAAATGTTTTTTGATCCATCATTGGAAATCTCGCATAGGTAACGAGTGCCTCGGTACCGTTGGATATACCCATGCCCTTGTAGGTTAAATTACTAAAAATTGGTAGTACTTTTTTAATTGAAAATGAACCATTTAGTTTGTTGTGGTAAAAGTTGATTCCCTTAGATTCTTCCTTATCAAAACCAAGAGGAGAAAACATTTTTTGATTGCCTCTTAAAAGATACATTAGATCGAATAGACGGTCTACCATATCTAAAAGTCTAGACCGATATTCAGGATATAACTCAGCCATTTCCTTTAATCTTGTTTGTTCAAACGATTGATTGTAGACCATAATGGATCCACCATCTTCTTTGATTACTTCTAGCATTTTTTCAATTAAATCTTTTCTTAAATCAATGTGCTTGGTCGCGATATAAGAATAGTTATCCTTATCTTTGTCGCACACACCTGGTGCGTGCTCTATATGAATTGAGTATTGAAATAGAGATTGACTGTATGGCTTTTCACCCTTGAATCTTGGTAGGGGACATGGAAATGTCTCAAAATCTAGGTGATAAATTGGATACTTTAAAATAGATATTCCTGCTCTAATTTTAGGTGGGTGATAATAAGGAATGTCTGAATCAATGACTTGTCTTTGAATGATGTTATTATCTCTATTTAACCATGAAACTGGAATATCTGTAGCGTGAACTAACCCCTCATTAATTAGGTCAAAGCGTTCATGCTTTTGGCCAGCTTCATCCTTAAATCCGTTGTGTCCTCCAATATAGGTGAATATACTATTTTCTTCTGGAATGTGCTTGTAGCATATTGGATAAAACTTACACTGTCTTGTATCTTTTCTTTGACAATGTCCGCCTAGACTAACAGGATTTGCATTCATTGTGTTTAGTCTTTGGATCACGATAGAAATATCTTCTTCCACAATACTCATCATTTTTTTAGTGAGTGATGATACATCAATTAATGTAACAATATCATCACCATAGATTGGTTCATTTCTTTCGTTAACGAGTCCTTCATGAATATAATCACTATTTAAAACAACTAAATAATATTTAATTTCTTTACCGGTTTGAATCGATCGTTCTAATACAAATCTTTGATATGAAATATCATATACATATCTACCTTCTTTTGTTAATCGATTTTTTAGTCTAGCAATTTTTTTATTATATTCGTCATTGACATCACCAAATAAATCTTCTTGAAGCATTAAAATACCCTCTGGTGAATAATCAAATAGAGGTACCTTTTCATCATCATTATTTTTATAGGTAATCTCTTTAAACTTTTTTGAGGTGGTTGCTTTAACCTCGAAAACTCTAATTGTGTTTTTATCCTCTTGATAGCCATCTAGAAAACAATAAAAGTTAAAGCCTTCAATTTCATGCTCAAATCTTTTTTGTTGGTAGGTATCTAAGCTATAGATGACGTCACCCTTAAATCTTTTTTGAATGGCAGCACCTGCAAGAATTTCGATTTGTGAATAATAAGGTAGCATTGTATCCATTTGAGGATCTTCTTTTTCAAGCATGTCCTCATCTTCTTCATCAAACATGTCGTCTAGAAGATAGGATACCTTTTCTCTATTTTCTTCACCAATTAAATCTTCAAGTTCTGGATCATCGGTAAAAGATACCACAGCCTTAGATTGATCTCTATAGATCTCATCTAATGCCGTGTAACGGTTGCATCGAATATAGTTAATAAATCTAGTTTTTGATATCTTCATCTATATCACCCATGTTTATTATACATTGGATTCGCCTCTAGTTTATTTCTTAAAATTAAAAAAGGATCGTTTTAAAGATAAAAAAGGGAATCACTAGGATTCCCCTTGAATTATACTTTTTATTAAGGTAGTGCTGCAAACGCTGCATTCATCCAATCACTTGTGAAATAATTTTCTAGTGTTGTATAAACTGTAGCTGTATCAGTTGCACTTTCATCTATCATATTAATCATTAAATGTGCTGTACCAAATATTCCGACCTGTTGAGTGCTTACTGAAATATTTTGACCGAATACTTGAGATGCACGTAATGTAACGTCATCAGAAACATTGACATTGATTTCATTACCATCACCAAGACGTACTGCAGAAACGATTGCTTTATTTGAGCCATAGAAGCCCATTAATCCACCAACATAGAAATTCTTGTTAACTGAAGCTTCATTATTGTTTTTAACGTGTGTTAAATCAATAGATCCACCAAAGAATGCGTTAATTACATTACTATATGCAATACCAGCAATACCTCCAGCATATACTGAATAGTTTCCTGAAGTTGCATCACTTGTCGTTCCGAATGTGACATTGACATTTACTGATCCTGTAGTATAAAGATCTTCAACTGATTTATTGATGTTTCTTGCGTTATGATAACCGATTAATCCACCAATATTAAGTTGAACGTCTCTATTTCTTAATGCTGCATCTAATGTAACATTGACATCAGCATCTGATTTCACTCTCTTTAGCTTTGCTTCTTCAGTCAATAATCCAACTGCACCGCCAACTCTAATTCTTCCATAAGAAGTTGCTTTAACAGTGACATCAACATTATCTAATTCAACATCAGTCATTTCACCCTTAAGTTCACCAACAAGTCCACCAACAAATGCTTGGACTGTACTTGAACTTGAATAGTTAATGCTTGAGTTTGAAACAGTTACATTTTCAATTTTTGCGGATGTTGAAGATACATAACCTGCGATAATACCAGTTCTTGATGACGTAGTCATCGAAAGTGGAGCTGCGCTTGTTCCGATTGTGATTTGATCGAAATTTACATTTTTAATTGTTCCAGATGACACATATCCAAATACACCTGTATAGGTGATAACACTTGTAAAAGTGATATTACTGATAGTAAATCCTTGGCCATCGAATGTTCCTGAGAACGCTGCAGTGAATGGTGTAGCAAATGTTTTTCCTGTGAAATCTAAATCATTATCTAATACATAATTTCCTGCACGATTATTTTTCATATCCATAAATTCTTCAGGAGTTGTAATATGAATTGTAGCTGCAGAAAGTGGCTTGAATTGATGCTCACCAATAACAACTGATTCTCTACCAATGGTTGCGTATATTTTAATCGTATACGTTTCAGAATTGATTAAAGATGATACATTGTAATCTACAAGCTCTGTATCTGATGTAATATCTTTTGTATGAACGACTGTTCCATCAGCCTTATGTAGCTTAACAGTTACTGCACCAGTAATTTTCGCATCTGGATCATCTATTTCAACAGTGAATGTAATTGAAGTTAATCCAAGTTCAATATTTGAAAATTCTGCAGTGACTCCTAAATCTTCCTTACAGCTTGAGAGTAGGAATACAGTCAGTACTGCAAATAAAATACCTATCATTTTTTTCATGATTCACCTCTTAATTTTGTCATTGTGTTTTCTAGTCGTTTTAAAACAAGATCTTTCCCAAGAAGTGCGAGAGATATTGGAAGACTAGGACCATGCATGTCTCCGGTTGTTGCTATTCTTGCACTCATGAAGAGTGGTTTACCTTTGGTTTGTGTGTCTATACCTGTTTGCTTAATTAAAGGTTCTATCGACTCTGATGTAAAATCGCTTGATTTTAAGTGATTATAGAACACTTCTAAAATTTGATAACTGTTGTTTTCTACTAAAAATTGGAATGCTTCCTCTGATAGTTCAAATGTGTCATGGAAGAATGCGTGATATAGGTCAACGATTTGACCGACATATGACATTCTGTCATGGAATATTCCTACAAGTAGCTTCAACCATTCCTCGGAATGTATTTGAATATTCGCTTTTTGTAAAAATGGCTTTGCTAATTCAGAAAGTGCATCCACTGACATTGCCTTAATATATTTTGAGTTGACATAGGCTAGCTTGTCTTTATCAAACATTGCTGGCGCCTTAGATAGTCTTGCTGGATCGAATGCTTTAATAATTTCTTCTTGAGACAATATTTCTTGATTGTCTGTTGGAGACCAACCTAGTAGTGAAATAAAATTAAACATCGCTTCAGGAAGATATCCCATATCCTTATATTCTGCAATAAATTGAATTACGTTTTTATCTCTTTTAGAGAGCTTTTTCTTTTGTTCATTGACAATAATTGTCATATGCCCAAACTGAGGAATCTCCCAACCTAATGCCTGATAAACCATCATTTGCTTTGGAGTATTTGTAATATGCTCTTCTCCACGTAGCACGTGAGTGATTTCCATTAAGTGATCATCAATAACAACTGCGAAGTTATAGGTAGGAATTCCATTATCCTTCATTAAAATCCAATCTTCAACATCTTTACTATTGAATTTGAGTTCTCCGCGAACAATATCCTTAAATACATAATCAACATCCTGAGGAACCTTAAAGCGGATCGCAAATTTCTTGCCATCTTCTCTGTATTCCTTATATGCAAGTCCCTTTTCTAGCAGTTCGTTTGCATACTTTTGATAGGTGTCAAGTCTTTCCAATTGACGATATGGACCATACTTACCACCCTTATCTGGTGATTCATTCCAATCCAAGCCTAACCATGATAGATTTGCAAGCTGTGACTCTTCACCGCCAATAACATTTCTAGCAACGTCAGTATCCTCAATGCGTACAATAAAATCGCCACCGAAGTGACGTGCGAATAAATAATTAAATAATGCACTGCGTGCATTTCCTATATGTAGTTGCCCTGTTGGACTTGGTGCGTATCTTACGCGTACTTTGCTCATGTATAAACACATCCTTACGTGCAATTTATATTATACGATAGAACTAGTCTTTTCACAATGATTATATGAATTTATTCATATTTGAGTGAACCAGTATATCCTATTTTTTTTAAGTATTGGCTTGCTTGTTTTCTTGTCTTAAAGACAATCACCTTTTTTTCATAGGCTGTTTTAATGCTTTTTAATAGATTTTTAGACTCTTTTTTACGTCCACCAAATAGTATCCACCATATAAAGCTAAAGTTTAATCTTTCCTTACAACCATCCGCGATGGAATCACGAATTTGATTATGGAATTTAACACGTCTTACGATTGCTCCATAAAGGCATTTGAAACGATTAAAATCGAAAATAAAGATTTGCTCTGCAATCTCAAATCTTTCCTTTGCGTGATTTCTATATAAACCATCAATAATCCATGATTCATTTTTCATAAATGTTCTGATTTCTTTTTCGACTTGGTTTTTTTCTCTTTCGACCCAATTGGGTGCGAAAAATATCTTATCAATATGAAGAACAGGTATGTTATATACATTACCGATTCTTTTTGAAAATGTCGATTTACCCGAGCTAGAATAACCTATTACTAATATTTTCATTCAATCAACTCCTCATCATCTGGGGTTAATACTAGTTTTTTTACTTTAATAGCTTCCCCTCTATTTACGAAAAACATAGTAATCATAGCAAGCATAATAAAGAAGGTTGCATATGGAAATAGAATTAAGCGACCAAATTTGTCCATTAAAATACCTGAAAAAATCGGGGTGAATATCTGTGCAGTCATTGATGCCGCATAATAATATCCTGTATATCTACCAACATCATAGCCCTTAGATAGCTCAACGACCATGACGTAGGTATTAATTGAAATCATGATCCATCCAGTACCTGCACCTGCGATAATAATTGCAGTTAACCACGGTTGATTTTCCTTTAAGAAATAGACATTTCCTAGGGCGATAATAAGCATGATCATCCCAATTAATATTGTTTTTTTACGACCAATTGACATTGATAGTAAACCAATTGGAAGAATTAGCGAAATAACAAGTGCCTGTGCAATAATAAATTGATAATCAAAAAGGTTTAAATTTAATACCTTAGGAAGATAATCAGCAAGCTTTGACATCACCGCATTATATCCTGCAAAGAGTAGGAAAACAGATCCTAGCAACACGTAAAGTGAAGCTCTTCTTTTCACTGTTAATTTCGCTAATGTTTTTTTATTTCTGACTGTCGTCTCATCAGGTTGAAGACCTAATTTTTTATCAAGCTCTCTTTTTTGTTCAACAAGCTTTGGTTCCTTAACCTTCCATAGGAAAATACCTAAGGTAACTAGCATAACGATACCAATAATAATATAGACCATGCCGTGGTAATCATAGGTGTGCCTATTGAGTCCTGAAAGCATAATAATGTAAACTGCGAAAATTCCTCCAACAGCACCCATCAGGGTGATGATAGCATTCGCTTTACTGCGAAGTGGCTTAATGGTTGTATCTGGCATTAACGCTACTGCAGGTGATCTAAAAATAGCCATGGATACTAAAGCGACGAATAAAATGGATGCGAAAATAATTAGATTGGTTGGATCACTCGCTGTAATTTCCCATGCTCTTTCACTTAAATATCTATAATATAAATCCTTAACAATGGATAAATCTCTAGTTGTTAACACAACTCCATTGTTATCTAATATCTCTGTCATTGGTTCTTCTATGGTTACGCGCCACTCATTTAGCTTTTTACCACTAATTAATCCACTTTGATAAGCTGATATTCTTTCTTCTTCCATATGGTCAATAACGATATACCAATGGTTTCTCTCGCTCGCATCGATTTCAGAATCAAATGCTACATCATAATGATAGGCAATTAAATCTGTTTCCTTAATCTTTAAGGTTTGAACGTAATCGGTATAGGCTAACGCCATAAAGGCAAAGGCTGATAAAACAGTACCTACAATAATATAGGGAGTTCTTCTTCCTTTTTTTGAATTACTTTTATCAGATAATGCACCAAAAAGCGGTAAAAGAATGACCGCCATTACATTGTCCATTGCCATGACAATACCTGACCAGGTTTGGTTCAATCCATACTTGTCAATTAAAGTTCTTGCAATGAGCATATCATATGTTTGCCAAAACATAGAAATGATGAAAAAGATTAAACCGACATAAAATGTATTTCTGTAATTCAACTTCATATGATGACCCCTATATTGGTTTAATTACATTATAACACCAAAAGTAAAAAAGAAAGGGACCATATAGGTCCCAATGAATTAACGTTTTGAGAATTGAGAAGCTTTTCTAGCTTTCTTAAGTCCATACTTTTTACGTTCTTTAGAACGTGGGTCTCTTGTTACAAGACCAGCTGGTTTTAAGATTGCTCTAAGTTCTGGGTTGATTTCCATTAAAGCGCGAGTAATTCCTAAACGGATTGCTCCTGCTTGTCCTGTTAATCCACCACCGTATACGTTAACGGAAATATCATATTTCCCTTCGCTTTCTGTTAAAGCTAATGGTTGAACAACGTCTAAACGTGTTGCTGCTGAAGGAATATACTCATCAAAAGCGCGGCCATTCACGATGAATGCACCTTTACCATTGGTAAGGATAACTCTAGCAACAGAACTCTTACGACGACCTGTCCCTAAATATTGTACTTTTTCTTTTGCCATGTTCTATACCTCCAATTTCTCTGGTTGTTGTGCAATATGCTTATGCTCTGGTCCTTCATAAACAAATAGTTTATTTGCCATTTGACGACCTAAAGTAGTATGTGGTAACATACCTACAATTGCTTTTTCAACCATGCGTGTTGGAAATTTAGCCATAACGTCTTTAGCTACTGTTTCCTTGAGACCACCACTATACCCTGAATGGCTATAGTATTTTTTCTTGTCCCATTTCTTGCCAGTTAGATGAATTTTTTCTGCATTGACTACGATCACATAATCTCCATTGTCTACATGAGGAGTGTAGGTTGGTTTATGCTTTCCTTTTAATACAGTTGCGACTTCAGTTGCTAAGCGACCTAAAGTCTTGTTTTCTGCGTCTACTACATACCATTTTCTTGTAATGGTTGAAGCGTTTGCCATAAATGTTTTCATTTCGATGTTTCTCCTTATTTGTCTTATTTTTTAAAATAAGGGCTTAAAAAGTGGAATAAAATAATACGTACCTATGTAATAATACTATAATAGATTGGAATTGTCAACATTTTTGTGTATGAAATTGAAATGAAATTATGCTATTTGCTAGGACCATATATCGAGTTCTAATAACCCATTTTTTGAAGTGTTTTTATACCGTTTTTGAAGTGTTTTTGAAAGAATTTTGTAAGAAATTCTAAGTATAATGATTATGATAAATAAGATTCCTGGGGGACTCAATGAAAGACACAAAACCTTTATATTTAACAATGATTTTAATCTTTGTTTTTACCTTGGTGTACAACGTTTTATTTGCAGTAACACTCAATTTTATACCTGATATGATCTTCAAAAATCATTTTTTTATGTTTGAATATTCTTATATGAGAAATGGTAATATTTTAAGCACGGATAGCTCAGCAAACTTTTTAAACTGGGTGATGCTCTTAGCCTTTGTTGCAACATTTATTTCTTTACTGATTAGAAAGCATATCAATAAAACATTAAGACCTTATAAAACAAGCGAATCTAAGTGATTCGCTTTTATTTGATGTCTTCGATATATACTTTAGATTCATTCATATCTACGACTACCTTTTCGTTTTTACTTGTTGGTATATTCTTACCGATATAATCTGCACGAATTGGAAGCTCACGATGCCCTCTATCAATGACGATAGCAAGCTGAATTTGCTTAGGTCTTCCATGATCAGATAGCGCGTCCATAGCAGCTCTAACTGATCTGCCTGTATAAAGAACATCATCCACTAAAATAACGTTCTTATCTTGAATATTAATTTTTTGATCTCTTGGAGTGACCTTGTTTTCTAAATCATCTCTATACGCGTGTATGTCTATAGGATAAATTTCTGCTTCAACATCAGCAAATCTTTTTAGATTCTCATTTAAAATTTGTGCAATTGGAAAACCCTTTTTCATAATCCCAACAAAAACAATGTCACTTAAGGTTTGATTGCGTTCAATAATTTCATGTGTCATTCGTTTTAATGTTCTTGAGAGTTGTTCTGCATTCATAATTTCTTTCATTTTTATCACCATAAATATGATAACATTTTTTTACAGATTTTGGGGTTGATTTTTTAAATATTCATGATATACTAGTTGCAGTAAAGGTCCTTTAAGTTGTGCCCGTGAGCATAGCAAGGTATCATCATCATTATACCTAGACATTTAAAGGACACCACTGGTGTCTTTTTTGTTAAAGGCCTTACAAAACTAAATAAGGAGAAACAAAAATGAATGGTAATGGTTTAATTGTTGGCATTAACGAAAAGCCAAAGAGCATTGGCAGTTGGATTGTTCTGTCATTGCAGCATGTCTTTGCAATGTTTGGTGCAACCGTATTAGTTCCTTTATTAACTGGTCTAGATGTAGGGGTGGCATTGGTAGCAAGTGGTATTGGTACACTGATTTACATCTTCTGTACCAAAGCAAAGGTTCCAGTTTACTTAGGTAGTAGCTTCGCCTACATTACAACAATATCAGCAGCAATCTTATCTGCAGGGGGACCTGGAACTGCTTATGTTGGATTAATGGTTGTAGGGTTAATCTACGTGTTGATTGCTGTCATCATTGGATTTGTAGGTAGTGGTTGGTTAAAGAAACTTCTTCCACCAGTTGTTATCGGACCAATGATCATCATCATCGGTCTATCACTCGCTCCAGTAGCAATTGGTAGTGCAGGATTTAATGGTGCAACATCCTATAAAGAACCACTGGTTGCTTTCATCACATTTATTACAGTTGTTATACTTTCGATTAAAGCTAAAGGATTCCTAAGAATAGTTCCTTTCCTAGTAGCAATCTTCGTAGGTTATCTCGTAGCAGTTTTGGTTGGACTCGTAGACTTAACAACAGTATTCCAAGGATACAGATTCTTCCAACTTCCAAACTTCAGTTTCATTGGGACATATGCAGTAGACTTTAGTGCAGTATTAATGTTTGCTCCTCTGGCATTTGTAACAATAGCAGAGCATATTGGTGACCACGTAGTGCTTGGAGAAATCACAGGAAATGATTTCATTAAAGATCCAGGACTTCACAAGACTTTACTTGGTGATGGTATTGCAACATTCGTATCAGCAGCTATCGGTGGACCAGCAAATACAACATATGGTGAAAACACAGGCGTTATCGCAATCACTAAAGTTGGATCGGTTTGGGTTACAGGCTTAGCAGCAGTATTCGCAATCCTTCTAGGATTCTTCGGATGGATTCAAGCATTCATTAACAGTATTCCTTGGGCAGTTATCGGCGGTATGACCATTGTATTATACGGGCTCATCGCAGCGAACGGTGTTAAGGTATTAATTAAGGATAAGACAGACTTAAGTAAGATGAAGAATTTAATCATCGTATCGACTATGTTAGTTATCGGTTTAGGCGGTGCATTACTCAATGTAACAACTACGACTACATTATCAGGTATGAGCTTAGCAATGATCGCAGGTATCTTATTAAATGCAATCATTACAATGTTAGAAAAAGTTGGACCAACAGAAGAATAATATTCATTAAGAATAGAGAAAAAAGAAAAGGCATACCACGGTATGCCTTTTTGATTAATTATATTTCTAGTTTATGTTTTAGATAGAAAATACGTTTAAGAATACTAGATATAAAACGAATAGAATGCTTACTCCGTATAGAAGTGGACTAACTTCCTTACCCTTCTTGCTTGCAAGCATAACAACAACATATGTTAAGAATCCAAATCCAATACCATCAGAAATTGAATAGGAAAGAATCATAACAAGAATAGTCATAAAGCTTGAAATCGCAATTGGCCATTTATCCCATTCAATCTTACCGATTGAAGCTGCCATCATTGTACCAACAATGACCATAGCTGCTGCAGTAACACCTGAAGTGATTAAGGATAGGAATGGAGCTAAGAAAATTGATAATAGGAATAGAACGCCTGTAACTACAGAAGCTAAACCAGTTCTAGCACCAGCACCAACGCCTGATAATGATTCAATATAAGATGTAACTGTTGAAGTACCAAGTACAGCACCAACGACTGTAGCTGAAGAGTCAACGATATTAGCCTTTTGAAGTTCTTCTTCAGAAACATTTTCCATTTGACCAGTAACAGCCATTAAAGTTCCGCTTGTGTCAAAGAAGTCAACGAATAAGAATGCAAAGATTGCAAACCAACCAGCTGGAGAAGATAGAATACCACCGATAGCACCGAATGCTGCACCAAGTGTTGGAGTAAGTGATGGTAATGCACCACCAAATGTAGGTAATGCTGGCATATTCGCTACGCCAAGTAAACCCATAACTAGACCAACAACAGCTGTTCCGATTAGACCAAAGAATACTGCTGCTCTAACCTTGAAGGCTAATAAAATCATAGTTAAGAAAATTCCGAATAATGCAAGTAGAGCTACTGGATTGGATAGATCACCAATTGAAGTGTTTGTTCCACCGTTATTCACGATGATACCAACGTTAACTAATCCAATATAAGCGATAAAGAAACCAATACCTGAACCAATCGCATACTTTAAGGATTGAGGAATTGCAGCAACGACTTTAGCTCTGAAACCAGTTAAAGTAACGATTAGGTATAAAATACCAGAAATAAGAACTGCTGCT
Source organism: Tenericutes bacterium HGW-Tenericutes-2 (assembly GCA_002839095.1). Taxonomy (GTDB): domain Bacteria; phylum Bacillota_I; class Bacilli_A; order Acholeplasmatales; family Acholeplasmataceae; genus Peloplasma. Next base: position 55,791 of record PGXL01000004.1, on the reverse strand, counting down.
AACGCTTCTTGCCAAGTGAAACCTAATGTTAGAACTACAGTGAATGAGAAGAATGCATTCAATCCCATACCTGGAGCTAAAGCAATTGGTAGCTTCGCAAATAAACCCATTGCAATTGTACCTAGACCAGCAGCAAGAGCAGTTGCTAAGAATACTGCACCCATGTTTAGTGTAGGAATCGCACCAAATCCACCCATTAAGCTAGGGTTTACGAATAGAATATAGGCCATTGTTAAGAATGTTGTTAAACCACCTATTAATTCAATTCTAACTGAGCTTCCACGCTCTTCAATCTGAAAAAACTTTTTAATTCTTTCCACTTTTTCATTTCTCCTTTTTTTGTTTTGTATTCACATGTATTTTTTTAAAAAAATAAAAAAACCACGAAATTAATAGCGGTTTCTACATATGAAAACAAATAAAAAGGTTGCTTTCATATCGTAGTCGCGAATTTTACGGAAACGCGGTAGAAACTTGACCTCCACATCAGGTCGATTATACGATACATTGAATACTCCATCATTATAACAAAAAAAAGTTTGTAATGTAAAGGTCTTTTTAACAAAAAAATGAGGAAAACGTATTCCTCATTCATTCAGTGCTTTGATATTCAAATTATGGTTGATCAAATTCATCAATTTCCTTAGTAAATATTCCGATATATAAAGCAGAAGCTACAGTCCCTGCAGTAATCGCGATTAAGAACCCCCACCAATTGGTCATTAAGAAGACAACAAATATTCCTCCATGTGGAGCAGGAACGGATACACCAATGATTGCTACTATAAGAGCTGCTAAGACACTTCCAATAATTAATGCGGGACGCATGACCTTTGGGTCTTTTTTAGCAAACGGGATTGCACCTTCAGTGATGAAGGATGCGCCGGTAATCCAATTGGATTTCCCCATTTTTCTTTCTTCTTCTGTGTAAAGATTCTTAAATAGGAGTGTTGCAAGTGCTACTCCTAAGGGTGGAGTCATTCCAGCAGCCATAATGGATGCCATTAAGATAGAGGAATGTGCATGAAAAATAGCAATCACACCAACTAGATAAACAATCTTATTGACTGGTCCACCTAGATCAAATGCCATGAGTGCGCCAGCGATGATAGCAACGATAATTAAAGGTATTCCATTCAGTTCAACAATTTGTGTTTCTAGATAAATGCTTAATGGAGAAAACAAGAAATTGATTAAGAGCATGGATAGTGATGCGAAAAGTAAACCAAAGATAGGAAGGATTAAAATGGTTTTCATGCTAATCATTGATCTTGGTATTTTCTTAGTTAAAAGTTTGATGAGTTCAACTGAATACCCAGCAGCAAACCCTCCTAAAATCGCTCCTACAAAGCCTGAATCACCATTTAAGGCCAGTGCTCCTGCAATGAATCCTGGAAGTATGCCGGGTCTATCTGCAATTGAGTATGCAATGTAGCCTGCTAATATAGGTAGTATATATTGGAAGGTAACAGTTCCTGTTTCTTCCATCCATAGCATGATGGGTTCAAATAGAGATAACGATGATAACGCTAAAAATATACCTCCTGCAACTACAAAAGGAATCATAAATGAAAAACCATTCATTAAATGTTTATATAGCTTGGTTCTATCCATAATAATCAACTACTTTCTATTCTTCTGGATTATATATTTTAAAGCTTCCCTGAAGTGCTTGTTCAATAAGTTCCTTTGCGTGATGAATACCATAGGTAATCGTCACTTCCTTTAGGGGCTTTCCTGAAAATCTAGCCTTTTCAACTCTGATATCAGTAGCTATAATAACAGCGATGCTTTCTTTGATATCCTTAGATTGAAGTCTGTTTTCAACACCAATGGATCCATTGGTTTCAACGATAACTTCTACACCTAGTTTTCTACCCTCTGATTCTAAAACCTCTGCAGCCATATAGGTATGCGCGATACCTGTTGGACATGCAGTTACTGCAACTATTTTTTTCATATTTTACTCCATTGTATATAGAAGTGCTAAAACTTCTTCTTTTGTTTTCGCTTGCATGAGTGATTCTCTAAAGGATTCATGCATTAATTTTCTTGATAATAAAGCTAATACCTTTAAATGCTGATTTGCACTATCCTCTGGCATCGCAATCATAAAAAACAAATGCGCAGGCTTATTATCTAGGGAATCAAACTCAATTCCATTTTCACTTTTGCCAAAAATGACTGAAGGGATAAGAACGTGCTTCGATTTTGCATGGGGTATAGCTATTTTCATACCAATGCCTGTTGAAACAATTTCTTCTCTTTCATAAACATCATTTAAAAATAGTTTAGTATCAGATACTCTTTTTTCATTTGCTAAATAATTTGCAAGCTCGAATAGTACGCCATCCTTAGTAACTGATTTTAGATTCATATGAATCAAGGATAGATTGGTTAGTTCATGAATTGTTAGCATATAATCTCCTTAATAATTACTTTTTCTAGGTATTTAAAGGTGTTTTCCTTGGTTGCGAGTGTTTGTTCGAATACGGTTGCTGCACTTGCTGCAACCGCCATTTTATAGGCTGTAAGAAGGTTTTGATTAAGTCCGTATTGATAGGTGAATCCTGCGACCATTGAATCTCCTGCTCCAGTTGTTGAAAGTATTTCTCCATCGATTGGAAGTGCTTGGTAAACCTTATCTTTATTCAAATATAAGGATCCTTCACTGCCTAACGAAATGATAAGATTAAGGGCTCCTTGCTCAATCATTTTCTTGCCATAGAAGATGATTTCATCTATATTTTTAATTTTTGTTTCAAAGTAATCTTCAAGCTCTTGTAAATTAGGTTTAATAAGTAAGGGGTTAAATTTTATATATTCCTTGATATATCTTCCTGGAGTATCCATAATAAGCATAAATTGATTTTTTACGGATAGCTCGCCAATTTTTTGATATGCATTAGGAATAGAATCTAGACTAGATCCACCAATGATTAGTAAATCGTTATGCTTAAGACTTGAAATGATATGAAGCAATTGATCAAAATCTTTGGTAGTGATTTTTGGTCCCTGATGATTGATTTCTGATTCTTCAGTCTTCGTCTTCACCTTAACATTCATTCTTGTTTCAGATTTTATCGGTATTGAAATTAAATCTATTTCCTTCTTCTCAAGTTCTTTTTTTATATATGCGCCAGTAAATCCACCTAAAAAAGCGATTGCTTTATTTTCTATACCAAGATTTTTTAGAACAATCGAACAATTGATGCCCTTTCCACCGGCAACAAATAAATGCTCTTCAAATCGATTCAATTGACCAGGATTGAATTCATCGATTTTAATTTTATAATCGACCGATGGATTGATGGTTAACGTATAAATCATATACCCTCCAAAAATTACTTAACATATTCATTCTAAACGATTTCGACATAAAAAAATAGGGGATTGACCCAAATTATGCAATTTGGGAAATCACCCTATCTATAATAAGTCTTAAATGTATTTAAGCAATCGTCTTTCTTTTAAAGTTCCCAAAGACTTGTTTAACTGGTTTTGTTACTATAAATGCCTGCGGATCGACCATGCGAACAAGCCCAACTAATGTATGAAGCTCATAGGATGATATCACAACATAAATCAATGTTTTTTCGTGATGCGAATATGCACCTTCAACCTTCATTAAAGTAACACCACGATAAACCTTATGAAGAATTTGATCTACAAGCTCCTGTGGGTGCATTGTAATGATATCGACAGATAGGAAGTGATATGCAGTATGCATCTTATCGGTCATAATGGTTGAGATGATAATTCGAATGATTGTATAGGACGCAATTACACCACCCGTAACAACTTGTCCACCGGGACCAATCTTACCACCAACAATAAGTCCACCTATGATAGCTATACCAACATTCATAAGCATTGAAATAAAGCCAACGGATTTCCCCTTTTTAAATGAGAAATATTGAGCAAGAATATCTAAGCCACCTGTTGATGTGCCATATCTTAATGCTCCACCTCCACCAATACCAATGAGTAATCCTCCTAGAACTGCAGCAGCTAATGCATGCTCAGGTCCTACAAGTCCCATATTGACAATCGGTAGCCAGCTTAGGATAAACGCTTGGAGTAAAACAGATATGATGGAATGTATTGTAAATCTGTGTGAAACACCAAACCATCCAACGAGTAATACTGGAATATTCGCGATAATAACAAATAACCCAAGGAAATTAGGACCTAAATCCACACCAAACCATACAAATGCAGCATCTCTAACTAGCTGTGCTAACCCTGGTACACCACCTGTATAAAGTGGAACCATGGAGGCTTCAAGAAACCAAGCGACCCCAATACCATAGATTATAGTAAAGACGACGACTGCAAGGAGTCGTTCCATTTCTGGTTTTATTTTTCTTTTATAGCTTTCTGATTTAAAAAATGTGGATAACTTATTCATCTCTGTCCTTTAATATTTCTTCAAGTTTTTTCACTTGATCATAGCGTTCAAATAAAACTTCTGCCTTACCAAGAGTTTGTGCCTCATATTGGCCAAATTTAGATAATGACTCAAAACTTAAATCAGTAATACCGATTTGATTAGCAATACGTTTAGATGTTTCTGGAATATATGGTTGTAGTAAAACTGCAACGAAGCGAATTGTCTCTAATAAATGATAGAGGACATGATCTAAAATATCTTGTTTTTCTGGATTCTTAAATAAAGCCCATGGCTCTGAGACATCAATATATTTGTTAGCAAGTCTAGCAAGCTTAACAACCTCTTCTAGTGCATCAGATACCTTCAATTCATCCATAAAGGCTACCATTCTTGGTAGAGCCTCTAAGGATTTTTCAGATAGACTTAATTCAAATGGTTCATCTAAAATCACTCTTTTTACGATACCTTCGCGGTATTTATGTGCCATACCAATCGTACGGTTGACTAGATTACCTATCGTATTTGCTAAATCAGAATTGTTTCTTTCAATTAAAAGCTCAAAGGTAATATTTCCATCCTGTGCAAATGGAATTTCATGAAGCACGTAGTAACGCACGGTATCCACACCAAAATATCTGACTAGGTCGTCAGTATATAATGTGTTACCTACTGATTTACTCATCTTACTCTTATTGACTAAAACCCATGGATGACCAAAGACTTGTTTAGGTAGCTCTAATCCTAAAGCCATTAAAATAATTGGCCAGTAAATGGTATGGAATCTTAAAATATCTTTACCAATCAGATGAACATCTGCTGGCCAGTATTTCTTGAATTCTTGAGATACCGGTTGATCTGGATGATAATCTAATCCAGTAATATAATTCGATAAAGCATCAATCCAAACGTAAACGATATGCCCTTTATCGAATTCGACAGGAATACCCCATTTGAATGATGTTCTAGAAACTGAAAGATCAGGGAGTGGTTCCTTGAGGAAGTTTTGAATCATTTCATTTCTTCTAGATTCTGGCTCAATAAATTCAGGATGATCCTCAATATGCTTTAATAATCTTTCCTGATATTTTGATAGCTTTAAGAAATAGGCTGCTTCCTTTGTCCAAACAGGAATATCACCATTTGGTGCTTTTCCATCAACGATATCCTTTTCAAGAATAAATGCTTCTTCTGCAATCGAATACCAGCCCTCATATTCACCTAAGTAAATATCGCCTTGGTCATATAGTTTTTTAAAGATTGCTTGAACAGATTTGATATGTCTATCGTCTGTTGTACGTACAAACTGGTCGTAGGAGACATTCACCTTATCATAAATTCTTTTAATTTCAGATGCGATATGATCAACATAGGTTTGAGGAGAAAGCTCATTATTAATTGCCTTCGTTTCAATTTTTTGTCCGTGCTCATCTGTTCCAGTCTGAAAGAAGACATCATAGCCTTGAAGTCTTTTGAATCTGACAATCGCGTCTGCTAAAATCGCTTCGTAAACATTACCGATGTGCGGAATAGCGGATGCGTATGCAATTGCTGTTGTTAAATAATAAGTTTTCTTTTCCATGTTTTTACCCTCCAAAAATATAAAAGTCGTCCTTTAAAAAACTCTAAGGACGACATAAGTCGCGGTACCACCTTAGTTCTAGAATAAATTCTAGCACTCTTCACCTTAACGCGGAATGACGTTTCGATCTACATATCGATCGAAAGGCTCAAAAATCATATTCACTTAGTGATGGGTTCGCTTGCACCAAACGCGAACTCTCTAAAACGCAATCACCTAAGCTACTCTTTTTCTCATTGCCTATGATAATCTTATTATATTATAATTGCTTAAAAAATCAAGTATAATTATTTATCAATTTTAACATGCTTATAGACTTCACTTTTAGGAATCTTTCTAAGAATAGCGACTTCCTTCATCGCGTCTTTTTCTGATAGACCAGATTGAATTAGGCGTTGAACGTGATTGAAGATAGAATCATTAAATTCAGTTGGATCTATAAGATTTCCTTCGATAATTAAGACATATTCACCCTTGGTGTTATGCTCCATTGTAATGGATTCCTTGAGTGTAGTTCTAATGATGGTTTCAAACTGCTTTGTGAGCTCTCTAGATAGGGTTATTTTTCGATCTCCATATAATGAGTAAATGAAATTTAGAGTCTTTTCAATACGCATTGGAGATTCATAAATGACTAAGGTTTCCTTGCGGTTTTTATAGGATTCTAGAGTTCTTTTCATATCGGATTGTTTCTTTGGTAAAAATCCGATAAAGGTAAAGGGTTGAATCACAAGTCCAGAAACAACTAGAGCTGATAGGATTGCACTCGCTCCAGGAATAGAGACGACATGGAAGCCTTCCTTGATTACAGATTGAATGATTTCATATCCAGGATCACTAATACCAGGAGTTCCAGCATCGGAGATTAAAGCAAAGTTTTTTCCTTCTCTTAATAATTCGATAATTTTGTTTTCCTGAGATTCCTTATTGAACTCATGATAGCTAATCATTGGCTTTTTAATTTGATACCTGTTTAAAAGAACACCGGATGTTCTTGTGTCCTCTGCTAATATATAATCAACAAAGTTTAATATCTCGACTGCTCGATAGGTGATATCTGATAAATTCCCTATTGGAGTTGAAACCACATATAAGGTGGGTTTATCTTCCTTAAAGCTTTTTTGCATTAGTGGGTAACAACGCGCTTAGCACGTTCTCTTAAATCTCTTTCGTTAAAGACTAGACGCATGAGTTGAGCTTTTTTAGTATCAGATATTTGAAATCTTGCGCGAATGTCTTCTAGGTAAAAATGCTCTGCTGTGTTATAAAAATCATCTGACATCGCTACCTTTAATAAATTTAAAAAAGCGATGTTTTTCACAGTCTTATTCGACTCTTCAAAGAATTTAATGGTTTCAGGCATGTCTTTACTTAAGGAGAAATGATATTCTGAAACAATGCCATCACCGACCTCAGCTAACATCATATTGAGTAGTCTTTGTTCAATTTCTGTAGGTTCTCCATCCACTGATACCATGTGCATTGCTAAATCTAAGAATTTCAACTTTTCTTTTCTATTCAGTAAGCTTAGTAACATTTCTCCTACCTCCATATATATCAACCATTTCCTTGGTTAAGATATGCTTCTCGACATAAAGAATGAGTGGACTTTCTAGAGTCATTCCAGGCTGTCCATTTTTAATACCTTGAATTAAAACGTGATTTGCATTTGAATTCAAGTATGGGTGTACAAAGCGTACACGTTTAATTTCAATTTGATATTTATTCATCACTGAAACAATTTCAGCGAAGCGATCTGGTCTGTGAATCATATAAAAATGACCACCAAATTTTAATGCTTTAGCAACAGATTGAATCAGTTCATCTAAAGTTAGCATCACTTCGTGTCTTGCAATACGATCATCTTCACTTTCATTCACATTCGATGATTCATGAATTTTAAAGAATGGAGGATTGGAAATAATACAATCTACATTCTTAAAATCCAATTTTCTAACATCTTCGTTAATAACTGAAACTTTAGATTCTAAATGGTTTAATTTAATATTATGAGCTGCTTGATAATATCTATCCTCTTGGATTTCAACACCAATGATTGAAGCATTCGTTTTTTCACTCATATAGAGTATTAAGGCACCTGCTCCTGTACCAAAATCCATTAAGGTCTTCGCTTTAGCGGGAACTTTAACAAAATCAGCTAAAAGAATGGTATCCAAATTGAATGCCTGTCTTCCCTTTTGTTCAATCATTAATTTTGATCCAAGTAATGTTCTAAGCATTTACGCTTCCTTTGTAATAATATCCTTTAGGGCTACCCATTCCATACCGCCACCATCAGGATATCTAACTCTGATTTTTTGAGCGATAATGTTTAAATCGACGACATTACCTGTTCCTTTTTCAGTTTGAACAGATTCATTCATATCAGGCATAATCTTCTTTAATTCTGTATAAACGTCATCTTCATATTTAATGCAGCATAATAGCTTACCGCATACACCTGAAATCTTTTGTGGGTTTAGTGCGATATTTTGGTTTTTCGCCATTTTGATTGAAACCGTGTCAAACTCACCAATAAATGTTGTACAGCATAAAATCAAACCACATGGTCCGATTCCACCAATCATTTTCGCTGCATCTCTTGGTCCTATTTGTCTTAATTCGATTCTTGTGTGATATATTTCTGATAAATCTCTAACTAGATTTCTAAAATCGACTCTACTTTCAGACTCAAAATAGATTAATAATCTTTTACGATCTAAGGTGTATTCCGCACCTAAAACCTTAATTTCAAGTTCATTTTGAATCGCTAGATGCTTCGCATTTTCTAAGACACCTGGCTCTAATGTTTGATTATATAAATCTTCCTTGATATCTCCTTCAGAAGCTTTACGAATAATTGGCTTTAACTCTGCAGTTAAATCTGTTTCCTCGATATCCTTGAAAAGATAGACAGTTCCTATTTCAATACCGCGTGATGTTTCAACGACAACACGGTCCTTTTTTTCTAATGTTAAACCGTTATAGGAGAAATAATATTTCTTCCCGGCTTCTTTAAATTGAACTAAAGCAACGTTCATATGGTTACCTCTTTTTCTCTAGTGTGTAAATCAAATGGTCTAATGCAAGATCTAGGTTGATATAGTAGGATTGTTTTTCAAGTACGTCTTGAACTGCTTCAATAACTGCGTTGATATCCTTAACCTGCATCCGATCACTTTGTAAAATAATTTGATCTCTTAAAAACTTATAGGTTATTTCTTGATGTGCCTTGTAGTGCACAAGATCTAAAAAGTATAAAAGTAGTAATTCTAAAAAGCTTTTGAAGAAATCTCTATCCTGGATTAAAAATCCTGACTTATTGGCGAAATAAAGTGGGAAGGAAATATCCTTATTTGTCCAATGTGTAGCTATTTCTTCAATAAAATGAATTAACTCTAAAAAATTAGGGTTTTCAGCGAGTAATGTCGCTTCATCAATGTTTTTCGTTAAATAGGGTGCTAGTGTAGCAACCTTCTCTTCAACACCCAATTGAATTAATTCGTTTTCTAAATCATGCTCATCGATACCCTTTAAATGAATGATTTGACTTCTAGATTGAATCGTGCGGAGCACGTCGTCTAGATTTTCAGTTAAAAGAAACCCATAAACATTATGGTTAAGTGGTTCTTCCATAAATTTTAAAAGCGAGTTTGCTGCATTGATACCAATCTTCTCAATATTTTTTATGACATAGATTCTAGGACCACTCACAAGTGCTGTCTTAGAAAATTCCGTTTGTAGTAAAAGGATTTGTTCCTTCTTGATGGTTAGACCATCAGGTTCAATGACCATTAGGTTAGATACTTTACGTTCCTTGATTTGAAGCTTTAGATGTGGTGATTCAGGCTTTCCTTGATTCAATATCAAATAGGAAACCTCATCGACTAGCTGAGATTTTCCGCTCCCCTTTGGTCCGCTAATTAAATATAAGTGCGCGAGCCTATTTTTTAAAATGGTCTGTTTAAAAAAATAGTATGCTCTTTTCATAATTTTTCTTCAATCTTTTTAACGATTTGATTTGTTATTTCTTCTATCGTTTGATTTCCATCAATGACAACTATTCTTGAAGAATACATGTTAGCTATTTCTAGATAGCCTTCTCTAACCTTAGTGTGAAAATCAAAGGTTTCTTGATCGAGACGATCATATTTCTCACGATTCGCGATTCTTGATATTCCAACCACTGGATCTAGGTCAATATAAAATGTTAAATCTGGCATATTTAAGGTCGCGTAATGATTAATTGATAAGACGAACTTATAGCCTAATTTTCTAGCATAGGCTTGATAAGCTAGTGATGAATCGATGTAACGATCACATAAAACGATTTTCTTATCATGCAGTGCAGGAATAATAACTTCATCTAGATGCTGAGCGCGAGCTGCAGCTAGCAAAAGAGCCTCAGTATAAGGAGTGACTCCTTTATACTTAGGGTTTAAAATGATATCACGGATTGCTTCTGCAATCATGCTTCCACCAGGTTCTCTAGAGGTAACAACTTGATGTTTTTTTCTTAAAATGGCTGCGACGTTTTGAATGAGTGTGGTTTTTCCTGTACCTTCTCCGCCTTCAAATGTGATAAACATACTAACCTCTCCTTTGTTAAAATTATATCATAATTAATAGTAGATTTTGACTAAAAATAAGCCTCTTGCCTCTGCTGTTTTACCAGCAAGATGACGATCCTGCGTTTCAAGTATTTCTTGAATCACTGATACCTCTTTTTTACCGATACCAATTTGAATGAGTGTTCCCATGATGGACCGCACCATATATTTTAAAAAGCTATTTCCATGAAATTGGAATATGTAATGCTTTTTCGTTTCCTTGAATTCTGCTTTGTAAATCGTTTTAATGGTTGGTTTACCTTCTACATGCTGACAAAAGCCCTTGAAATCATGAGTACCTATCAATTGAGGTAATGCGAAAACCATTTTTTCAATATCGATATTTTTAATATAAACTTCATAATTCTTTGAAAATGCCGTTGAAGGCTTTTTCGCGATGATATATTTATAGATTTTTGATTTTGCACTATGTCTTGCATGAAAGTCTGGTTTAACAGGTGTTACTTTTTTGACTCTGATATCTAAAGGGAGTCTATCGTTCACTCCTCTGACCCAGGTTTCTGGTTCAATATCAATTTTTGAATCAAAATGAAAGACTTGACCAAGTGCATGTACTCCCTTATCGGTTCTACCTGCACTATGGATTTTGATTTCAGTTTGTGTCATTAGACGAAATGCTTTTTCAATGACCTCTTGAATGCCTAAGCCATTGGTTTGACTTTGAAATCCTTGGTAATTGGTACCGTCATAGCTAACCACTGCCTTATATCTCATCTTAGAGACCTCTCATGTAGATAATTCCTGCTAAAAAGACTGCAACCATAATTAATGAGAAGATATCAGCGAAACCAATCCGATATTGATCAATCTTGGTGCGTTTCGCACCAATCACATATCCTCTAACCTCCATCGCGTTTCCTAAATCCTCAGCACGCTTAAAGGAAATAACAAAGACTGGAATGAGTAAGGAAATGATTTGAATCACCTTATCCTTAAATTTCGATTCCTTAAAGTCAACACCACGAGAGGCTTGTGCCTTCATGATCTTTTCTGTTTCACCAAGTAGTGTAGGAATATATCTTAAGGTCAAAGATAACATCATCGCGATGACATCAACAGGAACCTTAACGACCTTTAAGGGCTTAAGTAGAGATTCAATACCAAAGTTTAAATCGGTAGTCATGGTTGTAAAGGTAAGTAATGAGGTAAGGATAATCACGTTAGTAATACGAATAAAGATAAATCCTGCACGAATTAAGCCTTCATCATAAATATTTAAGGTGTAGCTTGTTAAGCCTACATAAGGTAACATATGCTGAATAGCAAAAACAACGAAAACTGCGAAGAAGAAATATAGTATTCTAGTTTTTACATATTTTTTCGACCAATTATAGAAGAAAATAAACAAGATAATTGCTAGAACGCTCGTTACCGATATATACATTTCATAGGATGCAAGTAATGTTCCTGTATTGACATAAAATAATTGGATAAAGAATGTAAATGTGAGTAAAAATACAATTGGACGCAGTCCATTAATGACTTTTCTAAGTGGTACACCAGATGTCGATGTTAAAATCATCACCGCGATAAATATACCACCCATTGTAATCATAGGAATGATATCGGCTGATATCGGAATAATGAATATACCCACTAATAAAATGACTAATGATAACAATTTAATTCTTGGGTCTAATTTATGTAGCCAAGAGTTCCCTGGTATATATTGACCTATCGTAATATTATTCATGGCCTACCTCCTTTAAATAAGAAAGTAAACTCTTAAAATCATATTTAGGAATATATGGAATTCCTAGGTTCTTCTCTAGGTGCTTTAAAATCTTTAATGGTGTAGGAAGGTCTAGATGGAAATCAAAGAAGTTTGGGTGCTCAAAGAGCTCCTCCTTTGTCCCATCGAAGACAATCTTGCCTTCATCTAAGACAATCACTCGCTTTGCATATTCAGAAACAAGGTCCATATCATGTGAGATTAAAATAATTGTTTTATCTTCATCCTCATGAATGCCTTGAAATATTTTCATTAAGTCTCTTCTACCCTTTGGATCAAGTCCTCTGGTTGGTTCATCTAAGACAAGAATTTCAGGCTCCATAGCAAGTATTCCAGCAACTGCTACTCTTCTCATTTGTCCGCCACTTATTCTAAATGGGGATTGCTCGTATAAGGATTCATCAATACCAACGATTGAAGCAGCTCTCTTCGCTTTTTCAGTCGCTTCAATTTCTGTTGACTTAAAGTTCTTAGGACCAAACATAATATCCTTTAAAATGGTTTCCTCAAATAATTGATATTCTGGAAACTGAAAAACAAGACCGACTTTTTGTCTTAAAAAGTTTATCTTTTCCTTTTTCTTTGGTGGTAGGTTTTGTCCGAAGACTGTTAGCTCTCCACTCGATGGTAGTAAAAGAGCATTCATATGCTGAACGAGTGTTGATTTACCAGAACCGGTTTGTCCTACAATCGCTATAAATTCACCTTTAGGTTGAATGGTTAAATCAATATTTTTAATTGCATCATAATTAACCTTAAGGCCCTTATATGCATAGCTTACATTTCTGAATTGAATGCCCATAGTGCCTCCAGTACATTCTTATCGACTTGCTCATCCTTTTTTAGTTCATTGTAAAGACTGAGTCCAAATGGAAGCTCTAGATGAGAGGATTTAAGAAGTTCTTCTTCTGCAAATACTTTTTTAGGTGTTCCCTCTAAAATGATTTGCCCATCCTTTAAGACGATTAGGTAATCACTTTGTGCAGCGAACGATAAATCGTGAGTAATTGTAATAATGGTTTTTCCATATTCTTTATTCAGTCTTTTGATTAGACCGATAATTTCTTCAGTACCTTCAGGATCTAGCATGGAGGTCGCTTCATCGAGAATAAGGATATCCTGTTCCATTGCTAAAGCACCAGCAATAGCAACTCTTTGTTTTTGTCCACCAGATAATTGGTGTGGTTCTTTATCTAAGAATTCAGTCATTCCGACGAGTTCTGCGTAATGTTTTATTTTTTTGGCCATTTCGTCATGAGGTAGGCATTGGTTCTCTAAACCAAATGCGATATCATGTTTGACGGTGACTCCGACAAACTGATTATCAGGATTTTGAAAAACGATCCCAATCATTCTTCTGATTTTAGGAAGGTTTGTATCATTTAACAGCATGTCATCAATATGGATCTCACCTTGAGTTGGGGATAAAAGACCCACGAGACACTTTGATAATGTTGATTTACCTGATCCGTTATGACCTAAAATAGATACCCACGAACCCTTGGGTATCTCTAGACTTACATTTCTTAATGCTTCATCATTTGCGTTATATGAAAAGCTTAAATTGCTTACTTTTATCATCAAATTCACCTACAATTCGTACCTTAACATTATATCATGTATGATATCAATATAAAAGAAGGGTGATGATATTTAAGGAATAAATCAAATGCCCTAGTAATGTGAAAGAAATAATCAATGATTAAGGGATTCAAAACATAATAAGTTAAAAAGATGGCGTTTTGTTAACATTTTATTTATAATAGGTATGATAATTAATTGAGGTGGAGAATATGGTAATCAATTTTACAACTGAGAATTTTAAAAAAGAAGTTTTAGAAAGTAGCGTCCCTGTCTTAGTCGAGTTTTGGGCATCTTGGTGTGGACCATGCCAAAGAGTCGCTCCAATACTTGAAGATTTAGATGGAGATGTGTCAGGTCATGCTAAGGTTGGCAAGCTTGATGTAGATGAAGAATATGAAATTGCTGATGAATTCGGAATCATGAGTATTCCAACATTAATCGTTTTTAAGAATGGCAAGGTTCATCAATCCACAATTGGTGTTCAATCAAAGGAAACATTAAAGAAATTATTAGAGCTATGAAAAAAGTCATTATTATTGGATATGGACCTGCAGGAATTTCTGCAGCAATCTATTTGAAAAGAGCTGGCATTGAGCCGCTCGTCATAGGTAAGGACTTAGGAGCATTAGAAGGCTACGATGATTTAGTCGAAAACTTCTATGGATTGGCTAAACCTATTCCTGGTAAAGAATTAATTCGTAACGGAATCGAGCAAGCGAAAAACCTAGGGATTGAGGTTGTTACCGATTCTGTCATTTCTTTAAAGATGGAAGAAAATCATTTTATAGTGATCACTGCAAGTAAAAGCTATGAAGCAAAATCAGTTCTTCTAACGACTGGTAAGACTAGACAAACAATGACTAGACCAGGCTTTGTTAAGTATAGAGGTAAGGGAATATCAATGTGTGCAACCTGTGATGGTTATTTTTATAGAAGAAAGAAAATAGCAATCGTTGGCTGTGGAGCTTACATGCAGCATGAGCTAGAATATTTAAATAGAATATCTCCTGATGTTACAGTATTCACAGATGGCCATGAGCTAGAGTGTGAAGTGAAAAATCCTGTGGTTAAGGATAAGATTACGAAATTCGTGGGCACAGAAAAGATTACTCATATTGAAACGAAAAATGAAAGCTATCCAGTTGAAGGTGTCTTTATCGCTTTAGGTATACCGAGTAGTATAGAATTCGCAAGTCAACTCGGTGTCATTGTTGAAAAAAATAATTTGGTTGTAGATAGTAATTACGAAACCAATATTAAAGGATTATTTGCTGCAGGTGATATCATTGGTGGTAAGCTTCAAATTGCTAAAGCCGTTTATGATGGGATGAATGTAGCTGATTCGATCTATAAATTTCTAACCGATAAGAGTAAAAAAGCATAAATTGAATATATAAATATGTAAAAGGCTCCGTTAATCGCTTAACGGAGCCTTTTTTAATCTAGTTTTTATATTTATATCTTAAATAAGCTCCAAATACGATAAGTGCAATTACAATAATCCCAAGAATCTCTAAATATCTTCCGAGGAAGGTAACAATGAAGAGTCCAAAGAAAAGTTGAATCGTAACAATAGCTGTTACTGAGTCATCCAGTTTATCCTGCAGCTTTGGCTTGATAAAGAGAAATACCTGAACTACCGCATGATAGAATGAACCAATCAGTATCGTCCAAATGAAGATATTTCCAACAATGAAATATTCATTCTTTACTAACGCTTCAAATCCTGTAATTGGAATAACAAGAGTTCCCACATGATAATTAAAGGTGTTGAAGAAAAACGAGATTACAATCAAAAATTGGACAATAACTTGTAAATATCTAATCTTCATCTTATAGCTTTGAATCGTCAACAGAATCTAGGTAAGCACGAATTGGCTTCACAATTTTAGATACTGTACCGTCAATAAATGGGTTCTCTAACTTCGCTGATTCTACTAAGCCTAGGAAGCTCTTTGATCCACCAAGCTTACATAAAGCAAGATAAGAATCTAATGCAGCTTTTCTATTTTCTTGATGCTTAATCCAATATTGGAATGCACAAACTTGAGCAAGTGTATAGTCAATATAATAGAATGGTGCGTGGAAGATATGTCCTTGTCTAAACCAGAATGTTCCCTTATCAAGGAATGCATCATCACCATAATCCTTAAATGGCATATACTTCTTCTCTAGCTTTCTCCAAGTTTCTTTTCTCTCATTTGGAGTCATTTCAGGTTTTTCATAAATATGGTGTTGGAAGTCATCGACTAAAACACCATATGGAAGGAATGTTACAGCTCCTGCTAAATGATCAAATTTGTATTTTGCAGTATCTTCTAGGAAGAATTGATCAATCCATGGCCATGCTAGAAATTCCATACTCATCGAGTGAATTTCTGCAGCTTCCATGGTTGGCCAACGGTAATCAGGAATTAAATCTCTAGATTGGTAAACCTGAAAAGCATGTCCTGCTTCATGGGTTAATACGTCGACATCGTGTGATGTACCATTGAAGTTTGCAAATATAAATGGTGCCTTATGATCTGGAAGGTATGTACAATATCCACCTGCTTGTTTACCTGGTTTTGAATCAAGTTCTAGTAATTCACGATCTAGCATAAAGTTAAAGAATTCAGAGGTTTCCTTAGACATCTCATCATACATCTTCTTCGCTCTTTCAACCTGCCATGCACGATCACCCTTAGGTGTTGGATTACCCGATAAGAATGAAAGTTGTAAATCGTAGGACTTTGGATCTTTAATTCCTAATCTTTTCGCCTTACGCTTTGTAAGATCAGAGACTAGAGGAACGATATCCTTATAGATTTGATCTCGATAGGTTTTTACATCTGCTGAATTATAATCGGTTCTGCCAAAGCGATCATATCCGAGTTGAACAAAGTTTTCATAGCCAAGCTTTTTAGCGATGTCATGTCTAATTTTAACCATGTCATCATAGATACGGTCAAACTGTTCTTCATTGGATGCGAAGAACTTAGAGACAGCGAGCTGTGCTTGGTGTCTAGTTTCTCTATCCTTATTTTGAATAAATGGAGCCATTTGAGAAAGGTTATAGGTTCCACCCTGGAATTCAATCTTCGCAGATGCGATAAGCTTTCCGTATTCAGTCGTTAGCTTGTTTTCCTTTTGAAGATCCCCAATGATTTCTGGTTTAAAAGTCTTTTGAGCAAGTTCTCCACGAAGGAAAATTAGCTTGCCATATTTTTCTTCTAATCCAACTCTATTCTTTGAAGCGAGTGCTCTCATAAATAGCTCTTGCTCGAACTGTTGAAGCACTGGTCTGTTTTCATCAAAGAATTCTTGTTCCTTTTCGTAGAACTCATCCGTAGTATCTACTGAATTACGGATGGATACCAAAGTTCCCATCGTGTTTAAATTGTCAAAAATTGCAAAAAGATTATCAATCGCTTTGATTTCGGTTTGTAAATCGTGGCCTGCATTGATTAAAGCTATTTCTTTTTCTAAATCCTTTTTAGCCTTTTCAACATCAGGTCTTTCATACTTAAATTCATTGAATTTCATGATTGTTTTACCTCTTTTCCTATGTATAATTATACTATCTTTTAACTCACCTTACAACAAAAAGAAAAAGCTAGTAGGTTTTTTTCTTATCTACTAGCATTTTACTGTTCGGAACTTTTCTTATGTGTTGATTTTTTTACTGATAAATATATATCCAATAACCGTGTGAGTTCCAACTTCAAGAGTATATCCTAATATTAAGGATTCCATAGATTCATTGTTGCTATATGCATTTTCAATAAATCCTTTTTTGATTGTCAGCTGGTTTCCTGAAATTGAATAATCACTTGTTTTAATGTTATTGCCTGAAACTGATTTTATTTCCCCACCAAACAACTCAAATGTGAAAGTATGATTGGAAGTAAAATCTGATTCAATTGTACTTTTTGATATCATATAAGGTCTTGAGGTATCAATAACATTTAGATTTAAGACGAAGCTCCCTTGTGCAGTAATGACATTATAAAGGTATTCTCCAACACTTAAGGATTTAATATATGATGATTTTAGTTTAAGTCCATTTTTATCATGAATGACATTCGATAAATCTAAATCGACATTATTAACTTTTAGTGAAGTCACCTCTATGCTTTCTGGTAAATCTTGAATGACTAAATCAAAGTCAGAGTGAATAGAATAGTTAAAATATGCGTCCGAAAAGACAAAAGGTTCGGTTGTTTTGCAAGCTGATAATGTAAGTAATAATATGGATATAATTAGCAGTTTTCTCATATTGTTAATGCCTCTTTTTTCTTTATTGAACTAAAATCCACTTCATAATTAACCGTTATTGCTGTAAAATCTGAATCATATTGAAGCATGTAAAATTGTTGATCATTTGATAGTGGAACTGGTCCAAAAATCTTTTCAACAAAATCCGGATAATCAATAAACGGATTTCTATTTTTTTGATAATCATAGATGACATCGTTTCTATTTCTTTCAAAATCATCCACTGGATCATCAATATGCCACTGCAATAATGTATTTAACATAGCCATCTTATATAACGTTGGTGTGGTATTAATGAGTTCAAGATAGTCATACATCACAATCATGTAAAAGAGTATTCTAGCTAGATCTCCTCTAACTTCTTCTCTAGGGGCATAAGAACTTGTAGTTGTAAAATAGTCGTAGTATTTATTACCCCTACTTGAATTTTCGGATGGGTTAGCTGGTTTAAGATTGTGTAGGTCAGATCCAATGTTTTTAGATGTATTAGTGAGTGTGGTTGTCATCATTAAGGATTGTGGCCATACGTGTTCTCTATTCCAAGTTACTCCAACATCCCAAGTGCCAGATACAGAAGTTCCTAAGTAAACTAGTATTACATTATTTGAATTTAAAGGATCTTGATCGGTTATATTTAAGATGTATCTCGCATCACCATAGGAGACCCTAATTAATCCTGTGTTAATAATTGAACGCAAACTTAAAAGAAGATCATTTCCAGTGAGTCCAGTTGCAGATGAATAATATGCAGTTAGTTCTACTTCATTATCAGGATTTTCTGGATCAATTACGGTATAAGTAATAGCAATTGTTGTTTCATTATCTGATGAATCGATTGCATAATATGTAACGACATAACTTCCAGCTGTAGATGTATCGATAGTACCAAAGGTTTGGCATGTAATAGGTCCATCGACGTCATCGATCGCTGTACAGCCCAATGATGGTTCTGGGTCCCCTACTGAGAAAGAAGACACCTCTAGCAGAGGTGTTATTTCTGGGGCTGTGGTGTCTTCAGTGGGGTTAATTACGGGAAAAGAATATCTAGTCCTTCGGATGCTGTTGCTTGTTGGAAGTCGGCAAAATTGTTATTAGTATCTAGCAACTTAACACGTCTGATAGAGGCGTTGTTAAGTGACGGAGCAACTTGATTTTCAAATGCATTTGCGGTACCAAATCCAACAAAATCAACTACATATTGGCCAAATGTTACATGGCCTATAGGATTCGAAATGCCCGAAGTAATTAAATTTGTTGTACTCATCAATGCAAGTTTACCTGCTGAACCAGCAATATTTGGTGATGCGTTTGTCAAACTTAATGGATAAGAAGGTAAATCCACCCCTCCACTTGTTCCAGTCGCAAGTTTAAGCAAGATAAAACCTTTTGATGGAATTGTTTCACTTAAGATAAATCTACCCCAGCTTGTACCAGTTGCACCTGCATACTGAATAGTATAAGTACTTAAATCAATAGGTGAATTGCTTCCATTCCACAGTACTACATAATCTCTATTATATACTGCACCAGTATTTCCTCCATGACCATATATTGAATAAATCATCAATCCTTGAGATACGTGATTTGATTTTTCACTATATACCACAATTTGTTCGGAAGTACTATCATTCTCAATAATCATATATGCTCTTGAGCTTATTATATTTAACGTGTTGCTAAAACTAGTCACATACTCTTTAGTTGAGGATTGATAATTGTTAGATTGAGCAACAATAACATCTGATGGGTTGTTTAAAGCTAGACTTTCAACATAATAATTTGATAATAAAAAACCCGTATTCTAAAAGTGTATAACCGCTTGGAATATCAAATTGGCCAATGAGTGATATATAACCTTCACGATATTCAACGCCTTCTAAAATACTTACCAATGGTTCCGCTTGAAATAAAGTAGCATACTTTGCTTCTAGTGATCTACCTGTTAATGCAGAAAAAACATAAACTGGGTTGTTACTGACAAGAATCCCATTTTCTTCCCAGCCAGCAAAAACTTGTCCATCAGGAGCTGTGTTTGCAGTTACTGTAACTAAGGAATTAAATGGCACGGGATTTTCTACTGAAGCAGTTCCGTTCACAACGTTCAGTGTGACATCACTAAGCGGAGTATCATCTGCTTCATAAGTTAGCACAAATACTGAATTTTCCTGCACATCATTAATAGATGCTGAACCAGAAATAGAAGTCCATTTCGTTGTTGAACTAACTACAAAACCAGGTCTATTTGCGGGTGTGTTTG
The DNA here is from genome assembly GCA_002839095.1 of Tenericutes bacterium HGW-Tenericutes-2. GTDB lineage: Bacteria > Bacillota_I > Bacilli_A > Acholeplasmatales > Acholeplasmataceae > Peloplasma. The sequence goes on along the minus strand of PGXL01000004.1, from coordinate 35,358 downwards.
CAAGCCCCGTATCAACAACAGCACCACCTGTAGTATACTTAACACCTAAATATGCCCCATTACTATCAATGAATACAGCTGCAACTTTATCAGTTGGAGTAAATACTATTTGCAAAGTATTCTTAGTAGTAAAAGTATATTCGTGACCAGGAAGTAAATCTTTTCTAACTACACCATTGATAATCCAAAATGCGAAATCATGGCCTGCTGGTTTACTTGAAATATCAAATGAGATAGTGTTTCCTCTAGTGGCTGTACCAGAAAGTCCATCCCATGTACCACCAGTATCAAAAATACCATCTACAGTATAATTTACACTTGTGCTTGCTTCTACACTGACCAATGAGCTAGCCACAAATCCTAATAAAAAGACTGTAATTAGTAGAGTGAATAGTTTTTTCATCTTATTCATCCCCCCAGATTGTCTCGTTAAACCAAGCACCCATATCAGCACTTGCTGCAATGCTGTCCTCAAAAACAAATTCAATAATATCTACTTCGGGTTTTACATAGGTTGCTTTGTTTTCCATCATAAAAAACCTCCGTGTTGAATAATAAAAATACTTGGTTTTATTTTATCATCATTTATTACTTTTTTATTACTTTTTTTGTTTTATACTAAGTATGTGCTAAATTTTTACGACAAAAAAGTGCTTCATTCCAAAATGAAGCACTTCAGCATCATTTCAATCCTAATTTTGAAAAAATTTCTTTACTCTTTTCTAAATCTTCCTTTTTCACTTTTAGTGATTTAATCTTCTTAAAACTAGACTTTGTTTTTAAAAATAATAGCTTAAACCATCTGGATATCCAACCAAAAATAATTAATATTTTAGCTTTTCTAATGTATGGATACATTCCACACATCGATTCATAATCAGGAAAGATTAATCTTAAAATAAATCCTATCTTACTTCTATTTTTAATTTCTTCACTAGCGAGTCTTGATTGGAAGACATTGAAATCTCTTCCTATACCATGAACACCTGATACTGCTAGATATTGAACCACTTCATTTAATGTATCACTATCCATGATATATTCATTATTAAGATTCATTTGAAATGCTAAACCAAAGCATTGTCTATTGATATCAACCATGCTTTGATAGAATCTCTTCATATCTGCACTCTCTAAATACTTAATCAACACCTTTTCATCCATCGTCGCTTCAAATCTAGATAAATAAATACCAATATCTAAAACACTTCTTAATCCAATTCCACCTGAATCTAAATGCTTAGCTAGGTGATATAAAAGATAAGTGATTTCAAACTCATGAGTGAATTCATACCTTGAATCACTCATGTGCTTTGTATATTTCCATACATCACTAAATAATTCTTTATACTTTGGATTAAAGTCTTTATATAAGAATGGGTGTATCTCAATGACTAGCTTATTTTTCATTTCAAATACATCATGCTGCTTCGATCTAGATGTGCAAATAATATCTTGACTCTTAAATAGCTCATGAACTTCTTTCATTTTTGTTTCATGAACTAAAATGTCAATATCTCCCATTGCTCTCATGTAGGACTCTGGATATATGGATTTCAAGCGACTACCCTTTAAAAATATATGCTCTATTTTTTTATCATTTAATAGTCCGTCAATATAGTTAATCGCTTCTATTTGTTTGATATCTCTAGCTACATAATCATAGAAGTTTCTTTCTAATCTTTTATGGAATAATTCAGATACTCTATATTTATCTATGGCACTATAAATGATACCTGATAGTCCATTTTCCATTGACATAATATAAAAAGCTTTCTCATTAAGAATAGGTTCTATATACTTATCTTGCTTCAGTGCGCATTTCACTGCACTAAATAGTTCTTGGATGGTTTCTTTCATTTGAACCTCCTAAGTCTTAAACTGATTGGTTTAAATAATAGGTATCTTCTAACTCTTTTTAAATAGCTTTTATCATTTGATAATGTAATAACTCCATCCGTCTCAAAGGATTCAACGACTCCGATGATATCATAAGCAGAAATCATCTCTTTAGCAAATAAGGCGTCTCCTCTAGCAACAATCATCTTATCACTTATTTTAATGATTCTATGTAGTTTAAAGGATTCTTTATATTTGAATAAAATCACATCATATTTTTGATATGGTAATTCATTTTTTCTTATGGTTACTGATGTTTTTCCATGAGTAAAAAATGGGGTCATGCTACTACCCGTTACCTTAAAGGTTGCTTTTTGGTTGTTATTGATGGAATCTATAACAAGACTCATCAAATCATTTGTAGCAATGACTTCCTTTTTCACTCAATAATTCCTTTACTCTTTAGTTTATTTACAAATGCATTTACATCATTTTTAGCGGTTTCCTCATCGATATCATAATGCACAAGCATCAGTTGAACTAATTGAATCATTTCAACATCTCTATGCATTGCTTCAAAAAGCATTTTACCACTTGAATTCAATTTAATTAACCCGTTGAAATTGACTGCTTCCTCACCAACTGGAACAACAATATTTTTACCTGATACATTCTTTAGAATATAGCCTTCTTTAATTTTCATTGTCTTACTCCCTTAATCTAGTTTTTTAATTATAAGATAAATGATAGGATCACAGTTAAACCAATCATGACTACATTGGTAAAGCTGTGCATAATCATTGGATAAATCACACTCTTTGATTTTTCGTAGCAATCCCCATAAAAATATCCTAAGACCGTTGCGTATACAACTTGAAATACAGTATAGTTTATTTCAAATGGACTAAATCTAATATAGACATGTGCGAGACCGAAAATGATTGCTGCAAACAGATTTGCATAGCTAATATGCTTATTCAATCTTTTATCTGTGATTAAGAATGCGAAGATAGTGATTGCGAATGCACGAAAGATGAGCTCCTCTGATGGTCCGGATAATAATAGCTGAAAGCCTAAATATCCAGTGATGTTTAATCCAGTGAGTGGATATTGGAATGGCTGAAAGCCACCCATTAAAATCATAGAACCAAATGCACCAACGGTATAAATCATAAAAAAGAACATAAATCTTTTCAAATACTTGATGCCTACTTCTTTATTACCAAGGCCAAGATTGAAATCTAGTGAAAATACCTTGATGCTAATGAAAATTAAAATTAGAATAACAACTGCTTGAATAATGTGGTGAACACTAATCCATAAAAATGAACCATCTGGATCAAGATTACTGAAATCAAATAGATTTGCTCCTAATCTACCAATAATGGGTGCCCCTAATAAAATGATGGTGAGTATAATACCAAATAAAACCTTTTTTAAATACTTCATTTCAAATTCTCCTTATATATCATATCATGTACTGCTATTGCTGCTTCACTGTCCATAGTTGCTTCTATTTGATAAATAGGTATCTCATTGATTAATTTTGATATTTTAGATAAGACTTGATCCCACAGATCCGTGCGATCAGGTCTTAATATATTTCTCATCAAGTTTTCAATCATCACTTCATCAGTCATTACTGACACTAAATTTGTTAACCCTTGTCTTAAAAAGATAATTGATTTTAAGGGTGCATGTTTGTTTTGATTGATTGATGTCTTACCTGAGAATGGAGAGCTGTAAACCATAATTTTTTGATCTTCTAGCTTTAATAACGGTTTATCATCATTCAAAAGCTCAACATCTCCAAAGGTATTCATCCATATTTTTGCATGTGTGGATTTTCCTGTTTGAGAGGGAGCGGAAAATAAGATAGCTTCATCTCTATATAAAATAGCTGAAGCGTGTATGGGTAGAAATCCACATCTTAGCGCGATTTCTAAGAATGTAACACCAAGCATAATATATTCTACTTCAGCAGGATTCTTTAAAAGACTTGGATTGATTTCAATTTTGGTATGCTTATAATCATTTGTGTGTGTAATCAATTCCTTAACATCCCCATTAGCGTTTAATGCATATATAACCCGGTGGTCATCCTTCATGATAACGTAGGGATTCATTTTAGAAATTGTTTCTTCTTCAGGCTTTTTAATTTCATCACGCAAAAAAACTTGAATCTCGTAGTCACAAACCTCATGTTCATCTATCAAATAAGATTCGATATTACCCTTAAGAAATTCATCATAATGATAATTGAGTTCAATTTTTATACCAGCGATATTATATTTTCTTTTCATCGTATCCTCATGTTTTTTATGATAACTCTATTATAGCATAGGTAAAAACTCTCTAACCCTGAGATAAATGAAACTTCATCTAAAAAAACATGTTAAAATAGAATCAATGAGGGATCACATGAAAAAGAACTTGACAATCGCTTGGTTACGCACACATAATAAGCACTTAAAATATCCAATTTTAATTCTATCGTCGTTAAGCTTAGTCTTAAGTTTAACAGCGATACTTTTTGCGTTCTTCTCAAAGGAAACGATTGATAGTGCAATTAACCAAAATAATCAACTCTTTCTAGTTAGTGCGATTATTTTATCATCACTCATCTTAATTCAAATCATCGCTCAGGGAGTTAACTCTTATTTAAAGACCTACTATCAAGGTCAAACCAATATCAATTATAAGGATCGTCTTTTCCAAAAGATACTAAAGTCAAAGCTTAAGGACACATCGAAGCTACACTCTGGTCAAATGATGAATTACCTAAACAGTGATGTTGAAAATGTGAGTGATGGATTGCTTGATGTAATTCCAAAATTAATCTTCTTTCTTGTAAGATTTCTAGGTGCATTTGTATTACTCTTTTTACTGGACTCAATGTTTGCTATTTTATTTGCTGGATTTGGAATTCTCTTATTATTAGGTAGTAGACTAATCAGCAAAGAAATGAAAAAAAGACATCATCATCTTCAGGATGCTGAAGGAGATCTTCGCTCCTTTATGCAAGAGAGCTTAGAAAATATATCAGTGATTAAATCCTTTGAATCTGAGTCTTTAATGTCAGGCAAATTATCTAATTTTCAAGAGGCACATTTCAAGGCTTTACGTAGAAAACAAAAGCTTTCTATATTTGCTTCAACTGGCATGAATATATTCTTTGGTTTTGGTTATGCTTTCGCAATTATTTTTGGTGCGTATAGACTCAAAGAAGGTGTCATAACCTTTGGAGCGCTCACTGCTTTAATTCAACTTGTATCTCACATTCAATCTCCGTTCTCAGGACTCTCACATTTACTGCCAAAATATTACACGATGATGGCTTCAGCAGAACGTTTAATGATGATTGACTCCTTTGAGTTAGAGACCCCTAGTATTACAAAGAGACAAACTGATTTTGATACGTTAATCATTCAAAAATTGAGCTTTAAATACGACTCAAATAATGTCATTAATAAATTAAATGTTAAAATAAACTTTGGAGAATTTGTTCATATCCACGGTGAGTCTGGCAAGGGTAAAACAACACTATTCAAGCTGTTTCTTGGACTATATCAGCCACTTGAAGGATTCATTTTCTTCACATTAAAAAGAAGTAAATTTTTATGTGACGCATCAACTAGAAATTTATTCTCCTATGTGCCGCAAGGCAACTTTATTCTCTCAGGAACGATAAGAGAAAACCTAGAATTATACCAAAAATCAAGTGATGAAAAAATGATAGAAGCCTTAAAAATATCCTGTCTTTATGAGGATATAAAAGCTTTACCGGATCAACTGGATACAAGACTTGGAGAAAAGGGTCTAGGGCTCTCAGAGGGGCAAATTCAGCGTCTAGCGATAGCTCGCGCTTTACTGAAGAATGCACCAATCATGCTGCTTGATGAAATTACTTCTGCACTGGATCCAGAGACTGAAAAAAAGATATTTGAGAATATTAAATCTCTTACCGATAAGACATGCATTATCATCAGTCATCGAAAGCTTCCTGATCATTTAATTGATCAAACCATTGATTTATAATAAATAAGCACCTCAGCGGTAACCGCTAAGGTGCATTTTTTTTATGCCTTCATTTTATTAAATAGTGGAGTTGATTTCGTTTTTACAATGTAGATAAATGGTAATGCTAATACTCCATTGAGTAATGCCATCCATAACATGATGAACGAAAGTTCTAGGTGTGGGCTAACTAAGTAATAGAACAATCCATTGAGTGCCATGAGTCCAAATGCTCCAAAAACAGAAAGCATTACTCCTGCACTTTGCTTAATCACTTCTACTTCATTCATAAAATCAAATTTTGGTACCCATAAATTTATTGATGAATCGATAAATGATATCAAAATTCCAAATGTTATGACGAGGAATATTAACAACAATTGATTAAGAACTCCAATTCTTAATGAGAAACCAAATAGTAGAATACTGATGATTGCTATTGGAAGAATGAGAAGTAAATTGAAAATGATTTTAGAAAGCATTACGGTTTCCGCCTTAACAGGTAAGCTTTTAATAATCCAAAAGTTTTTACCTTCAAGGGAAAGACTGATTGCAGGTGTGTAAGTCATCGCTACACTAAATCCTACTAATCCCATAATCAATATTTCAGCATCTAATCCAGTGCCTACCATTTCACCTAGGAACGCTTCAATTTGTTGAGTATAAAATAAACTAGCTATCGAAAGCACCGTTAAAAGCACTGGTCCTAATCCTGCATTGACCGCATACAGTGTGATACTGAAAAATTTCTTAAACTCCTTTTGAACAAGTGCTGTAACTATTGAACGTTCTTGATAGGTTATTGCTTTTCCATTCTTCTTGATATTTGCTCTTATACCTCTTTGATTTGTTCTTTGGACAAAGCCTTGTATAAAATAAATGAATAGGAAGAAAAGAATACCATTAGATGCAACTAAATATATAAGGCTTAAAATGCTTTGATTGTGAACTGCATCCATAAACCAAGCAAAAGGTGGATATGCCTTAGATATTCCAGAGAATAAATTGATTTGTCCTGTGAGTGGATTGGTTTCAACATCATTGAATGAAAATGAGACCATGAAGATTCCGATAAAGATAACAAACATTAAAATAATATTAATAATCTTTGATTTTCTAAATCGTGCAGTAATCATCGCGATAAGTAAAGATATTAGTGACATGACTAGTACCGGAACAAGTGGAAGGAAAATAAAACCGATGAGATAGAATAAAAATCCTACGACTGAAAATCCGTTCCAATAAAAATAAGAGAAAGTGATTGGTAGAGTAAACACAAAGCTTGATGCGTATAGGATGAGTAATAGCACTGTCATCTTTGCCCATAATATAGTTCTTGGATGAATAGGAAGAGGTGCGGTAATATCATAATCCTTATAATAGAAAATGGATCCACTTGCTCTAAATAAAACAATAATAACAGATAAGCTGAGCGAATAAATTGTCAGAAAACTGAGAAGTATATGTGTTTGACCCATTTGTTTTAAAATATCCCCCAGGTCAAAAAACATATAACCAATCGCCCCAATAAATACTACCAATGAATAAATAATGACTAATCCAATCAATATCGCCTTAACCTTTGACTTCTTTAAATCAAATCCCAATAGTCGCTTGAGAGAAAAACTTTCCTTAAGATAAAGCTTGACTAACGTTTTATACATTATGCTTCACTTGCGATTTCCATAAATATATTTTCAAGCGACTTGTTTAAAATAATATCTTGTGTTTTACCCTGAGCGACTATTTTACCTTGTTTAATAATAGCAACTTTATTACATAGCTTTTCAACAACTTCTAGGACGTGTGTTGAAAAGAATATTGCAGTTCCATTTTCACACATTTTTTTAAATATTTCTTTAAGTTGAAAGCTTGCCTTTGGATCTAGCCCGACAAATGGTTCATCTAAAAGCATCAATTTAGGCTTATGAATTAAAGCTGATATAATGACTAATTTTTGCTTCATACCATGTGAGTATGAAGAAATCGGATTATTTAAGACATCAATGATTTCAAATAGTGTTGCATATTGATCAATTTCCTTTTTTCTCATCTCAACATCGATCTTGAAAACATCTGCGATAAATTCAAGATATTGAATACCGGTTAATGATTCATATATATCAGGATTATCTGGAATATAGGCAATCATCCTTTTGACTTCGAGTGGATTTTTTTGAACTGAATAATCATCAACTAGTATTTCTCCAGAATCAAAGTTAATAATACCTGCAATTGACTTCAGTAAAGTTGTTTTTCCGGCACCGTTGTGTCCAACGAAGCCATACAAATCACCCTTCTCAATTGTTAATGTGACAGAGTCACAGGCCTTTTTAACTCCATCATAGCTTTTTGAAACATCTTTAATTTTTAGCATAATGATTCTCCTTTAAATTGAATTGTGCGTTATTAATCATATTTTACCACTTGTAAGAAGATTAAACATAAAAAATATAGCGAACACTAGTCAAATAGTAGACATAAAATACTAATGCGTCTATAATAGTAATTAATAAAACCTAATGGAGGGTATATAAAATGAAAACTAGTTCTGAACTTAGAGCTTTAGCTCGTCAGCAGTTAAAACCACGCCTATGGTGGGTAATACTGTTTGTATGGATTGTTGCTGCAGTGCCTAGTGCTACTTCTGTTGCAGCTGTTGGATTTATTATTGTTGGACCACTTTTAGTTGGTCAATCCTATTATTTAATTGACATTATTGAAAATAATGCCAAGGGAGATCGTTTAGAGTTTTTATTCGAGGGTTTCAAAAAGAGCTTCTTAAATTCTTTCTTAGCTTCTCTACTATCATCAATCTTTATTGTCTTATGGTCACTTCTATTTATTATTCCAGGTATTATCAAGGCATTCGCTTATAGCATGGTTCCTTATATTATTGCTGAAGAACCAGAAATTGATGCTATTGCTGCGATTACTAAGAGCAGAGAACTGATGAATGGAAATAAGCTGAGATTATTCTCACTTTACTTAAGCTTTATCGGATGGTTTATTCTTTCCGTCTTAACAGCAGGTATCGGATTTATCTTCTTACTTCCTTATATTCAAATGAGTGTTGCAAACTTCTATTTAGATATTCGTGGTAAAAAGGTTGTAGTTGCTCAAATCGTAGAATAATTCAAACCAAACAAAAAGGCCAAGTGATTGACCTTTTTTTGTTACCAGAGATAGTGCACTGGATTTTTAATATATGTATTATAAATCTTTTCGACTGCTTCCATTTGTTTTTGAGTCAGTGGTGGCATCTCCGATGCCTTCACATTCTCCAAAATTTGTTCGGGTCTAGATGCTCCAGGAATAATGGTCGATACTGCATCAAACATCAAAATCCATCTTAATGCGAATTGAGCTATATTTTCTGTGTTGAATACTTTTTTAAGTTCATTGACTGCCTTTAAGCCTAAATGATAGTCAACACCAGAGAATGTTTCACCCTTATCGAACCTTTCACCGTTTCTGTTATAGGTACGATGATCGTTTTCTCCAAAGGCGGTTCTAGCGTGATATTTACCAGTTAAAAGTCCACTTGCGAGTGGTACTCTAACGATGATACCAACATTTCTTTTCTTTGCCATTTCAAAGAATAGCTCCTGTGGCTTTAAGCGAAACATATTGAATATTATTTCTATTGCTTCAACGCCCTGATAATCTAATGCCTTTAATCCTTCTTCAATGCGTTCAACACTAACTCCATAATGCTTAATTAAACCTTTTTCTTTAAATTCATCCATCCATTGGAAGGCTTCTGGCATGTAATATAAATCTGTTGGTGGGCAATGAAGTAAAACCATATCAAGAGCTTCTTGGTCTAAATTTTTTCTTGAGTCGTTGATGTATTTTAGTAGAGCTTCTTTTGTGTAAAATTCTTTGGATTGCTTAGGAAGCTTTCTACCAACCTTCGTAATAACGAAAGGCTTGTTCTGAAGGGGCTTAATATGCTCACCAATTAACTTTTCACTTAAACCGCCTTGATATACATCTGCTGTATCAAAACAATTGATACCGGAATCTATCGCCTTTTTTAATGTTTCAAAAGCGACTTCAGGGTTGACAGGGTCACCCCACTTAGAACCTAATTGCCAAGTTCCTAGTGAAATCTCAGATACCTTAATTCCTGTACTTCCGAATGTGCGATACTTCATTTCTACACCCTCTTTTTCTATACTAGATATTTTGATTCCTTTTTAAAATCTATATAAAGTATATCATAACTTATGATTTCAATTGTTTCAAACATACTAGGGAAATCCAATTCAATTGTGAATGTCTCGTTATTAGATGCTGTAAGCGTAATTGGTCCCCATATTTTTTCTACGAACTCAGGATGATCAATAAATGGATTTCTATTATTTTGGTATCCAAAAATAATTTCATTTCTGTTTCTTTCGAAATCATCTACTGGATCTTGTAGATGCCATTGTAATAATACATCTAATTTACCCATTTGATAGGTTGCTGGATATGTGTTCACAAGATTTAGATTGCTATATGCAAGATCCATATACATTAAAATTCTCGCGACATCTCCCTTGACAGCATCTCTAGGATTGTATGTATGTGCATTGGTTACATTATCAAAATACTTATTACTTCTACTTGAGTTTTCTGCAGGATTTGCAGGCTTTAGGTTTTGAAGGTCAGAAGCTGCGTTTGCTACATTATTGACTGCAGCGACCCCTAGTAGGGATTGTGGCCAAACGTGTTCTCTATTCCAAGTACTACCGCCATCCCAAACTCCAGAAACTGAAGTTCCTAGATATACAAGAATTAAATTGTTAGCGTTATTTGGATCACGGTCTGTATCATCTAAGACATATCTAGCAGTACCATAATCAACGAGTGTTTTGCCGTTGTTTACTCTCATTCTTAGGAATGTTCTTAAATCAATACCGGATAATCCATCTGCACCATCATAATAGCCTTCATATGTATATCCATCATCAAGTCTCCAAATAGCGTAAAATGTTAGGTCATTTGATACGATGTACGGGAATATATAAGGTGTTGTTCCGCTTGGTGTGGTTGCCCAACCAACTAGAACATGGCCATCTTTTTGAGGCTCTGTGTTTTCATTTAATGTAAAACCATATTTATATGGATTAGAGGAAAGTTCTACTCCCTCAGAAATAAATGTAATACTGTATGTATTTCTTTCTAAATAAACCTTAAGCACGAGTGAATCATCTGCCAAGATAACTCCTGCTAAAATGCTTTGCTCAGAATCTATTGAAAAGCCTTCAATAACTTTGGTTGCGTTTACTTGTGATCCGACTTCGCCATTAAACTCTTCAGTTGCTGTGAGTGTATATGCATCATCAACAATATTTTGATAATAATACTCGATACTGTAATCAGCTAATACTAATACATCTAGCTTAGCGATTAGTTTAATGTTATCTGTAATTGGAGTACTAAAATTAAAAGGAGTTTCGTTATCTTCTAAAGTGAACCAACCTTTAAAGCTAAAACCTTCAAGAACTGGATCCTCTATTGGTTCAACTAAATCACCTTCTTTGACTTTGATTGATCCATAGCTAGCTCCATCAACCTCAAATAAGACATCATAAAATTGGTATCTACCGATAACCATTATATAAATGTTTTTTTCTCTGGTTTCACCATTCAATGTCACTTTAAGTGTAAGAATGACTTCAGTGGTTTCATTTGGTCTATTGACCGTTCCAAACTCATCTAAAATATCTGGTGTGTCTGATGTCCAAGTTAAAGTGGCAGACTTGTTTAAATCTGTTTGACTAGGTAATGTAACATGCTTGGTAACAGAGAATACACTATCTCCCTCTGCATAAATAACATCGACGCGATCTAGTACGCGATCAATCGAGTAATTTGCGCTTTCAGTACAAGAAAAAAGTGTAAATGAGAAGAGCATTATACTGATAATAAATAGTAGTTTTTTCATGAAATTCCTCTTTCTAATTTTAAGGTGCATATCTATTTTAGTACGCTTTGTTATAAATAACAAGTTATATTCTCAATTGTGTTTAATAATTGATGTTTTTTTAGTTTTTTATATAAAAAAACAGGAAATATTTCCTGTCTTTTTTTATGTGATTCTATTAGCTTCCTGTAGATTCGTAATGCTTAAGACCCTTCTTCCAAACATAGAGTCCAAGACAGATTAAAATACCTGTTACAGTGACTAGATATCCTATCACTTGGATGTAGTCTATTTCGCCTAATAGGTAAAGTGCTGGAAAGTAAGAGATTAAAGCGAACGGAATAATAAATGTCATTAAGACTTGAATAAACTTTGGATATATTAATATAGGGTATTTTGTAAAATCTGAAATATTATAGGTAATTTGCATTAAAGGGTATGAGTTTTTAAGCCAGAATGAAGTTGACGAAGTTAAAAGTTTTAATGCTGTATAGACAAATGTACCAATGATGACAATCGATAATAAACCAGCTAGATTACCAATTGTTAGAGTAAAGTTCAATCTTCCTAATGTAACGACTAGTAGTGCTATTCCTAAAAAGATTTCTCCAAACGCGTCAGGCTGAAAGCGTTCGATTATAAATTGATAAAGAGGATTAATTGGTCTAAGCAGATATCGATCCATTGATCCTTGTCTAACTGTTCTTGGAAGTAACCATAAATTATCAAAAAGTAAATGGTCAATACCTCTAGGCAATAACGATATCGCATACATCAAAAGAATTTCATCAATTGAAAAACCTGCAAGTGCGTTAATATTTTGGAAGATAATAAATAGGAATAATAAACCAGCTGCCTGTGTAAAAATGAATGCGAACATACCAATTAAAAAATCAACACGATATTCCATCAATCTTTTAAGATGTTGTTTTAGGAAGATTCCATATATTTTAGCAAATCTCATAGGTTAACCTCCGAAAACAACCATCTTTTTGATGGATGCTTTATATACAAAATAATTAATAATCTTGAATCCAACAACCCATGCTGCAAGCACCGCTAATCCAGTGAGTGCATCATTTATAGATAACTTATTTAACAAAATGAGCGGTGGATAGCTAATAAATCTAAATGGGATATATTGAATAATATTGAGTAAGAACTGTGGATAAAATGATAAAGGAATAAGTTGTCCTGATACGACTCTTGTAAATACGCTCATAAATATAACTAAACCAAACTCATTGGATGTATGAATAACTAATGTTCCAAAGAAAAATGAGAACTCAAACATCATCATTAAAATAAGCGGTAGATATAGTAATGTAATACCCACTTGAACTAAAGTAACAGTCCATACAATATCAAAAATAAAGGTTAATGCGATACCCATCATGATTGCTATAGGGATAAAGAGTAATAGAATTCCCATGACTCTACCGATAATTTCTGTGAATAATCTTGCTTTATAGGAAATAGGCTTAACTAAATATAAGCTAATTCGACCTTCCTTGATTTCCTCTGACATTGCGAAGACCGCATCGACTTCAGTAAACACATAAAATACATTGGTTAGTAAAAAATAGACAAGCATCTCATTAAAGGTAAAGCCACTGATTATATCATTAAACTGATAAACTGATTTCCATAGGAATACCATCATTACAAACTGAAAAACATCGACTAACATCCATAGCCAAATGGTTCCTCTATAGATAAACATATTCATCATCGAAGCCCTAAAAAAGGGTAGATATTTCTTGACTCTGTTCATTATAATCCCTGCTTGTAAATCGCCTTAATGATATTTTCTAGATGGTCATCTGAGATATCGATATCTAATACATCAGACTGTCCTAAAACATGATAGGTAATATCCTTAATTAGTAATTTTTGTTTGTTGAATACAAAGGTGATTTTATTTTCTTCAATCACTGAAGTAAGATCTGGGTCAATTTTCTTGAATGCGGAAACGTCAATTGCTTCAGCCTCTTGCTTGGATTTCATCGTAAATGTTATGATCTTTTTTGATCCAAATTTTTCTTTAATTAAATCAAGGTTTCCATCATAAATAATTTTTCCTTGGTCAATTAAAAGAATACGATTACACAATTCTTCAATATCACTTAAATCGTGAGTGGTTAAAATAACAGTTGTGTTATATTTTTTATTCACATCTAAAATTGTTTTTCTAATATTTTCCTTAGCGATCACATCAAGTCCTATGGTTGGCTCATCGAGAAATAAAAGCTTAGGATTATGTAGAAGGCTTGCTACAATGTCTGCCTTCATTCTTTGACCGAGTGATAGCTGTCTAACTGGCTGCTTCAAAAATTCATTCAATCCAAAAAGGTCATTGAAGTAATCCATACGTTCCTTAAAGTCTTCATCAGATACCTGATAAATTTCTTTAAGTACAGTAAATGATTCATTGAGTGGTAGGTCCCACCAAAGCTGTGTGCGCTGACCAAAAACAACGCCAATTTTTTTAGCGTTTTGTGTTCTCTTTTGATAAGGCACCAATCCATCAACAACTACAGTTCCACTTGTCGGTGTTAAAATGCCTGTTAATACCTTTATCGTAGTTGACTTACCTGCTCCATTCGGACCGATATAGCCAACGATTTCTCCTTGATTAATACTAAAAGAAACGTCATCCACTGCTTTTTTAATAATCTTCTTTGCATTGAAAAAACTCTTTAGTACGCCCTTTAACCCTGATTCCTTCTCATAGATAGTAAAGCTTTTACATAACTGATCAACCTTGATGATTTCCATGTTGTCCCTCATTCTATAAATAAATTTTTACAGTCACTATTATATCACTTAGTGATTAAAGAAAATTCATTTGAGTAATAAAATGCATATAGATAGGATAAAATGCATAAAAAAAACAAGCCTAAGCTTGTTTGATTTATTAAACGAATTCAATAATTGCCATTGGGGCAGCGTCGCCTTTTCTTGGCACTGTCTTGATAATTCTAGTGTAGCCGCCATTTCTTTCTTGGTAACGAGGTCCTAGTTCAGAAAATAGTTTTTGAAGAGCATTTTGCCCTTCCTTAACATCTTCAAAGCGTACTGTTTCTGCAGCTTGTCTTCTTGCACTTAGAGAACCATCTTTAGCCAAAGTGATCATCTTGTCAGCTAATTTTTTTAATTCTTTTGCTTTTGCTTCGGTCGTAGTGATACGTTCGTTAATGATGATATCAGTTACAAGATCACGAAGTAAAGCTTTTCTTTGATCGCTATTGCGTCTCAATCTACTATAAGCCATGATTTACTCCTTCTCTTCATCGTCTAAATGAAATTTTGAATCTTTTGTTGAAGTGTTTTCAAATTCTAGACCATGCTCAGAAAGTTTTTCCTTTAATTCCTTGAAGGATTTTCTACCTAAGCTTCTGAATCTCATTACATCTTCTTCTGTTAAACGAATAATTTGTGCAACTGTATAAATACCTGAACGCTTTAAACTATTGAATAGACGTACAGATAAATCAAGTTGTTCAATCTTCATTTCAAGCTTCTTATTGGTTGGTTCTTCTGCTTGTTCAAAAATAAAGTCTGTTGATGCTGCTTGTTCTGAAATTTGAACAATGACGTCAAGATAATCGATTAGCATTTTTGAAGCTAAAGCTAATGCTTCTTTAGCAGCGATTGCTCCGTTGGTTTCAATGTCTAACAATAGTTCATCAGCATCTCCTCTTGTTTTTTCAACATGATAGGATACTCTTGAAACTGGTGTATAAATTGAATCGATTGGAATAATGCTCTTTTCATTTTTGCTGAATACTTTATTTTTTTCTGCGTTGACATAGCCAACACCACGACGGACAGTGACTTCCATAGAAAGTCTTCCTGTATCGGATAGATTAGCAATCAATTGATCAGGGTTGATAATTTCAACTCCATCGACATGATTGAAATCTGCGGCAGTAACTTTACCTGAACCTACAGCGTATAGTTCAAGCTTTTGTTCGAAATCAGGATCTTGTGATTCAACTTGGAAAATAACCTTTTTCAAGTTTAATACAATTCCCATGACATCTTCGTAAACGCCTTCCATTGTTGAGAATTCATGTTCAATACCGTCAATTTTGATATTAACGATTGCTGCTCCTGGCAAGGATGACAGTAGAACTCTGCGGAGTGCATTTCCTAAGGTAATGCCGTAGCCACGTTCAAGTGGTTTGATGACAAAGCGACCTTTATTGCCGTCTAAAGATACTTCTTCAACTGCTGTTGGTTTTTCAAACTTTAAATCTTTCACAAGTTAGCCCTCCTTAGGATTATCCACGTGGACGTTTTGGTGGTCTACATCCATTGTGTGGTACTGGTGTTACGTCTCTAATCGCAGTAATTTCTAAGCCTGCAGCCTGTAATGAACGGATTGCTGCTTCTCTACCTGGACCAGGTCCTTTAACGGATACTTCTACCTTAATCATTCCATTATCCATTGCTGATTTAGCAACTGCTTCAGCAGTTAATTGTGCAGCAAATGGTGTGGATTTTCTAGATCCCTTGTAGCCTAGTGCACCAGCACTGCTCCAAGCGATTGCATTTCCATCCATATCTGTGATGGTTACGATTGTATTGTTAAAGGTTGTATGAATGTGTGCAACACCGAGGGGAATATTTTTTCTAACCTTACGTTTAGTTGTCTTTTTACGAGCCATGATTTATTCCTCCCTTACTTCTTCTTGCCGGTGATCGCCTTTGGTTTACCTTTTCTTGTACGCGCGTTGTTTCTTGTATTTTGCCCGCGAACAGGTAATCCTTTACGATGACGGATTCCACGATATGAACCAATTTCCATTAAACGTTTGATGTTTAATGTGACTTCACGACGTAAGTCACCTTCAGTGACATACTTAGCGATTTCCGTACGAATACGGTTCATTTCATCTTCTGTTAATGCCTTAACGCGTGTGTCTTCACTCACGTTTGCATCCTTTAAAATTTGTTTGGAAGTTGGTAAACCAATTCCGTATACATAAGTCAACGAAACCACGACGCGCTTGTCGCGTGGGATGTCAACGCCTGCTATTCTTGCCATAGTTCCTCCTAATTAACCTTGTCTTTGGTTATGTCTTTTGATTTTCTTATTAATGACGTAAATTTTGCCTTTACGCTTTACGATGATGTCATCTTCACTTCTCTTTTTTACTGATGCTTTAACCTTCATATGCGTTTCCTCCTTATTTGCGGCGATATGTGATTCTGCCACGTGTTAGATCGTATGGTGATAACTCTACCGTTACTTTATCACCAGGTAAAATGCGTATGTTATTCATGCGGATTTTACCAGAAACATGAGCCAATACTATATGGCCGTTTTGTAACAGTTCAACTTTGAACTTTGTATTTGGTAATACTTCGATTACCTTTGCTTCTACTTCAATTAAATCTTCTCTTGCCATAGACTCACTCCTTTTTTAATGTTGTTAAAATGTCATATCCAGTTTCCGTGATTACAATCATATGCTCAAAATGAGCACTTGGCTTGCGATCAACTGTAACAGTTGTCCAATTATCTGATAGGACTTTGACTCTCTTCGTTCCGAGATTAACCATCGGTTCTACACAAAATGTCATGCCTGGCTTCAAAATAGGACCCTGCTTAGGTTTCCCAAAGTTGGGAACATAAGGCTCTTCATGAAGCTCTCTACCGATGCCATGACCGGTGAACTCTTCGACGATGCCGTAGCCAAATGGTTTTATAAAGGATTCGATTGCATAGGATATATCTGATACATGATTTCCTGGTTTAGCTTGTTCAAGACCGATGTAAAGAGATTGCTCTGTGACCTCTAGAAGTTTCTTTATATCTGAACTGATTTCACCAACTGGATAAGTTGTTGCAGAATCCGCATGATAACCCTTATAATTGACACCAAAATCTAATGTAATAATGTCGCCTTCCTTAAGCACATGCTTAGTGGAAGGAATACCATGAACAACGACTTCATTGATTGAAGTACAGATGGATCCTGGAAAGCCATGATAACCCTTAAATGAGGGTGTTGCCCCAAGATTTAAAATATAGTTTTCGGCGAGGATATCGAGTTGGTGCGTATTGATGCCTGGTTTAATATGCTCTTTGAGCATGTTTCTTGTCATTTCTAGGATGTGTCCAGCTTCGCGCATCAACTCAATTTCGCGTTTTGATTTGATTTGAATCAATTCATCTCACCTAATACTTTCTTAATAGCGGTATCTACTTCCTTGATTGATTGTGTTCCATCAATCATGACAATAGCACCTTTATTTTGATAATAGCCAATAACTGGTTCAGTTTGTTCATTATAGACACGAAGTCTTCTTTGAACTGTTTCTTCCATATCATCAGCTCTTTGAATGAGCTTGCCACCATCTACATCACATATGCCTTCAACATTTGGTTTTTTGTTTGTGACGTGATAGACTGCACCGCATGATTCACATACTCTGCGACCACTAATTCTTTCAATTAAAACTTCATCAGGTACATAGATATTAATCACTGCATCTAATTTCCATTCCTTTTGAATGAGTAGTTCATCAAACCATGCTGCTTGATCGACATTTCTTGGATACCCGTCAAACAGGAATCCCTTCTTTGCGTCAGCGTGATTCAAGCGATTTCTAACAATTTCATTGGTAATGTCATCGGGTACAAGTTGTCCCCGGTCGATATACTCTTTAGCAATTTTTCCAACAGTGGTGTTATCCTTATATAATGCTCTAAAGATATTACCTGTTGAAATATGAGGAATATGATAATGCTTCACTAACAATTCCGCTTCTGTTCCCTTACCTGCACCAGGAGGTCCCAATAGGATGATTCGCATTTTATATCCTCCAATTATTTAAATATGCCGCTATATTCTGTTTGACTTGCGTCTGTTTCAACCTGTTGTGTAGTTTCTATTGCAACCCCAACAATAATCAGCAAGGAAGTACCGCCAAGAGTGATTGCCTGTGCTTCGGTTCCAGTGAAACCGAAAACGATGGAAGTCAATACTGGTAATACTGCCAAAATAACTAGATATACTGTACCAATTACAGTAATCTTGAACAATAGTTTTGCAACAAAGTCCTTAGTGTCCTGACCTGGTCTAATACCTGGTATGTATGCGTTAGATTTTGATAGATTTTCTGCAATCTTCTCTGGGTTGATAGTTAAGAATGAATAGAAGAATGAGAATACAACGATGAGCAATACATAGAGGATAAATCCGATTGGCTGTTGATAGTTAAATATCGCGTTTAACCAACCTGATATACCTGTCGTGCTACTTCCTGCAAAACCGACTACAGTGAGTGGAATACTTAGGATAGTTTGAGCGAAGATGACTGGAATAACCCCTGCACTATTAATCTTCATTGGAATGTTTGAATCTGACTTACCTTGACGGTTAGCGTATTGAACAGGAATCTTACGTGTTGCAATCTGCATGTAGACTACACCAAGGAGAATTCCAAAGTATAATGTCATGATTAGAATGAAGAACACGATATCCCATCCACCACCACCGTTAGTGATGTATTTTGTCCATAAAGTTGTCCACATGGTTGGTAAGCTGGTTACGATCCCTGCAACAATTAGCATTGATGTACCATTTCCTACTCCCTTTTTAGTAATTAAGTCACCTAACCAAATTGCTAATGCTGTACCACCTGTCATAACAAGTGCCATGTAAATATAGAAGAAATATCTATAATTTTCAACAGCTGAAGCTTCTAGGCTTGGGATCAAAACACTACCGTTTGTAGAAATACCGATGATTAATGCAAACCCTTGAATAAATGCTAATGCGATTGCAAGATATCTTGTAATTTGGTTTAGCTTAGATTTTCCGGATTCACCTTGTTCACTTAATTCCTTAAACGAAGGAACGACCATTTGAAGTAATTGAACTGCAATGGATGCAGTAATGTAAGGCGAAATACCAAGTGCCATAATAGAGAATCTTTCGAGAGCTTGTCCTGAGAAGTTATTTAAGATTGCGACAAAGCTACCGCTAGATGCCATGAAGGCAACGATGGCACGAGTATCAAAAAGTGGGACTGTTATATGACTTGCAATTCTAATGACTAACAGGATACCTAACGTAAATGCTAAACGTAGCATTACGGTTTTGTTACTTAGAATTCTTTTTATACGCAACCACACTTTAAATCACCTCTACTGTTCCACCGGCTTGTACGATTGCTGCCTCAGCAGCCTTTGAGAAAACGTTAGCTTTAACAGTTAGTTTTTTCTCTAAAGTTCCATTAGCTAGTACTTTAACGCCTGATTTAAGTTTCTTTAAAACATTTCTAGCGATTAATGCTTCTGGAGTTACAACTTCGCCGTCAGCAAACAGATTTAAATCTGCAAGATTAACGACTGCGTATTCCTTACGGTTTACGTTCTTAAAGCCTCTTTTTGGAAGTCTTTGGAAGAATGGAAGCTGACCGCCTTCAAATCCTGGGCGAGGTCCGCCACCAGAGCGAGAAAGTTGACCTTTGGTTCCTTTACCAGCTGTTTTACCGGTACCACTTCCAGGTCCTCTGCCTAAACGTTTACGGTTTTTGCGAGCACCTTCTACGGGTTTTAGTTCGTTTAACATTGGTGTTTCCTCCTACTCTACTTCTTTTACTTCAACCAAGTGTGAAATGGTAAGAATCATGCCATCAATGGCTTCATTAGACTCTTTCACAACAACTTGGTGAATCTTTTTTAATCCGAGTGCATGTGCTGTTTTAACTTGATTAGGCTTTCTGCCAATCAAACTTTTCTTTAGTGTGACTTGTAGTTTCATTATACCAACTCCGAAATATCTACACCACGAAGGGCAGCAACTTGTTCAGCAGTTCTTAATTCCTTAAGACCAGCAAATGTAGCGCGTACCATGTTGATTGGTGTTCTTGAACCTATGCATTTAGAAAGGATATCATTAACGCCAGCGAGTTCGAATACAGCACGAACCGCCCCACCAGCGATGATACCAGTACCTTCTGAAGCTGGCTTAAGGAATACTTTACCTGCTCCATAGTTTCCTGTAATTGCATGAGGAATAGTTGTTCCTACGATTGGAATATTGATCATGTTTGTTTTCGCATCTTCAACAGCCTTCTTAATTGCATCTGGAACTTCAGCTGCTTTACCTGTTCCAAAACCAATTTGTCCTTGCTTGTTTCCAATGACCACTAAGGCAGCAAAACGGAAACGACGACCACCCTTAACAACTTTCGTTACACGGTTGATCGAAACAACACGTTCTTCGAATTGATTGTCTTGTTGCTCTTCTTGATTGTATCTTTCTCTAGCCATGTCTGTCTCCTCCTTAGAATTGTAGTCCTGCTTCACGTGCAGCGTCAGCTAATGCCTTGATACGTCCATGGTATAAATAACCACTTCTATCAAAAACTACTGATGTTACACCTTTAGCAAGCGCCTTTTCGGCGATTAGTTTACCAACTGCCTTAGCTGATTCAACGTTTGAACCCTTAAGGCCTGTTTCTTGACTACGAGCACTGATAAGTGTTGTTTGTTTTAAATCGTCAATTATTTGTACATAAATCGCAGTGTTTGAACGGTATACAGAAAGTCTTGGACGTTCAGTTGTACCTTCTACAATCTTGCGGATACGTAGATGACGTTTTTGTCTTGTGACATTCTTAGATATTTTCTTAATCATCGTGATGTCCTCCCTTACTTAGCAGTCTTTCCAGCTTTACGTGGAACGTACTCATCAACATAACGAATGCCTTTTCCAAGATATGGTTCAGGCTTTCTAACACTTCTGATCTTAGCTGCGAATTCGCCAACAACTTGCTTGTCTGCGCCTTCAATGATGATATCAGTGTTTTTTGGAATGGTGACGGTGAGTCCTGCTGGAATCTCTAGGTCAACTGGGTGTGAATACCCCATACTTAAGTTCACGACATTGCCTTGTAGAGCTGCTCTATAACCAACGCCGCGAATTTCTAATTGCTTTTTGAATCCTGTTGAAACTCCAGTAACCATGTTTGATAACAAGGCACGTGTAGTTCCGTGGATTTTTCTTGTAAATATTGCATCATTTGGACGAGTGATTTTGATTTCACTGCCTTCCATTTTGATGTCTAAAAGTTGATTGAATTGGAATTCAAGTTGACCTTTTGGGCCTTTAACTACTGCGTAGTTTTCTGGGCTTAACGTTACAGTAACGCCAGCAGGAACTTGAATCACTTTATTTCCTATACGTGACATAATTTCCTCCTTATTACCATACGTAGGCGAGCACTTCGCCGCCAACTTGAGCTAGACGTGCTTCACGATCAGTCATAATTCCCTTAGATGTGGAGATAAGCGCAATGCCTAGTCCGTTTAACACCTTAGGTAAATTTTCTACTGCAGCATAAACACGAAGTCCTGGTTTCGATATCCGCTTTAAACCTTTAATTACACGTTCTTTAGTCTTCGTGTATTTTAAGGTAACAACAATTTTGCCTTGTGGTCCTTCTTTAACTACTGAGTAGTCAACGATGAAACCTTCCTTTTTAAGTACTGCTAAAATATCAGCCTTTAATCTGGAATTAGGCATTTCTACTTTCTCATGACGCATTTTATTTGCGTTACGAATACGCGTAAGCATATCCGCGATTGGATCAGTCATAACCATGTGTTCTTCCTCCTAATTACCAGCTTGCTTTTTTAACACCAGGAATTTGTCCCTTATGTGCTAAATCACGAAACGTTAGTCTCGACAAGCCAAACTTGCGCATATAGCCGCGTGGGCGACCATCGATTGAATCGCGATTTCTGATACGAGTTGGAGAAGCATTTCTAGGTAGCTTTGATAAAGCTGCATAGTCACCTTTTTCCTTTAACTCTAATCTAATTTCACGATAGCGTTCAACAATTACCTTGCGTTCTTCATTCTTAATAATCAATGATTTTTTTGCCATAATACGCCTCCTTACTTCTTAAACGGCATGCCAAGTTGACTTAATAATGCGCGTCCTTCTTGGTCGGTTTTAGCCGTTGTTACAATTACGATGTCCATACCACGAACTTTTTTAACTTTATCCAAACTAATTTCTGGGAAAATGATTTGTTCTCTAATACCAACAGTGTAGTTTCCGCGACCATCAAATGAATTTGATGATATACCTCTAAAGTCACGTACACGTGGTAAAGCGATTGAAATCAATTTATCTAGGAAATAGTACATTCTATCTCCACGAAGAGTTACTTTGGCACCAATTGGCATTCCTTCTCTTAACTTAAAGTTAGAAATGGAATTTTTAGCCTTAGTTACTAATGGTTTTTGACCAGTGATTGCTCTTAATTCTTCCACAGCGTCATCTAAGACCTTTGGATTGAATACAGCATCGCCAATACCCATGTTTACTACGATTTTTTCAATTTTTGGCACCTGCATTACAGATGTATAGTTGAATGCCTTAATCAGTTCGGGTTTGACAACATTTTCATATTTAGTTCTAATTTCTGTCATTGTCTAAACTCCTTATTTATCAAGGCTTTCGCCTGATTTTTTCGCATAACGCACTTTCTTGCCATCAACTTCACGGTAACCAACGCGAGTTGGTTTGTTAGTCTTTGGATCAAGGATAGCAACGTTAGAAACATGAATTGGTGCTTCTTTTTCAATAATGCCGCCTTTATCATTGGCTTGTGTAGGACGTTGGTGCTTCTTCATTAGATTGACACCTTCAACCAATACACGGTCAGTGTTAGGATATACTTTTAAGACGCGACCTGTCTTGCGGGTAGTATTTCCTTTTTTATCAGTTACAAATTGATCGCGTCCGGCAATAACTGCAACTGTGTCTCCAGCTTTAATATACATAGACGAGACCTCCTTATAGTACTTCTGGAGCTAGGGAAACGATCTTCATAAAGTTCTTTTCTCTTAACTCTCTTGCCACTGGTCCGAAAATACGGGTTCCACGTGGGTTTAAATCATCTTTAATAATGACTGCTGCATTTTCATCAAATTTGATGTATGAGCCGTCTGCGCGACGAAGGCCAGAAACCGTACGAACGATAACTGCTTTACATACTTCACCTTTTTTTACAATTCCCGCTGGTGTAGCACGCTTAACTGTTACCACTACGATATCACCGATATTAGCATAACGACGACGGGTTCCCCCTAAAACCTTAATCACAAGTACTTCTTTTGCGCCAGAGTTGTCTGCGACAACCATTCTGCTTTCTTGTTGGATCATGTTTTTATCCTCCCTATACTAAGTCGGCCTTAGCAACAACTTCGAGGAGACGGAATCTCTTCGTTTTGGATAGTGGACGAGTTTCCATAATGGTAACTTTATCTCCAATACCTGCTAAGCCTTCTTCATCATGCACATGAAACTTCTTTGATACCTTTATACTTTTACCATACAAAGGCGATTTCTTATAAGTGTCAACAACTACAGTAATCGTTTTATCCATTTTGTCAGATACAACAATTCCCGTATAAACTTTTCTATTATTACGATCCATGGTATCCTCCTTATTCAGCACGTTCACTGATGATTGTCTTCATTTGTGCAATCGTTTTTTTAACTGTACTAATACGAGCTGTATTTTCAAGTTGTCCTACTGCAAGTTGAAAGCGCAGGTTAAATAACTCAGCTTTTAGCTCGACGATTCTTTTTTCTAGATCAGTTGTGCTAATCTTTCTAATTTCTACTGCTTTCACGCTTGCTCACCTCTTTTAACAATTTTTGTCTTAATAGGTAATTTGTGTGAAGCTAGGCGTAGTGCTTCTCTTGCGATTTCTTCAGACACGCCATTGATTTCAAACATGATTTTACCTTCTTTAACAACCGCTACCCAGTGGTCTGGAGCACCCTTACCGGATCCCATACGCACTTCAAGTGGCTTCTTAGTCTTAGCTAAGTGTGGGAAGATGTTAATCCATACTTTCCCAAGTCTCTTCATATGTCTTGTCATCGCGATACGAGCCGCTTCGATTTGACGGTTAGTAATCCAAGCACCTTCTTGAGCAACTAAGGCAAAATCTCCGTTCAGAATTTCATTTCTTCCCTTTGCAAAGCCTTCATAGCTGACACGGTGAGGACGACGGAATTTCGTTCTTTTAGGCATTAACATAATTATTTGCCTCCCTTGTTGTCACGATTATCACGTCTAGGTCTATCAGGACGTTGTCCTCTATCCTGACGTGGTGCTCTTTCATCTTGTTTTTTAAGATTGTCTTCACGAGTCTGTCCTGGAAGAACTTCCCCATTATAGATCCAAACCTTAATACCAAGGATACCATAAGTGGTATTTGCTTCTGCAGTTGCATAGTCAATGTCTGCACGTAGTGTATGTAGTGGAACTTGTCCTTCTGAATACCCTTCGCTTCTTGCAATTTCAGCTCCACCTAAACGTCCTGATACAAGAGTTTTAACACCCTTAGCTCCTGACTTAAGTGCGCGTTGCATTGCAATTTTTTGAACACGTCTGAATGATGCACGGCTTTCTAATTGCTCAGCAATGCTTTGCGCAACTAGTGTGGCTACTCTTTCAGGACGTTTAACTTCAACAACATTAAATACGATTTCTTTTTTAGTAAGTTTTTCTAATGTAGCAACTGCCTTTTTCTTTGTTTCAGCATCTCTACCGATAACAATACCTGGCTTAGCTGTGTGTAAAGTAACCTTCACACGGTCTTTTCCGCCCTTACCTTTTACGCGTTCAATTTCAACGTGAGAAACAGCGGCTTTTTTATAAAAATCATTCAGGTATTTACGAATTGAAGCATCTTCTTTTACTAGGAAAGGTACTGCTGTTTTTTCAGCATACCATTTTGAATCCCAAGTACGGATGATACCAAGACGCATACCAATTGGATTAACTTTCTGACCCATGTCTCTTCACCTCTACTCTTTATCTGCCACAACAACTGTGATGTGGCTAGTTCTCTTTTGAATGATATCGCCTTGACCTTTAGCTCTTGGTAAAAGTCTCTTTAAACGAACTCCTTCATTTACATATACTTCTTTAACAAATAAATTTTCAACGTTTGCATTGTTGTTGTGCTCAGCGTTAGCGACTGCGCTGTTTAGCACCTTCAAAATAACTGGTGAGGCAGCACGTGGTGTAAACATTAAGATCGCTTGCGCTTCTTTGATGTCCTTACCGCGAATAAGATCGATTACCAATCTTGCCTTACGTGGAGTTATGCGAACGGTTTTAGCTATAGCTTTAGTTTCCATTTTTCATTCTCCTCCAATTACTTCTTTTTAGCTTTCTTGTCATCTTTGCCGTGTCCGTGGTATGTACGTGTTGGAGCAAACTCGCCGAATTTGTGTCCAACCATATCTTCTGTTACATACACAGGTACGTGTGATTTACCATTATAAACAGCAACCGTGTGTCCAACGAAATCAGGGAAAACCGTTGAACGACGTGACCAAGTTTGGATCACTTTATTTTCGTTTGCTGCATTTTGTTTTTGAACCTTAGCTAGTAAATGATCATCACAAAATGGTCCTTTTTTAACTGAACGTGCCATAATTTTCCTCCTACTTCGTGCGACGACGAACGATTAAGTCGTTTGACGCTTTTTTACTGTCGCGAGTTAATACTCCACGAGCCTTCTTACCCCAAGGGGTCATTGGTGATTTTCTACCGATTGGTGTTCTACCTTCACCACCACCGTGTGGATGGTCGTTAGGGTTCATAGCAGATCCACGAACAGTTGGGCGAATACCCATGTGACGTGTTCTACCAGCCTTACCGATATTAACTAGTTCCCATGATTCATTTCCTACTGTACCGATTGTTGCACGGCAAGTACCAAGAATCTTACGAACTTCACCTGATTGAAGACGAACTAGAACATATTTGTCTTCGCGTCCAAGTATCTGAGCTGATGCTCCGGCACTTCTAGCGATTTGTCCGCCTCTTCCTGGGCTTAATTCAATGTTATGAATAATTGTACCTACAGGAATATTCATTATTGGTAACGCGTTACCAGTCTTGATGTCTACTTGCTGACCTGAGAAAATCTCAGTTCCTACTTCTAAACCTTTTGGAGCAAGAATGTATCTCTTTTCACCATCTGCATAGTGAATTAAAGCGATATTTGCTGTACGGTTTGGATCATACTCAATAGTTGCTACCTTACCGATAATGTCATCCTTGTTACGTTTAAAATCAATTACACGATATTTTCTTTTTGCACCGCCACCGATGTGACGAACGGTAATTTTACCTTGGTTGTTACGTCCACCTGTGCGAGAAAATGGCTCAAGTAGTGATTTTTCAGGAGTAGATGTTGTAATTTCTTCGAATGTTAAAACACTCATTCCACGACGACCGTTGGTTGTCGGGTTGTATTTTTTAACCGCCATTTGGTTAAACCTCCTCTAATTTTTCACTTAAATCGTGAAGGCGTCAATCTTTTGACCTTCAGCTAACTTAACTACTGCTTTTTTATAAGCAGATTTGTATCCTTCATGTTTACCCATTCTTTTGAACTTTGGTAAAACATTTACAGTGTTTACTTTTAAGACAGTTACTTTGAAGATCGCTTCAACGGCTTTCTTAATTTCAACTTTATTTGCTTTTCTATCAACCTTGAATGTGTATCTGTTTTGACTTTCAATCAGTTTAGTTGATTGTTCAGTGATGATTGGTGCTTTTAAAATGTCATAATATTTAGTCATTGCCCAATACCTCCTCTAGTGCTTCAACAGCATCTTTAGTCATGATAAGATTCTTACAGTTTAAGATATCATAGACACTAACATGGCTTACATTTGAGAATGCAATTGTTGGGATGTTTCTAGCTGCTAGCATTTCATTTTCGCCAAACTCTTTAGCTACAACTAATGTTTTTCCTACGATTCCAAGACCTGCAAGGAATTGTTCGAATAACTTAGTTTTTGGAGCTTCAATACTGATGGATTCAACTACCTTTAATTGATCCTTAGATGCATGATATGATAATGCTGATCTTAAAGCTAATTGACGAACCTTTTGATTCATTTTAATGGCATAGCTTCTTGGAGTTGGTCCAAAGACGACTCCGCCCTTGCGCCATTGTGGAGAACGAGTTGACCCTTGGCGAGCACGACCTGTACCCTTTTGACGCCATGGCTTTCTTCCACCACCTGATACTTCACCACGGTTTTTAACATCGTGAGTACCTTGTCTCATTGCTGCTCTTTGAGCATTTACTACATCATATAAAGCTTGTTGATGTGGTTCAATACCGAATACATAATCGGATAAGGTTAAGTCAGCAACTTTTTTACCTGTTTGATTTAATAAGTTTACTTTTGGCATATTAACCCTCCTTACTTAGCACTTTTAATTGCAGATCTTACGATAACTAGTCCCTTGTTAGGTCCTGGTACGCTTCCGCTAATTAATAGTAATTGATTTTCTACATCCACACCAGCAACTTTCAAGTTTTGAATAGTTACTTGTTCTGCTCCCATTTGACCTGGTAGGTTTTTGCCCTTAAGCTTACCCTTGATAGGTCCCATAGAACCTACACCACGATGGTATCTAGAACCGTGTGACATTGGTCCTCTTGATTGGTTATGTCTCTTAATTGTTCCTTCGAAACCTTTACCCTTTGAAGTTCCTGTTACGTCTACTTCTTCGCCTACTGCGAATAAATCTGTCTTTACAAGGTCACCGACCGCTAAATCCACTAATTCATTTTTAAGCTCTTCTTTAAAGCGGATTTCTTTAATGAAGCGCTTAGGTGCTGTATTAGCTTTTTTCACGTGCCCTTGTTCAGGCTTGTTACTTAATTTGTCGCGTTTTGTTTCGAAACCAACTTGTGTAGCTACATAACCATCTGTTTCAACAGTTTTTTGTTGTAGCACTACATTGTCAGCCACGTCTACGACAGTCACTGGAATGAGTACGCCATTTTCATCGAAAATTTGCGTCATACCAAGCTTTCTACCTAAGATTCCTTTGGCCATAATTTTACCTCTTTCTTATTTTTACTATTTCTTAAGTACGATATCAATACCGGATGGTAGATCAATATCCATTAATGCACTAATTGTTTTTGGGTTTGGATCAATAATTTGAATTAATCTCTTGTGCGTTCTACGTTCAAACTGTTCACGTGAATCTTTGTTAACGTGTGGGGAACGTAAGATTGTGAAGATTTCCTTTTCAGTTGGAAGAGGAATTGGTCCTTGAACAGTTGCTCCTGTTCTTAAAGCACTGTCAACAATCTTTTTTGCAGCTTGATCGATTAATCTGTGATCATATGCCTTCAAACGAATTTTAATAACATCTTTTGCCATTTTACTAGCTCCTTTCGCCTATAATCCTGTATAGACTTGCTCCATAGAAAAACCTAACACGTAGACAACGGCTATCCGTGTGTCAGCAACCTTCCATTTCACAGCCTGCTCGTTTTCACACGAGCGTTATAATTATATAAGAAAAGGATGAGAAAAGCAACACTTTTGTCACATTTTCTCATCCGAGTTACATTTTTTATTCATTATATTGGACAATAATCCCTATTAAAGACTATTGTCGTCATCGTCGTCGGATTTAGCTTCCAACAGTTCACGTTCTTTCTTTGCTTTCTGCAATGCTCTATATCCTACGTACTTACCAATATTATCTAGGTGTTTCTTAAAAACTTCATGAACCAAATACATCTTATTAGCTGGAATTGCAAACTCTTTAAACCCTCTTTTTATGAATTTATGCAGTATTCCTGGGTGAGTTAGTACGTTTCCACGCAATATATGTCGTTGAGCCTTCCTTAAGCGCGATAAAATTCTATGCATTCTTCTTAGATCATCTATGGTGACCGCATTAAGCATTTCAATATGCGCATTACCTCTAAGCTTATTAAAATCATCGTCTGCTTCATCGTAAAAATCATCTAAGCTAACAATAACAAAATCAAATTTCTTGAAATCAGTTGCATACACTACTGGAGTTTCTGTTTCAAAAACTCCACCAATAAACGGTCTTTGAGCTTTCCTTTTTGCAAAGTGATACTCAACATGCATTATCCACTCTCGCACTTCATCCTTTAACAATATTGATGGTACGATGATACTTAGCTTCTTATCTGTAATTGCTGATGCTGCTGCCACAGCATCTAAAAATACTTCAAAAATCTTTGCACACTTATCCATTCCATCTAAATCGGTAACTTCATTCTTCATAATATCAAGTTTAACAATATGATCAAAACGAGGAATTTCAAAATATACTTCTTTGTTACCCATTTTTTGAATAATATTCACATATTTTTCGGTTTGCTCTTCCAAACTTGGTGTAATCCCTCTAGCAGTATAGAGATATTCTGTTCTAAAGGAACACAATCCATAATAATTATTAGATTCAGCTATCGATTCTATTGATAGAGTATCAACTGTTGAGGCAAAAATTCTGAATTGTGGATTCTTAAATGTTAAATCACCTTGCTTAACATCTGCTCGGTCATTAATTAATTTTAAATGAGCAGCTTTGCGTTCATCTGTGGGATCAATTATAAGCTCCCTTTTATCGCCATCAATCAATAAATAACTACTAGTATTAATTGCGTTAGTGCAGACAATTAGAGGAATACCAAAATCTATTGAATATGCACTAGGCTCTCCTATTGTATGTCTTTTTGTGCAAATAACACCCTTTAAATGTTTAGAAACATTATCAAATATTTCTGTCTGAAAATTCTCAGTAATAAAAATAAAATCCTCTTTTATATCCTTTATTAAATCTTTAATGAGCACTTTATTAATTAAGCTGGTTACTCTCTTTTTTGTATATTCCAAAATTTCTTCAACTTCTTTAGGAGAAGTCCAACGATATTTTTCGTTCATCACAAAATGCTTATTTGCATTAAATGCTTCTTGGAATGCTTTTCTGATATCGTATTTTTTCATAAAAACAAGCGTTTTATAATAACTTAAAAAAGCTTCTTTATGAATAATGTTTACAGCATCCATTAATACACCATCAATGCTTTTTAACACATCTTGACTTGCAATAATTGGTTTTGCAATATGCATCTCATCATCAACTGCAACCTGAAGTTTTTCGATGAATTCAATAAAAGTTGATTCATCTGATTCTACTCTTCCAATTGCTTCCTTATAAACAACCTGTTTTCCTTGGGCATTGCCCCATGTTAAAAATATGCATTTTTCCTTATCCGCGTATATTATTTCAGCCATCCTCGAATTTTTCCTTATGTGTTTTTTTTAGCCACGTAGTACGCTGCTCCTATTATTCCTGCATCATTTCCAGTTTTTGCAAGTACAAATGGTATGTCCCCTGTTCCAAATCTTGCGTGATTAATGTAATGTTTTTTTATTGTATCTATCAAGATATCACCAGCTTTCGAAATTCCTCCGCCAATGATAAATATATCCGGATCTAAACTTACAGATAGTATGCTAGCACTTATAGCCATATATTCACCGATACGATTAACAACTTTCATTGCCACTGTATCTCCTGATTTTGCATAATCAAAAACATCTTTTACTGTTAGTTTTTCTAGATTAAGTTGTGTTGGATATATTAAAGACAATTCACGAGCTTTCTTTAGAATTGCGGAAGTGCCACAAACTTGTTCAAGGCATCCAGATAGACCACAACTACATGGTTCAGTTCCCTCAAAAACATGCATGTGCCCAATCTCTCCACCAGCTCCGGTTCTGCCTTCTAGTATTTCTCCATCAATAATAATCCCTCCACCGACACCAGTTCCAAGTGTGTAAAAAATAGCATTTTTGTGAGGAATTTCTAAACTTTGATTTTCTCCATAGGCAGCTATATTTGCATCATTAGATACAGCAATTTTTATACCGCTAGGAAGATAGTTACTTAGAGATGAATGTATATCCAACTTTTCCCATTTTAAATTGGGACATTTTTCAACATATCCGTTTTTAACCGGACAAGGTACAGCAATACCAACCCCTTCAACTTGAGATATCTCAATATTATTTTCTTTGTTTATTTTGTTGATAGTTTCAGCAACAAGGGTAAATACACTTGTCTCATGATTGGTTAAAGGAGTACTGTTCTCATGTTTTTGAATCAATTCCATTTTAGGAATAGAAAATAGGCCAAATTTAATATTTGTCCCGCCAATATCAACGCCATAAACATACTTTTCCATACGAGAACCTCCTTATAAAACCTATAAATATTATACTATAAAACTTTCAATTTTGAGCCATTTTTTCTTAAAAATTTCATAGAAAAAAGCATCCTAAAGGATGCTTTACTTTAGTTTTTTAACTTTTAATAGTGTTCTTTAAAATATTGGCTTATATTCTCCAAAGATTTCATAAGTACTTCGTCTTTTTCTAATTCCAAATCTTTGAAAAGTGATGAAACCATCTCGTTATGAAATTCATCATGTACCTTCAAAACATCTAGTGCAGAATCGGACAGTTTTAGATATACTTTTCTACGATCTGACTCATCTCTATATCTAACAACATAGTTTTTTCTTACCAAAACATTAATAGATGTTGTTAATGTTCCTAAAGTCACTCTTAGCTTTTGCGCTACGCTGCCCATTGTTGGAATTTGTGAATTTTTTATTGCTTCCAGCACATGAACCTCTGTCATCGAGATTTTTACTCCTCTTTGTTTTAGGACATCTGCTTCGATACTTAAGATATGATTAAACACATCAACCAACAACTCATTAATTACTTCTTTAGGAGAAATCACTCTACATACCACCTTTTTTTATAATACTATGTATCCAACACCTAATGTACCAGGGCCTGCATGTGCGCCTACTACAGGAGTAAGAGGTACTAACTCAACTGTAATATCAGGTCTAAATCCAAGTATTTGTTGTTTAATCTCTTTAGCTTTATCCTCATTATTCGTAAAAGCAATAAACATAACTACATTTTTTCCTTCAATATCGTGCTTAATTACTTCAACAAGTCTAGCTTGTGCTTTACTAGTTGTTCTAATTTTTTCAAATGGAACTAAAGTTCCATCTCTTTGAACATGTAATAAAGGTTTGATTTTTAAAAGTGTTCCTAAAAATCCACTTGCTGCAGACAATCTACCATTTTTTACTAAAAACTTAAGGGTATCAACTAGTACATAAATATAAATATGATCTCTAATCTTTTCTAATTTGTCTATAATATCTCTAACCTTACTACCATTTTTAATCATCTTAATAGCTTCTAATACAAGATATGCTTCCCCGTAAGAAACGCTTCTCGAGTCAATGACAAATACATTAATCCCTTGTACCATATCTTTAGCGAGTACAGCACCTTGGTAAGTTCCACTTAGTTTTGAAGAAATAACTACTGCAATTATATCAGTATAGCCTTCATCTTTCAACTCTTCATAAACACTTGCAATTTTTCCAGTAGAGGTTTGTGAAGTTGATAAATCTATTTCGGGATTCGCATTAATTATATCATAAAATTCTTTAGCTTGAATATCGACATAATCTTCGTATTCTTTCCCTCCAAGGTTTAATGTAGATCTAATCATTTTCACAGGATAATCTAACTTCATGTAATCAACGCCTGAATTTCCACACACAACTAATCCAATTTTCTCACTCATCTTTTTACTTTCTCCTTCAAATTATTTGAACTTCAAATATTATTACTAATTATATGATATCATAATGTTTATAAAATTCAACTAAAATGTATATTTATTAATAAATATTAAGCTTTTCAAGTTGATACAATGCCAAAAGGTTTTCTTGATTTTTTATTTTTGATTGTATAAACTTTGATAGCAATGTAATCTCAGAATTATTGTAATCTATATTTTCTTGGTTGAAATTGCTATGGACTCTGTCAAACTCTGGTCTATATATCATAACATAATTAGTAACATCGACACTTTTATCAACCATATTTGCAATTATCTGTCTATGGCTTATTGATTCTTGTAACTTCTTGGTATATCTTTCTTCACTTCGTCTTTCGTCTTGATTGAACATTCCAAATTCTAAGACAATAATACATCTCTCATATACAAGTAAATAATCTGTCCTCATATGATTACCAAATATAAGAGGATACTCCATGATTATATGTATATTTTCTGATTTTATTCCACTTTTAAATAATTCAAAAAACAATCTTCTCATTAAGAATAACGTATCAAACCAAGTTATAACTTCTTCTTCTTTTAACGGCCAAATTGTTATCATTTTACTATTAAACTCTTTTTTCAATTCTTGATATATTGGCAAGGATTGGTAAATAGCAACTCTATCTTTTAATAACTGTCTTTCTATTTTCCATGAGAGTTTGTCTAAAAACTCAGAAAAAGTATTAAATTTATTAAAACCATCGAAATAGTACATTGATTTTATTTTTAGCATCATAATCACCTCAATTTATAATAGAGATTATCATGAATAATTACTGCTTTTTAAATAAAAAAAGCCGCTTATTGGCTTTACTAAGTTTGTGATGGTGGCTCCGGGCAGAATTGAACTGCCGACACAAGGATTTTCAGTCCTTTGCTCTACCGACTGAGCTACAGAGCCTAATAATGGCGGTCCGGACGGGATTTGAACCCGCGATCTCCTGCGTGACAGGCAGGCATGTTAACCCCTACACCACCGGACCATTTGGTTGCGGGAGAAGGATTTGAACCAACGACCTCCGGGTTATGAGCCCGACGAGCTACCAGACTGCTCTATCCCGCGATATGAAAAACATTAAGTTATTAGACTACTATGGCGGAGGAAGAGGGATTCGAACCCCCGCGGCTTTTACGCCCTGTCGGTTTTCAAGACCGATCCCTTCAGCCAGGCTTGGGTATTCCTCCATAATTATAGCACATTTGGAGTACAAATGTATAGTTGGTTGGTGGACCCGGTAGGACTCGAACCTACGGCCGACCGGTTATGAGCCGGTAGCTCTAACCAACTGAGCTACGGGTCCAAACTGGTAGCGGCGGGGGGGGTCGAACCCTCGACCTTACGGGTATGAACCGTACGCTCTAACCAACTGAGCTACGCCGCCAGATGCAACTTTATTTTATTAAAGCGACTACATGTTTGAAACCATCTATTAAATATACTGGAATAATAAATTGGTGGAGCCTAGGGGGATCGAACCCCTGACCTCCTGCGTGCAAAGCAGGCGCTCTCCCAGCTGAGCTAAGGCCCCTTAAAAATTTGGTACCTCGAGCCGGACTTGAACCGGCACGGATTCATCATCCATGGGATTTTAAGTCCCACGTGTCTACCTATTTCACCATCGAGGCGGTTTTTAGATAAGTGGTGACCCGTGTAAGAATCGAACTTACGACACCTTGATTAAAAGTCAAGTGCTCTACCGACTGAGCTAACGGGTCCCAAAAAATGGTGCCGAAAACAGGAATTGAACCCGCAACCTACTGATTACAAGTCAGTTGCTCTACCAGATTGAGCTATTTCGGCACTAAGAATGGTGGGAGTTAACGGGCTCGAACCGCTGACCCTCTGCTTGTAAGGCAGATGCTCTCCCAACTGAGCTAAACTCCCATTCTTTAGAGATACTGCCTGGCAACGTCCTATTTTCGCTCCTTGGAACTATCTTCGGCGCTGAAGTGCTTAACTTCTGTGTTCGGTATGGGAACAGGTGTGACCACTTCGCCA
>PGXL01000027.1 GCA_002839095.1 Tenericutes bacterium HGW-Tenericutes-2 | reverse complement strand
TAACTACTTGTTCGTATTCTTTTGTATAATCGCTTAATCTAACCATTTTGTCCTCCGATAGATAAAAAGTGATTGCTTCAGGGGGGCAACCGACTCAATATTATCAATGAAATTCAAATATTTCAATAGGTTTATCAGTTTTATTTTATGAAAGAACAAATCATTTGCTAAAAAATGCTATTAGAATCATTCTTGAGTTTTACGGTATCGATTGAGAAAAACGGGGTTTTATAGTACACTATAACTAAAGATTAACGAAAGGGCTGATAACTTGGGTGTAAAAATAATACTCGGTAAATTACTTGAATCCATAAAAGCTACATTGCCAATTTCAGTCATCATCCTTGGGGTTAGTTTGATTATTCAAATTGATACACCTTTGATTATCAGTTTTATTATCGGTGATATCTTATTGATTCTCGGATTGACACTCTTTTCGATTGGTTCATCAGCTTCAATGGTGTCAATCGCAGAATCAATTGGAATCTATATTGTCAAAAAACGCAGTTTGTGGATCTATATCTTAGTCGCTTTTTTAGTGGGCTTTATGATTACAATCGCTGAGCCAGCTTTATGGGTTTTAGCTGACCAATTTAAAACCGTTGTAACTGAACCAGTATTAATCTTTTCAGTTTCTGTTGGTGTGGGTAGTTTTGTTGTTCTTGCGCTTCTTCGAATTTTAACTCAGTTTCGTTTATCGACATTATTCATGATTAGCTATTTTATTCTCTTTTTAGTTGCGATTATTGTCGCACAGTTTAATCCGGAATTCATTCCTGTTGCTTTCGATTCAGGCGGTGTAACAACCGGTCCCATGGCGGTACCCTTTATCATGGCATTAGGCTTTGGTATTTCAAAATCGCGTGGTGACCGCGCATCGGAAGAAGATTCATTTGGATTAATCGGTGTCGCATCCATTGGCCCGATATTATCGGTCTTAATCTTAGGATTATTTTATGAACCGGTCATCCCCATTAGCGATACTTCCACAACCTTCATGGAATATTTGGTGATGAACCTTATTCAAATGGCAATAGCCATATTACCCTTTGTATTATTCTTTACTATATTTCAATTAATTGCCTTTAAACTCAATAAAAAAAGAGTTATAACCATTTTGATTGCTTTTGTATACACTTATGTGGGGTTAGTCTTATTCTTAACAGGCGCAAACGCAGGACTCGTTAATATCGGTCATGCGATTGGTAATTACTTCGCAAATCTCGATTTCAACTGGATATTAATTCCATTAGGCATGATTTTTGGTTTTACGATTGTCGCAGCCGAACCGTCGGTTGTTGCCTTAAATAGACAAGTTGAAGAAGTCAGTGCTGGTGCGATATCAAGAAAATTCATGATGGCATCTTTATCTGTAGGTGTATCCATCGCAATTGGTCTGGCAATACTTCGAGTTATCACCGGAATCAGTATATTTTATATCCTCATTCCGGGATACATTCTAGCAATCGTCTTAACACAGTTTACACCAAAGATATTTTCTTCGATTGCCTTTGATTCTGGGGGAGCAGTCAGTGGCGCAATGACTTCAGCGTTCCTCATGCCATTTGCCCTTGGGGCTTCTTCTACGTTAGGTACAAATATCTTACTAGATGCTTTTGGATTAGTAGCGTTTGTGGCGATGACTCCGCTTATTACAATCCAATTGCTTGGATTAATTTACAAAATGAAACAACAGAAAATCCAAGTCACTGATATTGATGATGATATCATGGACTTGAGTGGAGGTAAAAAATGAAACTCTTAATTTCAATTGTTCCCAAAGACATTCACGACGATGTCGTCAAAATCATTGGTGAATCAACCATTGATTATCAAACATCAATTCCAGGAAAAGGAACTGCTCCTTTAGAAATATTAGAGTATTTCAGTATCGGAGAAAGCGAAAGAGATGTCATCTTGAGTATTATCGATGATCAGGACATTCAAATTATCTTTAACCGATTAAAAGAGGAACTCAATTTCTTAGAATCAGGGCGAGGCGTTGCATTTACCGCATCGATTGATGCTTTAACAAAACTAGGATATAAATACTTATATCATGAATTAACGGAGGAATCATCTCATGGAAAAAAATAAAGAAGTAATTCTATTTGTTTGTAATCACGGCTTTGCTTATGACGCCATGACTGAAGCGAGAAAAGCAGGGGCTCGTGGTGGAACAATTATCCATGGACGTTCTTCAATTTCGACAGAAAAAGAAAAGTTTTTTGGTATCACTTTACATCCTGAAAAAGATATCTTGATGATTGTATGTTTGGAAGAACAAAAAGAAGTTTTAATGAAAGCTATTACTTCAAAATATGGCGTCACAACTGAGGCGAGAGGACTTTGTTTTTCGATTAAAGTTGAAGATTCCATCGGTTTCAGTTTCGACCCCATTCCATTCCCAGTTGAAAAATAAAAAAAACATGAATATGGAGGTGCTGTTATGAGTTGCATTTTCAGGCATTATTATGCCAATTCAAGATTTACACAAGATTTTATAAAAATTAGAAACTTTCTGATTCGCATTAACGAAGAAAGTTTAGCGACCGTGAACTACCCCTTTGGAAGATGGGAATGGATGAATTCCTTAGAAAACCATTCAAAGGAAAATATGGAAAAAATCGGTATTTGGGAAGATGCAGGTATCATTGTTGGCGTCGCAGTATTTGAAAGCGAACTTGGTGATACATGGTTAATCACTGATCCGTTATATACCCATTTAAAACGAGAAATGTTAGACTATGCGATTGTTAACATGGTCGGTGAAAAAGGATTTCGGTTATCGATTAACCGTAATGATACTGAATTACAAGCAATCGCCGCTGAATATAATTTCATTCCAACGGATCATCACGAACCTGATTCTTTCATTGAAATTAGTGAACTAACTGACTATCAATTACCAGAAGGTTTTTCCATAGTGAGTTTAAAAGAACGCTATGACATTAAAGAATACAACCGGGTTTTATGGCGGGGATTTAACCCTCCAGGAGAAGCAAGTACGGATGATTTAACCCTTAAAGGAAGAATCCAAAGTATTTCTGGCCCAGATGTCAATTTAGATTTAAATATCGCAGTCGTGGCACCAAATGGTCATTTTGTTTCCTATTGTGGGATGTGGCACATTCCAAAAACGAAATACGCTTTAGTTGAACCGGTCGCAACTGACCCTGATTACCGTAAAATGGGACTTGGAAAAGCAGCGGTCATTGAAGCGATTAAACGGTGTGGTAAAGCAGGCGCAAAGTATGCTTTTGTCGGATTGAGTCAAGAGTTTTACTACCATATAGGCTTTAAACCCTATTCCGCAAACACCTGGTGGATACAATCTAAGTAAATACAAAAAAAGAGAAACAGATTGATGTCTGTTTCTCTTTTGTTTTAAAAAATATTTTATCCTACTGAAAATGAAAAATTAGCCTCACAAGCTATTTCTTCACCCACAAATGCGACTGCAGTTCCAAAGCCAAAACGTCCCCGCATACGTGTGATTTCAACTTCAAGTCTTAACGTATCTCCTGGTAAAACTTTTCTTCTAAATTTTGCTTTTTCTATACCGGTAAAGAAGACTAATTTTCCCGCATATGCCGGGTCTGATAATAATACAATCGCCCCCATTTGTGCGAGAGATTCAGTAATTAATACCCCAGGCATGACAGGGAATCCGGGGAAATGACCTTTAAAATAAAATTCATCTTCTTTGACGTATTTAAGTCCAATACCCGTTTTTAATGGAACATAATCGATGACCTCATCGACCAATAAAAACGGATCACGGTGAGGAATGATGTTTTTAATCTGTTCTAAATTAAGTTTCATTGTTCCTCCTCATAACGTTTAAAGATTAACGCAGCGTTTTGTCCTCCGAAACCGAGATTAACATTCATTGCATATTTCAAATCTCTTTTCTTCGCAACATTCGGTGTATAATCCAAATCACATTCTGGATCAGGTGTTTTATAGTTAATCGTTGGTGGTACGATGCCATGTCTTATGGCTTCAACACAAATTATTGATTCAATTGCGCCAGTCGCTCCTAATGCGTGACCAGTCATGGATTTCGTTGAACTAATCGATACTTTGTTAGCGTAATCTCCAAAGGCTTTTTTAAACCCTAACGTTTCAATTTTATCATTCAGTGACGTTGAAGTTCCATGTGCGTTAATATAACCAATCTCTTCAGGTTTAATTTTTGCATCTTCCATTGCTAATCGCATACAAACATTAATGCCTTCCGCTGATTCATCAGGTGCCGTCATATGAAATGCATCTGAAGTTGAACCGTAACCGACAACTTCAGCGATTATCGTTGCATTTCTTGCTTTTGCATGGTCATAATCTTCTAATATGAATACCCCTGATCCCTCCGCAATCACAAATCCATTGCGGTTTAAATCAAATGGCATCGAAGAATTATTCGGCTCATTATTAGGAGATAATGCTCTCATTGATGCAAAACCACCAACACCTAATACATTTATAGGTGCTTCAGATCCACCCGCGAATGCAACATCTAAATACCCATCTCTAATATAACGGAATGCTTCTCCGATGGAATTTGTACCAGCAGAACAAGCGGTAACGACCGGTAAATTTGGCCCTTTTGCTTGAAAACGAATGGCAATATGGCCACCAATTAAATTCACAATAGAATTAGGAATAAAGAAAGGAGACATCCTATCCATTCCCTTTAAACAAGCCACTGAGGATTCTTCCCAAATTGTATTTAATCCCCCAATGCCAGATGTAACAAAGGTTCCAAAACGATAAGGATCAACACTTTC
>PGXL01000026.1:5408-10141 GCA_002839095.1 Tenericutes bacterium HGW-Tenericutes-2 | reverse complement strand
GCTCCAGACACTCAAGATCCATTAATTCTTGGTGCAGTTGACCAAGTGATTTATCAAGGTGATGAGTGGAGTCCAATGACAGGTGTTACTGCCATCGATAATAAAGATGGAAATTTAACATCCGCTATTGAAGTTACGGGAACCTATGATGTCAATGTTGTTGGTTATTACACCATTACTTATACGGTAGAAGATGCCGCCGGTAATGATGCAACGATCAGCATTGAATTACGCGTCAAAGCTATCGAACTTTCAGGATTCAATATCGTCAATGGCGATTTCTCTGAAGTTCTAGAATTACCATGGGGACATTGGGCTGGAGACGGCGGTGCAAGTTCTGTTGCAATCGTTGACGGTGTATTAAATTACACAGTTACAGCGATTGGTAATGTTACTTACTCAAACCAATTCTCTCAAACGACAAGAACCATTGAAACTGGAAAACTTTATCAACTTCAATTCAAAGCAAAAGCAGACGATCCTCGTCCGATGATTGTATCAATTGAAGATCCAGGCAATGGATACCTAAAATATTTTACTAATACAATCGATTTAAGTACTGAATGGGTAACTTACTCAATGTACATTACAGTGTCTAATCCATCGACTACAACAGGTAAAGTTGGCTTTTTCTTAGGGCGTATCGGTACAAACTCAGTACCAACAACTGTTTACCTCGATGATGTAGTTATTACTGAATTAACTGAAGCTCCAGACGACATTACACCTCCAGTTTTAAATGGTGTTACTAGTTATGTCGTAGAATTAGGAAACATCTTTAATCCATTAAGTGGCGTAAGTGTTACTGATGATTTAGATGCGACTTTAACAGTTAATGATATCATTATTACTG
Source organism: Tenericutes bacterium HGW-Tenericutes-2 (assembly GCA_002839095.1). Taxonomy (GTDB): domain Bacteria; phylum Bacillota_I; class Bacilli_A; order Acholeplasmatales; family Acholeplasmataceae; genus Peloplasma. The sequence goes on along the minus strand of PGXL01000026.1, from coordinate 9,288 downwards.
GAACCGTTGATGTGAATACGGTAGGAACCTATAATCTAACTTACTCTGTCACTGATGCTGGTGGAAATACGACAATGCTTAACCGTCAAGTAACTGTTTCAGATCAACCACCTGCTTCAACTTGGGTAATTCCTAATGGAGATTTCTCAGTTGACGTCGCACCTTTAACTGAAAACCGAATTTCTGATAACTGGGGATGGCATGCAAATACTGGTTCAATGTCAGCTCAAGTGACAGGCGGTAGCGCAGTTATTGAAATCGTCTCTGTCGGATCCGTTGAATACGGTATTCAGTTCTATTTACTTAACCGTGTTATTGAACAAGGTAGAACGTATGAAATTTCATTCGATGCAAAAGCTTTAGTAGCGCGTAACATGAGCGTTGTTTTAGAAGCTGGCGTCGGAGGAACGCGTCAATTTGATCATGATTATTCACTCACGACCGATTGGCAAACATTTACATTCACACATTATCAAATTAATCCAACGATTACCAATGGTAAGTTTGCTTTCTTCTTAGGATACTTTGAAGGATTAGGCAGTGCTGTTACTACGGTTTATATTGATAATGTCGTTATTACGCCTGTTAGTACAACACCAGATACTGAAGATCCTGTGATTACGGGTGTTGGCGATATTACAATTGAACAAAATGAAGCCTTCAACCCATTACTAGGTGTCGGTGTTTCTGATAATAAAGATGGTTCATTATCTATTTCTGATATCGTGATTACCGGTGCAGATTTAGTTGACACTTCAGTATTAGGTACTTATACCGTTATGTACTATCTCGAAGATGCTTCCGGTAACTCTGTAACAATCGAAAGAACAATTACAGTTGTTGAACCGATGGGCGCATCTACATGGGTCGTTGTCAACGGCGACTTCACAAAAGAACAATTAGTTCCTTATCCACAGCCTGCCGTTGATGGATGGGGATGGCATGGCAGTGGTAACTTCACAGTAGCGATTACCGGAGGCGTTGCGAAGATTGATGTTTATGATACATGGACATTATTCTACGGCGTTCAGTTCTATCTCCAAAATCGCGAACTCGTTCAAGGACATACGTACAAAATTACGTTTATGGCAAAAGCTGATGATCCACGTCCAATCCAAATGCAAATGGAATCCGGCGGAGCAAAATTTGCAGCAATCTTTGATTTAACAACCGATTGGGTGACTTACACTTACGAATATACACATACTACAGCATCCTTCACCAATGGTAAGTTTGGTTTCTTCTTAGGCAATATTAATGGACTATCAGTTCCAACGACGGTTTATTTGGATAATGTGACTGTTGAAAGAATTGCTTCTTTATCAGCCGATGAAACCGCTCCTCAAATTTGGGGTGCTATGGATTATACGTTAGTTCAAGGAACGCCATTTAATCCGCTTGAAGGATTAAGAGTATATGATCTTTATGACAAAACATTGCTTCCTGAGAATATCGTATTAGTATCCAATAACGTTGATGTTAACGTTCCTGGTGCTTACACCGTTGTTTATGAATTAACGGATGCATCAATGAACAAATTGACACTGACAAGAAACGTTGTTGTAATCTTACCTGAAAATGCAGCAACTGATAATATCGTCATTATTGATGGTGACTTTGCTTTAGAATCACCAATCACTAATTTAGATACCAACGTTGGTTGGACGTTAAAAGCCGGAGGTTCCCCTGGTGGTACATTTGATCCTGCAACATTCGTTGATGGCGCAGTTAAAATCAATGTATTAACCGTAGGTGTCGTACCTCACGGCATTCAATTCTTCCAAAGAAATAGCTTCATGTCACCTGCTGGCTCACTCTATAAATTAACATTTAGTGCTAAAGCAGATGTCGCAAGAGATATTAGAATCTCGTTTGAAGAAACCACGAACTTTACAGTCCTTGATTATGAAATAATCGCTTTAACAACAGAATGGGTTACTTACGAAGTATTGCTTCTCAATAGACTTCAAACTCACAACGATGTTAAATTCGGATTCTTCTTAGGATTAATTGATTCGGCTGCACCTGAAAGAAGTGCAGCAACAGCCGTTTACTTCGATAATGTATCACTTGATTTATTAGGCTATGCAACAGATGCTTTACCTCCAGTTATCAGTGCTCCTGATGTAACTGTTACTACCAGCGCAACAGCTTACAATGCAATGACTGGCGTACGTTATGGCGATTCTGCTAAAAAGCCAATCGTTGTTATCAGCAGTTTAACAGAAGGACTTGTCACATTTGACGCATTAACAGGTCTATATAACGTTGATATCAGCACTCCTGGCGTTTATACCTTAACTTACACAGTAACTGACATGTACGGCAATGTTACCGTTCAGAACCGAATTTTAACGGTTTTAGCTGAAGCTGCTCCTTCTAGTTTAGTAGTCATCAATGGTGATTTCGCTATTGATCAATCTGCACCTGCAGCTGCAGGATTAGGTTGGGGATGGCATGGTAGTGGTGTCTTCAACATTAACATTACCGGTGGTGTCGCTCAAATTGATGTTTATGATACTTGGACATTGTTCTACGGCGTACAATTCTATATTTTAAACCGTACAATGAATCAAGGTGAAACCTATTTAATTAGTTTTAAAGCAAAAGCTGATGATCCACGTCCACTTCAAATGAATATGGAATCAGGTGGCGCTAAATTTACGGCTTACTTTGATTTAACAACGGATTGGGTAACGTATACGTATGAATATACGCATACAGGTACATCCTTTACAAATGGTAAATTTGCATTCTTCGTTGGGAACATTCATGGTTTATCAGTTCCAACAACAGTCTATATTGACGATGTTACATCAACGAGAATTAACGCTAAATCAGTTGATACAGAAAAACCACAAATCTTAGGCGCTATGGATTATATCTTAGTTGAAGGTAATGCTTTTGACCCATTACTCGGATTACGTGCTTTCGATAACGCTGACAAATCGTTACTTCCAGAACACATTAAATTAGTATCTAGTAACGTTGATGTTAATGTTCCTGGTGTTTATCAAGTCGTTTATGAATTAACGGATTCATCAAGAAACAAATTGACACTCACAAGAACTGTAACTGTCATTACGCAAGCTGAAGCAGCTGCTTCTAATATCGTCTTTATTGATGGTGATTTTGCTTTAGAAACACCAATTACAACTGCTGATGCAAATCTTGGTTGGACATTAAAAGGCGGCGGAACGACAGCAGGTACTTTTGAACAATCCTTCGTTGATGGAGCTGTTAGAATTAATGTATTGACCGTTGGTTCAAACCCTCATTCCATTCAATTCTTCCAAAGAAATAGTTTTGTGTCACCTGCTGGCTCACTTTATGTATTAACATTCAGTGCTAAAGCGGATGTTGCTAGAGATATTCGAGTTTCCTTTGAAGAAACATCGAACTGGTCGGTATTATCGTATCAAATCGTTGAACTTTCAACGGAATGGACCACTTATGAAGTCGTATTAATCAATCGATTGCAAACGCATCCAGATGTGAAGTTTGGCTTCTTCTTAGGATTAATTGATCCATTAGCTCCAGAAAGAAGTGCAACGACGGCTGTTTACTTCGATAACGTATCATTAGAACTTGTTGGTTACGCTGTAGATACAACCGCTCCAGTCATCAGTGCTCCTGATGCAGCCCTTACAACAAGCGTAACACCATACACTGCATTAACCGGTGTTAAATATGGTGATTCAGCGAAGAAACCGACAGTTGTCGTAACAAGTGAAACTGTTGGATTAGTCACTTTTGATCCAGTAACCGGTTTATATAACGTTGATATTTCAGTCGCTGGAGTTTATACATTAACCTATACCGTTACAGATATGTATGGTAATGTGACAACTGTTGACCGTGTGTTAACTGTAACTGCACC
>PGXL01000026.1:0-5361 GCA_002839095.1 Tenericutes bacterium HGW-Tenericutes-2 | reverse complement strand
AAAAAGAAAAGCTCTCTTGCGAGAGCCTTTAATTATTATTTAGCGTATTTAGCAAATAATGCATCGTAATAAGTATCACGAATTTGATCTAATTGAGCCATTAATTGAGCTTCAGTCAAATCAGTATAACTTGATTCTAAGAAGTTACCATTTGATAAACGTGTTGATAATTGAATGTTTAAGGTACCAACAACGTATAATCCAGAAAGTAAATCTTCAAAGTAGAATTCCAGTGCTTCTCTAACTGAGTTAGGGAAGGTTGGAACGGTAATGTTGTATTTTTCTTCGATTTCAGTATCTTCTAAATCGTAGATGAGCGAATACATATAGTATTGTGCATAAAGTTCTAATTGAGCCAATGTTGGTTTACCAGAGGTATTAACAACACCTTCTGAATAAGAACTTGCTGGACCCGTGTATTCTGCACTAAAACGTTCGAAGTCATCGCCTTGGTTCGCTAAGATCAAGTGAACACCAAATTGCGTTGTGACTAAATCGCTATAGAGTTGTTCCAAGTTGGCATTTTGTTCTAATTGATATTCTTGATATAAAGCAATTAAAGCTTCAGTATATTCAGGAACGTATGAATCTTTAACACCATATTGACCACTGTATTGAAGTGAATGAGTAATCGTTTCATCTTCTTCATCAGCGATGTTTAAGGATTCGGTCATCAACCATAAACCAGCATTCTTGTATTTACCCCATGTTGAATCGACATCTCTTGAATCGTTTTTGTATGCAGTGATTAAATCAGAGAAATCATTTTCTGAATCATCTAAATACGTTAAGATTTCAGTTTCTAAACTTGCTTTTAATGTATCAAAGGCATCAAGTTCAGTCGCATCAAGACTTGCAATGTAGTCATTGTAATTATCGGGTGCACCATCTTCATCGAAGTCGATGTGAATGATTAGATGGGATATATCAAGTGAGAAGTAGTTGTCATAATTTTCTTCAACAGTTTCAAGCAACATGGCAATTAAATCTTCTGCTTCAATGGCTTCACCAATCATGTAAGGTTGTAAAACACCTTTAACGAGATATTTGAGTAAATCCATTTCTGATTTAGTACCATATTGATATCTTGAGAATGAAGCGAAATCTTCATAATCAAAGCTAATGCCGTATTGTTCATACATTGCTTTATATGATAAATAAGTCATTTTTTGTGAACGGATGGATTCATAAATTTCATCCATTTTATCAGATTTATTCTTTGTAAGGTCACGTTGTTCACCAAAGATTGTTACGAAATAATCTGAATAAACAATTTCTTTGAACTGTGAAGCATATAATGTATAAAGTGAAGCACTCTTTCCAATCGCGAATTCGAATAAATCATCTGCGGATACTTCATAAGCCGTATCAGTTTGAGCTGCGCCTAAGTAACCCGGGAAACCATTGATAGTTGCGAGGATGACTTTATCGCCTTTTTTGTTGTATTCGAAGTCTTTATCGATTGCAGTGTAATCAACACCAATGAATTTGTCGTTAATAGCTAGGCTATAATCTTTTCTTAATTCAATCATGGCATTAGAAACATTATCAGTGCTAGTGCTTAAGACGTATTCATCGAGTAATTTATTGTATAAAGCATCATACGTTACATCGTCAGCCATTAATGTTTTTACGACAGGTTTTGTTGCTGATGAAGGAGTAACAGTACTGTTTTCGCCTTCTTTTAAGACTTTAACAATGATGTCGCCACTTCTTGTAACGCCATCAAGCGTAATTTTGTAAGTTAATTTAACATTGGTATCATTTTCTGGCGTTGTTACAACACCTTTTGCTGATAAAATAGCGGTATTTGCAGAAGTCCATGAAATGGTAGAATTGAACCAACCGGTTGTAGGAAGTGTAATATCTTTTGCAGCTTCCATTGGAAGAACGATGGTATCTTCGATGGCATCTAACATAAGTTCATAGATATTGACTTTATCTGGTTGCGTTAATTTATAAACCATATAGTGGTAAGTGTTATTTGAAACCGTGTAACTTGTTGCTGCTGCGGTATAAGGAATTGCATCATCTTTTGATAAGTCTAAAGTAGAGAACATATAAGACGCTAATGATGTAGAAGAAGCATTGACAGTATCAAATACAAAGTCTAAATCTGGATTAGCAGAATTAATAAGTGTTTCTGAAGTTGAACCTTCAACGAGCGGTGTACGGAATTCTGAATAAATATCATTATACATTTTAATGTAAAACGCTAATACTTCGTCATTGGTTAATTCAGCAGAGTTATTAACGGTCACTGTACCCATTGTCTTAATAGGTTTGTAAACTTTATTAACGATTAAATCCGTTGTGCTTGTTACATCAACGTTTAATGGATCATAAATTTTACCATCTTTATCAATCGTATAAAGGACAGTAACACCATCAAGTACTTGAGCTCTTTCATCAGTATCATATGCATCTATTTTTGAAACAGTATAATAATGAGTGTTTGCTTCGTAATAAGCATTGGCAAGTTCTTTCGTTGTGAAGATATGAGCGGCTTCAACAACAATTTCTGAATCTTCATTAATGAGATTTAAGGATTCATCTTTAGTATATTCGTTGCCATCTTCATCGGTATAAATCGCGCCAGTGCTCTTTGTGTAAATTTCTTCATCGGCTAAATTGACTAAGTTACCTTCAGCATCCGTATAGAATACTTCAACGGTAACATAAGCTTCAACGATAGCGTCTTCATCATCGAAAGGATGTAATGTTTCGTTTTTATAAACAAAGCCATTATATTGACGAATAGTTGATGTAGAACTTAAAGTGACTAATTGGTATTTTTGCATGATAGAAACAGCGTCAGCAGCACTTGCAAAACGAATACGAATCGCTTTAATGTCTTCAAAGTACTTTTTCATAAATTCTGAAGCAATTTTTTCTTCAGTGATTAAGTCTTCGTTGTCAGCCATAAAGCGGGTGTAAACTTCTTTTGCAACTCTGATTCTTGCATAAGCTTCTTCATTACCTGAATAACCAGCTAAAACCATGCTTTGAGCAAAAGCAGTTTCATAAGATTCTTTTTGGTCATCGGTTAAATCAGCAATTTCATCAGCATCAGATGTACCATAAGTTAATCTCGTGATCATTTCTTCGATTTGTGTGTTTGTAACCTGCGACATATAAGATTGAAGCAAATAACTGTCGATTAAATACAACAACTGTTCAACACCGTCGTTGGATTTTAGTTCTTCGAAGATTTCTTGGTTTGTTATCGTGTAAATGACATCGCCATTTTCATCGACTCTCTCATAAAAAACGCCCTCAGGATTAGAGAGTTGGGGAATTCTTGAATTTCCGGTCACTAAAGCGAGGATTAGTGCAGTCACCACAACAGCCAATAAGACTGAAAAAATGATGATGACTCTTTTTGTCATTATGTTCTTCATATAAGTATTTTCACTCCTTACAAATTTGCAATTTCTATGATACCATTATTTACCCTTAAAGACAACAAAAATCGTGTGATTATTTCATGAATTCTAACAATGATTTTTAAAAGAAAACCTAAAGGTTTATATAAAACTGATATTCTTTCTATCGAATTTTAACGAATTATTGTAAGCGATTGTAAAAATTACATCATAAGCCGTTGACAAATATTAGGCATAATTATATAATTATAGCCGTAAATAGCAAAACTAGAGAAATCTAGCGACGCAAAGCTATAGGGCCTTCGAAATGATGGTAGCCAGTTGCCGTTATCTTATGAGAAGATGATGGCGCTTTTTATTTCCAGTGATCTCACTCGAAAATACAAGCGCGATATCTTAAAGATAATGGCTTTTTTTGAAAGCACAGAACCTTCAATGTGGAAGCGAGTGATTCGCATGACCGTTTTTAATTTAAAAAAACGATTCATAATTTCATTGGTTCTATTGACACTATCCCTGTCACTTTTTGTTCTTGCATCCTGGGGATGGTTCACGCAATTATTTTATGAAGATGAAACTTATTTAGTGGGACACGTTGAGGTAGACATAGATCCCTATTTTTCTGTATATAACGATATTACATTTGAATATGATCGCGTTGAAGCTACTTTGGTACAAATTCAGGTATCACCCTTAATTGAAAAACCAGGCGTGTATTTAATTAATATTGTCAATAATGGTTCCGATTATTTCTTTGAAAACTTTAGATTTGATATCATTGTTAAAAGTTCTGTCAATACATATTTTAGAATTAAAATATATGAACAATTAACTTTAACGTATTTAAACTATCAAGGCACTTATACGGAACTTTCAATCTTAAATAACGACCACATGCCTTTTGATTACGATTTGACAAATTGGTATGATCATCGTGATATTGATGATTATATGTACTATAAAATGCCTGTCAAACGAACCAGTGCTTTAGAACCACATATCATCAGTTTAATTCCCGATTATACCCTAGCATCATTTCCAATTTATGATGCTGGTTATTCGCTACAAATTGCATTTTCACTTGAAGCAGTACAATCTTATGGTGGCCCAGAGAATGAATGGGGATTATCAGTAAATCCATGGGATGGCAGTGCTTGGTAGGAGGTCAATAATGCGCCGATTATTTATAAAAGATTTTAATATTATCCGCGGTATTGTCTTATCGATAATGACGCTTTTTGCCATATTTACATCCGTTTTATTTATGATAAAACCTGTGTCTGCTGCAACGAATCCAATCAATAATGACACCGTTAATAATGGCGAATTTTTAGGAGATTACGATTGGGATACAGTCCTTAATCCACCTGCAAGTGCTGGTGATTATATTACTTACTCAAATTTCCGCAATACCTACTGTTTGGCTGCAACTACACCTTCAAACTGTATCTCAGCAGCTAGTGGAAAATATATTAGAATTGATACCGCAGAAGAACTGTACCGTTTTTCAATGGATGTTTCTTATGAAGATATTTATATTACGGGAAATCCAACGGAAGATGTGAAATTATCAGATGAAAAAATAGCTGCATTACTTTCTCTTCATTATAAGCTAGGAAATAATATTGATTATTCGGTCATGGCTGCACAAACATTTGTACCGATTGGTTATAGATTTACCGACGCTGATCCAATCAATCCTACATCTTATGATAACGTATTTACTGGAACATTTGACGGACAAGGATTTACAATTTCTAATCTTTACGTTGCCGGATATAGTTACATGGTTACCGAACAAGTTATTAGTGGTAATACCGTTTATGTTGCGACATCATCGTACTATTCGATGTTTAATTACAACGAAGGTACGATTCAAAATATTGGTTTGATTAATCCGACGTTAGAAATGCTTTCTGTTCATCTAGATATCAACTTTACAGCTAATTTAGTCGGTTTAAATGACACTACAGGC
>PGXL01000014.1 GCA_002839095.1 Tenericutes bacterium HGW-Tenericutes-2 | reverse complement strand
AAACCTCCTCTCAATATATTTATATAACAAAAATAGAGCTATGCAAATACATAACTCTACTCTTTTTATTTAATTGTCTGTTTTAATCAAATACTTTCTGATTTTGCCCTTTTGTATTATTTAACTAGCTATCCTGCAATTTTCACAGAGGTAAAGCTCTTTGCTGAAACTGTTTTTTGAATTTGAGTTCCTGTTGAACTAACGAATGTTACAGTTTCTGAGGAATCACTTGCATTCCAAATCATTGCGTAAACCTCTCCACTTGAATTGATATAAAGTGAGGATGCTGCGTGTGGATGTAGTTTCATTGTATAGCTTGTTGTACGGCTGCCAAAGGTTTTTAATCCATGGATGAGATAATAGGTTTGTGATAAATCCGAAGGATAATCATCATTTAAAATCTTTGTTGGATTGAACTGGCTGATTGCTATATCTGGGTTGATTAATGCTTGAATACTCCACATATTTGCAAACCATGTGTCAATTGTCTGATTTTTCGCAGCTAAGTAAGTTGTGTAGATTTCTGATAAACGATTTCTCTCGAAGTCATTGATTGCATAATTGGATATGTATTCTCCGTTTGGAAGCCATTGAATACCATAGATGAAGGTTGGATTTGCGCCAAACCATGTCGCATAATCATACTTTCCACCCCAAATCATACCTGCTACTGCTGCGTACTGACTATATTTATCCTTAAATACTGTTTCTGAATAATCAAACATATAGGTTTTAGCAGAGCTTAATTCATGAGCAAACCCATAAATTGCAGCATCTCTTAATTCTTCATCACCAGTTTCTAATGCCCATAAATATCCACCTACCCATGACTGGATTGCTTCACTAGAGGATTCGATATTATTTCCTTCTGCAAAGGTTCCAAAGCCATGTGCCCAAGTATGACCTGCCCATGGATCAAATGATCTTAGATAAGCGAATTCATAGTCATTCTTTTTAGGATACATATAATCATTTAACAAGAGGTCTACCATATCACCGTAATCATTTACAAAAGTATCATCATACATTGCAAGAACACTTGATGCGTAGATCAGATAACCATGAGTAAAGCTATGGTCACTTAATTCACTAGCAGTATTGAAATCATTATTTGAGTAATATACTGACCCCCAAGCTTCATTGTAATATAGATAACGGTCATCATTGGTTGAACTGAAGGTAAACCAATCAGCTAAAACGTATCTAAGCTTCGAGATAAATGAGAGCTTTAGTGCCTCATCCCCGATTTGATCAGCGATAATAATCCCTTGAGCAAGCGGATAAATAGCTTTTGAATTCCAATATGGACCCTCATCATTTAAGAAGTTTTCTGTATCATTAATATCTGTTCTCATATTTAAATCAGCAAGATAGGATGCCATATTCACTTCATTAAATTCTGAATTTGATGGTTTAGTCATTGCTGGAAGAAGTCCATGAAATGATAAAATCGTCTTAAAGTGAGAACCAACCATTAATTTTAGGAATCCTCTAATGGTTTCAAATTCATAATTTGTAAGCTCTGCATCACTATTTTGGTAATGATGAGGCATTAAAAACTGAACAGCCTCTTCATTATTACCAGCCTTTAAATGTTGAGTTGATAAATTATAGTTCGTTTCTACCATACTGGTTTGATGATTGATATTATAGGATACATCACCAGCTAAGGTTTTCGTATAAGCGTGTGTATGATAAAATGTAGCTTCATCTAATTCTTGAATAGCAGCAACTGAAAAATAGTTAGAAGAGCCTAAATTCATACTGATTTTGTTTAAAAGTCCTTGAGGATGATTGTTTGAAGTTAAATTGAATGTTGTTTCATTAGGAGTGCTTACTAAAAAGTAACGATCGCCATAAATTGGTTGACCAACCTGAGCAGGTCTATATGTCTCATAACCAATATGCTTTTGTACAAACTTGATTACAATACCGCTACCCGTATAAGTAGAAGTATTGATTTGGTTACCAGCTACAGAAAAATACTCATAGCTTGCTACACCGTTTGCTCCAAGAGTTAAATAAGGAGTTAATGGATTAGCAACCTCTGCAAAGATATAAGGCGATCCTTGAGCATAAGTGATGACCATATCATCCTTAGGATCATTATTGTTACGCATAGCAACACTAACTGTTGTATCACTATAGTCAACTACATGTGTTCTATATCCAAGATTCAGAGAAGTCGTTTTTAGGTGAATATCAGGAAGTGCTAAGGAGAAGTTTGCCATTGTATTGTATCCATCAGGATTCCAATATTGAACAAAACCAGCACCTGAGTTTGTAATTTCAACTCCATCATTTGAAAATGAGGAACGTAATGGGTTTGTATAAATACCATTAGAGCCACCATAATTTGCAGCAAGTAAAGAAGTCCACCAACCATTGGATGGAACAGCAGCACTTAATAAATCTTGATTGAGTAATTGTGGTTGGATAGGGTGATCGAGATCACTTGCACTACCAATTCTATAGGAACCTGCATTTTTGTTAATGATCGTTCCAACAATTTGATTGCGTGTGTTGGTTTCTCTGACAATTGTTCCAGGAGTAACACTTACTACTCTGGATTCATTGATTATATCATCACCATAATTCATTTGATAGGTAAGTGTGTAGTTCCCTGCTTGACCGTAATTCACATGACCAGTGACATTGAGCAGGTATGAAATATTTTCATCCTTCTCATTGATTACAGAAACATTTTTTAAAGGATTAAAATACTCATATTGTGTAACAGTGATATCATCTAGTCCAGATACCGCTTTAATTTCTTGTGGTAATTCTATCGTATCCTCGGAATCTGTAGGAGTTGGTGCACTCTTACATGCGTAAAGCACTAAAAGTGAAAGTGATAAAAATAGTAACATTATTTTTCTAATCATTGAAACCTCCATAGAATTCAAAAGAATTCATATCTTTATTTTACCATATGAAATGAATAAAAGGAAACCGGTTTCTTACTTTTAATAGGTTATGGCTTTTATTGTCGCGTTCTTTTCTTTTTTTCTTCTTGTCATGTATAATAGAAATGCACACAATATGACGAAGAAATGGATGGACGAAAAATATGAACTCAATTGAAATGATGAATGAATCCATAGGATATATAAGAAAAATTACACCCTTAGAGCCAAAAATTGGCCTAATATTAGGCTCTGGTCTAGGATCATTAACTGATGAAATGACCGAAATTGTTGAAATACCATTTGAAAGCATTCCACATTTTGCTAAACCAACCGTTGAAGGTCATCATGGAAAGCTTGTTTTAGGTTATTTAAATGGTGTAGCTGTAGCTGCACTTTCTGGTAGATATCATTTCTATGAAGGGTATCTGCTGGATGTAGTTACTTATCCGGTTAGAATTTTAAAGCTACTCGGTGTAAATCAATTAATACTCACGAATGCATGCGGTGCAGTCAATAAGGAGTTCAAACCAGGAGAATTGATGGTTATTTCTGATCATTTGAATCTAACATTTTATAATCCTTTAATTGGTAAAAACTTAGATGAATTTGGACCAAGATTTCCAGATGCATCTGAAATATATACTAAAGAACTAAGAGAAGTTGCTAAGAATGCAGGTAAAGAGTTAAAAATAAAGCTTCAAGAAGGTGTCTATGCATGGTGGACAGGTCCTTCCTACGAAACTCCAGCAGAAATCAGAATGATACGTATTTTAGGTGGAGATGCTATTGGCATGTCCACTGTACCAGAAGCCTTAGTTGCATCCCACATGGGGATGAAGGTCTTAGGAATTTCTTGTTTGACCAATATGGCTTCAGGTATCCTACCTCAAAAGCTTTCTCATCAAGAGGTTTTAGATGTAGCAAAAGAAGTGAGATCTAGTTTTCAATCCTTAGTTAAAAATATTGTTGAAAAGATTGGTAAATGAAATGAAATTGATCAAATATAAGATGACTGGACTTACCTGTGAGGGATGCACTTGTGGACATTGTGGTCAACCCATTTTGATTTACTTAAAGTGTATGGATGGTATTTTGAAGGTAACTCCAGATTTTGAAGAGGATATGGTTTTAATCGAATATGATCAAGATGTTATTTCACCAAAAGCAATTGTAGATTTAGTCAAAAATAGAGGCTATTCAATAGACGAGATATGATTCTCGTTTTTTATTTTTTGGTATCATGCTATAATATGAATTGGAAGAATAAGTCAATATAATCAGTTATTGGAGACAAGATGAAAAGAATAATTTATTTTATAACGATTTTTTTAATTTTTATGGGATTATCTTTGATAAGATTTAGTCCGTTATCTATAGATGCTGCAGAAGAAGCTTATGATGCAGTATATTTCGGTTCCATATATTGCTCGGTATGCCAAAATCTAGATAGCACAGACCAAGCATTTGAAAGACTTGAGGCTCAGGGTGTTACTGTAAAAAAGTATATTCTAGAGGATGATAAGAAGAATACGGAAACATTTAGGAATTATCAATTCACTTTTGATGTTCCACCCAATGAAGGATTGGTTCCTATCATTTTTGTTGGAGATCAATATTTTGCAGGGAGAGAAGCTATCAATACTGCAATTGATAATTTTTCAATTAGAGATATTGCAGAAAATACACCAATGCTCGAAATCATGGTTGCACCACCAAGTAGTTTTTCACTCGTTTATTTTGTTTTACTAGGATTTGTTGATGGTGTAAACCCATGTGCGATTGCGATGCTATTACTCTTTATTTCGCTACTAGGATTTACAAAAAAGAAAAATGTATTACTCCCAGTAGCATTTACATTTATTGCTGCAATCTTTATTAGCTATTTCCTATTTGGTACTATACTCTATCAATATTTATATCAGCTCCGGTTTTTATCCTTTTTAGTTAAAACCTTACCTTGGATTATTATCGGAATTGCAGGAGTCTTATTCCTACTCAATTTCTATGATTTTGTTGTAACTATATTGCAAAAATATAATCTAATTAAAAATCAACTTCCAAAAGGAATCCAAAAGTTTAACCGTAGACTGATGGAAAAGTTCACAGAGAAAATGGATGAAGGTAGTAAGATGATTTATGTAATCACCTTTCTAATTGGGATAGTGATTTCAATTACTGAGTTCTTATGTACAGGACAAGCCTATTTAACTGCAATCCTTCATTTGATTCACTTTACTGAAAATGTTGGAAGAGGCTTATTATTACTAGTCATCTATAATTTAATCTTTGTACTTCCATTAATTATCATCACATTGATTGCATATAAGACACAATCCATTCAAGCAATTTCTAACTTCTTAAGAGAAAAACTACATTGGATTAAATTATTCAATGCATTGGTCTTTCTTGCAATCCTACTATATTATCTATTCTTTATGATTTAGGAGTAATCCATGAAGCTTAAGATTATCATTACCAATCAAAATAAAGATATTATCTTTAAGGGTAATCCACTCAATCTACCGATAAAATATCTTGATATCAAGAAAAAATCTGTAGAGCTTTTTGATGATGAAGAACCCTGCATCATTCATCAATCCTATGCAATTCAAAAGCTTGTTGATGGCTTTTTGAACCAATTTAAGGGTGTTGAAGTAAGTGAGTTAAGCATTAATGATTTGACTGAATCTTATAGCTTTATTGATATTGAAAATATAAAAGATATGTATATAACAATAAAGAGGTAGCTATGAAAAAAATCTATTTAGATCATGCTGCAACTACACCGATAAACCCTTTGGTTTATGAAAAAATGAAGCCTTTTTTAGAGGATTTTTATGGTAATCCATCCTCAGTTCATGAGCTTGGAGCACAAACTAAAAAAGCGATTAATGAGTCAAGAAGAAAAATAGCTTCCATTTTAAACTGTAAGCCTATTGAACTCTTTTTTACCTCGAGTGGAACTGAAGCTACCAACTGGGCAATATTGGGTTATGCTGATAAAAATCCTGATAAAAATGAAATAATTATTTCAGAGATTGAGCATCATGCTACCATTCACACCTGTGAATATTTGGAAAAAAGAGGCTATCATACACATCAAATCCATGTGGATGAAAAAGGATTTATTGATTTAAAGGAATTAGAAAATAAGATCAATAAAAACACATTGATGGTTTCAATCATCTGGGGAAATAATGAGATTGGAACGATTCAAGATATTGATAAAGTGCGTGATATATGCAAGAAGCATAACATTATTTTGCATGTAGATGCAGTTCAAATGGTTGGTAATCATGAGATTGATTTAACAGAGTTATCGATTGACTTAATGACTTTTTCAGCCCATAAATTTTATGGACCTAAGGGGATTGGAATGCTCTACAAAAGAGAATCTATAGAAATTGAGAATCTCATTCATGGTGGTATGCAGGAGAAGGGACTACGCTCAGGAACTGAAAATGTAGTTGGTATTATTGGACTTGCTGAAGCTCTTGAGCTATCTTTTCAATCATTACATGAATATAAAAAAAATCTATTAGCACTATCAAATGCTTTATTTAATCTACTTAAAAAAGAAATTCCAACGATTAGAATAAATGGGCCAGAGATCGGTAAAAATAGACTTCCGGGAGTTCTAAGTCTTTCATTTGATTCTATACGAAGCTTTGACTTAGCATTTGCACTGGATAAAGAGCATATCTATGTATCAACAGGAAGTGCATGCAATGCAACAGATATTAGACCCTCACATGTTTTAAGAGCTATCAAGCAAGAAAACATCGAAAAGACAGGTACGATTCGTATTTCCTTCGGTGCTCAAAATCAAATAGAAGATATTCCATATATAGCTAGTAAAATCATCGAATGCTACCTAGAAAATAAAGAGCGATAAAGAAAAAATGAGTTATCCAAATCGGATGACTCATTTTTATATATAGCTATTCTTTTTTCACAATATTGAAATTAAATGCTGAGCTACCAATCTTTTGATATAGCTTAAGCCATAAAGGTAGTAGCATTTCCTGTGTTCTAGCACCACTGATATCACCAAGGTCAATGACATGCTTCCACAAAAATAAATCCTTTAAAATGTCAATGACAACCTGCTTAGCAATAAAGTTATTGCCAGACACAAACATCACATGCTCTAGAGTCCCTAGACTTGATGGATTGACCATAATTTTAGCGTTGACAGTATTTAATGTTTTGATCACTTTAGTTTCTGGTAAGAGTCTTTGAATTTGCTCACCTAAGGAATCTGTGTTTGCAACTGATAATGTTAAATCGGGAAACTCCAAAGGATTTGATAAATCAATTAATGTCTTATCATAAAGGGCATGCTTTAAGGGAAGTAGGGCATCTAGTGAGTTTAAACCTGGTGTTGCGTTGATGATTACTTCTCCAAAGCTTGCTGTTTCAAAGGGATTGCCGACCAAAATATGAGGCTTTTCAGCAATAAATGACGCTAATTTTTCAGGAGCTCTGCTGGATAGCATGACCTCTTGACCTTTATCATTTAATGCGACTGCTAGTGTTTTACCAACATCTCCAGAACCAATAATTCCAAATTTCATACCATTCACATCCTTCTTAATTTTATGCCATTAGTATACCATGTACTTAAAATAAGTAAATTATTTAAGCAACTTGTAAAAGAGTATTCTTTTTTGACTTATCAGAAGAAAACCATATTCAAAAATGATAAAATGGGTTTATAACATACTTTGAGGTGAATATGGATAAATTACTAATCATGGGCGGAAGCTATTTTATTGGAAAAAGAATTGTTGAGCAGCTAAAGGATACGTTTGATACCTATGTTTTAAATCGCGGGAATAAACCACTTAATGATCCAAAGGTGACTGAGCTAAAGGCAGATAGAAATAATCAAAAAGAAATGAAGAGTGTATTAGAAAACCTTCGCTTCGATTATATTGTGGATGTATCTGGATTAAATAAGACTCATGAAGAAATTTTAATCAATTCAATTCAAGTCAATCAAATGAAAAAAATAGTATTTATTAGCTCAAGTGCTGTCTATAATATACAAAAGCTATCCACACCCTTTAAGGAAGATGAAGAACTAGGTGGAGACTCTCCATTTAAGGATTATGCAAGAAATAAAGTAGAAGCTGAAGCATATTTATCATCAGTGATAGATAAAGATAAACTAATTATGCTAAGACCTCCCGTGGTCTATGGTGAGGAGAATTATGTCCTAAGAGAGCGGTTAATCTTTAAAATGATTGAAGAAAATATGACAATATATATTCCTAAGACAAATAATCAAATCCAATTTGTTTATGCAAATGATTTAGCAATTCAGATTAAGGAAGCTTTACTCAATATAATTCCAGCAGGAATTTATAATGTTGGAAACCTAGTTGCACCTCATTTTGATGAATGGGTTTATCTTTGTGAGAAAGTTACTGGAAAAAAAGCTAGGATTAAGTTTATTGATACAAAAGAATATGAAATTGAATCCAGATCCTTTTTCCCATTTTTTGATTATGACAATATTTTAAGTGTCGAAAAAATAAGAAAATATAGTGACATAGAAACAGATATGATTAAAGGGTTAAAGCGCGCCTATGCGGATTATCTAAAGATAAAGGATACACTCAATATCCCTCAGAATTTATTAAACACATTAGAAAAACTAAATCAACTTACTAATGAAAAGGAGATTTGATGATATGAA
This sequence comes from Tenericutes bacterium HGW-Tenericutes-2, assembly GCA_002839095.1. Lineage (GTDB taxonomy): Bacteria > Bacillota_I > Bacilli_A > Acholeplasmatales > Acholeplasmataceae > Peloplasma. The sequence continues at coordinate 35,890 of PGXL01000014.1, read as the reverse complement.
AACCATTGGAATGCTTGGTGGAATGAGCTTTGAATCCACAATAGATTATTACAAACTAATCAATGAAGGTGTTCGAAATCAATTGAATGGCTCTCATTCTGCGAAAATCATGATGTATTCATATGACTATCATGAGTTAGAACTTTTATTAGAAAAGAACCTATGGGGTGAAGTAACCAATAAATTATCAGAAGAAGCAATCAAACTTAAAAATCAAGGTGCTGATTTTTTAGTTATCTGTGCAAATACCATGCACATCGTTGCTGATGAAGTTGAAAAAAGATCTAATCTTAAGGTTGTTCATATTGTAAAATCGACTTTAGCTTTTGCTAAGGAAAAGAAAATAAAAAAAGTGTTACTTTTGGGAACACTTTATACGATGCAAAGTCAGATGTATCCTACAATTTTTAAGGAAGATCAGATAGATTTAGTGACCCCAGATTCAGTGGATCAAGCATTTATTCATCGAACAATCTATTTAGAACTCATTCGAGGTATTCTCTTAGATAGTAGTAAAAATAGATTGTTAGAGATTATTAAGAAACATCGAAAAAATGGTATTGAAGCGGTTATTTTAGGCTGTACAGAACTTCCTTTAATAATTAACGATCATGATATTGAACTTCCATTATTGAACACCTTGAAAATACACGTTGATGCTGTAGTTCAATATGCATTAGAATAATTCATAGGTCTTTTTCATGGTTGAAAAACTTTGAACAACCTTAAATCCAGCACTTAAATATATGTATTTTGCTGGATTATCTCTTCCAGTATATAAAGTCATATAGGAGGAACCCATCGCTTTTAAGGTTTGACAAAGCGAGAAAAACAGGGTTTTTCCTATTTTTTTACCGCGTTCAGTATCTAGTACACCAATTCCTGCAAAAAATCCTCTTTTACTCTCTTCAACTCTTAAAGGCCCTGTAAATCCAATCACTTGATTATTTTTTAAAGCAACCAAAAGTGGGAATGGATTAGGAAGTCTTAAGTTTTCTAAAATAACGTCTTTCCAATGCGAAGCCTTTATTTCATCTGCAAACTCTTCTATTTTTGTATGCTTTTTAGAATCATATAAGGCAATCTCTATTCCATCAAGCTTATTTTTTTCAATTTGCTCTATCACTTCAAGCTTCATTTCAAAATCATTTAAATCAAGATAATAAGTATCTTGTATACTATGAGAATGATAACCATTTTTAAGGTATAAATCATAATCACTTCCTGATAATGGTACTCCTTGATAGCAAGGATGAACAATATCTTGAAGTGGATACCATGCTAAGGAGATTGGATTAAAGAAATGAATCCAAGATTCCTTGATGCTTTCTTTAATCATCATTGAATCATAGAACTTAAGAAGAGCTTGTTTTACCTCTATAGATTCTCCATATAGCATAGTTATATAGCTTTTTCCATCTTTTATATGACTGAGAATAAAACCGTTGATTCGATGTTTTTCTTGATCAACTGCAATAAGGCCTTGATTGACTATAGCTTTAAATTCAGGTTGACTTAACAAAACAAATGTCATTTTTGACAATGTCTTTTTCATATAATAAGCATAAATTAAATCAAGATTCATTGGATCAAGAATTCTAATCATTATATACCTCAGCATGTATCGCTTACTATTAGTATAATGGATAATTAATGATTTGATTGGTTTTAGATGAAAAATGAAAGTTTCTTACATAATAAGAATAAACAAATAAACATCTAGCCTATACCTTGCACATGGCGTAGTCTTCGACTATACTAATGGTAAATCACAGCAAAGAAAGTGAGAAATTATGAAAAAAATAGCACCAATGATCTGGTTAGCCATCTTAATATTTACACTCTATGGATGCACTGAACCTATAGACGATAGTCAACCAACAATATCCAATCCTACCGAATATGTCGATATCGATGTCACATTTAAGCTTGATGGTGGAAGTTGGAATAGTGATATTTTTACAACGGTTGAAGCTAAAGATGAGTTAATCATTACTGATCTCAACAACACAACAGGTGCTGCCTTTACCTTAGTAGATACAAAGGATGTTTCCCTAAGATGGTTTTATAAGGTTTTTATTGTCTATAATGATGCACATAAAGCCTATGAAGTTGTAGGAAAGGATTATGCTAAATCATCAGTATCTAACCTAGATTTACCCGATTATGATTATATTCTAGCTCTTCACGATCAATTAATTGATGAAGAAGCCAAGGATATATTTAAGAGCTATGTGAATAATAAGGATGAAAGGTTATTTCTACTATTTGATCAAGAGTTAAACACATACACTACAGGTGATTTGAAGGTTTCATTTTATCCTGAAGAACTGATTACATTTGATTTTAGTAGAGAAATGAATCAAAGTGAGCTACTTCCTGTTCCAATTCGAAATGAATATATCTTTGTTGGATGGAGTGATGGAACAAACATCGTTCAAACATTTCCAAGATATCAAGCAAAGGATTTAATTACAAGTATCACCTATCAAGCAGTTTGGGAGGGGTATTCAGTGGAAGAATTAGAATCTTATATCAATGGATTTATTCCTGTTAAAGCAACAACTGATCTTACATTACCAACAAGTTATAGTAAGTATCAAATCGAGTGGGAAACAAGTGAAGCCTACGCGATAAGCACGACAGGTATTTATCAAAGACCTTATCATGATACTGTAGTGACCCTAACAGCAAATATCACATCTGATGATTATAATAGCGTAAAAACATATGAAATTGAAGTTGATGGCTACAAAGAGCTATCCACTGGAATTGCATCCAGCTATATTTACCGTAATTATCATATATTAACTAACGAGTTTTTCGAGACATTAGATATCATCAATACTGCATTTATCATCGCTTCTGAGGATGCATCACTGAATGGTACTGCATATTTATCCAATGTAGAAACCTATATTATACCTAGAGCAAGATTGCACGGAAATTGGGTAATCATGTCAGTAGCACCAGAATCTAAATGGTCTACAATTGCAGCAAGTCCTTCACTAGTCAACAAGTTTGCAGATAACATCGTTGAAATGATCAACACCTATGGTTTTGATGGTGTAGATATCGATTGGGAAACTCCTAAATCTGGAGAGCAAACACGCTTTACTGAATTGATGCGAGTTGTTTATACAAAGGTAAAGGAAAATAATCCCAACCATCTTGTAACTGCAGCAATCGCTGGAGGTATGTGGCAGCCGCCGATGTATGACTTAATCAATTCCCAGCAATACCTAGATTATATCAATATGATGACCTACGGTATGACATCAAGTAATGGCTATTACCAAAATGCTTTATTCAAGGATACGACTTATCATCATGCGACATTCAATGTAGGAAGAACCTTGACAAGCTGTTCAATTGAAGAAAGCGTTCAAATATATAACGAGACCTTTAACATTCCATATAGTAAAATCATTGTTGGTGTTGCATTTTATGGAATGAAACAATTAAGAAGCTTCAATCAATCCACGCAGACATGGTCTACATGGACTGGAGATGGTTCAGTATATTATGCATATATCGTTAATAATTATTTAAATAGTAGTAATTATACAAGGTATTATGATGCAAGTGCTGGAGTTCCTTACATTGTTAAAAATGATGGAACTGAGTTTATCTCCTATGATGACCCAAGATCAATAGCAGATAAGAGTGCCTACATCTTAGAAAATGAATTAGGTGGAATGATGTTTTGGGAAAATGGGACAGATACAACAGGTACATTACTCCTCGCACTTCGCTTAGGTTTGAATAAGTAATGATAATAAAGCTCTTTCCAAATAGGAAGGAGTTTTTTTTATAAAAATATTAAAAATAGAGTTAATATTAATAAATAAAGCGCTATAATGAATATAAATAGCAGCAACGATTGCATTGATGGTTTATATTTCTATGGGTGTATAAATGCCAAATAAGGAAAAGCTATCCGAACAGAAAAAAATAAAATCAAGATTGGAGATCCTAAAAACGTGGATGTCCTCTTTTGTTATGGCAACTGTAGCTGTGATTGCTACAATAGTGTTCATTCCATCAAGTCCAAAAGCATCGATAGTCAACCTAAAAGTTTTTCAAACTGAAATCATTTATCAAGTTGAAATAACTGATCAGGATCAAGCATTAGATTTAAATACTTTAACAATTGTTTTATCCAATCAGTTTGTGAATATATCAAGATCTCTTGAACTTGGAACGAATGTCGGAATCTTTGAAGGATTAGATCCAAACACTATGTATAAACTAACAGTTTATGGATCAAAGGGTTTTGGCAATGAAAGACTAGATGAACAAACAATAAAAACTGAAGAACGCTCTGGTGGAGCAATCATATCAAATAGACTTATTGAATCCTTTGAATGGAATCATCATTATCAAATTGAGGTTTTAGTTAAAGACGAAGAAAATATTTATGGAGATATATATCTATATTATGCATTCATTGATGAAATGATGAGCCCTATATATGATGATGTTATAATTCCCCAAAGTAGATATATCATCGATATTATGGATGTTCCTACCTATAATGTTAAGGTTCATCTTTACTTAGAGGCTGAGTTGTTGACAGGTGGAACAGTTATTTTAGATGAGTTATACTTTGCAGTACCGTATAAGTTAGAATCATCAATTTACCTTGAGCATGTTGATCAAAACTTGATTGAATACTCATTTTATCCTGATAGCATGAATGATGAGCAAGTTACCTATATGTTTGATCTATATTTTGGTAAGCAAAAAGTGAAATCTATTGTAATTGAGTATTTAAGAAATGATGATGTGATGCACACAACAAACTCTCAAATTGTATTTGATAAGCTAAGGAAAAATAGCATTTACAAAGTAATTGTTACTGCAACATATCAAAATCCAATTACACTGAGAAATGAATCCATAATCCTAATTGAAGAAGAAGTAGAGACATTAGGGGATTATCAAATCGATTTTGATATCAATAAAGATATAGATCTATATCATGTTGATGTATATTTAAATGATCCAAATCATTATTTTCAAAATGTGAGTTATGTTATTTATGATACTTCAGGAGAATACCCAATGTATGTAGAAGGAATGAGCTATGGATTTATACCTGATGTAAATGGAAAGTATCAGAATTTCAGCTTTAATATCCCCAATTTATCAAGCTATCAAATTGTGATCAGAGTTTATAACGGAACTTCATATTTGATTTATCATGTTTTGTATGATCAAACAATTAAACCTTAGGAGGAGTTATTATGATTAAAGTGAGTGAAAAAACTAAATTATTTATTGTTGGAATTACTGTTATTGTGTTTATTCTTGTAGGAAGTTTAGCCAGTGTTATTTTTCCAGGCACAACCTTCGCTCTTATAATTGAAAATTCAATTGGTAAGTTCTTTAATATTATTAACTTTATAACCAATCACTATGTGACCATCTTAGAGAGTATAGCAATCATTATTTTTATCTGGGTTTTAAACAAGGTATTTCAGTTTTTAATCATATTAACAACCAACAAAAAGAATCGAAGTATTACTCTTGGAAAATTGTTTGGTTCAATTGTGAGATATTTAAGCTTTATCATTGCTGCATTTCTAATTCTATCAGCATGGGGAGTTCAGACACCTACCTTGTTAGCAGGTGCTGGTATTTTAGGACTAGCTTTAAGTTTTGGCGCACAATCACTGATTGAGGATATATTTGCTGGATTGTTCATTATATTTGAAAAGCAGTTTGTAGTTGGTGATATCATCCAAATTGGAAGCCACCGTGGTGTTGTTAAAGAAATAGGCATTAGAATTACCAAGGTAGAGGATTTGAATGGAGATGTATTAATCATCAATAATTCGGATGTTAGAGGAGCGATTAATACTTCGATCAACCCATCTGTTGCGATGTGTATGATATCTATAGAATACGGTTCAGATCTTAAAAAGATTGAAAAGGTGATAATAGATAATCTTGACTCAATAAAAAATAACATTCCAGAAATTCAAGAAGGACCCTTTTATGATGGATTAGACTCACTTGCTGATTCATCAATTGTCATTAGAGTAAGTGCGAAAACTGACGAGTTATATAAGAATAGAGTTAGAAGAGCATTGAATAGAGAAATGATTTTATTGTTCGAGAAAAATAACATTATGATCCCATTTCCACAACTTGTTATTCATCAAGATGATGAGGAAAAGAAATCCTAAAAATGAGGAAGACATAAAAAAAATATAACGGTCGATTTGACCGTTATTTTTCTTGATTGAGCTCTAATTTTTTTCTCTTTGATTTCATTTTCTTTAAGTCTGTCTCACTTAGAATAATCCCTAGGAAAACGAAGATGATTCCAAATAATATAAATAGATTGAAGGGATCATTATAAAAAAGAATTGCTAGCACCGGACCAAATAGACTTTCAGTTGAAATTAGAATTGCAGCTTCAGCTTCATTTGCATATTTCTGTCCAACACTTTGTAAAACAAAGCCTACAAAGCTTCCTAAAAACCCAATACCAACTGCGGCAGCTAAAACACTAATATTTAAGTCAGATGATAAAACATCCTTAGGTAAACCACCAGAAAATAGCATATTGATTGTAGCAAAGAAAGTAAAGATAAGTAGTTGGAATGCCATGAGGACATAAGGGTCCTTTTGTTTCGCTTTCTTGCCTAGAAAAAAGATATGGAATGCATAGAAAAATGCTCCTATAAAGGTTAAGATATCGCCACTGGCTACAGTTAATTCATTAAAATCAACTGAGATTAAAGATATACCTAACATCACGATGATGCCAGCTAAAATTGTTTGATTTCCAACTCTTTTTTTATCAAAGATAAAGATGATGATTGGCATCATAAATATATATGCAGCGGTAATGAGTGCATTATTGGATGCTGTTGTATGCGCTAAGCCCCAGGTTTGAAAGAAATATCCTAGAAACAAAAATATACCTAAAAATAAACCAGCCTTTATAGTCTCTTTATCTGTCTGTCGAATTTTTTTGTTAAAAATGATAAAAATAGAAATACTAGCAACTATAAAACGAACAAACAAGAGCTGTGAATAGCTCCACCCGTTATCTAAAATGTATTTATTGGCAATAAATCCAAATCCCCAAATGAATCCTGCAGTTATTAAAATGATTCTTGCTAAGTTTTTATTCATGTCAATTCTCCTAGTCACCTAATCATTATATGATATTCAAATTAAAAATGAAACCATATTCATTCCAATTGATCAAGATAGCAGCAATATCTAAATCGAAAACTCAAAAAACGAAGAAGAATTAAGATATAATAGAACCATAGAATAAAAAAATGGAGACTATTATGAAACAATCAACCTTTATTATGTTTAAACCAGACACAATCGAAAGACATCTTGAAAATGAATTGATTCAATTCTTTTTAGATCATGAATATCATATTGAAAGAAGTATGGAAGTTATTGTTGATGAAAAGCTTATATTAAGTCATTATGAGGAAGTTATTAAAGCAGTTAACAAAGATTACTTTAAAGATGGAGTATTAAGAGCATTTTTAGGTAAAAAGGTTTTGGCTTTTGAAATATCAAAGGATTCAAATGATGTGATTCATGAAGTTCGCGAATTAATTGGAGCAACCGATCCTTCTAAGGCGTTACCTTTATCAATTAGAGGACGATTTGGTTTAGATTCTATTGATCAAGCAGTCAGCGAAAAAAGAATGGTTAATAATTTAATTCACGCATCAGATTCAAAAGAAAGTGTTGAAAGGGAGCTCAAACTTTGGTTTGAACACAAATAGGTAAGAATATGATAGGAAATGTTAAAAATTTAAAAAATATTGAATTCACTGGTCCTTTAGTTCATGAAGCAAGCATGAAGATTCTTGTTTCAGAAAATGAAGGATGGAATGATCACGTCATGAGAGTTGTTGAACTAAAAAAGGACGGATTTTCACCGAAGCATCAACATCCTTGGCCACACATTAATTACTTTCTTGAGGGTGAAGGAGTGCTAGAAATAGCTGGTGTTGTGACACCAGTTACTGTCGGTAATTACGCCTTTGTTCCTGGAAATACTTTGCATCAATTTAGAAATACAGGTCATAAGACCTTCAAGTTTATTTGCATCGTTCCAAAAGAAGGCCATAAATATTAAGGTTTGATTAAAGGAAGTGTTTTTTTGACTAATACCGAGTTAAAGCAATTATTTGAGTCGCAGTTTGATGTTTGCGGCATCATTCACACCAAAAGATACTTAGAAGAAGCGCAGAGAATGGGTAAGAATGTCCCACATGTCGATTATCAAACGATGGTCGTCGTAGGACTTGCTTATCCTATGCGTTTTTTTAAGCATACAAAAACACATTTAGTTCCGTCTTTTTATACTTTTGGAAGTGATTATCATCAAGTATTAAAGAAAAGAATTGATGATGTCATGAAACAATTACCCTATGCATATCAATTAGGTGTTGATAATCATCCACACAATGAAAGATTAGCTGCTACATTAGCTGGAGTTGGGTATTTCGGTAAAAATCAACTAATTATCAATAAAGATTTAGGGACCTATATGTTTTTAGGTATTGTATTCATCGATGTTTCTCTAGATAACGAATATGTTCTAGAGATTACTGATGATTGCGGAACATGTAGAAAATGTATTGACGCATGTCCACCAGGTGCATTATATGAAGGTGGCTTTCATGTGGATAAGTGCATGAGTCACTATAATCAAACCAAAAAAGTGTTATCAGACGATGAAATAGAATCGAATTATTCATTATTTGGTTGTGATATTTGTCAGATGGTTTGTCCTAAGAATATTAAAAAAGGAAAGAAGGTCCACTCAGAATTTGAACTATCTGGTAAAGAAATGGTTTCAATAGTTGACTTATTTACAGATTCAGAAAAAATATTTAAGGAAAAGTATAGCGATATGTCTTACTTGTGGAAGGGAAAAACGATTTTAATGCGCAATGCTCTTACCATTTTACAAAAGCAAAAGAACTCGGATTTTAATGACTTAATAGAATTATCTATTTTGAAACATCAAATGCCTTGGTATCAGGAAACAGCCATTAAAATATTGGATAAATTAAAACAAAAATGATATATAATTAAGGTATATAGATTACCAGGGGTGGGAAAGTATGGGAAGAAGAAGGTTTTATAGCCATAGACGTTTTCGTTATCACCATTTAACACCTGAACAGATGATGGTTGAGTTCTTGTTAGCTGGGGTAGCATTTATCGGCATGCTTTTGGTTTTGTTTATTATTGAGTATGGTAGGATTTTACTGATTTTAGTTATTGCCCTAGCAATAGCTTTTCTCATTTACCTATTAACAAATTGGATTATTAAAAAGATGCGCATGCATAAACTAAAAAGCGAATATTTGGAAACGCCATATTATAAGGAGACTGAAAGACCATTTAATAAGGATATTCTTGAACGAGAACTTAATTTTGAGATTTCTGTGTTTAACGCGATTAGAGATACAATCGGCAAAAGATATTATTTGCTGCATCAATATAAAATTCCTAATAAAGAAAAACTGAGTTCTATAAAAACGGTAGATCTTCTATTATTTCACACAACTGGAATTTATGCCATCGAATGCATGAATCTCAGTCTCGATGTTATTGTGAGAGCAAGTCCTAAGCAATTAGAAGAATTAAAGCTAGAAAAAACAACTGATTACAACCTATTTAATATGCATAAGATGGAGCGAGTTAGAAGGTATGAAAAATGGATTCGCCAGAATATAGCAAATAGCCCAATTGCTCAAAATCAAAAGAAAATTAACCTGCTGAATGAAGTGTTTGATGTAGAGTTTGAGAATGCATTGATCTTTTCTCCAGAAATGTTAATGGGAGAGGAAAACATCTCAAGAACGATATCTTCAATTTATACTAAAGATGAATTTATGGAGCATTTGAAGACTAAAAAGACGGTGTTTAATGATTTTCAGTTATATAAGATATATCAACTGTTTAGAGATATCAAAAATGTATAAAAACGCAAATAGACTGCCTTTTATTAAAGGCATCTTTTTTTATTAAAAAATCATCATTATTGAATTAATTTATAAAAACATATATTAAGAATACCTTAAGTTACAGTGATTTTATGATTGTGTATTGTATAATATATTCATGTTGTAAACGACTTTAATTCATATGTTGAATGAAATATTAATGAAAAAAGAAAACTTTTTGATGAGGTAGCAGAAGATGATGAGAAGAGGATTTGATTCTAGTAGCGAGAAAGAATTTTTGCAATCCAAACAATTCACCGATCCCCTCTATATTAGAGGTATTTTTCTTATATTCATCTTGATTTATGGGTTGTTTGGTTTTATAGATCTGGTTTATTTTCCAGAAATACTAAATACTTTAATCATGATAAGGTATGCAGTTGTTATCCCTATACTTAGTTTAAGTATTATATTAACCTATACAAAATACTTCTATAAACTCAACCAGTTCGTCATTTCCTTTGGATTTTTTACCGGAGGTGTTGGAATCGTCTATATGCTTTTGCTTAAGCCGGAAAATATTGTTTACTATGGTGGTCTTTTCATGGTCATCTTTTCAGGTTTTTTATTAAGCAAACTCAGATTTATCTACGCAACCATTGCTGGTTGGTCTATATTACTAGTTTTCATCATTGGCCATCTCATTGTGAATCAAAATTTAACTAATCTATTTATATATAGTTCTATATTTTTTGCAGGTGCAATTGTTATCGGAATGGCTGGAACATATAATATAGAAAAAATGAATCGCAAGCAATTCATTCATTTATCAAAAATCACTCAAATTAATGATTCACTTCAAGCTCAAAATGAAGATAAACAAAATCAATTGGAGCGATTAGAAAAATCCATAAAAGAAAATGAAATGCTTAAGCAAATCAATTTAGAAAAAGATTCTTTGACAGAATTATTAAAAAAGAGTGAGGAACAATATAAATTGCTCACCACTCAAATGCATTTAGGACTCGCTTTGCATGAAATGATTTTTAATGAAAATGGTGAACCAACAGATTATCGATTCATCAACGTCAATGACAGCTATGAACGTCTAACAGGATTGAAAAAAGAAGATATTATTGGAAAAACTGTTCTTGAAATAATGCCTGAAACTGAAAAATACTGGATTGATTCGTTTGGAAAAGTAGCTCAAACAGGGAATCCAATCGAACTTGAGAATTATTCAAAATCACTTGACCGATACTACCGTGTTTCTGCATATTCTCCTCAAGAAGGTCAATTCGCAGTCATCATTGATGATATAACAAACCGAAAAAGACTAGAAGAAGAACAAAAACTTAGAGAAAAAGATTTATTAACGTCACAAAAAATTGCTCATTTAGGTACATGGCGATTAAATATCGAGACAAAGCAGGTTATATGGTCTGAGGAACTGTATAAAATGTATGGATTTGATCCAACCATTCCACCTCTACCATATACAGAGCATATGAAGCTTTTCACAAGACCAAGTTGGGAAAAATTGTCCGCAGCACTTGCCTTAACAAGCAAAGAAGGAGTTCCTTATGAACTCGAACTAGAAACAATTAAAAATGATGGTTCTAGTGGTTGGATGTGGGTAAAAGGAGAAGCAGAAACTGATGAGGCAGGGAAGATAATTAGTATTTCTGGGGCTGCTCAAGATATTACCGAGAGAAAAAAACTTGAACATGATTTATATGAAAGTAATCAAAAATATGTAGCAATTTTCGAAAAATCACCAGTAGCAATCGAATTCTTTGATGCCAACGGAAGGCATATGTATGCAAACGATGCAGCAATCGAATTATTTGGTGTTGTCTATCCAGAAAAGCTAAAGGGAATGGAATTATTTACTAACCCCAATTTAAACCCTGAGTTAGTAGAAAAAATAGCTAATTTTGAACATATTGGCATCGAAATCGAATATGATTTTGATCTAGTAAAAGAAAAAAATCTTTATGAAACAACAAAATCAGGAAGAAGAATCTTAAAATTATCGATTACTCCACTGATTATGGATAACAAGCTAAATGGATATATTCTGCATTCAGAAGATATAACCTTAGAAAGACAAAAACAAAAAGAAATAGAATACTTAAGCTATCATGATTATTTAACTAATCTTTATAACAGAAGATATTTTGTACGCTCCTATCATCGATTTACGACTAAAAATAGATATCCTTTAGGTATTATGATGATTGACATCAATGGTCTAAAAATCATTAATGATGCATATGGTCATACCCAAGGTGATATCACGATTAAGATGGTTTCAAAGCTATTAATGAAGGTTTTCGGTAATGATGATGTTGTTGCTAGAATTGGTGGAGATGAATTTGCAGTGCTCGTGCCAGAGACAGATCCATTAAAAATGCAAGCATACAAGGATAGTATTGTTAAACTTACAAAGGATATTGTTATTGGCAATATCGAAATATCACTAGCTATCGGATATGATGTGATCAATGATGCATCTAAGGATATTGATGAGTTACTAAGCACCGCTGAAAATTACTTATATCGACATAAGGTCACTGTTGGAACTAGCATTAGAAATCATGCCATTAAGGCAATCTTAAATACATTAACTGATAAATATCAGGAAGAAAAAATTCATTCTAAGCGTGTGAGCTCATTCTGTAAAATAATCGGAATGGAACTTGGTATTCAACAAGAAGAACTTGATTTACTTGAGTTAGCAGGAATGTATCATGATATCGGAAAAATTTCTATACCAGATGCGATATTAAACAAACCAGGGAAATTAACAGATGAAGAATATGAAATCATCAAAACACACACTTTAGTAGGCTATCAAATATTAAAGGCAGCTGATGAATATTCCGGCCTCGCTGAATATGCTTTATCTCATCATGAACGTTGGGATGGAAGAGGATATCCAAAGGGTTTAAAGGGAACTGAGATACCTTTATTTTCAAGAATTATTAATGTTGCTGATTCCTTTGAAGCGATGACAGCGGATAGACCTTATCGTAAGGGAATGAGTTTAGAAGATGCGATTAAAGAGATTAAGAGATGTTCAGGTAGTCAGTTTGATCCTGAGATTGCAGAAATATTTGTAAACAAAATACTAGATTCAAACGAAATGAATAACTAATAGGATAAAAGCGCGCTCAAGTAGCGCGTTTTTATTTGAAAGTGTAGTCATTATATACAATAAACATAAGTGTTATAATAAAGAAAAGAACTTTAATTATACACATGTCGTTATATCTAAATTGGAGGAAAATATCATGGATGAAAAAACAATATTTTTTGAAAAAATGACAGAGATGACAGGCAAAAAAGAACCAGAAATTAGAAAAATTTATTTGGACAGCAAATTGGAAAAACACAGTGACATTAGAACACTCTTTATGAATCAGCTTGGATTAAGCTATGGATATGCTAACACATTGGCACACTATATGATGAAGACTGATGGAGTAAGCTTGGCCGAAGGTAAAACAATGAATCAAGTTCTTGATGAGATTTATAGTGGGGAGAAAATGAAATTTCGAGTGATTCACGATACCATCATGAAAGAAATTGAAAAATTTGGTGGATTTGAAATTGTACCTAAAAAAGGTTATGTTAGCCTTAAACAAAAAAGACAGTTCGCGATGATTGGACCAAAGACGAATTCACGAATGGAAATTGGGATTAATATAAAAAAATCAATTCAAAACCCACAATTTGAAGAACAACCCAAGGGAAGTATGTGTCAATATCTAGTTAAAATTTCTCAAATTAGTGAATTAAATAACGACGTATTCAAGTATTTAAAGGAAGCCTATGAAGAGTCCAAATAATAAGGGGGATATATGAGTATAACACTGAAACAAGATATAAAAGATGTAGAAGAATTTATGCAAGAGCATGCACAGCCTAAAGTAAAAAAAGTTCAAGAAAATAAATCAGGATCCCTTGAAGTTCTTGGGTTAACAATGAAAGACATTAGAGATCTAGGTACAAAAATAGGAATAAATCATCGTTTGGCTCTAGAACTTTATGAATCGAATATATTCGAATATTTGATGCTAGCATCCATCATTGCAGACTTTAAAATGCTCGATTTGGATACAACAAAAAAATGGTTAAAAAAGGCTCAATCAACATCAATTGTTGATCAAGCTTTATCATCACTATTGATTCAAAAAGGTGAAAGACACCAGTGGATTCTATCCTTTATAACAGATCAGGATTCAAATATCCGCTATGGTGGTTTTAGTATGTTATCGACTTATTTTCGTTTAGAGCCACTAGAAACCTTGAATATAGAATTAGGGATAGATGCATTGAATTTAATCGCAAAGACCATAAATAAAGAGCCTTTAACCATCCAAAACGCGATGAATAATGCTGTTGTTATGGCAGGGTTACATGTACCTGTCTTGGTTGATTTAGCAACAGAGGTTGCGGCACATATTGGCCATATAATGCCATTGGTGGCTAGAAATCAATGTAATATTCAAAGTGCAAGTGACTATATAGCTAGATATAGCACACAGCCTAAATATAGTAGAGTTGCAAGATTGAAAAACATGTAGTACTATGCAGCAACTAAAAACATATAGACTATAGCGAAAAAAATAACTTGAAGAAAAAACCTTATACAAAATGAAAACAAAACTGATAGTATGTTTGAGTCCTCTATAAACACTAGAAATTGTATAGGTATATAAACAATGAGTAAAGCAATAATATATGCAACAAGACGATAAAGAAAATCTGCTACCCCGTAATGATAGGTTAAAAATATAGTTGAGATTAACATATAAATAAAAATGATAAATGTAAAAATATGAATAAAAAGAAAATAGGTGGAAAAGGAACTTTCTTGGATATAAGGTGGTTCCTTTTTCTTATTCAATACATATTGGATAATAGCATATAAGATTGAAAAAATAAGTAAATATAATAAAAACCCAAAAATAAAATTGCCAGAATAATTCAGATACCACCTAAGTAAAAACTGTAAACTTGGTGTAAATGCTATAGTAAAAAAGATAACTGACGGTAAGAAAAAAAGTAGTAGATTGTTAAAATGCTTTATAGTGAGTTTTGTAAAACTAGTCATTTAAAATCCCCCCTTCTTTTAATCTAATTGTAAGCGTGAATGATATTCATCATGATGATACTTAAAATGATTGGAGCAATAACTGAAATCACGTCTATCCATCTTAATCTTACGGATCTACGCATAATGAAAAACCCAATAAAGCCTGCAGCTGCTAAGACACTTACTGGAACCCAAGTCACAGAGAGTGTTATAAAATAAATGCTAGATATGCCAAAGAATAGATTAATAGGTATCAGTGAAACATAACCAAATTTGCTCGTGCTAATTCTGCCTATCTGTTCAGTTTTTTCATTCTTTATAAATTTGAAGGATAAATAATATCCTAAACTAGATAACAATGTAAAGCCAGAGGTATTAAGAATAACTGCAGCTATATTTTCCCTGTTTATGCCTCTAAATAGATTCGTTTGGTTTGGTAAAGAGTAATAGATGAAGTGTTGAAATATTAAACTAACTGAGTAGTAGGGATTATATGCAAATGCTTCAGTTAAACTAAACGCTCTGAAAATGTTTTGTACGAAGAACCAAGATATAAATAGACATGCTGTGTTAAATATAATGATGAATGCAATGCCATCGACAATGGTGTTACCTCTTAGGAATAAGAATGAAGTTATGCCATAGATAACTGCTATATAGAAAATAACTGTTAAATAGCCAAGCAGAAGCATTCCAGTATAAAAATAACCATTGGATAAAATAGTAAAGACAAGTAATCCAGAAAGAAACATTACAGACCAAATCGTTACAAGCTGGATAAATCCAAATAAAAGCTGTGTAAAGAGTAGGTTTTTTCTAGAAATTGGAAGACTATAGTAAAGGTCAACATCCTTAGAGTTTCTAAAAATACTCATCCTAAAGATAACAATAATTGGAATAATAATCATCATAAATATAAGTGCAGTAAAAAATATGGTTGGTGCACTATAATGATTGTAATAAGATACGATATTGATGTTATAAAATCTTCTAATGTTTACCATGATACTAAGAACAAAGATTAAGGTAGGAATAAAAGCAATAATCAAGGTCTGTAGCCATTTAGTTTTTATTAAATAAATTAAGTAATTTTTCATTTGGAAGCACCACCTTGATATACGATGAAGTACTCTTCAAAGCTAATAGATAACTCATCAATAGCATGATAGTCCTTTTGATCAATAATTTCTTCTAGAGGTGGATGAATGCCTTCTATGATTAAGGTGAGTACTCGGCCATCTTGCTGTTGATGAAGTATATGACATGCTGGATTTGAAAATGTGTATGGAAGCTTATCCTTTAGAATAATTTGGTATTTCATAAGCTTAGATAACTCATCACTTAAATGCCCGAATTTTTTAAAATGACCTTCATCGATAATACCAAATTCATCACAAATATCTTCAAGCTCACGGAGTGAATGACTTGTAAGTATAAAAATCTTGTCATCGCTAGAATGATCAATCATTAGCTTTTTGAATTTAAGTCTTGCTACAGGATCTAGTCCATCAAAAACCTCATCAAGCAGTAAATATTTTGCTTTGGATGCGAAAGCACAAGCAATATATGCCTGTCTTTTCATACCCTTAGAGATGTGACTTAATGACATTTTTTCTGTCAAATTAAATAGTGCTAAAATGGCTTGAAATTGTTCATCATCAAACGGATAAAAGACTTTGTATAATTCCTTTAAATCCTTGATGGTCATGTAAAGTGTATGTGTAGGCTGATCGGACAAATAAAATACATTCATGCGATTTGCTTCATCATTAAGTGTTTCTTTCTCATCGAATAAAATATTTCCAGATTCTGGAAGTAATACACCAGATAACAATCTTAAGAATGTTGATTTTCCAGCACCATTGATACCTACCAATCCAAAAATTGTACCGTTATTCAGTGATAAATTAATATCCTTTAGAACGTGCAAATCTCCAAAGGATTTGTTAATGTTATTAACCGTTATCATTTTTTATTTCCCCCTAATAATGATTGTATATACTTAATAATATCATCACTGCTATAATCGAGCTTCAATTGATTGATGATTGAGTCAAGTTCTTTTAGTTTTGGATGGTTTATGGATTGAAAGGACTTAACAAAAGCACCCTTTTTAGGTATGATTTCAATTAAACCATCCCTTTCAAGAGATTGATAGCTTTTCATCACTGTATTTGGATTAACTCCCATATCTAGCGCTATTTTTCTAACACTTGGTAATGCTTCACCTTCTAAAAAAGCTCCAGCATGTATTAAGTGCTCGATATGTGATTTAATACGCATGTATAAATCCACTTTTTCGTTCAATCTTTCACCTCAAAACTGTATTAACTGTATTAAACGTATATTTGATATCATTTTACCACTATAGATGCATATATACAACCTAAATATATTTATTTGTTTAGACTCTATTGTTTGCTGGATATGAATAAGATATAATGACTTATAAAGAGTTCAAAATTTTTAAAAACTAATTTGGGGGTACAAAATGAAAAAGTATTTATGTTTTATTATTTTTATTGTTATGCTTTTTTTAGCTGGTTGTACTGATATAGTTGATCCAGGCGAAAAAAGTGAAGAAACCATCATTTCGAATGGATGTACCTATAAGAATCTTGATAGTAGTCCATTATTAGGTTTTTCTGAGTACTCAAACATCGAAAGAGCTCCATTTTGTGAAGAATATAGTGATTTGCTTATCGATATGTCTATCAAGGATGGCTTTAAGGATAACACGATTATCTATCATGATGAAGAAGAACTGGTCTTTTTAAATTGGAATGGAGTTTTTTATCGCTATAAAAATAAAGTTCTAGAAGAACATGATATATTTGATAATTTATTCAAACAACAATTTACTACACCAGCAATTTTAGGGTATAACCCAACAAACAGTTTACTGATTGCAACAGATAGTGCTGCAAAGGTTAGCGGAAATGGGAATATAACCTTTATTATGCAATATGATATGGATAAAAAAGAAGGTATAAAACTACCAATAGATTTTGGGAGAGATCCTAAATTTGTTCATGCTGGAGCAAATGGATATGTTATTGAAGCTTGGGATAAAATCTTTGTCCTTGATGAAAAGTTTGAGTTATTATTAGAAAGCTCTGATCAGGTATTTCTTGGATCAAGTAAATACGTTGAAAATAAGGATAATGAAAT
This sequence comes from Tenericutes bacterium HGW-Tenericutes-2, assembly GCA_002839095.1. GTDB lineage: Bacteria > Bacillota_I > Bacilli_A > Acholeplasmatales > Acholeplasmataceae > Peloplasma. The sequence continues at coordinate 17,665 of PGXL01000014.1, read as the reverse complement.
CATACTGATTGGAAAAGATAATAATAGCACTTGTGAAGTAACTTTATATAAAGGTACCACTGAAACCAAAGTTATTTTAGATAATAGTTGTAGTTCAGTACAAAGATTGGATGTATTATCAAAATATGTGTATTTTGTTATCAATAAAAAGCTATATCAATTTGATGCAGAAGAAAATTCGTTTCAACTCGTTCCATTGTTAGCTGAAGATGATGGGGTAGATTACTTGGTTACGGATAATCAAAACAGAAATAATCAAATTCAAGCGATGAAGCTCTCAAAAAGTTACGTGACGTTTTTTAATAAAAATATCGATATTACACAATCAACCAATGCAGTTGAGGTCTATCAAGTAGGAGAAACATTTTATCTAGCTGAGAAGCCTAACAGTAATGACATTTATGTATATGATTTTAACCGTACAGAAATGTTAAAAATAGAAGAAGATTTTATTTATACATCGATGAGTTATAATCATCTAGTTTTGAATAAAGTTAGATGCGAACTCATGTATTGTCAGAATATTTATAAGAATGGAGTAGAACTTGTCTTGTCTGATGTCATGCTATTTAACGCGATGGATAACAAGCATGCAATATATGCAGATCAAGTTACGGATTCCTCTTATGATGTCATGCATGTGAACTTTGAGAGCAATGTCACGAAAAAAATAATGACACTCCCGTATTCTACATCACCATATACGAACTATAGTTCTTTGGTTACTTTACCTAACGGAATGTTCATGATTAGAGATGGTTTTACTGGATTCTATCATCATTATGATATCGATGGCGAATTCTTAGAAACAACGCAATATATTGGATATTATAAGACAATTCGAGGTGCCTCTATCATTTATTTATTAAGAGAAAATGGAGAAGTCATCGCCTTCAATTACTTTCTATAGAAAAAAATAAAGGAAGATTTAATTCTTCCTTTTTTTGTTATAGTAAAACCAAGCTCAGTGCCATAATCATCATTCCAGAAATCACGCCAATAATAGACAAGTGATGTTCACCATATTTTTCTGCTGCAGGAAGCAGTTCATCGAGTGAAATATAGACCATGATACCAGCTACTCCAGCAAATAAGAAACCAAACGTTAGTTCATTAAATACGGTTCTAAGCAGTAGAAAACCAATGACAGCACCAACTGGTTCTGCTAAGCCGGATAAAAAGGTCCATATGACAGCTTTTTTCTTAGATCCTGTTGCATGATAGATTGGAATTGCTACGGCAATACCTTCTGGAATATTATGAATTGCTATGGCAATAGCAATAGAGATACCAAGCTCTGGCTTTGCAACGGTTGCAATAAAGGTCGCCAGACCCTCAGGGAAATTGTGAATTGCAATCGCTAAAGCAGTAAATACACCAAGACGCATCAATTTTTTCTTTTTAGTGTCTTCAGTTTCTTCTTGACCATGTAGTTCGTGTGGATTATGCTCATTTGGTATGATGTAATCAATGAATGCGATGATTCCTACTCCAATGAAAAATGCTAACGTTGTATAAAAGTAAGCCAGATCTGTACTAAAAGCTTCACTTAGTGACTGAAAAGCCTTTGGAAATATCTCAATAAAAGATACGTAAATCATTACACCAGCGCTTAAACCAAGTGCAAATGATAAAAATTTATGATGGTTTGTCTTCTTATGAAACGCAAACAAACTACCTAATCCAGTTGCTAGACCAGCGAGCAATGTAACGAGAAAACCTAAAGCTATATTATTCATAAAAACCTCCAAAATTAATGTATACCTTAAAATATAATTAAGTATAACATTAAATAAGAAAAAATGTCAATCAAGATTTTGATTTACTTTTTTTAAATAGAAAAATATGTCTTTTTTATAAAAAATGAAGTTAAAAAATGGAAACATAATAAATAAAAGCATATAGAAGCGAATAAATTAATCAAAATGTTAAACTGTAGTTGTATCATAAAGACTATATTTTTTTAGGGTGGCCTATGATGAAGATTAGCTATAATATTTTTTTAAGTTCAACAGTTATTTTATTGATTTCAGTGATTGTCGTTGCATTACTCGTAACGATTTTATTCTTATACTCTGCTTATGAAAATAAAAAAATGCAAAGAATGAATCAAGAGTTAGTTAAAAAAAATGATAGAATTAACACTATTTTATATGCAACCAAATCAAGTCTCTGGGGCTGGCATTATGGATCAGATAGGCTCATTGTTGATGAGCTTTTTAAGGATATTATTCATCACGATCAACTTGATTATAAAAATATAACATTTGGACAGTGGAAGGAATTAACATTGAGCCAGGATCAAGAATTGTTTGATATGGAGTTTGAAAAGCTCAGATCAGGGGAAAAAGACTTTATTGATTTTGAATATCGCCTAGTTGATTCTAATGGGAATAAGCAATGGATTCATTGCTATGCCAAGGTTTTATTCATCAATCCAGATGGTTCACCTAAGGCTATTTCAGGAATTATAAATAACATTACAATGGAAAAAGAAGCGACTCGAGAAAAAGAACATGTCAATTACTTACTAGAGCATGTAATTGAAAATAATAATGGCGGAGTCGCGATTTATGATAAAAACATGAATTATATTTATGTGAGCAATAAATTTAAAAATCAATTCAGCTTAACTGATGACATCATCGGAAAAAACCACTATGAATTGTTTCCCGATTTACCTGAAAAGTTTAAGGAAGCTCACAGAAGATCACTTCAAGGAGAGATACTTGGTGAAAACAAAGATACATTCATTCGAAGCACAGGTGAAAAAATGTATACCATTTGGTCGACTAGACCTTGGTATGATAAGGATGGTAATATTGGTGGTATTATTTCATACGTTGAAATCATTACTGAGCAAGTTAAAAAGGAACTAAATCTAGAATATGCAATCAAACATGATAAGCTGACAGGATTACTGAATCGATCATTTTTTACAGAAGAATTCATTAGATTAGATCAGGAGGAGAAATATCCTATCGGTGTGATGATGATGGATTTAAATGGCTTAAAAATCATCAATGATGCTTACGGCTTCAAAAGTGGTGATGAAGTTTTAAAAATGATTTCAAAGAGCTTGGAGAAAATATCGAAGGATTGTGGCTCAGTATTTCGACTCGGTGGTGATGAGTTTGCATTTTTGGCTGAGTATATGGATGAAGAAACCTTGAAATCATGTATTAGAGAGATTCATCAATCTATCGAAAAACTAGAATTTAACAATATCAAACTTTCTGTATCCATTGGTTATGCAGTCAAAAATAATCCAGATGTGAAGATTGAAGATATCTTAAGAGAAGCAGAAACCAATATGTACAGTAGAAAAGTTCTTGATGGAACAAGCATTAGAAATAATGCAATCAGAGGCATTTTACAAACATTGAATAATAAATATGAAATAGAAAAAACGCATTCTGATCGTGTTCAAAAATTGTGTATTGCTATGGGTGAGGCATTGGGATTAGAAAAGGATGACTTAAATGAACTATCCTATGCTGCTATACTTCATGATATAGGAAAGATCGCAATTCCAGATGCTATTTTAATGAAGCCTGCAAAATTAACTTTTGAAGAATTTGAAATGATGAAGACACATACAGAAAAGGGATATCATATTTTAAGAGCAGCAGATGAATATTCTGATATTGCTAAATATGCATTAACTCATCATGAAAAATACGATGGAAGTGGTTATCCAAATGGAATTGTAGGAGAGGATATTCCCTATTTCTCAAGAATTATTTCCATTTGTGATGCATTTGAAGCAATGACAGCCGATAGACCTTATAGAAGGGCTCAATCCGTTGAATTTGCGATTAATGAACTGAATAAATATGCAAATACACAGTTTGATCCTAAGTTGGTAAAGGTTTTTATAGAAGAAATAATTCCTAAAAATATATAGAAGTAGTCTTTGTTTATCTAATAATTCTCTAAGTTTAAACTCTACTAATGATGATAGTAGATGTTTAAATGAGAATTATTTTTTTTTGATGACTGAATAATATTAAATGAAGTATTTTTATAAACATAAGAGTTACATAATTCCAATAAAGTATATGAGTGTTGTGTAAGGATATGTTTATGTTATAATAAAAAGGATTTTTCATGAAATAAGGAGACCATCATGCAACAAAGAAAACATACACTTATGATCTTATCAAGTATATTGATGATGCTACTGATGGGTACTGTATATGCATACAGTGTATTTAGATATCACATCGAAGCAGAATATCAAATCGGCACATTCTTAAGTGGTATTCCATATATGACATCATTATTCTTTTATGCTTTATCGATGATGATATCAGGTCGATTGCTTAAACCTAAGCGACTAAGAAAATTTGTTTTTATAGGCACTTTGCTCATCGCCTTCGGATGGTTTATATCCAGTATATCAAGTGCATATTTCTTATTAATTATATCCTATGGCTTATTGATAGGAACTGGAGTTGGGATGGTTTATGGTGTTCCAATCTATATGGTTCAAAAACTTTATCCTAAAAAAAGTGGATTAATGACAGGACTTATTTTACTAGGATTTGGAATGTCACCATTAATAACTGCTCCTTTAGCTAGTACACTTATTCAAAATATAGGTCTTCATCAAACATTTTTAACCTTCAGTATTTTATTTTTAGTAATTCAGCTTCCTTTATCCTATTTATTTATCTTAAAGGAATATTCTGATTTTAAATCTGTTGCTCCAGATATACTTACCTATGAGAAGTTAAAACCTTTTAAACGTATTTATGGATTATTTGTAATCGCAACAACCATTGGGTTGATGATGATTGGATTATCCTATCAAATTGGTGTTGTATATTATGAGTTTGATGTAAGAGAAGTCACTTTATCCTTATCATTTTTCGCTTTAATGAATGGAATAGCAAGACCAATTTTTGGTAAGTTAATGGATCAAAAAGGTTTCAGATTTTCTGTGCTCCTTAGCTTGAGTTTGATTTCTTTAGCTTCATTTATAGGGTTAATCAATCAAGGACAACATATTGTTTTATATGTCATTTCATTTGGATTATTTTGGTTTAACCTGGGTGCTTGGCTTGCTATTGTACCAGCAACCATTAAAGAGTTTTATGGTATTAAACAATACTCAAAGAAATATGGTGTCATGTTTACAGCTTATGGGTTGGGTTCTATCATAGGAACTTCAATATCTGGTACAGTAATGGATTTGCTTGGATGGACAGGATATCTTTATCTAATTATTCTTTTATTTGTTGGAGTATCGGTATTTATTTTATTACATATAAACCAATCCAATATGCTCCATGAAAGTTTAAATTCTGAATCAAAAAATGAAATAGCTGCTGATTTACCAACAGTATAAGATGAATGCCTATATAAGATGATGATTATAGAGGTTGAAATGATATAATAATATAGACGAATCAATCATGTGGGTGAAATCATTTCACTCAAGTTCAATAAACTAAAGGAGAGTATTTTTTATGAAAGCAGACGTTGTAAAAGTAACATTTGATAAAGATTTTGTTGGTGAGATGACTTCACCAACCGGCACAATTAAGTTAGGCAACCAAGATCAAGGAATGAAGCCATACCATTTATTATTTGGTTCAATTGCTTCTTGTTTTTATGCAACTTTTTTAAGTGTTGCAAATAAGATGAGATTGACATTTACTGATGTAGCAATCGAAGTTTCAGGTAACAAAAGAGATGATGCAATAGCAACTCTTGATTATGTAAAGATTGAAATGATTGTATATAATGGATCCGATGAAGCAAAGCTTAATAAGGCTGCAGAATTAGGTGCGAAGTTTTGTTCAATTCATGAGACTGTATCAAAGGTAGCTAATATTGAATTGGTTGTATTATTTGAAACAAAATAGAGTGAAATTGAATAAGCATAACAATAAAACGGCTTAATTAAGCCGTTTTATTTATAGATATTGGCTAAGATGAGGGGATTTGAACAGAAGGTTATAGATATGCTAATAACTAATGACCAATGCCAAAGATAATAAGTCGCAAAAATGCCCAAATTAAAATGATGCCAGGTGTAACTAGATAAATAAAATTCAATATAAAACCAATCCAAAGTGCCTTGCTTCTTAAATTTCTTTGAATGCGAGTTAGACATACTATTGTTGCAACTAAGGATATAATCCAAGCAAACAAGATAGAAAGAAGCATAATATCATCTAGACCCAATTCATTTAAAACATTACCTGGAATTTTTACTCCCCATAAACCTAATGGGTAGTTGAGAATACCGGTAATAAGAATTATCATATTAATTTTTCTATCGTCTTTTAGTAATCTATTCAACACAGATTTATCTCCCTTGTAATTTGATTATATTTTAGCATGATTATTGTTTTATTTAATATTAATATAAAAGAATTAGCTGTAAGCAGCATGATTATCAAAGGATGATTTTTTCTTTCTAAAACACTTCAAAAAAAATATCTAAAGTAAGAATGGCATTAATAATGTTAGAAACAGTTTTGTTCGTCCCAAGTTGCTGCGTCTTATAGGTGATGACGACTGTTTCTAGAGTGTAAAGATACACTTTTTTTATTAGCTATGATTGTTATACCCATAAATTACTTCTTTAATTGAGGGAATTGATTATTCTTACTATCAAATTGACGGAATTTGAGTGTAAGACTATTAATAGAAACAGGATTCTTTACCTATAGTTACTAAAATAAGATATAATAATAATAAATACTAAACGTTGTGACGGGGGTTTTCATATAGTTCTATTTAGTTTAAAAACGCTGAATATATGACATATATGACTATCATGATTGCGAAAGATTCGTTAATCACACGAATCTTATGTTTCGAAGCACAAAAATTTAGTAATTAATAATCAATAGTAGTGATTGAAGGGTTTTTAGCGAAGAGGGGAGACTATGAAAAAAGAAAAACTTTTTATGCTTTACTTTTATGTTTTACCAATTATGTACATACCATTGTTCATAGTGTATTTTAGGTCTAGTGTTCTGTTAAATCTATTTATATTTTTTTCGTGTTTTCTAATCTTGATTTTTAATTTTGCTATTATCAATAAACTAAAGAGATTATGCCTAGATGTGATGTTTTATAAGAATGTGAATCTAGTGAATATTATCTACATAATAGGGTGTTTCTGTCTTGCTATCTTTGTTTTTCTTAGTTCTTTAACTCAGTATCTACCAGGAGGGGTTTAGGATGAAATTAATGAAGAGACTTATACCGGCAATTTTGTTCTACATTATCTTAGGTATTACTTTTTTTCTACCTCAAATCATTTCAACAGTCGTTTTATTCGTTGACTTTATTCTCTTTGTAGTCTTTCTTGTCGTTATAAATCAAATATCGAACCGAGAACTTGAAAATAATGAATCAAAATCCTTTTGGAGTCTTGTTATTAACCTAGCTACATTTGGTGTTTTTCAAATTGTATTATTATACGGATTGATGGTGTGGATTGTACTATGAAAAAAATAATATTGATATTTGTTTTTTTGTTAAGTATGTTTTTGTTAACAGCTTGTGGGATTGAAGTAGATCAAAGCAGCAAAAAAATCTTTTTCATTGGAAATTATAACAGTAAGTATTATTTTACAGAATATAATCAAAAAACTGAAAATATATCTATTGGTTATTTTAAGGATAATGAGTTATATATAGTTGAAACATTGAGTGGATACTATACAATTGGTCTAATAGGAAATCAAATTCTACTCAGGTTAAGTGATTACGAAGCAAGAAGTGTTTCATCATATCAATTATTTAACCTTGATACACTGGAATACACTTCTATCGATTCAACTGCTGATGAAGGATTCTATAATGTTTGTTACTATGATGAAAATGTCATTGTGTTTTACACATTTAGCAGCAATCCAATGAGATTCCTGACATATGACATTTCATCTGGAGAGTTAATTGGTGATATATCTATCAGTCCAGTTAACTACTATAGTTATATAGATGTTTACTATGAAAATAACAAATTATACATCAATCTAAATTATCCGAATATTGATGTGGAAAACTTTGACTATATATATGACTTAGACAATGAGATAATTACAACAGTAAATTCCAATATGGGTAATTACATGGTAATCAATGAAGAAACTTTATTATTTTTAGAAGGTAATTTTACTAGTGAAACTAAAGGACTCTGGGTCGATTCAGAATCTATAGAATTATCTTACTTTTTAGCTGCTGATTACGGGTCAATAAAAATGTATGATAACTTTATTATAGAAGATCAAGTTTACAATAAGAAAATCAATTTATTGAACCAGGAGTTCACTGTCATCAATCAAATTGATTTAGATATGGAATATAGTAATGGGATGGTTATTAGTGAAAGAGAATTGCTTTGTAAGCAAGTTAGAACATTTGGATCACTAATCAAATCACAACAGGTAAAGATTATTATTTATGATTTCATTACTGAAACAATTATTATAGAATCTGATTGGATGGATGTTGGTTCACAACTAGGCAATATATAAGTTTGAGAAGCATTGAGGATTTTGAAGATTTGTAAGAATATGAACGGTTATTACTATCTAATAAAAAACACCTAGTCCAATATTGACAAAGTAGCTAGAAAGTTATACAATCAAGCCAAATTAGAGCTATTATAAAAAATCACATTATTTAGGGGGATATATAAAAATGAAGAGAATTATTGTGCTATTTTTTTTGATTCTTTTAGCTTTATACTTCATATTCTTTTTTCCTCCTGAAAAGAATCCACCTTTAGGAATACCGATGGACTATTTCGATATAATAAATTCAATTGAAGAAAAACATGCTAATGTGTATATTTTCAGTGATGATTTTGATTTTAATGAAGACTATACTCCAATATATATAACATCAATTGACCAAATTCAAGGTAGCTCAAACAACCCATATAATTTTTTGATAATTGATATGAATAAATACAAAAATGACGAATTTGGAACACTTGAACAGATAAATTTTCTCTATAGAAATAGATTTTTCCATATATTAATTGCAAATAATAAAAAATCAAATAGTTCATTGCTAAATGATTTGATGGATCCTCGAGACATAGATTCTGATTTAATTACACTAACATTTACACCGCAACATGATGTATATTACAGTGGTTCTGATGTAGGTGGATTTCCAAACAATCAGATACTTATGTACTCAATCCTCTTCACATTAAACAATATTATTGAAGAAAATAGTGGGTAAGTAGACTTATTCAGCAAAAGTTATTTTTGGATTGGTATGGAATTTAAACAGTGGGTTATGATACCATATGCATAGAAAACTGAAAGGTCTAGGTGTCCTAAATATTCAAATCATTTCACTTTTTTCATTAAGAGCTAAAATTGAGTGTTAGAATTGATGAATAGATAACTTATTTGTGATTACATGAATATAAACTATTTGAAGATGACTTTGCAATGGACTAAAGAGATTTAGTCGATGTTATTTTTACCCAGTCTATAATTTATCTTTAGGGGGCTTAGTATGAGTACTGTAAAAAAACAATATTTAATTCTTTTGATACCATTCTTAGGATTTTTCATTATATGCTTTTTAGTTATGTTTAAATACATCAAGCATTTGAAATTTATTGAAGCAGGGTTTTACACTTTGATTCCTACAATTATTTATTTAGGTTTACTAGGAACAATATATAATATATTCTTAAGTTATCCTGATAATGAGTTATTTCATGCAATAGTTTTTTATACAATGCTCGTTTTTGTTGGTTTTTTAATGATCCGTACACAGAGTTTTGTTTTAAAAAAATACGGCGTAGAGTAATGAGTTATTAAGTCCTGAGAACCGAATTTTGATGTAAGTTGTATTGTTCTTTTTCTAAATGTAAATTATTCCTTTATACTCAATGTTAAATAAAAGAGAAAAAATAAACAAAAAACGGCTTAATTAAGCCGTTTTATCTATAAAAAATTGGTGGAGATGAGGGGATTTGAACCCCTGTGCAAAACACTTTCTAAAGTACTTTCTACATGTTTATTCCATTTATGAATTCATACTATAATCGAAATGAACAAATGACTATAATACTACCCTATAGAGTTCTTTTATTGATATAGGAATTTCAATAAGTATAACTTACTAAAGTTGGGCCGCATTAGAACCGTAAGTAAATTCAAATTTGGCTCGCACCTTTTCTTAGGCAGCGAATTGTAAAGATTGGTTTCCGGTTATTATAACCTCGGCCTTTTTACATGAGCGACCATGACATGCTTATACTTTAGTCCATGCCGTGACGAATCCAGAACATCCCCAGCGCATATATCTTACATCAAACGATTTTCTTTGTAAAGACTTTTCCTTATTTTAACATAAATAAGAGTGGTATAATAACATCAAAGAAAAGGTGATATCATGAAAAAGATTATGGTTGCTATTATTGGTTATGGAATGTCCGGTAAATTTTTCCACGTTCCACCACTTTACACACATCAAAATTTTACAATTAAATATGTAATGACTACAAATTTAGAACGAAAAGCTGAACTAGAAAAAGAATATCCAAGAATTCAAGTGATATCAAATTATGAAACAGCTTTATCAGATCCTGAAATTGATTTAATTATCATTGCTACCTCTAATGATGTGCATTACTCCTACACAAAGCTTGCATTAGAACACTTTAAACATGTCGTTGTTGAAAAGCCATTTGTAGAAACATATAAAGAAGCGAATGAATTATATCAGCTAGCCTCAAAAAATAAGAGAATATTAAGAGTATTTCATAATAGAAGATATGATGGTGATATTATTACCATCAAGGAATTATTAAAAACACATGATTTTGGAAAGCTAGTATCCTTTAAATCGAGATTTGATACCTATGATCCAATGGTTAAAAATGCTTGGAGAGATAAAGATACTTTAATGGCAGGAGTGTTTTATGATTTAGCTCCACATTTAGTCCATCATGCGATAGAGCTATTCGGTTTACCAAATGAACTGTCATGTGATTTATTTCTTGATCGTGAAAATGCTTTAGTGGATGATCATTTTGAGCTAACACTTTTTTATAACAATTTCACATGCTTTTTAGGTGCTGATAAGCTGACCAGATTCCCTGGTCCAAGATTTGAAATCATCGGCACAAAAGCATCCTATGCAAAATACGGATTTGATCAGCCTGACTGTGTTCATTTTAAAACGAATGAGCATTATCAGACTTCAGGTTTGAAGAGTGTATTTTCTTTAAGCCCAACAGATCAAAAGGATATACCGCTACGTTTAGGAACTCACTTTGAGTTTTATGATAAGTTTTATAGAGATATCATCAGCTATCCAAACATGGATGATGATAAAAGCTTTGCTTTGAATGTAATACACATCATGGAAGAAGCCTTGAAATCGAATGATTTAAAGAGAAGAGTAAAAATTAACCAAAATAATCGATAAGATACAAAGAGACAATCACGACATGCATTTCTTATATGCTATAATAATAAAAACACAAGGGGGTCCACTATGATTAAAGGCATCATATTTGACATGGACGGAACAATATTAAATACACTAGATGATATCAGAATTAGTGTAAATCACGCATTACGTTTAAAGAACTTACCAGAAAAAACAGATGATGATATAAAGCTTGCTGTAGGAAATGGTGCATTCAAGTTAATTGAACGCGTTACACCAAAATCCTATACATTAGAAGAGGTTAAGGAAGTCTTTGCTATTTATCAAGCACATTATGACCAACATAGTTCTGTTCATACAGGACCTTACCCGGGTATAATAGATTTATTAATATCATTGAAAAAACAAAATATTAAGCTTGCTGTTTGTTCGAATAAATTCGAGCATTTAGTAGAGGAACTCAATATTAAAATGTTTTTAAATCTATTTGATGCATCTGTTGGTGAGGTAAAAGGAATACCGATCAAGCCAGCTCCAGATATGGTATATAAAGCACTAGATTTATTAGGATTAACAAAGGAAGAAGTTTTATATGTAGGAGATTCAGAGGTTGACATGGAAACAGCTTCCAATGCACTTGTTAAAAGTGTTGGGGTGACCTGGGGTTATCGATCTGAATCACTGCTCATTGAGCATAATGCAGATTATATTATTCATCACCCAAATCAACTGTTAGAAATAATCAAAGGGGAAAACAAACTATGAGTATGATCAGATTAGAGAATGTATCAAAATATTACAAGAGTGAAGAAACAGTATCCGTAGGGATGAAAAAGGTAAACCTTGAATTTGACCTTGGTGAATTTGTTGCAGTCACAGGGGAATCTGGTTCAGGGAAATCGACATTACTTAACGTCATTAGTGGTTTAGATGGATATGAAGATGGTGAGCTCTATTTATTTGGAGAAGAAACCTCTCATTTCACCATTTCTGATTGGGAAAAATATCGTGGAACCAATATTGGTTTCGTTTTTCAAAACTATAACATTATTGATTCATTCACAGTTCTTCAAAACGTATTACTTGCTCTAGAGGTTCAAGGATACGATCCAAAAACGAGAAAACAAAGAGCCTTAGAATTAATTGAAAAAGTAGGTTTATTAAGCCATAAAAATCATAAAGCATCTAAATTATCAGGTGGACAGAAGCAAAGAACAGTCATCGCAAGAGCACTTGCAAAGGACTGTCCTATTATTGTTGCTGACGAACCAACAGGAAACTTAGATTCTCAATCAGGTGCTCAAGTTTTAAAGGTATTACATGATATTTCTAAGGATAAACTAATCATTGTCGTTACTCACGATTATGATCAAATCAAAGAATTTGCGACTCGCAAAATCAAAATGCACGATGGGGAAGTTGTAGAAGATAAGAAATACAAGAAAATTGAAGATGTAAAGGAATATGTAGCTCCAGTTCCTCAAAAAATGAGTATCGCTACACTTCTTAGATTTACATTAAGATCACTATTTTCAACTCCTAAAAGATTAATATTTTTGACATTAATGCAAATGATAGTCATGATTGCATTTACTTTATCCTATTCATGGAGAGAAGGACAAATTAGAGATATTAACGTTCAGCAATCCAATCGTTTTCCCAATGTTCCTGTCACTAGACTATTAGTTGAAAGAAGAGATGGAATTGACTTTGATGCAGATGATCTTGAGTATTTTGAAAATATTAGATTTGTCTCAAAGGTTTATGAGCACGGACTATCATTTTATAATAGCCTGCGTTTATATGTTTTTACAGATGAGAATATCTATGATACTGGTATATACAAATATTATAATTCATGGCAACCAGTCAGTGGTACAGACGCAGCAGCTACACTATCAAACCTAGATATTGATGGAACTTTACCTGTTTTAGCAAATGAAATTGTTATTGGTCATAATTGGACCAATTATAAAGTCGGTGATGAGGTATATATTGGTACTGCGTCACAATATACAAATCCTAATGTCAATGAAGACTTTGTAGGTAAGTTTAAGATTACTGGTATTGATAAAGCTAAAGCGAATATTCTTTATTTTACGGATGCATTTTTAGATAATCCAGATATTGAACAATATTCAATTGATGGTACTGCTAAAAATAACTTAATTGACCATATCAATTGGGGGATGACATTCACTTATGACAGTAATCAATACAATATCAATAGAGGAATGACCGATCAAAGTGGAATAGCAATTGTTTTCAATGCTGATCAAGCAGGAACACCAGAGCTACTTGAGATTAAAGAATTATCATTTACTGGTTTTTTTTATAATACTAGCAACTATGAACAAAGTGAAGAATTAACGATAACAGTTCCTAACGTGAGTATATATAAAATAGGGACATTTGAACCTTACTTTGCTTCAATGAGTGAAGCATTAGGCACGTATTTAGAAGATTATGTTTTAGATGAATTAGAGCATTTTTATAAGGTAGAAAATAGAAAAGTTTTATCTTTATCAGTCAAGGGTATTAATGATGGAAATAAAGCAATTGATGCGATTAACCAAGACATATATAGAGTTATTTATCCAGCAAATATACCAAATCCAGGAGCTGGTATTCTAGCATTTGTGATGGGCTTATTTACAGGTATCTTCATTATCTTATTTGGACTATTGCTCTATTCAATTGTTCACGCGGTTTCTAAAAATATCATGAAATCTAGAAAGAAGGATTTTGCAATTTTTAGATCCATTGGAACGAATAAGGTGACCCTAGCACGGCTTGTTGTATTAGAACAAGTATTTATCGCTGCAATAAGTGCGGTTCTCATGTTTGCAGTGCTATTTATTTTAAGTAATTATGTAGCTAGTATCTATGAAATCATTCAGTTCATGGAATTTACTGATTATATCATGTTAATTATTATTTTCTTACTCTTCGGCGCATGGTTAGGCTTAAGATTTAACAAGAAGATATTTAGACAATCCGTAATAGAATCGATTGTCTCAAGTAGGGAGGAATAATCATGATTAAGGTCAAAGGATTAAATAAATATTTCTTTAGAGGAAAACGTAACGAAATCCATGTTTTAAATGACATGACACTTGATTTTCCAGATAAAGGCTTAGTTGTATTACTTGGAGCATCAGGGTCAGGGAAAACCACATTATTAAACGTTATTGGTGGTCTTGATAGTGTTCAGCAGGGTACGATTGAGTTCGATCATGATGTGATCAATAGATATAAATCATCAACTTGGGATAAGATTCGTAATGAATCGATTGGTTATATTTTCCAAAACTATAACTTATTACCTCAAATGAGTGTATATGATAATATTGCTCTTGTTTTAAAGATGATTGGAATCAACGATCCAGCTATTGTAGAAAATAGAGTCAATTATATTTTAAATGCTGTCAATATGTATCCATATCGCAAGAAGAAATCAACACAGCTTTCAGGTGGACAGCAACAAAGAGTTGCCATCGCACGTGCACTTGTTAAAAATCCAAGAGTTATTATTGCAGATGAACCTACAGGAAATCTTGATTCTAAGAATACCTTAGATATCATGAATATTATTAAAGAGATTTCTAAGGAAAAGCTTGTTGTTTTAGTAACGCATGAAAGAGATATCGCAAATATTTATGGTGATCGAATCATCGAAATCAAGGATGGTAAAGTCATTAATGATTATGAAAACGAATCGAATCATGAACATACAGTAACTGATGATAACACAATCTATTTAAAGGATTTAGAAAATATTAGTCAAATTGGTGATGGTCATGTGTCTCTATCATTATATAATGATTCAAAACAGACAGTAGAACCACTAAAAATTAGATTGATCGTTAAGAATAGAACCTTATATTTAGATGTGGATTCATCCATTCAAAAGGTTAAATTATTGGATAACTCCTCCAATTTAGTTATCAAGGATGAGCATTATGTCAAGAAAAATAAAGAAGAACTATTAGAAACAACCTTTAAGTCAGAAGCATTAGATAACACCAACGTACATCGACAATTTAAAACGATTGTATCAATCAAACAGGTTGTCATGCTTGCAATTCAAAAGATTATATACTCCTCAAGAAAAGGGAAATTAATGCTATTCGCGTTTATCCTATCTGGAGCAGTCATTGGAGTTGTTGTAGCGATGGCTGCAGCGACGATGATTCCTGATTATTCTAGCTTAAGCTATGAAGCGGATTATATACGCGTACAAGATACGAATTATGCAAATAAAACAAGCTATTCTAAGATGCTAAGCTACGGTTTAGGTGATTCTGACTATTATATTAATACCTTGGGTACTTTGCGTGTTGATATCTTAGATCCATTGAATGAAAATGAACCAATGCTGAATTTCACCGCAAGACTTGATTTAATCGATCATGCAAACAGAAATAAGCTAGTTAAGGGTAGAATGGCAGTTGCTGATGATGAAATCATGATCACAAGCAAGCTTGCAGACTCCATTGTCGATAGAAATGGTCCTGAATATGGTATTTGGAGCTATAATCATTTATTGATCGAAAAGTTTTCTGTCAATGGAAAACCAGTCAAAGTCACTGGTATTCTAAATAGTGATATTCAAGTGATTTATGGAAGTAGAGCATTTACGAATGCAAATGTTATGGGTGAAGTTACTCATGGTGCACTACTTGTTAAATACACTAATATTTCTTATATCGATACAGATGATATTACGCATGGAAGTATACCTACAGGAAGTCAAATTTTGATTTCTTCAGCATATTACCAACAATTGTTTGGAGCTGCTCCAGATAATGTATGGCCAAAAACAATTCATGATGGAATTGTTGTAAGTGGGGTATTCACAGATGAAAAGCTTATTTTCATTGTTAGTGATTCCATTGTTGAAAGAGCAAGATTTGATTCAACATTCAGTTATTTTGTTTTAGCAAGTAATCAAGAAGAAGTGATTCAAGAAATGACTGAAGATGATTTAACTGCAATCTCTGAAAGAGTTTATATTAGAAACTTGTTTAATCAAGCAATGGTTACAACTAGAGTTACAACAACAATCGTAACATTGTTTGTTATAGGGTTTACTTTAATTGGATTCTATTTCATTATGCATTCATCGATGGTTTCTAGAATCTATGAAATATCAGTATACCGAGCATTAGGTATGAAAAAAAGTGAAATATTCACATCATTCCTTGTTGAAATATTGATTTTATCAACCATCTCATCTGCGATAGGATTCATTCTATCATCAGTAGCAATGTTTGAGGCGTCACAATCATTTTTCGGACAATTTAGATTATTTATCGTCAATCCATTAACCATTTTAGTTGGTGTCTTGATTGTCTATGGTGTCAATATTTTAGGTGGAATGTATCCAATCTTCTTACTCTTAAGAAAAACACCTGCTCAAATATTATCTCAATACGATATTTAATTCAATGCATCAAAAAAAGAAAAAAGCCAAAATTTTGGCTTTTTCATTTATAACCAAGTTGCGACATCTTCAACATCGAGTCTAATGGATGGATATCCTTCGTCAGCTGCTTTTCCAATGGATACTATCATCACAGGCTTATATCTGTTTGAATCAATACCTAAGGCATCTGCAATTTTTTCATGTCTAAATCCACCAATTGAACAGGTTTCATAGCCATGCTCTCTTGCAATATGCATCAACTGCATTGCAGCAAGCCCTGAGTCAATTAAACCGCCTTTTTCAATGCCTTCTTCAGATAAGGAAGGAATCATATTGGCAATATTTTTCAGTTGTTTTTCTCTAATCTCTTCAGGCATTAATCCAGCAGCAACTGCTTTATCATAAATCTTTTCAGCATAGTCATATTTCTTTAGATCTGTAAATATACAAATCATGGCAGCAGATGTATCTAGCTGCAGATGATTTCCATATAAAACGGGTCTTAATTTTTCCTTCGCTTCCTGGGATTCTACAATAAAATATCTCCAAGGTTGCATATTCATGCTTGATGGCGCACGATTTGTTTTTTCTAGAATCTCTTTCATTTCTTCTTTGGTAATTTTTACAGTAGGATCGTATTTTCTAATCGATCTACGTTCAGTTAGCTTTGACATAGTGACCTCCTTCAACATGATGTATTATATCATCAAAAGAAGAATATGTGAATTGGTTTTGCTTCTATATAATGGTATTCTAATATATATCAAGTCTTTTCAATTAACTTATCTAAAAAAGCCACAATCATATGGCTAAAGAAGGATTTACTTGATATATCGCTACGAA
>PGXL01000003.1 GCA_002839095.1 Tenericutes bacterium HGW-Tenericutes-2 | reverse complement strand
CTTAAAATACAGGATTTCAAATCTGGTTTTTTAGTACGCTCAAAAATAGTACTTACAAATAACTAGGTTAGTCTTGACTTTGTTTATCTAATTTTTTATTCCTTAACCCCACCGACATTGACTCCTCTAGCAAAATACTTTTGCAAATAAGGATAAACAATGATTATAGGGATAATAGACATAATGATCATCGCGTACATATAACTGTAAGGCGAGTAAGGCAAGTTTGTAATCGATGCATTTTCATCGTTTAGAAACTCTGTTAAATACTTTCTTAAATAAACTTGAAGTGGATGCTCTAATCCATTATTGACAAGAATTAGATTCCAGAAATACCCGTTCCATCTAGAGAGTGCATAGAATAGTGTTACAGTAGCTAACGCTGACTTTGACATCGGTAGATAGACATTAGTTAACACCTGAAACTCATTTGCACCATCGACAATCGCTGCTTCTTCGATTTCCTTAGATACCCCAGAGAAATAGTTTCTAAGCAAGATCACATTAAATGCTTGAACTCCAAATCCCCAAATGATACCCCATCTAAAATCGACTCCAAACATCTTGTAATTTAAGAAGGTTGGGATTAACCCTGCAGAAAACCACATCGTAAATACAATTATAAAGTTAATCTGTCTTCTAAATACAAGTCTATCCTTAGATAGTGCATAGGCTGCAGCTATGGATAAAGCCATCGAGAATATCGTTCCAAAGAAGGTATAGAATAGTGTATTGGTATAAGCTATCCAAAACCCCTTATCTGAGATGACTGCAATCATCGCATCCAATTGGAAATCCACTGGAAGAAAAACGACATCACCTCTTGAGAATGCGAGTTTACCAGATACTGCTGCTGATATTGTGTAAATAAATGGGTATAATGCAGCAAGGGCAAACAGGGTAGCAAATGAATATGCAATAATCTTAAATATTAATTCTGATCGGTCTAGTCTCTTCATTTTCTCACCCCTTAGAACAACGATGTGTCAGAAACACGACGACTGATGAAATTAGCACCTAAGACTAAGAACATAGCAATAATCGAGTTAAACAAATCCGCAGATGCAGCAACGTTTAAGACGCTACCTGTCGGATCCATCAAGCCACCTGTTCTCGCAACAAATGTCGAGATAACATCTGCGGTCGAATAGGTCTGAACATTATAAAGTAAGATAACCTTCTCATAGCCAACGGTTAATATTTCACCGATTCTTAGAATCAACATGATTGTTAATGTTGGTGCCATACCTGGTAGAGTTACATAACGAATTTGAGATAATTTGGATGCTCCATCAATTCTTGCAGCTTCAAAATTAGTAGGACTAATTGACATGACCGCCGCAAAATAGACGATCGAACCATAACCTGCACCCTCCCATATACCTGAGATAATATATACAGATCTAAAGTACTGAGGATTGAGCATGATTCTTGTTCCCTCAGGAACCATACCTAAATTGGTAAGAAATGATGCAAGTACGCCAGGTGCTTGGTGAGGAGCGTTACCTCCGTAAAGCATTAACGTAATAACAGATGTAATAACAACCGTAGAAATAAACTTAGGTAAATAGGATAGTATTTGTACAGTGGAGCGGTAAACATCACTCTTAATTTCACTAAAGAATAAAGCTAGGATAATTGGAACTGGGAATCCAAAGATTAAACCATACATTGAAATCGCAAACGTATTTCTAAATGCCTGCCAAAACATTGGTGCGTAATCTCCAGATACTAAGGATCTAAATGCATAGAATCCAGCATATGGACTATTTCCAATCGAAACTGTTAATACTCTTTGATCCTTAAAAGCAGCTAAAATACCATAAATGGGCATATATCTGAAAATAAAGAAATATAGTAAAACAGGAATAAGCATTGCATAAAGTGGCCAATCCTTTTTGATTGACTGCCAGTAGCGATGCCATTTTGTACGTTCAATTTCCTCTAAAAATTGCTCGTGTTCTATTTGTTCAATTGTTAAGTTTTCTAGATCACGATTGAATTTATTTGCCATAATCGTACTTTTCCTCTTTTTTTCTTTCTTCAATTTGCTTAAGTAAATAGGAATGCATATCCACCATTAAATCCTGTTGCTTGGATGCAATCACTAGGATGACCCAACCGAGTATAATATTGACACTATGTCTAATCAGTAAGGTAATCCATTGAATTTCTCCACCCTCTAAATATTGAGCGAACGCTTGTAATAGAAAGAGTGTTGTATACGCTGTTAAGAAATATAATGTAATCAGTAAAACTTCATCCTTAATACCATTTTTCTTGACTAACTTAAACCAAATCATAGATACAGATATCGATCCTAGGCTTAGTAGGTAAACAATCATTGGTAACACTTGAATTCCTCTATAAAGGATGAGATGAAGGATAATGATTACTAAATTAATCACAAGTGCCTTGTATCCCCATCTAATATAGGCAATAAGTATTACAGGAATTGATAGACTCACGTATAAGAATACTAAGTCAGAAAGACTTGCAAAGTATCCAATCACGTCTACTAGAACTGCTAGAAGTGTTAGGACGAGTAAATCAAATGTCATAAATTTTTTAATTGTCAAACTAACAACTCCTCTATATAATATAGGTAGACTTGAAAGGAGCTTCCATTATGATTTCATTACATCTAAAACCACAGGATAACATTCAAGAAATACTGGATGGTTATCCTTTAAACGAAGAAATTACTGTTTTCTTGGCATCAGGTATATATACCCAGAAGCTACGTTTAAAGCATAATCATCTAAAACTTATTGGTTCAAAAACTGATGAAACCATCATTACCTTTAGTGATTATTCCTATAAGATGCATGCTGATGGTCTTTTATATAATACATTTAGGACTTCTACTGTGATGATTCTTGGTGATCATGTTTTACTAGAAAATCTAACAATTCAAAATGAATCAGGGTCTGGTTTAACAATTGGTCAGGCAGTAGCGCTTACATTATATGGGAATCATACAAGAGTTGTTAACTGCAAACTTCTTGGTCATCAAGATACTATCTTTTTAGGTCCATTACCTGTTGACTTGACCATTCGATATGATCAGTTTCTTCCAATTGAAGAAAGACTTACTAATCATTTACATCATTATTTTGAAAATTGTTATATTGAGGGTGATGTAGATTATATTTTTGGAAGTGGAACAGCACTTTTCAATCAGTGTGTCATTGTTTCTATCGGTAAAGGATTTATAGCTGCACCCTCAACCTATGAGGAATTTCCATATGGTATCATCTTCAGTCGTTCAAGGATTATCAATCGAAGTTCAGAACCTGTTATATTAGCTAGACCATGGCGAGAATTTGGTTCAACATACTTTATCCATTGCGAATTTGAAGGCTTAATTTCTAATGAACGATATGATGCATGGGATAAATCAAATCTTAGATTCTTTGAATTTCCTTTTATACCTTCTCTATTATCGAAAGCACTTCAAATAGAGGAGGTGGAGCAGTTAAATAACTATTGTTTGGCACACTTTAACTGCTCCATCAAATGAATTAAAAGTTGAAATATGTTTTAGCGTTTGTGTAAGATATATTTTCAACCATTTTTCCGAGTAGTTCATAATCTTCTGGGTAATATCCGAGTGTCACTTGTTCACCAATGATATTACATAATAGTCTTCTAAAATATTCATGTCTTGGATAGGATAGAAAACTTCTTGAATCGGTAAGCATTCCTACAAATTTCGATAATAAACCATTATTTCCTAAAGCTTTAATTTGTTTTGTCATTCCATCGATTGTATCTAAGAACCACCAAGCAGATCCGAATTGAATCTTTCCTGGAATTCCTCCACCTTGAAATGCTGCCATCATTGTGATTGCTACTTCAAAATCTCTTGGATTCAAGGTATAAAGTACTGTTTTAGGAAGTTCTCCTGTTGAATCCAGTGCATCTAAAAGATGTGATAATGGTCTAGCGATTAAGCCATCATTAATGCCATCAAATCCTGTATCAGGTCCTAAGTTCTTTAACATACGCTCTGAAAGATTTCTAAGTGCTCCGATATGGTATTGTTGAACCCAACCACGCTTGTTATACTCAGTACCAAGGAAGACTAGCATATAACCTTTATATTTACGAATATCTCTATTCGATAATTCTTCATGTTGCATCGCTTTTTCATAAATCGCAGCAACCTCTTCAGGGGTTGCTTTTTCATACATCACAACATCTAGTGCATGATCTGATAATAAGCATCCTCTTTCATGGAAGAAATCAATACGTTCGGTTATAGCTTTCTTAAATAAATCTAGGCTTGATAGGGAATAGCCAACAACCTTACTTAATTTAAGAACCCATTCTTGAAACCATGATAGTTCAATATTGATTGCCTTATCTGGTCTAAATGCAGGAAGTACTTTCGTTTTAAAGGTTGGATCATTTTTTAGCTTTTCATGCCACTCAAGAGTATCTGTTGGATCATCAGTTGTACAGATGACATCAACATTGCTCATTTCAATTAATTTTCTTGCAGTTAATGTTTCTAATTTTTGATTCACTTCTTTATAAATCACTTCTGCTGTTTTAGGACTTAATAGCTTATCTACATCAAAAAATCTTTTCAGTTCGAAGTGTGTCCAGTGATAAAGTGGGTTACCAACCAAATGAGGAACAACCTCAGCCCATTTCATAAACTTCTCAAAATCTGGCTTGTTTCCAGTGATATAATCCTCAGTGATACCATTTGCACGCATTAAACGCCATTTGTAGTGATCCCCGGATAGCCATGCATCAAATAGATTATTGAATTTTTTATCCTCGTAAATTTCTTTTGGATCGAGGTGACAATGATAATCAATGATTGGCATTGTTTTTGCATGATTGTGATATAGTTTTTTTGCGACTTCACTTTGGAGTAGAAAGTCATCATGGATGAAGGATTTCATTTGTTTCTCCTTAATTTTTACATATAAAAAAGCCTCAAGTTCATTATTTTGACTTTAATTCTTCTCTAATACTCTAGTCAATTCAAATTAAAACCACTTGAAACTCTCGATGTTTATGCTTTTTGTTCCCTTATTTGATTAAACCGTCTATATATACGGACAGTGTTTATTACTACCTTAATTTTATCATTTTATGAAACCGTTGTCAATACTTTTTTTAAGAGCGCTTTCATAAGAATACTTATGAAGGACTTTTTTGTTTATCTATAGCAATAAATTAATATCTTTCTTTATAGGCTAAGCATCTAGTTGCAAATCCATATAGCCATAATTTTTGATTTTATGATAGAAAAATCCAAGTAAAACAAATGCTAAAACCATCGTTGAACCATTACTAATAAACATAACATAGCCTAATGCCTTATATCCAATATCTGATCTTTGAAAAAGCCATAGGACAGGTAACCTGAAAATAAATAATCTTGCTACATTCAATATAAATGCTACCTTTGTATATTTAAAACCGATAAATACTCCAGTAATTACAGCAATAGATGCTGATGTTAAAACGGAGAACTTCTCCCAGAAATAAATGTCAATGATCATTTGTCTAAAATATGGATCAGTGCTTGTAGTAAAAAGAGGAATAATCCTATCCATCATATTAGAAACAAGAATCAATGCAGCTCCACCAATAATTAATGCATACAAATGTGAGAACACATAGGTTTTGATCGCTCTCTTCAAATTTCTGTTTCCTAAATTCTGACTGATAATACTTATTTCAGATTCCTCAAAAATAATGGATATCGAACCAGGTCCACCACCTAGCTTCATCGCAATTCCAAATGCAGCTACTGCAAGAGGCCCGTATAAAGCAGCCATACTATTAACTAATACCTTTCCGAGACTAAACAAGAACTTCCCTGTAAATACTGGGATGGATAAGGATAGAATTGGAAGTATATAATACTTTTTAATCCCTAGTTCCTTCCATTTGATCTGGAATGAATTGTTTTTTGAAAACATAATCTTTAATGCGACAATCATCAGTAAACCTTGAGCAATGAGCGTAGCAAGTGCAACATACATCGCACCTAGCCCCATACCAAAAACAAAGATTGCAGATAAAATGAGCTTAATAATCATTGCAACAATATTAAGTAAAAGAATTAATGTGGTATTTCCCTTTGCCTTTTCTAATCCTATAAATACACTATTGACTGCAATTAGTGCAGTTGAAATCATTTGAATATTGAAATATCCTATCCCTGCATCAATCATTTCCTGGGGTGCATTGAGTAATGCTAATAGTGGCCTTCCAAAAGCTAAGGTAATTAGGACAATGATACTACTTACTAAAAGCGCTAAACTAAACGAAGATCCCGCATTTCTTCTCGCTTCTTCTATACGACCAGCACCATAATGTCTAGCAACAATGACCGTTCCTCCAGCAGCAATCCCACCGCCAAAGGCCATAATCGCTTGCTTGATTTCATCGATAAAGACAACCGATGCGACCTCATTACCACCTATATGAGAAACCATCAATAAGTCAAAGAAGCCATATAAGTAATTAAACAAACCATAAACAGCTAATGGAGCACTAATACTTAAAATAACCTTCCAAAGGTCTCCATTTAATATATAGTGTCTTCTTTTTTGTTCCTTTGGTGATAGTTTTTTCTCAGTCATTTAAACCCTAATTTCATACCGTCTATATATACGGACATCGTTTATATCATACGTACATATTTTATATGAATTCAATCCTTAAAGCAATGAAATTTAAAAAGAAATAAAAAAAACGAAACCCAAAGGATTTCGTCTTATTTGTAAATTAATTATATTCTTCTTTTCTTTTTTACAATAGATATCGCAGTTGATGAGAGAACCAAGACAACAACAATAGCAATTCCAATAATTGCTCCTGCTCCTAAACCTTCTTCTCCATCATATCCCTTGCTTGCTAGTATTTCTTGCCACTTTGTATCCATTTGCTCCTTAAGCGCTGCATTGTATCGATAGACTTCATCATTCTCATTGATTCTTACATCATAGGAATCACTATAATCTTCAAATGCACCACCACTAGCAAGCACATCTAAGAATACATCTTTTCTAGGTGTTGAATAACCAACATATTCAGTATTTTGGAGTGCATTTTCATAGGTTAACATGAAATTAATGAAATCATATGCTAAATCAGTGTTAGAATTTTTTGGAATTACAAAACCATCTACAAAAACATTAGATCCTTCTTCAGGAGTGAAGAAACCTAAATCATCATTTTCACTCATTAAATAATTCGCATCTCCTGAATATGCAACAACAACATCATATCTAGCAGGCTTTAGCATCGCATCAAAGATTTCATCAGTAATGACATCTGTATTCGTTGTTAATCCTGTATTTAGCCAGGATACTGCTGCATTGAACTCAGCAGTTGTAGGGTTGTTAATAGATTGAGCACCAGTTGCCTTTAGGGCTGGCATGAATGCATCTCTTGAACTATTATAAAATGCGATTTTATATTCTGAATTGTGAAGCAAATCCCAGCCGGTTAAGTCCTCAGATGAAACTACTTCCTTATTATAGAGTAACCCTACATTTCCCCAAAAATAAGGAATTGCATAATCCAGTAAGTCAAAGCCATTTGCACCACTAGCCATTTGAGTAAGGATTAAAGATAATCCATCCGCTAAATCTGTATTTGGATTAAAACTTGTTATTTTTGACCAATCTATTTCTAAAATTAGATCTTCTGCTGCAAGCTGTTCTATCGCATAATCACTAGGAATTGCTAGGTCATATTGATTTCCTGCTTTGATTTGAGTGATTGCCACTTCATTAGAGTCAAATGCGATTTGTTTCACTCTTACTCCATATTCATCCTCAAACGCTTTGACTAAATCGTCATCAATATATTCACCCCAATTATAAAGTCTTAATGTTGGACCTTGGTCACAAGCAACTAAAGCGAGTGCGAATATAGTTAATAATATAATACCTAATACTTTCTTCATTCTAATTCCTCCGTCTTTTTATTCGTTTTGAAATAATCATATGTGATCTTACCACCGATAATCAATAAGATAATCGTTGATAACGCATTGATAATTGGTTTTGGAGATAATCTATTTGTATAAAGGTAAATGGATATATTTTTATCTCCTGAAGAGCCTGCCACAAAATAACTAATAATAAAGTCATCAAACGACATGGTAAATGCAATTGCTGCACCTGCAATGATAGCAACCTTAATCTGAGGTAATATCACTAGGAAAAGTGCCTTTAAGGGTGAAGCACCAAGGTCATATGCTGCATCAGCAATGTTTGGATCTAAGTTTTTCACCTTCGGATAAACAGTAATTAATACATAAGGTGTTGAAAATGCGATATGTGCAAGCAGCATTGTATTATAGCTAGGTGCAATGCTTAATGCACCAAATAATACAAGTAGAGATACTGCGGTAATAATTTCTGGGCTTACAATCGGTATATTATTCACTGTCATTGTTAAGTCCCGAATTACCTTTTTACTTTGAGTAAGCGCGATAGCTGCTAATGTGCCTAATACTGTTGAAACAAAAGTTGATACTAATGCAATCCATAAAGTCATAAAGACAATGCTTTGTCTTGGATTTGAATAATTAAATAGCTCACGATCTGTAAATAAAGCAATATATCGATCGAATGTAAATCCTTCCCATCTAGTGAGTGAATTTGCTTCATTAAATGAAAAGACTGCAATCGATATAATTGGTGCATAAATAAATAGAAATACTAAAATGAGAAAGATAAATTGTGAGAGGTTAAAGGGTTTCTTTTTCATTGCTGTTAACCCCCTTGTATTTATCTAGTTTTTTAATATAATAAACAATACCTAAAATCACTAATGATAAAATGATTGCCACTGCTGATGCATAGGATATTCTTCCACTATTGATTACACTTTTTTCTATTAAGGTACCAATCATATAAATATTTTGAGAAGGTGCTAAATATTGAGGAATTATGATAGTTGTTGCTGCTGGTAAAAATACCATTAAAATTCCTGATAAAACACCTGATAAAGATAGTGGAATAACAACCTTAGTAATTGTTTTAAGCTTGTTTGCTCCTAAATCTGCAGATGACTCTATAAGATTAGGGTCAATTTTAGATAACACTGCATATATAGGAAGCACCATAAATGGTAAATATACATAGACTAATCCCAATACAACTCCTGCAAAGCTATCAATTAAAAACGGGAAAAACATTCTAATGATTTGCTCAAGTGCTCGTACTCTAAGTAGCATGTTAATCCACATCGGTGCATTAATTAATAAAAGTAGTGTAATTTGTGTTTTTGGCTTCATTTGTGTCAGGAAATACGCAAGTGGATAGCCGATCAAAAGTGCAACAAGAGTCGTTGCTGCTGCTATCCAAAGTGAGGATGTCATCGCACGAACAAAGGATGTTGCTCTTAAGAAATCAAGATAATGATTGAAGGTAAAGCTAATAGGATATATTCCTGAGCGATTATCAAATTGAAATGATGAAACAATCATTAAGAAAATTGGAATGACAACAAGTGATATCAATACAACATAATAGGGAATACCTAAGTAAAACTCGAATTTTTTCTTTGGCTTCGATTTTGCCTTCATTTCTCCATTTTGCATTAGTATTTCTCCATTACATGAAGATCTTCAGGCTCGAATCTCAAATCAACTTTTGTGCCTTCCTTAGCATAATCAGTTGTGTGAATTGTATAAATACGGTCTATTGTTTTCACGTCAATCTCGTAGTGAACACCTTTAAAGGCAATACTATCAACAACTCCAGTTAATAGTCCCTTTCCCTCTGGTAGAATATCAATATCCTCAGGACGAATCACGATGTCTACTGCTTCATTTCTAGCAAATCCCTTATCAACACATACGTAATCCTTACCATCAAAGGACACTAGAAAATCATCCTTCATCACTCCTGAAATAATATTGGATTCACCAATAAACTTCGCTACAAAGGTGTTTGCTGGCTCGTTATAGATATCCTCTGGTGTCCCAATTTGAAGAATTTCACCTTGATTCATTACAACAATTTTATCACTCATTGTTAATGCTTCTTCTTGATCATGTGTAACAAAGATGAAGGTAATCCCTGAATTTCTTTGTATTTCCTTTAATTCATATTGCATTTCTTGTCTAAGCTTTAAGTCAAGCGCAGCAAGTGGCTCATCAAGAAGTAATACCTTAGGTTCATTAATTAATGCTCTAGCAATAGCTACTCTTTGCTGCTGTCCACCAGAAAGCTTATGAACAGGTCTAGTCTCATAATCCTCAAGACCAACCATTTTCAAATATTTAATAACCTTTTCGTTGATCTCTTTTTCTCTAGTTTTTTTAGTTACGAAAGTATCATAGATAGCATTGATCTGTTTTTTTAATTCATCTTTTTTATCAGAATCTTTTTCATTTTTATATATTTTTTCAAGTGCTTGAATTTCTTTCTTACGATCAGAATTGGGATCTCTAAGCATTCTAATCTCAAGCTTAAGCTCTTTCTTTAAATCTTTAATCACCGATAAGTCCTTAGTAGCTCTCATTTTTTCCTGATAGTTTTCAGTGACTTGGCGAATTTGAGCGAGAGTCGATAAAGAATCATTTTTAACTCTTAATCCAAAGGCTACATTTTCGAAGACATCCAAATGAGGAAATAAAGCATAGCGTTGAAAAACAGTATTGGTTGGTCTTTTGTGTGCAGGTGTATCTAGTATATTTTTACCGTCAAAAAGGACCTCGCCTGCACTTGGTTCAACAAAACCACCGATAATTCTTAAGGTAGTTGTTTTACCGCACCCAGAAGGTCCTAAAAGAGTAACAAATTCATTTTGTTCAATAGTTAAATCAATTCCACGCAATACAACATGTCCATTAAATTCTTTAGTTATATCCTTAAGTTCAATTAATGCAGCCACTAGACCACTCCTTTGTTTACTCACTTTAAACGCGAAGGTGAATTATGTATCAATGGTTTAGTAATTATAAACTATTTGTTCAATGACAATAAACCATAACATATATATTATATAATACAAGTTTTCAAAGTCAATAAAAATGAAAGATGTTTAGAAAATTGCATCTGTAGTCCACTATAGTGAAGCATATGATATACTTAAATTAAGCCAATAAATAAACAAAGGGAGTATATCATGCTAGCAGCTGCAATTCAATTACAAAAAACAAAGAAATATATAATCCAAGGTATTCTATTTTTTTCTTTTTTCATCTTAATTTATACATTAATTGATGGACTCAATATGAGCTATTCAAATATGATTTTAGAATATGGTATCTATCTAGTAGTTATTAACATACTATTAAATATTGTGATGTCACTCTTATCAGCGTTGTTAATGAATTTAAGTACTGCAATGGTAGTTCTTAAAGGAAAAGAAGGTAAAGGCTCGACATTTGGCTTCTTCTCTATCATCTTTGGTATCTTTACCTACGGTTGTACAGCTTGTGTGATTGCCTTTTTAGCAAGTGTTGGTATTGCATTTTCAGTCATCGCATTACCACTAGCTGGATTACCCTATAAATTAATATCATTTGTGCTGATAGTTATCGGACTCATTTGGGTAACTAAGGAAATTCAAAACGGTAAATGCAAGGTAGAAATATCAAACAATTGACAAGTTTCCACTCTAGATGTATAGTAATGCTGTAGGTGAGAGTGAGAGCGAGCGTGATGCTATGGAGAAAAAGATATTTATTAATAAGGAAGATTTTAGAAGAATGCGTGAACATGGCTTTCGGCCAGAGCACGTCAGAAGAATGTATAAGGTCAACATGATCAATGAAGTGAAGCTATTCACGAACAAAGATAAAATGGTTGAGTATGTCAACGGTTTATCTGGTATTGAAAATGTTGAAATCTTTAAAATTGAAGATCAACTTTACAAGGTTTTAGTTTCTAGAAAAGAAATTGAAAAGGATTGTTGTAAGGATGAATCTGAAGAATGCTGTAAGGATAATTCTGAAGCTTGTTGCGAGGAAGAATCCAAAGATTGCTGTAAATAAATAATAAATAGAAAATCCACCTACACTAGAGAGCATGAATTTGCTCTCTTCTTTTTTTGTTGACATTGATAATAAACAGGAGTACAATATAAATGTGACAGGGTTGTCATATTGAGGTGATTAGATGCCATATCCGACATATTTTAATTTAAATCAAGAAAAACAAGAGCGCATTATGCAAGCTGCAATTGATGAAATGGGTAATTCTACCTATGAGCATTTAAACCTTGCAAATATCATTCGCAATTCTAATATCCCTAGAGGAAGTTTTTACCAGTATTTTAAGGATAAGGATGATTTATATAATTATTTTTATCAATATATTGGTTTAAAGAAATATGAGTTTTATGGCGATCTCTTCTTACCTGATAAAGATATTCCATTTTTAGATCGATTCTATCAGATTTATGTCAAAGGCTTTCATTTTGCTAAAGCTTACCCGAAACTGATGAAAGCTGGTCAAAAGATGATGAACTCAGATTACTATATCAAAAACAATATGGTCAAAAAAGGGATGGATCAAGCAATAGAACTCTATGCTAAATTCATTGAAATTGATCAGCAAAAAAACTTGATTAAGAAAGATATTGAACCAAAATTTCTAGCTACATTTCTTCTTGAATTCATGAGTAAGGTCACATTAGATGAATTCATGAAGGAAACAGTAGATTTTAATGAAATAGATAAAATGGTCAAACAACTAGTTGACATTTTAAAGAAAGGAATTGAATAATATGTTTGCTGTAAAGGATTTGCATTTCACGTATCCAAAGAATAAGGAAGAGACCATTAAAGGTATTTCTTTTGAAATTGGAAAAGGAGAGATTTTTGGATTTTTAGGGCCTAGTGGAGCTGGTAAGAGCACAACACAAAAAATACTAATTAAGCTTCTTGAAAACTATCAAGGTGCTATCCACTACAACGGTGATGACATCGCTAAGCTAGATGATTCATTTTTTGAAACCATTGGTGTGAGCTTTGAAATGCCTATTCATTTCTCAAAAATGACAGCGATGGAAAACATCAACTTCTTCTTAAAACTATATAAGAAAAATAATGATGTCGAAATGCTGATGAAAAAAGTAGGGCTATGGGAAGATCGAGATAAAATGGTATCTGAATATTCAAAGGGTATGAAAATTCGTTTGAATTTCGTTAGAGCGATGTTAAATTCTCCTGAGATGTTATTTTTAGATGAACCAACTAATGGTCTAGATCCATCCAACGCAATGATCCTAAAGGATATGATCAAAGAATTTAAGAAAAATGGTGGAACTGTATTTATTACAAGCCATATCATGACTGATATTGATCAACTTTGTGATAGAGTTGCTTTTGTTGTCGATGGCCAAATCAAAGAGATGGATAGTCCAAGAAATCTTAAGCTTAAATATGGCAAAAGAACAATGAATTTGGAATATAAGGAAAACGGAAAGACAGTTAGCAAGGAATTTCCAATGGATGGCATTGGAAAAAACGAAGAGTTTCTTAATCTTTTACAAACAAAGGAGATTGAAACACTTCACAGTGGTGAAACCACTTTAGAAGATATCTTTATTCATGTAACTGGTGTAGGACTTAGTCATGAGTAGATTACTAATTCTAATTAAGGGAGAGTTGCAACGACTCAATAAGTATCATGTAACAACCGTGAGCTTTATTGTTGCAGTCCTTTGGTTTCTACTTCTATTTTTCATAGATGATCTTGATATTCTAAAAATGTTACTTCCATTTGTTATCATGATTGATGCAACCATGATGTCAATTATCTTTATCGGTGCTATCATGTTTTTTGAGAAGACAGAGTCAACCTTTTCTACCATGCTTGTGACACCTGTGACCAATAAGGAACTGATACTATCTAAAGCAATCGCCAATACCATTCATAATCTATTTTCATCACTCTTAATTATTCTAGTTTTCGTTTTAGTTAAAGGTGTTGATGTCAACTGGTTCTTTATTGTGATTGCGCTAATTTTATCAATATTCTTTCATAGCCTACTTGGATTTGTATTTTCCTTTCACTCAAAGGATTTTACTTCCATGCTCGTCAATGTAATGATCTATTCATTCTTATTTACAATTCCTTCAGCACTCAATTTCTTTGGATTCATATTCAAAGGAGAGGTCTGGGAACACATTTTATTAATTGCACCTACTCAAGCAGCTATTAAGCTTATTGAAGTTGGATTTGGTGCTCCAATTGAGCTAAAGTCAATCATTGGATTCCTTGTGTTATTATTAGGTTCAATCTTTGGATTTCTTTATTATGTGCTTCCTAAATTTAAGGAATATGCAGTTAGACAAAGTGGGGTGTAATTATGTTTAAGCGTGTTTTAATTCATGAAATGAAAACAATGACTAGAGATAAAATGTATATGTTTTTATTGATTTATCCCGTCATTATGGCTTTAGTAGCCTATTTTCTAGTTCCTTACTTAAGAGATTTAGATAGTCAGTTAGGTGCTGATATTGTGACACTTGTCTTCATCCTAATGAATAGCTTTATGTTTGGTGCGATTACAGGATTCACTCTTTTAGACGATCAAGATGACCAAGTCATATTATCTCTTAGAATCACTCCAATCAATGTGAAGTATTATGTATTTATTAAATTAGCTGTGAGTTATTTCCTAGGAATTCTATCCACATTACTCCTTGTTTTCGTTACAGGATTCTTATCGAATGCAACCATTTTAGACTTTATTTACATTATTTCATTGGCAGCGATGCAAGGACCAATCTTTGCACTACTTATTAATTGCTTTGCTACCAATAAGGTTGAAGGGTTTGTCATTATGAAGCTATCTGGTATTATTCTTTTAGTTCCTATTGCAGCATTATTCTTAACCAATTGGACAGAACTATTTTTAGGAATTCTTCCTGGCTTTTGGCCATCAAGATTAGTTTCAATGCAGCTAATTCCAGGTGATTATCTACTCGGTAGCACGACACTATATTTTATTATAGGTCTAATTGTTAATTTAGCTGTTGGCTTATTATTATTTAAACTATACTCAAAAAGAGTAAAAATATAGGAGGTCTTTATGTATTATTTTGGAATATTTCTTATTGTCTACGG
The DNA here is from genome assembly GCA_002839095.1 of Tenericutes bacterium HGW-Tenericutes-2. Classification (GTDB taxonomy): domain Bacteria; phylum Bacillota_I; class Bacilli_A; order Acholeplasmatales; family Acholeplasmataceae; genus Peloplasma. The sequence continues at coordinate 167,988 of PGXL01000003.1, read as the reverse complement.
TGTATTTGTTCTAGCAGGGTTTATTATGCAATTCCCATTCTTATACAACAATGCGAAATCAAAAGTTTTAATTAAGATGATGGGAAAAACTGGATTTAATATCCTACTTCTTGTACTTGGTATTGTATGTCTTGTTGGTGGTATATTACTTGTATCCTAGAGAAAAAATGGTCAATGCAATGCATCGACCATTTTTATTTTATGATTGATATGTATTAAATTATTGTTGCATTCAGATGATCTTCATCAAGATTATCCTTTAAGAATCTTTCATATCATACACTATTTGACTAGGACGTACTTATAGTGATTCCTGAACTCGAAAATCTTAGTGACGTCGATTTGTTTGAATTAGTGACCAATAACGAATTATTAATATATATTTCAATTCGCTTCGTACTCATATTGGTAACATTAACATAGAAACTTGATGAACCTGCATTATGCCCAGAAATATATAATCGATAGACTTCTCCTGATGCATCAAATGTCTTCAAGAGTCTCACATTCATGGTTTGATTAAGACCTAAAAAGTAATCAAAATAAAGGTCAGAGTTAATGTATTGTGGGTTATTTAATATTTCATCTACATTATTAATAACATCCACATCATAGAGAGCTGCAAATTCATCCGATGATGCAGGTACATATCTAAATGAAACTGAGTTTACTGTTGATACCTGGCTGTTGGAAATACCTAAAACAAACACATAATAATGAGGAATCACCACATTTGGATTAACAACAATCATGTTTCCATTTGCATCTTCAATAACTGCTGCAAATGCACTACCAATATGAATAGGTACTGTTGCTCCTGATCCACCAGGATATGCAATAAGAGCGTTTTTGTTGTTCCAACTTCGATTTTCAATATAGCGATATCCGGTTATTTGAGTCGAATCGGCAGTAAAACCAGGAATAAATCTCAATTCCGCGTTCGGTGCAAATGTCGCTGTCATTTGTCCCAAGATAGACTCACCAGTTGCTCTAACATATAAAACAATTGTGTTTTTTAAAAGTCTTGCATTAAATATCTGATTATAATAAGGTGTTCTAAATGCATTATATGAAACACCAAATGACATAGTATTGGCAACATTATCAACTGTTGTTCCACCTACAACATCAATATTCTTCTTATTAAAGTTAACGCCTTGTGAAGGAGTGACGTATCCAAGTTCAATCAGTAGATCATATAAATAAACAGGATTACTAAATGAAGAACTATATGAAACCTTTAGGGTAGAAATAGTATAGTAATTGTTATTATAAGTATTACCAGTAATAACAGCTTGTCCATTGGAGTTTATCGATAATACAGTGCTTAATCTTAGTCCAGTTTCAACATAAAGAGGTGTATTCGCATCAAGTTCTAATCCTTTTGTAATGATGAAGTGCAACCAAGCGGCAGTCAGTTCAAAGTAATAAGCATTACTTAAACCTCCATCTTCACTCGAAGCGTTATCAGAAGTGTTTCCGATCAATCCGTATTTTGAACCATTGTAATACTGATTCGTTCCACTATTAATCATTGGCTCAATGACATAAACTCTTTCTAGTGTTGCTGATGTAAGGACATGTCCGGCAATAAAACCAGTTGCATAGCTATCACTAAAAGATACACCATGCTCATGAAAACCTACTCTGCTATCTGTAGAAAGTGGGTTACTATAAATAACTGGCTTATCTAAAAAGAAATTTGTAACAACAGCATCATCACCAATTAAACCGAAAAATCCAATATCTTGTTTTAATGATCCGTTGATATTCACGTTTTTAATGATGGACTGATTGCCATCAAAGTGTCCAAGGAATGGATAAATATGATCACCAATCGGTTTAAACAAAGTTTGATATTGAGTAGGTAAGCTTGCATCATTAAAATCAATTGTAACAGGATTGCCAGTAATTGGATCTGCCATTGTATAATAATATTTTTGTTGCATTAATCCCATTTCATGCAATTTGGATAGACTATATAAATGCTCAGCCTTACTAATAACATAAGGATCTACTTCAGTTCCACTACCCTTAGCAAAGTATTGTTCTTTAGTTGCACCAACCGTATCAATAACATATAGCTGATTATTCGCAAACCATGCATACGTAAATGTAGTTATCATGACTATATTTGCAAGTATTGCTAAAACGAGTAAAAGAGGTCTAATTTTCATTAGCTATTACCTCCTATGAGTACAACTTGAATATCTTGGAAAAATAATATCGCAGGAATATTTGTGATATCGTATGGTGTTGATTGAAACTCAGCAGTAAAAAATTGATTGACCTTTTGTGCATCGTAGCTGAAGTTATAATAATAGCGTTCAGTAGATCCTGGATAAATAACATTATCCCCAAGTAATAATGTAGATTGATAGCTTCCATTTTGATAAAAACTGTGTTTTGGATAAATTAGGTTGCTTGATCCATCTACTAAACCAAACTCTGTATTTAATATTGAGTATTTATTGAACTCTTCTGCATAGTGATTGTATGAGTCACTTAATAATGTTTGAATATTAGATACTTCACTGACATAATAAGGTCTACTTGTTTCAAGAATCATTGATGAAATAACTTGACTTGATAAATCAGTATTAGATATCATTTTTTGAGAAAAAAGTAATGGTGCAGTATTTTTGAATGTCACAGATATTTCCATGATTAAATTGCTCTTTATATTATTTTCAGGAATTAAAACATCATATTGACTGATGAATACTCCATCGATTAAGTAAACTGTACCACCTGGTAAATCTGTAGGTGAAATCCAAGATGAGGTTGATGTATCATATACTTGAATAGCTAAGATCTCTTGATTATATCTATAGACATAATCCTTTGTATAATATCTAACTTCAAAGTCGTAATCAAATTCATTTGTGACACCTACATTAACTGGATTAATATAGGAATCATTGCTGATGGTAAACCAAGCATAAACAACTGCTGTAAACAGTAAAATTGATGTGATTAACATAATGACTGATTTTAGCATTTGTTTCATGTGTGGTCTCCTTTTCTTTGTTGTTTTTTAAACAAAAAAGCCCGCTGAACTCTCGTGAGAGTGCAACTGGCTACCTTAAGAAGGCCCTATAGCTTTGCGTCACTAGGTTACCCTAGTTTTGCCAAATTTTATATATTATAAATAATATATGACTACAATTAAATTATACTGCGAATCCTATTTTTTGTCAATAAAATCGCCTGGTTTTGACTTCATTTTTTCTTGTTCTTCTTTGAGTATTTCTTCATAGAGTTTTTGCTTTTCTAAAGCCTTAATATTTTCTAAATTTTCATCAAATTCTATCTTTAATTTTTCCTCTTTATCATGCTTGATTGTCTTAATGATATGGAGTGTTTCTGAGACAACCATTGCAACCAAAATTAGACTTAATGCTATAAAAATGAAACCTCTAGAATTGGCTGCTAAGCTAGCAATTGGCTTTAAAAATGTGATTTTAGCATGAAATGTTCCTTGATAAATGTCTTCTGTAACAGGTTCAACGTCAACCGATGCATTATTATCACCCTTGGTTTCAAAGCCACCTTCATGATGAATTCCAACGACTCTATGGATGATGAGTATTTCTTTTCCTTGGAATTCACCTTGAAATACAATAACATCACCAATTTCAATTTGATCAAAGCTTGATTTTCTAATAATGGCAATATCATATTGATTTAGTGAATCTGAAGCATCACCTATCATAGACTCAGTAGGTACAATCGAGAATGAATAACCAAAAATATAAAGCGGTTCATTCTTTTTCATCGCACTGGTTCCAATAAACATGATACCAATTGCGAATAAGAAGATTAAGATTGCTAAAGTTGTGATGATAATCGATATGATCTTCTTCAAATTAATCCTCTTCCAGTCTAATTTATTCCATAGTATTAGACTTTTCTTTTTTTACTGTTTTTATCTTATTTTCTGCTTGAGTTCTGACTTTTTCTTTCTCTTTACGAATGCGTTCCTTTGATGCCTTTTCTAGTTTCAATTGCTCATCCTTAAAACGCTTCTTTTCAGCACGAATCTTAGCTTTTGCAAGTTTTTCCATCTTTTCTTTTTCTAAACGTTGCTTAGTTTTAAGTTTTCTGAGTTCTTGATTATATTGTATAGTCGCTTTTTTCTTTTCTAGCTCTATAATTTTCTTTTCTTCTGCCTTAATACGCTTTTCTTCTGCTTTAATTCTTTCTGTTACATCTCTAGCTTCATCTGTGATAATTCTCTTCTGTTCACTAACGAATTCAAGATATCCAGATAATGTTTCTTGGTTCTTATCAAGGTTGCTTCTTTCAAGTTTGATACGCTCTTCAATTGCTTGTTTTTTCGCTTCATCAATTGCTCTTTTTTTAAGACCCTTGGAGATTTCCTTATTGACTCTTTCTATTTCCTTTAGCATTCTTTTTTCTAAACGAATAGAATTGTTATAATCGACTTCCTTTGTTTCACGAATAATTCTTGCAATTCTTGCACGATCCTTTGCTCTAAGTAATTCTGCATCTAAATCCTGCTTAACCATTCTTGAGAAGAAAATATCATCTGCTTCGTCATCATCATTTAAATCAAAATAATCTTGAAATAATGTGTTTGTAATAGCAATTGTATCACGGAGTGCTTTTCTAAGTGCTACATCATAGCTTGATGACTCATCCTTAAATCTATCCAATTTTTCACTGAATGCCATCTTATTTTGATCAAGAAAATATTGATTGATTTGAGTATCCTCTAAGATGAAAGGATCAGGATTTTTCATGATATCAGATAAGCTCTTTTTAAGAAATTTAGGTGATTTCTTTTTATATTCAGTAACATCTAGATATTGATAATGATCCTCAAGTGCTTTTTGATTAGCATATACTGTTGTAAACGCAGTTAATGCACTTTGATAAACATTTCTTAAATAATATCTATCAAATGTTAGATTCTTTTCTGTAACATTGACGTTATAATTTAAGGTGTTATATTTATCTAAATATAGCCATAGATTATAGCAGTTTTGATAATCAACGTTTTTCAATAAAATGGAAGTTTTCATAATTGGCGGAATAACAGGTTTTGCATTCTTTAATTCTTCCATAAATAGCGAAACACGAATTCCATTTACCTTTTTAAGTAAGGATTGAATTCGATTGAGTAACTCATGATTATAGTGACTGACTTCGTCATTTTCTAAATCTTCTATAAATTTTAATTCGATTCCTAGATCCACCTTAGTTTCTCTAACCTCGAATTGAGATGTCAATTTAAATTGCTTAGTCTGAAAGGATTCAACATTGTTCTTCACAAGTTCATGTCTATTGTTTACGAAATCAAATAGACGATTGACTAGCGTTTTGATGAATCTATTTTCATAAATAGCATATTGTATTTCAGCTTGAGTCGTTAATATTTTTTTAGGTATCACTTGCCCATCTCTAATTTCTTTAATCAGATGGGTATTTGCAGCTAAATGTCTAATTGAATCACTATTGGTTTTCTTAGCCTTTTCGATTGCTACAACTTCTTGTAGATATTTTAAACCAGATTTCGGATCCTTAGTGATTTTATCTAAGCTAGGAAAATAAGACTCAATAGTTCCAATCCATTCTTCATGAAATGTCTTAGTTTCTGAAACAGTTTTTTGAAATAATGTGTTTTCACCAGAAAGAAATGCAGTATAAAACAAATTTGGAAATTCTTCTTCTTTTTCAAGCTCATAGAATGCATCATTGAGCTGTTGATGGAATTTTACCAAATCACTTGTTTTTTTCATACAATCTCCTAATTAGAACTGTCTCTTAATTGTGCTTAGATAGTCTTGACATTCAACAAACACACCTTTACCGAATAAACGATCAAGTAATACGGAAAGCTCGTTAATTTCATCCTGTAAGAATGGTAGATTTAAGCTTTCAAACTTTCTAAATATTTTTCTAGCTACCATGTAGTCTAGTGCTTCATATTCGGAGTTTCCGCATGCTACATAGACTGGAACGAATGCTCTAATCTGTTTCATGATACGATTACCGAATGTAACCTTTAGGTTCTTAGTAATAAATTGGTCAAGTTTTTCTAGGTTTTCAATCGCTTTTAATGATAATGAATGCTCTTTATTTGCTTGACGATATAATTCAATTAAGTAGTCATAGCTCATGTTTACACCTTCAGTGTCTGGTGCATCGATATAAGCTGATTTTGAGTTAATTATAATTGGTGTCGCACGGTCATAGACCTTATCGGTAATGGTAAATGTTGAGTCATCCTTATTTGCTGTACCAATAAACCAAACATTTTGTGGTAATAAGATCTTACCGTTTTGTAAATGCTTAGGATCTCCTGGCTGATTATCAGGGACAATATCAACAAGCCACGCATCCGCATCAGGCATTTCAAGAAGTGATAAAAGTTCAGCAAAGTAATATTCTACACGTGCCAAGTTCATTTCATCTAATACGATGATGCAAATATCATCACGATATGTCGTTTTATAGATTGCCTTTAGGAAGTCAGTTTCATTAAACTTCTTCGTAAATTCATTTAAGTAACCAATCATTTCTGCACGATCTCTCCAAGAGGGTTGTACAGCGATGATTTCTGAATCATTGTTGAAAAATTTTCCCATTGCATATGGAAGGGATGTTTTCCCGGTACCAGAGATACCTTCTAGAATCATTGTTTTGGAAGCAGCCATACCAGCAAAGAATGCTGATATAATTTTTTTATCGTAGAAAAGTCCTAATCTTGATGCTGAGAAGTTGATAAATCTCTTCACAAGCTCATTAAGTGTAATCATATCCTCATCTTTCATGTGGATTTGAGTCACCATGTTTTCATATTCTTTATCGACTTGTAGGAGCTTAACAAATCTTGATGGTCCTGTATATTCATCGTCTAAATCATCTGAGCCAGGTTGACCGTAATTCATTGAGTCATCATTAGGTGTCACACCCAAATTAGAAACCTTTAGAGCAAGTATCTTGTTCTTTTCATCAATCAGTTCTACAGTTTTTTGGTTTAAAAATGAAATTTCTTCTAGAAGCTCATCTTTTTCAATTTCTATTTTAGCGAATTTAACATATCTTCTAGTGACTTGATAGAGTTTTAAGACCACGAATACTACAAATGCTAGATTAATGACTAAAACAAGAAAAGCCATTACCCAATCCAGCAATGTGAAGTCAACACTTTTAGCGATGAAATTTCTTATAAATTCTATAACTCCATTAAATAATAAGTCGGCAAATGCCCCAAAAATCCGATTGAAGAATTCACCGATATTAACAAAAAACTGTCTAATGAAGTCAATATAGTAACGAGCAAACTCTACCATACGCACTCCTTGTGGTTAATTGATAACTACTCTATTTGTCTTGACTCTCTTTTTTTAATTCCTCAAGAACTTGTTGTCTAATTTTTTCTTTTTCTGCCTCAACATCAAAAACTGCTTGATCCTTGTTGATAGCAAATTTCTTTTCAAGCTTTTCGTTATTAAGTCTAATAACATTTCTTACAAGCATAATACCTTCAAAAACTAGCATAATGATAACAGGTAGAATAACAAATAATGCAAATCCTGATGGAGTCTGCAAATATTTTAATGCACCACCTGCACCAACCCACTTAGATTGGTATTGTGCTAAAGCTTCAGAAATATGAATAGGAGCGTCATCTGTTGCACCAGCCTTATCACCTTTCGTGATAAAGAATGTTTCGCCTTCGATAACAATAATTTCAGAAATTCTGTGAGTAATCAAACCTTGAACACCCAATCCAGGAATATCCATGCTGAAATAAGTAATAATGTCTCCTACTTCTAATTTAGCTCTTGATTCATCATTTAAAAGCTTAACAAATACAATATCATCAACGGTGAAAGAATCACTTTCTTCACCATCCATGGAATCTGTTAATACAGTCGTAAAACCATTCCCAAAGACATTGGCAATATCATCTTTTTTCTTCAGCTGCATATTTGCAATTGAAAATGTGATGAGTAATATAATTACTGAGTAAAACAAAACATTTAAAATGATTTTTCCAACTTTAATAACTGTTTTCTTTGTTTCTGGTTTCATATAATCCCCGCTATTTTGAAAGAATCCTAGTCGAAATCCAAGTAGGATGGTAAGTGCACTTGAACGAAGTGCACTTACCAGTGACTAGAATGATAGTACCTATCTATAGTATATTATACTATATTTTTTTAAATATTATGCACCAAATCTTAATGAAGCTGTAATTACTCTACCTAAAAGTGAGTTGTATGCTTCTGCATCCCAACCTTCTAACCAAATACGAACTGTAACAACACCATAATAAACTGCTTCTGGCATAACTGGGTTAGTAACCATGTCTAATACTTTAGTACTTGAAATTGATGTTACTGTTGCTACTGTTGTAACTGATGTAACTCCAGTAGGAAGAGTGTTGTTAACTTGATAGTAATAATTAGTTGATCCATTTGCACCAACAGTACCATTGCTAAAGTCAGCATTTGAATTTGCTCCAAGTACAGTATTTCTAATTGGTTCAGAAGCTGGGTTTTCGTAAGCTGTTGTAGTGTTTACACCACCAATGTTACCAGTAACAGATACTCTTACTGCGTCAGCAGCGTTAACATTAAATGTAGAACCGGCAACACGAGTATTTCCTAATGAGTCAACAAATGTAACCCCTGTCATCCAACCAGCAGTTGGACTAGATACTACAACTTGAGTCCAATTGATTTCAGTTTCGTTATCGGATCTAAAATGTAGTGGGATTTCTAGGAAACCATCAGTAACTGAAGCTCCTTCTAAATCGGTAAATAGTACACCGTTAGTTGAACTAACATGAGTGAATTCAAATCCTGAAGGGTAAGCAGCTTCAATAAAGTTATAAATATCTTGTGTTGTAATAACTGTCTTCCATTGTAATAAAGTTGGATCAGCAACACCTGGCATACCTAATGCAATTTCAATACCTGTATCTGCTACGATATCAGCATTAAATGGTTGAACTACTGAAGTATTCGTAAGCGTAAACCACGCGAATGTTGTAGTCCCTAAAGCTACAACCGTAAGTACTACTGATAATACGGATAATACTAATTTTCTTGCTAGTCTGTTCATTTTTTCTAGTCTCCTTTTATTTCTCTTTTTATATTTTTTTTATTTTTATTAACTTTCGTTAAGTTAATCCTTGGTTTATAAAGCTCTTCTTGCTGCTTTAAATTGTAACTGTATTTGAATTTGGTCTTTATCAATTGCATCAAATGCATCTGCATCCCAACCTTCAACCCAAATATTAATTCTAACCTTGCCTGAATAATATGTTCTATTCTTAATATCCTTATTATCTGTTTTCTGAAGTGTTGCTACTAGAGATTCATTATCTAGTGCTTGATAAGGATTATGTGGATCCATTTCTGAAAGTCTGTAGCTTGTTGGAGGATATTGTGTTGGAAGATATTGGTAAATCAGTGTTCTTTGGAAAAAATAACTGAATGCTCCAACTGGTGAACCGTATCCTCGATTAGGATTTCCTGAAGGATCATATAGATAAGTTCTTAATTCTTCAGCGTCTCTTTGATCATAGGGATTATTCTCATCTTGTAGTTCGATAATTGAAATTCTAATTGCGTCATGTCCGTAATAGACTCCAATATCTCCTGCTTGAACTGTGTCTTCTATAAGTGGTCCGTTAAAGAATGTGTGAGGCGATCTCCATGAGACACCCTTTGAAACAAAGTAAGTGCCATTTCTTTTATCACCAAACTTCATTTCCTTTGAAACATCATTGATTAAGAAGATGTCACGTTCAGCTTGAGACGTTCTAATCCATAAGTCAAATGAGAGATAATGTTCATTTGGTACTGCAACTCCTACTTCTCTAAGTCCACCAGTTTGAAAGTTAATTCCATCAATTGATGTTACATCATATAATCTGATTCCATCAACTGATCCTTCCAAAGGTGAGGAGGGTAAAACACTGTAATACTCTATGCCATCAAATGATAGTTCTAATTCATCTCCACTAGATGCTGTGAGTGTCAATCCATCAATGTTATTAATTAGTGATAGTGACAACCAAGCATATGTTACTGTTCCAAAAACTAAAACAATTAATATGAATGATAAGAGAGAAATATGTATTTTCTTCAAGTTTCTCATCATCTTTTACCTACTCATTAAACTTATCATCAATTGTGAAGTTCATTTGTAGCTTAATCATTCCACCCATTAAATCATCATTTGTATCAGGATCATAGCCTTCTAGATAAATTACAACTGTTATCTTTCTTCTTTCTCCCGGTTTAAAGTTTGGAACGATTCTTCTCATAATTATACTTTGAGTTAGAAAATGTTCTGCAGTTGGCATAGTATCTGGATAATATGTATCATTGGTTGAGTCAGGCTTCATATATAATGTTTCTTGACCTTCATCAATAAGAATTACCCTAATACCTTTATCTAAATTGTTGTATACTTCAGTAATCTTAATGTAGTATCTTAAATCAACTGTTTCTGCTCCATCGTTTTTAACATAGAATGTGTATGCTACATAATCATGATCCTCATCTACATAATTACCCATAGTGTCTTGAACTTCATCCAATTTAATCCATGCATATGTGATGTCTTTCGCATCTTCAATCGGTTCACTCATTAGTCGAGTTAGCGTATATGGTGCATTTGGATCAGGATCAATCGATAATTTAATTCCTCGCATTGCTGCGCTTGGATCCACTGACATAATCATGTTACCTGCATTTTGTCCATAAAATGTAATGACACCAAATGTAAGGGAGAGCATTCCTGTGATAATGATTCCTAAACTGAAGATTCGGTTTCTAATTTTAATTCGTCTTACTCCAAGAACTTTAGAAAGTCTCATCATCATCACTCCTTTTTTTAGGTATTTTTAATCTCATTTTTATGAAACAAAAAGCCAGCGTCACGAAATGACAACTGGCTACCTTTTATTAGGCCCTTTAGCTTTGCGTCCTTAGGTTCCCCTAAGTTTGCCTTTTACATTTTTATATCAATTTCACAGATATTTGAATAAATAAAAAACCAGCATCATCGAATGACAACTGGCTACCTTTTAATTTAGGCCCTATAGCTTTGCGTCCTTAAGTTTCCCTAAGTTTGCCTTTTACATTTTTGTATCTATATGAGTCGATACACCTGTATTTTATTCTAAGTCTCAAGTATTGTCAACACTTTTGTACACTTTTTTTCACATTTTCATACTTTAATCATACGTTGTGCCTAAAAATATGGATGATTATTCACCTTTACTAAAGTAAAAGAAAAAACCTCTTCTTTAAGCCAAAAAAAGAATTTTCAAAAAAAAACTGAATTCATAAAAAAAAACAAGGACTTGGATATAATTTTCCCTGTTTTTTCTTTATAAATTATTCTTGATCCAATATTTCAACGACTTCTTGTTGCCCCCATTGATACTCTTCTGTTACATTGATGATGGTTAAAGTCACATAATATTTTCTAGGTAGGATTGAATTTTCTAAATAAAACGCATTACCTATAATTTGTTGCTGCTGCACTTGAATCACATAACCAAATCCCTTTGGCAGGGTTGCAGTAATCGAATAGGTTCCATAGCTTGTTGTTTGAAACTGATTGTTTGAATACGTTCCTGTGCTTGAATCATAATGCGAGAAAACCGCCATTGACAAAATCGATTCATCAATCTTACATGCTTCCTCATAATTTTCTCCAAGCTGACAAAGATTAATTCTTATATATACATTCTCAATAATCGTTTCTGTTGAATTGATTACTGTTAAATTAAAACGAATATTATTGGTAACGTCTTGAACAGCAACATAATAATCAGTATAGTGTGTATTGTTTTGATCAAAATCCATCGCGTACACACGATATAAAATAAAGTTGAAGGAATCTCCTATCGGTGAAAAATCTGCAGTTAAATCCTCGGATTGATAGCTATATCCTATTTCAGTAAAGTTAGTCACCTTTCTAATGATTGCACCCTCTGGAAGCTTGAATACTGGTGCATATACACTGGTGTTGGTTTGCTGCACTTGTCCAATCACCCAGTAAGAGGAATAATTACTATATTCATTATAGATAATTCCTTTGGTTGGTAGGATATTAATAGTTCTTTGATTTGGATTTTCTAAATAGTTTTGATAGCTGACTATGGTGATTTCTTGATAATCCATAATCGTATTGAATCCAGCAAATACTGTTTCAGTAACAAATAAAATATCATCTAACAAACTGTTATCATTTTGTACCTTGGTTAAAGTCACTGAAACAAATTCATAATTCCAGCTTAATAATTGACCCCATAGGTTTATTTCTTGTTGATACGTCAATTGATATTCATAAACGCCAAGCGGTATGTTTTTGTTGAAATCAATTTCATATCCAACATTAGGTATTTCTTGGATAAAGAAATCCAAATCTCTAATTGCTACCTGTCCAACTTCATCAGGAGTGAAAAGATCAAATACTGATAAGATTGTGTCTGTATGAAAATAGGTTTTTGAGAAATCATGCTCAATTCGTAATGTTGGTTGATCCTCATATCCAATGATAAGATTAGATAGCGGTAAATCGAGCTCTCCACCATTTAAATAAGCAACATGAACATTGTCACTCATTTCATATTCCTCTAATTTGTGCGTAAATTCCTTTAATGTCCCATCCTCTGCGCTTAAATAGTAGGTAATGATATATTGATATCTATACTGATCCATTAAGTTAATCGCTAAATCAATGGATAGCAAAGTAGAAAACGGTGATATCTCAATTCCTGTTAAGTAGCTAGGAATATTTTGATTCATTTCATCATAATAAATATTGGTTAAGGAACTGATGTTGCTAAAATTAACAATTTCAGTATTTGAATCTAATGCTTGATAGTAAATACCATAAGGAATCATTGAAGTGTGCGTATTTTCTGTTGGTGTAATGACTAAATTTTGATGTGTTATCGATAATACACTCGCTTCACTGCTTTCAGCCTTTGAGAAATAGACTGTAAATAGTTCTCCACTTAAAAGCGTTGTTTCCATATAGTAATCACCACTTGGGAATAGCTCAGTAATCGAAAATAGGATTGAAACACTTCCTACTCCCCAGCTGCCTGTTAAATTATTGAATGGTAATTCAGTTTTCACGATACCATCCGTTAAATCATAATAGGATGAGTGCACCTTCACACTCGTGTGATATTCATAAATTTCTACACTAGGTAGTAAATTATATAAATCCGGTAAATTTAAGGTTTCATAAGTAATCTTTAATGTGCCTAGATCATTATCCTTAACATGATGAAGGATCTCAGAAGATGTCACATCATGCAATGTATATTCAGTAGGCATTGCATTCATTCCATTAGCAATCAACGCTTCAATAGATAAAAGCTCTACATCAGCAGTTCTAATAATTCGAATATCGTAATCACGATATGTAGATAGGTCTAGTGCATTATATGCAGATGAATAAATACGAATAGCACCATAATGATCAGCAACACTATCAATATAATTACCTTCGCTATCATACATTGCATCATAAATACCAAAGCTTCTTGGAATTGTAGCTAATGTGTGATAGGATTCTTCGCCATATGAAAATGATGCACTTTTGGATATTGTGTATGAACCCTCTTCTAAATTCGCTTTGAAATATGTATTTGATTGATCATAGACAACTATATTACTTGTAACATCAGTTTGGATATAGGTTACATTTTCCATAGATGGTCCTACATATCGATATATAGGATTTGGATATCCTGATAATGTAAATCTTTCATATGCAGCATATCCTGGTGCAGTTGTTTGTCTTAAAGTTGCACGGTAACCAGAAGCCTGCCACCACCATAATACGTATGTATGTGGTGTATGCTTCAAGGTTGGAGTGATCGTCGCGTCAGTATCCCAATGGGTAAGACTATAAACTGGTGTATCCCTGTTATATGAAGTAATAGGTTCTGTATCATTTGTTATTACGTCGTAGATTCCTGTTGTGTGATAGGGACCGATTTCTACATAGTTTTGCCCATCCTTTTTGTAATCTCCAACCCAAGTATAGGTTTGACTACCTGATAATACAATATCAGGCACCTTTCTACCTAATCCTTCAGATACTTCTACAAAGCTATAAATATCCATCAATGAAAAGGATTGCTGGTTCAAAATACTCGCATTGCTTGGAATATAATATGTTAATAAACCACGTTTTTCATCAATAATTGGTGCTTCTAATTTAAATCCATTTGCTATAGGATTACCTAAAGCATCACTTTCAACTAGCTCTAAATCATAAATAGTTGAAGCGAAATTCATTTGAATTTGTCTCATCTCAATTCTTAAATGATAGCTAATCGAGTTTTGATCTTCTATTAAACCTAGCCAAGTTGCATCATATTCACTGCCACTTGTATAGGGACTTAAACCCTCTAAATTAAAGTTATCAGGGATAAAGATTCCTTGACCAATACCTGCGCTTGAAGAAAGTGCATAGATTCCAGGATATGTGTGTATAGAATCAGATTCGAGTCTATCAATCATATTTGGATTGACCTTATCTCTTGGGATATATTCAATAAAATTTCTAATATATTGGTCAGTTCCTGAATAAACTGGTCTAAAGCTTCTTAACGCGAAGTTTTCATAAAACATACCATCTTCAGTATCTGAAACCTCATAATAATCAATAACCTTCCCCATATATTGTCCAATCCATCCACCTTGATAAAAATAAGTAAATGGCTTAGCAGATTGATCATTTGGATTGGTTGTTGACATATATTTTAACATGTTTAAAATAACTTCGTTCGCTTCTTGAAGATTTCCAAATCCGTCTGCCCATGTACTTGATAGTTCAGGAGCATTAGAAAACATATTGATTTTTTCATCAAAGTTGATTAAATATCCAAAGTAAATACGATCGATTGGATAGGTTACATCACCTGTAAAAGCCCATGTTGAAGTTCCAGTGTGAATCTTACCAACCATTGCTCCATAAGCGTTATACGCTGTTTTTGAAGGCAATTGGTTCATATTGATGGTATAGGTTTGATTGTTTAGATCATAATCACTGATAGCTCTTACCTTACCATAATTAATAGAGTTTGAAATATAGACTTGATTTAAGCCTAAGGTACCAAATCTGTTTAAATACACGAATCCAAAAATTCCAGAGGATAGGTATTTAGAATAGATATTTCCATAGTTCACATTATTTATTGTTGATAGCACACCTAGAGATAGTATTCCAGATGCCTTTGTTCTTGTTTCATTGGTTATCGTAAATGATGATTCATCAGACTCGCTCCATGCATACACATCACCGTAATTAATCGAAAACATGATTTTAGCGAATTGGTGATTCATTCCACCTGTTATATAACTTCCATTTTCTAATCGTTCATTTCTTACTGCAATACCTGATGCGTGAGCTATTCCTAATGGACTATGAGATACTGCTTCAATTTTTCCATTATTTGCAGAGTCTATTATTTGAGCATATGCACCAATCATTTGATAAGCTATTCCAGATAATTCTACCTCATGAGCTGTTTGTGTATTTGTGTTTTCAACGGAAACATCGCCTAAATTAATCGCGTTAGTAATCATTGAATAGTTATATAAAACAATACCAGATGCATAAATATGCGTTTGATAGTTACCTAAAACGGATATATCACCATGATTTAATACATGATCCATATTTCCGGTTTGATTTTTAATGTCAATGGATTGATAATCAATATTTTGATCTATATAATGATTGGTATTTAAGTTTCTTAATGCAATACCAGCTATTTTCATTAAATATTTAGATGATATGGATGGATGTTGATAAACGATAATTGATCCACCGTTAAAGCCATTGATTGCATAATGATCTTGACTTACCTCTTCTAATAAACCAGAAATGAATAAAGATGGTTGAATAAGAAACTCTGATTCTAATTGGTTCAAAGTTATATCTATATTTCCTTCATTTCTAAAATGTTCAACTGACAAGTTTTTTCCAAGAAACATACCAGAAACCTTGATCAAGTCTTCAGTCATTAAATGATTCGATGTTAAAGAAATATTTCCTTTATTATATGCCTGTAGTATATCTAGTTTAGTTGTTTCCTCTGAAATCAATATACCTGCAACTTGATTAACTAGACTTAAGTCAGCGTTTATATTCTTCTCATTGAATAGTCCAGTAAGAGTTCCGAGACCATTCTTGATAATCAAAGTGCCAGCCAATTGGACTTGCATTGAGTTTAACTCTGATTCACTGAGTGTAACACCTAGAACTTTATTTACTATGAACTGACCATTATTTGTTAAGCTATTGATATTTAATATGGATTCAGTATCAATTGAACCTATACCAGCCAATTTTATATTTTGAGCTTTACTGATATTTACTTGAAGTGATCCGTAATTATAGAATCTACTCATTTCTTTATTTAAATTCTCTAATAATCCGAAAAGACCACCTAAATAGAGATGATTAATATATCCTGATTCATGATTAGAGATAATATTTCCTAGATTAATAACCTTTGAAGCATATTCGATGCTACCCTTGCCAATAATTCCACCGACATAAGTATATTGATTGTCATAGGTTTCATAGCTTGGTCCTAGAATAGAACTTACATTCATCACTTCATTTAAGTAAATGAAATCTGATTCACCAATGATACCTGCAACTGTTGCGTGATTTGAATCCACTGAAAGTGCATGAATACCTGCATCAATAGTTCCTGTATGAGATACTCTTTTAAAAGATCCACTTCCTCTACCAACTAAACCACCAAGTAGAATTCGACCGATTGAATCGGATGAATTTGTGACTTCTATAATTCCTTTACTATGAACATTTTCAATAATTCCGCCATTCATTTGACCGGCAATTAAACCAACTGTTACACTCTTTTTCTCATTTGTCTTTTGTAAATCTTCAGTTTTCAAATTAAAATCAACAAAGTTAATATTTTTGACAGTACCAAATAGTGATGCGAAAAGAGCATAGCTAGCATGCTTACCTAATAAGGTGTAATTTGTAATCGATAAATTTATGATTGAGTGATAGTTTGGATCTCCACCCTGTTCTACATTTCTTAGATACAAAACATTGGATTCATTGACTAGATTACTTTTTAATACGCCATTGAAGCCTACAGGAGCTGCAATATATGCATCTCTTGATACTTGATTCATATCGATATCATGCTTGATTACATATTCGCTAGAGCGATATAAACCAGAGACTAAGAGTAATTGATTCATATAAAGTAAATCCATTGCATCCATAATCTCTAATTGATATTGACTGACCTTAAGTCCCTTTAAAATAGGATAATCTTGCTTTAAATATAGTTGGTTTTGTTCTGCAGTTGATTGAGCTAGACCTAAATATGAATCATAGAAAAACCATGAATCAGAAAATAAAGCGTGATTCTTAAACTCACTTGTTTCAATTCCATTTCCTATAGATAAATCAGCATCTAGATCACTATATATTGTTTGATCATAGTAGACTTTATCTAAAGTCAATGAATTGATTCCAACGACTGGACTCACTGAAACATTATGGATAACAGCTCTTGATTTGATATGCTTAGAAACAACAAAAATATTAGAGATTTGTCCAATGTTATTTGATACCAATCCAGATATTTCAAAGGCTCCTTCAGCATGAAATCCTGAAGCATCCTCACGCGTATCCTTTAGATATACATTTTTAATTAATCCTCTATTTTCACCAACAAGTGCAGAGACATATTGCATATTTCCCCACTCAAGAGGTTGAATAATTATTGGATTGATTAAACCGATATTTTTAACTTCACCATCAACGCCAACCTTAGAAAACATCGAAAAATATCTTAAGCCTGGGTATTCCATATCATACATATCTTCATCCATAATCGTTTGAAAATAGAGGTTTGTGATCTCAAAGCCTTGTCCATCAAAGGTACCGTTAAATGGTTCCATAAAGCCAACAGGATGAAATCTTGTCGTGATATCTTGTGACACAACGTCAAAATAATCGATGTCATTGCCTAATACATAATTAAGCGATAAATAGACTAATCGATCGCTTCCCTTGCTTAAATAGGAAAACATATATAGGTCATAAGCATTTTCAATTACATAAGTCTTTGTTAGGTCAATTCCGACTACGGATTCAGTAATGCTCGAAAATGGTAAAAAATTACTTTCGTAATTGATTGTTTTCAGTTCGGAGAAGCCTAGGTCTTCTCCTCTCCAGCTTACTGATGAATCAAAATTATATCCCTTGATATTCACTAGATTGGCAGGCTTGTAAAAAGAAAAAAAGAGCGCAGCAACAAAGCATATAATCAATGTTTTTTTGAGTATATTTTTCTTCATTGCTTCACCTTCCTATTCGTTATAAAAATCTCTTGAGAGCCCCCATAGCTCAACATATCTGTTGGCTTGTATTACATCAATAATAAAGCTTAATTTTAATGTACATGACTCTTCAAAGAATACATTGTTACGTACGGAGAAGCGATCTCCACCGTCAACTAAATGAAATTCTTTGATTACACCTTGAGTGAGTATGCTTTGCTCATAGGCATAGCCATCTGACTCAAAAAGTGGTGAAAATTCATTGCCCATTTTTAATAATGAAAATGGGTAATATGATGACTCTTTATTGGTATGATATATTGTTTCAACTGTTTGTCTATTGTCTTCCTTATATGTTCTTGTGAGTTCCCACTCATCCATGAGTTTGATTCTTAATCTCGATGCTAAAGATGTTTTAACTGTAATTCTTATATCAAGCTTTCCTATATAATTTTGACTCTCTGGATCATAAGTATTCACTAATAAAACATTCTTTGATGTGTCGTAATATATGCTTTCGCTATCGATATATAAATCATCAAATGATATATATGCAACAATCTCTATATCACCTGTTGAAAGCGTAATTCCATATTCCTTATCTGTCGTATAGTAAGCAAACGTTAACACTACAGAAAGTAATAATAAGATGACATACAAAACACCAATAAGAAAATATCTGTTTTTTAATATTCTCATCTTAATCTACCTCTTTTTTAGCAGAAACCGAGTTAATGCTAACAGTCATTGAAAATTCATAATCTAAGTAGTTTTCTGGGTATTCAATCAAATCATAATCAACCCAAAAAACGAGTTGAAATGAAAGCTTATCTCCAGGGAATAATGTCGTATTTTTAATATCATTCAATATACTTTGATTGTATAAGTAAATTGCATCCATAATGTCTGCTCTCTCAGTAAGTGGAGAGTAAATCGTTTGAATTAAGCTATAATAAGCTGTGTTTTTTTGGTGTTGACTACCCAGATTAATACCTTCATAAACAATTAGCATGATGATTGCATCATGATTTACATCCACATTGATGATATGTCTAGTGAGTGGAGAGTTACTGCTTAGGATGATATCTATATCAATTGAAGTTGCCATTTCATCAAAGACATTTGATAGATCATTCATCAAATCATTTTCAAAATCAATATAGGCAAGTTCATCTAAATCAAATTGATCAAGGATGAGTTCATCGTTTGCTCTAGTTTCTACTACGATTTCATTGGATACAAATTGTGCAATCGATTTTCTTTGAACATAGGTAAACCATGCATGCGTAATCAATGCAGTTGACAGTGTAGCAAATAAAATGAGTGTCACAATTAATAATTTACGCATAGACATGAACTCCTATCCTTTTTATGTCAGCTCACTGGATATTAGCATAAATATATCTTGTACAGTAAATATCTGATTCATAAAAATATTTGAATTGGTGTAAGGTATCTGATTGATGTCAGAACCAAATATTGTTGGATCAAAATAAAAATCAAAGAAGATAATTAAAGAGGATCCAAGCTCTTGGTTAATAAATAATGGAACATTTTTGACTAATGGATAATGATGACTTGAGTCTTCATCGAAATAGCCATAGGAATATTGAGTAGGAGAAATATTTTTTTTGTCCTCAGTTTCGACATCGTCTTGGACATATACAATCTTAGTGACTTGATAATAAAAAGCATTTTGGATTCTATTCTGGTATAAATCATAGCCAGAAGATGTTACACCGCTCATACTTAAATTCAGATAAGATACTGAGTTTCCTAGTGCTAAAATTTTAATCGCAAATGAATATCTTTCTCCAGGTGCAGCACTTCCATCCATTAGATGTGCAGATGTTGGGTTTGGTATTAATTTATAGCATAAATCTTCACCAGTGGTTAGACACACATTATTCTCAAGTGTTATTTCATTACTTCCATCATGTAATCGATTTTGATAGACATAAAACTCATATTCTGCTTCAACATCTGATATATGTGAAATCAATTGAGTGTTATTTTCATTAGTAATAATAAACCAAGCATATACTGTAACCGAAAGTAACATGAATGCAGAAAGAAAATAAACAACAGAGAGAATCATCATCCGATGCAAGCTGTGATTGTTTGTTTTTTTCATACACTCACCTTCCTTATTAGAATTGCTTCTTAATATTATTTAGAAATGCTTGACATTCCTCAAATTCATTTTTTCCAAAGAGCTTATCTAATAATTTCGATAAATCATTGATTTCAGTCTGTAAGAATGGTAAATTTAAGCCTTCAAACTTTCTAAAGATCTTTCTTGCAACCATATAATCAAGCGCTTCATATTCACTACCACCACATGCTACATAGACTGGTACGAATGATCTGATTTGTTTCATTATACGGTTACCAAATGTAACTTTAAAATTCTTAGTAATGAAGTTATCTAACTTCTCTAGATTTTCAACTGCAGCTAAGCTCATTGGATGTTCCTTAAATGCAGTTCTAAAAAGATCTGTTAAATAGTCATAGCTGAATGTAACACCTTCGGTAGGTGGTGCATCGATATATTGTGATTTTGTGTTGATTTCAATTGGAGTGGCACGGTCATAGACCTTATCGGTGATAATAAATGTTGAGTCATCCTTATTTGCTGTACCGATAAACCATACATTCTGAGGTAGTAAAATCTTACCTCTGTGGAAGTTCTTGGGATCACCAGGCTCTGTATTTGGAACAATATCAATTAACCATTGGTCATGATCTGGCATTTCAAGAAGTGATAATAGCTCTGCAAAATAGTACTCAACGCGTGCTAAATTCATTTCATCTAGAACGATAATATTAATATCTTCACGGTAAGTAGTTTCATAAATTGCCTTTAAGAAATCTGTTTCATTGAATTTTTTAGTAAATTCATTCAAATAACCAATCATTTCTGCGCGATCTCTCCATGAGGGTTGAACCGCAATAATAGCTGCATCATGATTAAAGAATTTACCCATTGCATAAGGTAGTGATGTTTTACCAGTACCTGAAATACCTTCTAAAATCATTGTTTTAGAAGCTGCCATACCAGCAAAGAATGCTGATATAATCTTGTTATTATAATATAGACCTAATTTACTTGCTGAAAAGTTTATGAATCTTGTAACAAGATCCTTTAAACTAATCATGTCATCATCCTTCATTCTTAGTGTTGTGACGACATCCTTATAATCTAAATCCACTTGAATCAATTTAACAAATCTGGATTGTGGAAGATTAGGATCTTCTTCAAAATCCTCACCATCTGGATGGTCAGGATTGATACCTAAATTGGATACCTTAAGTGCTAAAATCTTATTCTTCTCATCAATCAACTCGATAGCTTTTTGATTTAGAAATGCAATTTCAGCGACCAGCTCATCCTTTTCAATCTCTTGCTTAGAAAATTTTATATATCTTTTTAGTGCTTGAGCTAGCTTCATCGTTAGAATTACAATAAAGACAATGTTGATTACAAACACGATAATTGTCATTACCCAGTCTAAAAGTGAAAAATGAATCGATGCTAACATGAAATCTGTAAAAAGATCTGAGACTCCATCTAAGAACAGTGCACTAAACACTTGGAATATTCCTTTAAAAAAATCAACGATTTTTTGAAAGAATTCTCTGATGAAATTGATATAATAACGTCCAAATTCTACCATGGTCTTCTCCTAAAAAATCGATTATATCTTTTTGATTATCCCTTTGTTAACTCAAGTTCGCGAAGTATTTCCTTGCGAATTGCCTCTATTTCTGATTCCAAGCTTTGATTCACAATTTGAACTTCTTTTTTAAACTTAAGTTCAAGTTTTTCTTTATTCATCACAAGAAGGAATCTTACTAAAAATGCTCCTTCTAGTAAAAGTAAGACTAACACAGGAAGAATTACAAATAAAGCAAATCCAACTGGTGATTGAAGATAATCAAGCATATTTCCAATACCTGGTATGGTTTGGCGATGCACGGATAGTGCTTCTGAAATATGAATTGGTCGATCTGCTTCTGTTGCATTATCACCTTTAGTGATTAAAAATGCTTCACCATCAATATACTCAATCAAGACGATACGATGCGTATTATGACTTCTAATTCTCATATCATAAAATGTAACAATGTCTCCAACTTGTAGATGAGATCTAGATTGATCATTTAACATACTTACCAAGATGACATCTCCTTGATTGAAGGAATCTTTGTTATCTCCTGTCATCGAATCCGATTGCACAGAAAGAAAACCAGTTTGAAAAATATTTGCTATATCAGCTTGCGATTTTAGTTTGATACTGGCAACTGAAAATAACACCAAAAAGATAATAACAGCATAAAATATTCCATTAAGTGATACTTTAATTATGTTAACTACTTTTTTTCTAGTAATAGGATTCATATAAACCTCTCATTTATTTTTAGTCACCAAGTAGGTTGGTAAGTGCAACATGAACGTTGTTGCACTTACCCGACTAGAAATCGTTATTTTATTTAAATATTATGCTCCTTGGAATCTAAATGATGCAAGGATTGTTCTGCCTAATAATGCATTGTAGCCTTCTGCATCCCAACCTTCAAACCAAATACGTACAGTAACTTGTCCATAGTATTCAGCATCAGCTGTTAATTCTTGACCTGAAGCCATGTCTAGGATTAGATTGTTATCTAAAGAAGTTAAAGTTGTTACTGTAGAAACTGCATTACTTCCACCAGGAAGAATCGCATTGGATCTGTAGAAGTAGTTTTGAGCACCATTAACACCAATATAGGTAGGTACGCCTTGTACATCTTCAGTAGTTCCACGTAGATCTTCTGCATCTAAACCACCAAGAACTGTGTTTGTATCAGAGCTTGGATTTTCATAAGCTAATGTTGATTGAAGTGAAGCAACTTGACCAGTGATAGATATTCTCATCGCGTCTGCTGGATTAACAAGTAGTGAACTGTTAGCAGCACGAGCAACACCTTTACTGTCGGTAAACGCTACTCTAGTTGTAAATGAAGCATCTAGTCCACTTAATGAAACATAGCTCCAATTGATTTTAGATGTAGAATCTGATCTGAAATGAAGTGGTAATTGTAAATAGCCTTCTGTTGTACCATCACCAACACCGACTGTACCTAGTGTGTAAAAATTTCTTCCATCAGGTGAAGTTACGTGATTGAATCTAAATCCATCTACACCATAAGTGAGTGTCATATAATTAATAATGTCTTGTGTAGTCAATGTAGTCTTCCATTCTAATGATAGAGGATCTCCAGTACCTATCGCAATTTGAATCCCTGAATCAGCAATAACTTCTGCTTGAAATGGTTGTACTGTTGCTGTATTCGTAATTGTAAACCATGCAAATGTCGTAGTTCCAAGTGCTACCACTGTTAAAACGACTGATAAAACGGATAATACTAACTTTCTTGTGAGTTTGTTCATTTTCTAGTCTCCTTATATTTTTTTCTTTTATTTTTTTCTATATCAATTAGCTATGCTAAATGAACACATAAGTTACTGTGCTGGATGTGCAATTTTGAATTCCAGCTGCATTTTAATTCGATCTGAGATAATTGCGTCGAATGCATCTGCATCCCAACCTTCTATCCAGATATTAATTCTAACCTTGCCTTGATAATAAGTTTTTCCTGCTGGTGTTTGATGAATTGTTTCCTGTAGTAGTGCAACCAGTGATTCATTATCTAAAGCCTGATATGGATTCATAGGATCCATCTCTGATAATCTGTAGCTCGTAGGTGGTAATTCACTAGGTAATTCTATGAAAACTCCGGTATGCTGTGCAAAGTAGCTATATGCTCCATATGGTTTTCCGTATCCTCTAGATTCATTTTCTGATGGATCGTATAGAAATACCCTTAAATCATTTAAATCTCTTGTGTCAAGCAAATTTTCATCATCCTTGAGTTCTTCAACTGAAATTCTTACTGCTTGACTTGCATAATAGAAGTTGACATCACCCTTATAAACCATATTGCCAATTTGATTGCCGTTTAAGAAGTCAACACTACTTTCCCAGCTTCTACCTCTTGATACGACATATGTTCCTTTAGCTGTTGTATCATACATGACAGTTGGACTAACATTATTGATTAAATAGAGTCCATGTTCTTGCTTTGAGGTCCTAAACCATAATTCGAAGGACATATAATCTCGGTTTGGAATTGCAACTCCATATTCAGTAAGTCCACCTCTTCTAAAGTCAACACCATTTCTTGAGGTAACATCCTTAAGTGTTGGATTACCGAAATATACTTCAATCACTGATGAATCAATGTGATTTCCAAAATTGATGCCATCGAGTGATATTTCTAGTTCACTTGCTGTTGTTGCAGTTAATGATAAGCCTTCAATACTATTAATCGTTGACATCGTAATCCACGCGTAGGTGACAGTACCAAAGATCATGAGGATAAATAGAAGTGAGAGTGTTGATAGATAGAGTTTCCTTATTTTATTCATATGCCCTCCTCCTATGGTTTTTCAATCGAGAAGTTCATCTGAAGCTTAATCATTCCACCTAAGATATCATCTGTACAATCTGGGTCAGTTCCCTCAATCCACATCACAACACTGAATTTTCTGATCTGTCCTGGTGTAAAATTGGAAATTCTTTTTCTTGTTACAATGGTTTCTGATAAAAACTTTTCAGTACGCTGTAATTCAAGAGGATAACTAATTAAGACACCACCACCAGGGTTATTATCTGGTTTTTGGTAAATCGTCTCTACCCCTTCTTCAATCACTAAAACCCTTATTGCCTCATCCATTCCTTTATATGTATCTGTAATTCTAATGTGATAGATGATATTAACGGCTTCGACTCCATTATTTTGAAGATAAAATGTATATGCAACATAATCATAATCTGGATCCCTATAATTTCCTGTAGTTGCTGATACTTCTTCAATCTTCAACCAAGAGTATGTCATGTCTCTTGCTTCTCCAACAGGCTTTGTCATCAATCTTGCCTGAGCATTATTGAAAGTTTCATCATTGGATAAGACTATACCTCGTTTATATGCATCGTAATCAACTGTCATGACGAAGTTCCCTGCTTGTTGTCCATAGAAAGTTATGAGAATGAAAATGACTGAAAGAATGCCAGATCCGATAAAGAATAAGGACTGCATTCGCTTTTGTCTGATTGACTTTTGAACTTTAAGAACCTTGGATAACTTCATTCAAAATCACTTCTTCCCTTTTCTATAACTCGATACTATCACAACAAAACACAAATTAAAATTAAAAAATTGTTATAAATTGCTTACGTTTATTTCATTTCCCTTACAAATTCTTAATGTTTATAAATATTCCGTTTTTGTTAAGATAAACGTAATTATTTATGTCAATGTACATCATTATTTCTTAAGACTTCAAATTTATTTCAATAAATAATACTTATTTAAACACTATAAAAATAAAAAAACTGCCTGATTAACAAGCAGTTCATTTTTCATTCAATTCTTTTTATTTTTGAACATCTTTCCAGGCTTCTGTACCTATATATCCACGCAGAGCTTCTGCTGAAAGTGGTTTGGTGAAGTAGAAACCTTGCATGACTTCAATTTGATATTTCTTCGCTTCCTCTAGCATAGGTAGATCTTCAATTGCCTCACATATGACTGTATACTTATTCTTATGTGCGAACTCAACTAGAAGAGATGCGAACTTCGCCTTCATATAGGATTCTTCTTCCTTTAAGAATTCGTTATCTAGCTTGATGATATCGATATCCAATGCCTCTGCCTTAGAGAGAGTTGCATAGTCTAGACCAAATCCATCAATCGCAATTTGAAAACCCATTTTCTTCAAGTCAGACAGTGTTTTATGAATTTGAAGAGGCTTATCAAAGACAGCAAATTCAATGATTTCTAAGATGATATTTTCAGCATTCATTCGGTATTTCTTTAATAGTTTTTGGAATTCAAAAGATAAATTTTCATTCATAAGCTGTTTAGGGCTTAAGTTAATCGAAAATAATATATTTCGTTTCGGAAATTCTTGTTTTAACTCTTGATAGGTCTTGATGACAGTTTCTAA
Source organism: Tenericutes bacterium HGW-Tenericutes-2 (assembly GCA_002839095.1). Lineage (GTDB taxonomy): Bacteria > Bacillota_I > Bacilli_A > Acholeplasmatales > Acholeplasmataceae > Peloplasma. The sequence goes on along the minus strand of PGXL01000003.1, from coordinate 141,573 downwards.
TCCCCATAAACCAATCCAGTTAATGTCACCTGATTGTTCCATAATACCTAGAAATTTAAATGGTGATAATAAACCGTGCTCTGGGTGATTCCAACGTATGAGTGCTTCAACACCAAAGATGTTATTCGATGTTATATCAATCATCGGATGATAGAACAATTGGAACTCCTTATGCTGAATAGCATGCTTGATTTGATAGTAATACTCAACATGCTCTCCACCCTCTGTTGTCATTTCATCTGAATAGACTCTGATTGCATTACCACCATTACGTTTGATTATATAGGTTGCTAGCTTAAGTGAATTTAATAAGTCCTTTAAATTACCACCATGTATTGGAAAGAATGCAATGGATATCGATGCTGTTGAATTAATCGAGGTATCACCGAAAAGTTTAATTGGACGACTTAACGCGATTTTTACCTTATTTGCTAAGTCAACTGCTTCTGTTCGATCATAATCCATCGATAAGAAAATTAGGAATTCATCATTTTGAAGTCTTGCTAGCTTGACTGTCTTAGGTAATGCATATTCAATATTTTTAACAATCTTTTCAATAATCTTTTCACTTTCATTTTGACCAAATGCGTTAATGAAATCAGAGAACTTATCCAAATCAAGATAAATAAGTGAAAATTGACCATCCTTACCAGCTCTAGCAATGTGAGATGTAATAATAGATGTAATTTCTGCTCTAGTCAACACACCTTCAATGGTTAATGCCTTTTCTTCCTTTATTTTTTGACGTTCATTGAAATAAGAGCGTGCTAAAAAATAGATTGCTGCTAGCATAAACAATATTGAAACCATAGTTAAAATAATTGTCAACTCAGCACTTGCTTGATATATGCTAAACCATCTCATCTCTTGATCTCCTTCGGTTTGATAAGTCTTTGAACGTCAACTCTCTTTGTCTTATCTATATTATAGTCAATAAGCAATTTGATTGCTTCACTTTTAACAACTGGCTGCGAAATCATGTAACCCTGAATGACATTACATCCACTCTTGTAAACAATTAGATTTTGTTTCTCATTTTCAATACCTTCAGCAATAACTTCCAAGCCAACGTTTTTAGCTAAGCTGGAAATCATTGAAACGATTGCTCTAGAATGGGCATCTGTTTCCAAATTAATAATAAATGCACGGTCTATTTTAATCGTATTAATTGGTAAGTCTCTTAAATATTGAAGTGATGAATAACCTGTACCAAAGTCATCTAGATGGATGTCAAATCCATATTTTTGAAGTAATTTAAGTTTGTTGATAACGAGCTCGAATGATCCAATTAAGAATGTTTCGGTGATTTCTAGGCTAATAGAATGCTTTTTTAGGTCATATTGCTCAAATACAGTGATGATTTCATTAACGAACCCAGCTTGTAAAATCTGAACTGGAGAAATATTTAAGGATAGATGTACGTTATATTTTTCCATTTCCTTAGCAATCTGACATGTCTCATGAAGTGCAATACGGCCAATATCGATGATCATATTATTACGCTCAGCCATTTGAATGAATTTCAAAGGTGATTCTGAGCTATACTTTGGATTTTTCCAACGAATTAGCGCTTCAAATCCTGTAATCATTTCTTTGCTATTGTCATATTGAGGTTGAAGTGCCATATAAAACTCTTGATTCTTAATTGCAATCGCTAAATCAGCTTCCATCAACTGTTCACGGGATGCAACCATACTTAAGCTTACATCATAAATAAAATGTTTATGTGTATTGGATTCCTTTGCATGGTTTAGAGCTAAATTCGCGTTATCATAGGCAACATCAGCATTCAATATTTCATAGCGATCGGATTCTATATGAAATACACCAATTTTGACATCAATATTGATAAAGTTCTTGTCAATTGTTATTGGCTTTTCAAATATACTCAAAATCTTTGTAATCCATCTAGTAACCCAGTTATAATTCTCGATGTCCTTGAAGAAAATGAAGAAACTATCTGCTTCAATATTATAAAGCGTTGCAGGATAACCCTCTAAGGATTCATCAATCAATTCTGAAATGATAACAAGAAATCTATCTCCACTCTTTTCACCCAATAAGATATTAATCTTAGAGAATGATACAATGTCGATTGCTAGTAATGAATTCATTTTCTTTACTGCATCCAAATCATTAAAGAAAGCTATTAAGTCTGCTCTTAGGCTGTTGTAGTTTGGAAGATGTGTGACTTTATTGTATAAAGCTAAGGACTTATACTCATCAAAAGCACCTTCAATATTAGATATATCATCACCAACAAGTAAGTACCCACCACCTGAACGCATTGGAATAAATCTAATATAGACCAGCTTCATTAAGCCCAATTCAAATATCGCAGTAAAAGCTCTTTGACGATGGATAACATCCTCGATGTTTTCCATGTCAAACTCAGTTTTGATTTTGAAATCCTGTATTTTATCATAAATGTCATAATCGCCTAAAAGTTTTTTAAAGCTTTGATTATAACTCTTGATTTTTCCTTTACCAGTAATCCATATGATATAAGGCTTAGCATAATAATGGGTGATTCTAGCGTTTTCGATATCATTAATCTTGGTGACTAAAATTTTATAAATAATTACTAAAGCCAATGCGAATAACAAAAAGATTACAAAAAATAACGCCCAAAGGATATTAGTTAAATATGACATCGATATGATGACATCGCTTTGATTATAAACAACAACTAGATAAATTTGTTTCAATGAGAAGCTTGTATCTAGTGGATTAAACGTAATAAATGAAGGTTCACCTAAAAATTTTAGCTGTACGACATGTGGTAAACCTGACATTAACTTGTCTTTAATGCTATTGATCGAAGTTTCACTAACGAATTCGTTTCTTAGATAATCATAGAAAAAGTTGATTGTTCCATTTGTAAAGCTTTTATACACAATTGAATTGTCAGAAAACATAACTAAGAAGTTGCTAGCTGTCGTATTTGACTGCATTAAAGATTCAATATATGGAGCAGCTTCAAAATAAGCAATGATGTTATTGACTTTAAAGAAAATATAATTCGTATTGTCTCCTACATTGAATGCACTTTGAAATGAATAGATTGTAACTTTTTCAGCGTAGTCTATTAGAACATATTCAGTGATGTAGGTATAATCTATACCATCAATGGTTAAGACTCTACCATCTAATGTACCAAAACCGGTGTAGGTATAACCATATACCAATAATTGATCTATATTCGCTTTTAGCGTTGTCACTGGGTCAAGTGATTGGGACTCATATGTCAATATCGTATCCTTAAGTTTGTTATAGTCAAAATCAAGTTGTGCATTGAAACGATCTGATAAAACTTCACCTGAATCAAGGAGATTATTGCTAGCTTGTCTTTCAATAAAATTCTTGGAAATATTGATATAAGCAAAAACAACCACCAGCATGAGCAGTATGTAGGAAAATATAAATGCAATTGCAAGTTTCCAGGTGTAGCGCTTCACTCAATTCCTTCTTTCATCGTACTACTATCATTTTATGTGATATTTGAGAATATTTCAACCACAAACCCGAAATACTGATGATTATTGACTTAATAAGTCATTATATTACTTACTAGATAACTTATTCGTCATTTCAATCATATTCGATGCTTTGAAATCATTATACCCTAGAAAGAAAAAATGGGTAACGTCATTTACCCATTTTAAGTTGATTTTAATGTAATTAATACGTTTTCGAAAGTATTTAGAAAAACTTTTAAATCTTTGTAACTGATGTTTAATGGCGGTAGTAATCGAATTACCGTTTGGTTGGTAATATTGAGTAACACATTTTTAGCAAATGCTTCCCTTTTGATTTGCTCAGCAAATCCACCAACTTCGATACCAATCATTAGTCCTTTTCCTCTGATTTCCTTGATGATGCTATACTTTGATTTTAGCTGATTTAATTCTTGAAATAACCATTTAGATTTTTCTTGAACTTCAAGAATCATCGATTCGTTTGATAGTATTTGAAATGAAGCAAGTCCTGAGGCTGCTGCAAGTGGATTTCCTCCAAATGTAGTTCCGTGATCACCAGCTTTTAAGACATTTTCGAGTGACTCACTAACAAGCATCGCTCCAAGTGGTAATCCTCCACCTAATGACTTAGCAAGAGTTAGAATATCTGGAATTAATTTGGTATGCTGATAGGCAAATAGCTTACCAGTTCTTAATAATCCTGTTTGAATTTCATCTGCAACGACTAATATTTTGTGTTCCTTAGCAGTTTTAATCATTTCATCTATAAATTCTTCAGTTAGTACTTGAATGCCACTTTCTCCTTGAATCATTTCAATAAAGATTGCGCAGACATCATCATTCATCGCATTTTTTAACTCAGCCACATCATTTCTTTTTACATAGGTCACACCTGGTAGTAGGGGGAGAAATGGCTCTTGATATTTATATTGTGCTGTCAGAGATAGTCCACCCATCGTTCTTCCATGAAAGGATTCAGTAAGAGCAATCATTTTAAATTTATTAGGACTAATTGATTTTCCATATTTTCTAGCAAGTTTAATGGATGCTTCAATAGCTTCAGCCCCTGAATTGGTAAAAAACACCTTAGATGCAAAGCTATTTTTAACGAGTCCTTCTGCAAGGTCTACCAGTGGTCTTGAGACAAAATAGTTAGACAAGTGAAGATTTTTCTTCATTTGATTCTTCATTGCACGAATGATATGAGGATGCAAATGACCTAAGCTAGAAACAGCAATACCAGAAAACATATCTAAATATTTGTTATTTTTCTCATCATATAAATATGAGCCCTTAGCTTTTACTATTTCTAAAGGCATTCTTTTGTAAGTATTTAATATATATTTTTGATCTAACTCAAACAAATCCATAAATACCTACTTTCTTAGATCGTCAAGAATCAATGTTTTTTCTATTGTTTTTTCATCTTTATTTTTAATAATTCTTGCTGGAGAACCCGCAACAACTACATTTTCTGGAACATCTACGGTAACTATTGCTCCAGCAGCAACTACTGAGTTTCTACCAACTCTTACACCTTCAAGGATAACTGCATTTGCACCAACTAAAACATCATCTTCAATGATGACTGGTGTTTTTGAAGGTGGTTCTAAAACACCTGCAACAACTGCTCCTGCACCAATATGACAATTTTTCCCGATAACTGCTCTAGCTCCAACAACTGCGTTCATGTCAATCATCGTTCTATCACCAATAACAGCACCAATATTGATCGTTGAATTCATCATAATAACAGCATCCTTACCAATGGTAGCATGCTCACGAATGATAGCGCCTGGTTCAATTCTTGCTTGAATTTTAGTAATATCTAATAGTGGAATCGCAGAATTTCTTCTGTCATATTCAATCACGTGTTCAGTAATATATAATTTATAATCAGTTAATATTTTTTCTATTTCAACAATTTCGCCAAAAACGATTTGATGATTTTCGTCGCCAAATGCTAAAACATTGGAAAAATCAATAGCCTTCATATTACCCTTTAAATACAATTTAATTGGTGTTCTTTTTTTCGAATCCTTTATAAACTTCGCAATTTCATATGCATCTAACAAAAATTCACTCATTTGTTCAGCTCCTTAAATATATCTTTCATCTTATACATTCCTGGTTTTTTATCTACAATAAATTTCGCTGCTTTAATCGATCCATGTGCAAAAATTGCCTTTGACTGAGCAACATGCGAAATTTCAATCACTTCATCTTGTCCTAAAAAATAAACCGAATGTTCTCCAACTACAGATCCACCTCTAATTGCATGAATCGCTAGCTCATTATCTAATCTTTTATTCTGATGCCCATTGACTAAATTCTTTTTGACTAGAAGAGATTCATTGATCGTATTTGCAAGGTGTAATGACGTCCCACTTGGAGCATCCACCTTTAAGTGATGATGCTTTTCGACAATTTCAATATCATAATCAGCTTCAAGAAATGAAGAAATTTGCTTTAAGACCTGAGAAACAACTTCAACACCAAATGAATAATTAGAGCTCTTAAAAATCGGAAGCTTTTGGCTTGCTTTTAATATTTCTTTTTCTTGAGTTTCACTATAGCCTGTAGTCGCTATGACTAATGGTGTTTGATTCTTTAATCCGTAAGCTAAAATATCAGATAATAAACTTGGATGTGAATAATCAATAGCCACATCAACCTTAGGAATACTAGAAAATGAGTTAAATGTTTGATGAGAAAGATCTTCTTCTTGATCAAATCCGTAAACCATATCAACGGATGAATCATTCTTTAAAATGGATTCTACAAGTGCTCCCATTTTTCCTTTTGATCCAATAACTAATACCTTCATTTTTTAACTCCAATCAACTGATATTTAGTCAGTACTTGCTTTAGTGTTTCAAGATTTTTATCCTCTAATTGAACTAGAGGAAGTCTAACATCCTTTTCAATTAAACCCATAAGATTTAAAGCTGTTTTCGCAGGAACTGGATTGCTCTCGATAAACATTACTTGATGTAATTCTCTAGTTTTAAGAAATGATTTAACAGAGTTTTCCTCACCATTTAAATAACCAATGACTTGATCATGAATTAATCGTGGAGTAATATTAGCTGTAACTGAAATAACTCCTTTTCCTCCTAGTGCAAGGATCGGTAATGTCTGATCATCGTTACCAGAATAGACGATAAAATTCTTTGGGACAAGTTCAATGACCTTAGCAATTTGACTGATGTCTGCAGAGGCCTCTTTTATAGCCTTAATTTGTGAGATTTTAGATAGCTCTAAGACAGTTTCAGGCAGTAGGTTCACTCCTGTGCGTGATGGAACATTATATAAGATGATTGGGATATTAACATACTCTGAAATGGCTTTAAAATGCGCATATAACCCTCTTTGAGTTGGTTTGTTATAATAAGGTGTGATGAGTAATAATCCATCTGCACCAACCTTTTCTGCATAGATAGAAAGCTCAATCGAGACTTTTGTATCATTTGTTCCTGTACCTGCAATAATTTGTGTTTTTTTATTTGCAGTTTTTACAGCAAATTCTACAATTTTTTTCTTTTCTTCCACTGATAAAGTTGCACTTTCTCCAGTCGTTCCAAAAACGATGATCGCATCAGTCTTTTCTTTAATATGCCACTCAATTAAACGTCTAAAAGCCTCATAATCAACTTCGTTTTCTTTAAATGGTGTAACGATAGCTACACCTGATCCTGTAAATAAGCTCATACTAGATTCTCCTTTATTAAGTATTCTGCAATTTGAATTGCATTGGTTGCTGCACCTTTTCTTACGTTGTCTGCAACCGCCCATAAATGGATGCCATTTTCTGTGCTTAAATCTATTCTTAATCTTCCAACATGGACAAGATCATTTCCATCTACATCCTTAGGTGTTGGATAGTTATTACCCTCATAATATACGATATCTTTGTTTGCTTGAAAAGCCTGAATTAATAGGTTCATATCGATAGGTTTTTCACACTCAACATTCATTGAAACACTATGACCAACTGTTACTGGAATTCTAACACAGGTCGCACTGACAAGCAAGTTAGGAAGTCCTAAAATTTTTCTTGTTTCATCCATCATTTTCTTTTCTTCTTTGGTATAACCATTATCTAGAAAGTCATCAATGTGAGGAAAGCAATTATCAAATATTTGTTTTTTATAAAACTCTGGAGCTTTATTCTGATAGCCATTTTTCAAGTCCATAACACCCTTATATCCTGATCCTGATACAGCTTGATAGGTTGAGTAAATGACTCTCTTTAGAGTGAATAATTCATGAATCACATGAAGTGGAACAACAGACTGAATGGTAGAACAATTTGGATTTGCAATAATCAAATCTTTATTTGTTAAAACATCTGCATTCACTTCAGGGACGACAAGCTTGATATGATCCTTCATCCGCCATGCTGATGAGTTATCGATAACAACTACACCCTTGCTTGCTGCAATTGGTGCGAATTTTAGGCTAGTGTCACCACCTGCAGAAAACAATGCAAAGTCAAATCCTTGATCAAATGAATTTTCAGTAAGCTCTTCTACTACATATTCAGCACCGTTAAAAGATACTTTAGAACCAGCTGATCGAGTTGAAGCGAAAAAGACAATTTCTGATAAAGGAAAATTTCTTTCTTCTAAAACCTTAATAAATGTGAGACCAACCATACCGGTTGCTCCTACGACTGCTACTTTGTATTTTTTATTCATCTTATTCGTATTCTCCTGTTGCTATTCTTTTTGCTGGTCCTTCTAGCTTGATTTCTTCTTCAACATAAACATTTAATACTCCACCAGGAACAATACTTTGAACTACCTCATTTACTAGTCCTAGTTTTCTTGAAACGACTGCACTTGCTGCAGTACCAGTTCCACAGGATAATGTCCATCCTGCACCTCGTTCAAATGTAGTAATCTTTTGAGTATTTTGATCGATAACTTCAACAAAGTTAACATTACTATGCTTTGGAAAGAACTTATTTTTAGATAATTCTGGTCCTATACTTTTGATATCCATGTTTGGGGTAACATATAAAACTGTATGTAGTGTTCCCATATTGATCGTATAAAACTTAATAATATTACCAGAAATACTTAATGCTTGTTGTTTGAATTCATGAATTGGTGTCGATACATTAGGTTCTTCTAATTTAAATATAGGCTTCCCAAGATTAATTTTGATAAGTTTTGATTCTGGATTGTATTCAACGTGAATAATTCCAGCTAACGTTTCAACATTAAATGAATGCTTATTGATCATTTGGTTATCTAGTAAATACTGAACAAAGCAACGCATACCATTACCACACATCGGTGCAATGGATCCATCGCTATTGTAATAGTTGAATTTGATATCCGCAACACTTGATTCACTTGGATAAATTAAGCCATCCGCACCAATTCCAAAATGACGATCACAAATATTTTTTGCTAGTTCTTCTGGATTGGATGGGATAAAGGATACCATAATAAAATCATTACCGGTACCATGATATTTTTGAAATTTCATAATTTCTCCTTACAAACCAAATTTTTCAGATATAGCTTCTACTGCCTTTTTCATTAATTTCTTATCGATTGTGTATGAAATGCTAATTTCAGATGTTGTAACTAACATAAAGTCAATTCCGTTATCTGCTAGTATCTTGAATAACTTTGCTGCAACACCGGATTGAGTTCTCATTCCTGTTCCTACAACTGAAATTTTAACGACATTGATATTTTTAACTGCAACAATATCCTGATATTGACTCATGATTTGTTCAATAACCTGATCAACGGCTTCTAAATCATCTGCACCTGCAGTAAATGATAAATTGATATATCCAACATCTGTTGGTGTCTGGCTAATCATATCGACATTGACTTCATTTTCAGCCAATGCAATAAACAATCCTGCAATATCAGATGCATGATTTGGAAAGTTTTTAATTGTTACCATCATTACCTTTTCACTGATTGATAAACCTGTTATACTTTTTTCTTCCACTTTTGTATACTCCTTAATTAATGTTCCTTCGACTTCATGGATTGATGATTGCACATAAATTGGCACTTGATAGCGTTGTCCAATTTCTATTGATCTAGGCTCCATGACTTTAGCACCTAAAAACGCCATTTCCTTCATTTCTTCATAGCTGATGATGTCAAGCTTTCTAGCATTTGGATAAAGTCTTGGGTCAACACCATAAATGCCATCAACATCCGTATATATTTCTGCTGCACATTGCAGTTTCGCTGCAATAGCTACTGCTGTAGTATCGGATCCACCACGACCTAAAGTGGTAATATCTCCTAATTCATTTAAGCCCTGGAAGCCTGCAACAACAGCAATTTTCCCTTGACTTAAATGCTTTTCAATGTTTGTAGTATCAATATCAAGTATTTTGTTTTTCGTGTGTAATCCGCCAGTTTTTATTCCAGCTTGAAATCCTGTTAATGCAACTGCTTCAAACCCATTTTCATTTAAAATCATTGTCAGTAGAGCAATTGACACCTGCTCTCCTGTTGATATGAGTAAATCAATCTCTCTTTTCGATGGATACTTCGCAGCTTGCTTAGCCATTTCTAATAAATGATTGGTTGTTTTACCCATTGCAGATAATACAACGACTACATTTTGAAAAGATTCCTTTTTCTTGATGATTCTTTTCGCTATTTTTTGCATTTTTTCGATGGTTTCAACTGATGATCCACCGAATTTCATTACAACTGAATTGTTCATTTTCTATTTTCCTAGTCTTAAATCATTTCTAATTAAATCTTCATACGTTTCTTTTTTAACAACGAGTCTTGACTTTCCGTTTGCTGTAAATACAACAGCTGGCTTTAGTAGTCTATTATAATTTGAGCTCATTGAATAGTGATATGCACCTGTTGAATAAACGACTAAAATATCGTTTTCCTTTGGAACTGGTAGCATAACATCCTTGATAATGATATCGCCTGATTCACATGCCTTACCAGTTACTGTATAATTTTTTTCTACTTGATCATTCATTCTATTAGCTAGTGAAGCATGATATTTAGCTTGATATAAAGCTGTTCTTAAGTGATCCGCCATAGATCCATCTGTGAAAACAAAGTTTTTTCCACCAAATGTTTCCTTCGTCCCGCTAATTGTATAAAGTGTATATCCAGCCTCAGCAACAATTGCTCGACCTGGTTCAATTAAGATCTTAGGGGTTTTAATTTCAAGTTCTTTTGATATCAAATGGATGGTTTCAAGTAATTGTGGCAGGAAGGATTCTAGTGAAAAAGGCTTATCTTCCTTTGTATAATGTGCACCAAAGCCACCACCAAGATTTAATTCTTTAACTTCAATCCCTAATTGTTTTTTTACATGTTGAATGTATTTTAAATTGGTTGTAGCCAATTCCTTAAATGAATTTTCTTCAAATATTTGTGAACCTATATGACTATGAAACCCTACGAATTCTAGGGATGGATTATTATGAATAGATTGGATTAAAAATAGTGTTTTTGGATCAAAAATACTTACACCAAACTTAGAATCATTTTTAGTCGTACGAATGTATTCGTGTGTATGCGCATCGATGCCTGGATTGATACGTAGCATTACTCTAACCTTGTGTTCTTTATTGACTAATGAGGAAAGACGCTTGAGTTCATCTTCATTATCTAAAACGATTGTTCCGATATGATGATCTAAAGCAAGCTTTATTTCATCTATTGATTTATTATTCCCATGAAAAAATATTTTCGATGCAGGAAATCCAGCAGTTATTGCTGTAAACATCTCTCCACCAGAAACAACATCTAAGGATAATCCTTCTTGTTGAATCAATTCACACATTGCTATATTTAAAAAAGCCTTGGATGCATAAATAACTTCAGTATTTACTAAATTATGCTTAAAGCTAGACATGAATGTCTGGCATTGTTTTCTAATTTTTTCCTCATCCATTACATAAAGTGGTGTTTGGTATTTTGAAACAAGCTCAAGAGCATCTACCCCACCAATTAATAAATGATTATTGTTATTTGTTGTTGTTTTTTCGTTCATAATCTGCATTCTCCTTAGGTATAAAAATAAAAACCACAGCAAAAGCCAGTGGTTCAATAGAACAATGCTTTCGCCCTTCCACGATAAAGCGCAATCCTTTTGAGTTGGGCAACCCAATGGAACAGTCATATATTTATTCAATATATGCCCAGCATAATTTCAATGCTTCGGCGTCACTCCCTTTCCCTTTCGGTACTATTGACTTAACGCAGCCTCTTTAATCGTAGTGATTTAATTACGTGAAAAGTTTAACACATTCATTTAGAAATGTCTACACAAATGTAAAACTTTTTCATTTTGCTTACATTTATAATAAGCTTCCTAATAAATTATGAAATTGTCTTCTTTTCCTTACCCTTTAAAAATGGTATAATTAAAAATAATGAATGACACAAATAGAAATGGTGACAGCGATGAAAATCGATAAAGACACAAATCATAAGACAAACCATCAAAATATAAATCATAAAATAGATATTAATAAAAAGTTTCTTCAGTATGCACATCAGGTCTCGCATGCTGGTTTTTGGTATTTTGATGTCTTAGAGAACCAGTTAACCTGGGCAGATGAAACCTATGAACTGCTCGGTATACCAAAAAATCAAAAGATTAAGGAACAAACGTTTGTCGATCTCATACATCCTGATGATAAGGATTATGTAGTCAAATACTGGAATAACTATAAGGATATCGGTAAAGGATATACGATTACTCATCGTGTAATCGTAAATAAGCATATCAAATGGCTAGAAGCTAAGTCCTTAGTTGAACTCAATGATAGACAGGAAGTTGTTGCTTTATTTGGGACACTTGAGGACGTTACTGAACGCATCAATGAACAAATCGATGCTGAGAACTATCGTTTAAAGCTTGAAGATATTATTCATGATAAGGCAATAGAACTAGATAAATCAAAAATACAGGCAGAAAAATCCAGTCAAATTAAATCCAGCTTCCTTTCCAATATGAGTCATGAAATTAGAACTCCAATGAATGCAATCATTGGTTTCACTCACCTTCTTGAACAAAAAATTACAGATCCAGAACAAAAAGAATATATCGATAGAATCAATGACGCATCTAAACATCTTCTAGGAATTATAAATGACATCCTTGATTTATCTAAAATTGAGGCTGGAAAAATGATTCTTGAAGAAAGACCATTCAAGCTAGATAAGCTTATTGATGAAGTCAGATCGATTGTGATTGAAATGGTCAAGGTTAAAAAGTTATATATCGATATCGAAAAAATAGATTGCCCTGAAGTCATCATCGGTGATTCAAATCGAGTTCGACAAATTCTAATTAATCTATTGAGCAATGCAGTCAAATTTACAGATACAGGTGGAATCAGTTTAGTTTTATTTATAGATAAAAAAATAGATGATACACACGTTAATATTTCATTCAAGGTTAAAGATACTGGGATTGGAATGACTGAAGATCAACAAAAGAGACTCTTTCAGGAGTTTGAACAAGCAGATTCTTCAACCACAAGACTCTATGGTGGAACTGGATTGGGTCTATCGATTTCTAAGAGACTTTCAGAACTTATGCATGGAACATTAGCCGTAGAAAGCAAGCTCAATGAAGGTAGTGAATTTATATTAACCATTCCTGTTGAAATAGATGAACTTGAATCCACACTAAAAAATATCGATTTAGAGGAATCACAAGCTGTGATGCCAAAGGCAGGGTCAAAAATACTTCTTGCAGAGGATAACTTCCTAAGCCAAAAGCTCGCACATCGCATTTTAACAAATATGGGCATGCAAGTCACTGTAGCAAACAACGGAAAAATCGCAGTTGATCTTGTTAAATCAAAGCCATTCGACTTAGTCATACTAGACATTCAAATGCCAGTTATGGACGGAATTGAGGCTGCAAAGCAAATTCGAGCATTCAATAAAGAAACTCCAATTTTGGCAATGACAGCAAATGCGTTTGTAGAGGATAAAGCATTATGCCTGCAGGCAGGAATGAATGACTATATATCTAAGCCTATTGACCCTAAATCCCTTAGTAGAGCACTTTCTAATTGGATACCTGAAGATAATAAATAATCAAAAAATAAAAAGGAATAATCCTACGCAATCGGTTATTCCTTTTTTTGTATGTTTTAATTTTTTAAAATATTTCAAGTAATTTAGCAATTCTAATGTAGAGTTCAACACCCTTGATTAATACCTTTTCATCAAAATTGAAATAGCAGCTATGCAAAGGATGTACATATCCTTTTTCTTCATTCTTCGTTCCTAGCATGACAAACATTCCAGGTACTCTTTGCTGGTAGAAAGCGAAATCCTCAGCAAACATCATTGGCTTTAGGATTTGATACTCATTTTCTTTCATATCGCTTTCTAGCATATGAAAAAGCTTTTGATCATTGATGACTGGAGGATAATAATCGATGATATCGTTTTTTACACTAACATCAAATGATTTTGATATTCCAGAATCAATATCTCTCATTTTTTTCTTAATGGTATCGTAAACTGTTTGATTAAAGCTACGAATTGTTCCTGTTAAATAAATGTCTTGAGCGATAATGTTTCTCGCTTCTCCACCTAAAATAGTTCCTATCGTGATGACTGCAGGATCTAATGGATCCAAAAACCTAGAAATAATCGAATGATATCCAGTTACTAAATGAGATGCAGCAAGTATTGCATCATTTCCTAAATGTGGCTGTGCACCATGCGCACTTTTTCCATGAACATGAATATTGAATTCTCCATTTTGAGCCATCATTGGACCATTAACTAATCCGTATAACCCTTCTTCTAAGCCTGGATAGAGGTGAATACCAAAGATATGCTTAATATTGAGTTTTTCGAAAAAGCCCTCTTCAATAATGACCTTAGCTCCTCCTGGACCTTCTTCAGCAGGCTGAAAAATAAAGACGATTGTCTTTTTAAGATTTTTGAGATTTGCTACATATTCTGCGAATCCTAAAAGCATTGACATATGACCATCATGACCACAGGCATGCATCTTTCCTTCATGCTTGGATAAAAAGCTCGCTTTTGTTAATTCAGTAACTGGCAATGCATCCATATCAGAACGAAAGGCGATTGCTTCCTTACTTTGACCTTCTTTGACTGCAATTAAACCAGTCTTTGCTGTAGATATGGTATGATAACCCATCTTTTCAAGCTCTTTTTTAACGTAAGCACTTGTTAAATATAAATCAAATGCAAGTTCTGGTATTTGGTGAAGGTCTCTTCTATAATTTTTGAGTTTAAGATCTGTCATGCTTTTTCCTCATTTTTCTTTTCATGGTCTAATAATATTTTTTTAATGTGTGTATAATTCTTCCCAGAATATCCTGTCAAGCTACCATCTTTTCCTATCACTCTATGACATGGAACGACAATTCCTATTGGGTTTTTCTTACATGCTTGTCCAACAGCTCGAACAGCCTTTGGGTTATCTATTAGATTTGCGATATCTTGATAGCTTCTTGATTCTCCATAAGGAATCTTAAGTAGTTCATTCCATACCTGCTTTTGAAAGGGTGTCCCCTTCTCAAATGCTAAAGGAATATTGAAATTCTTTAATTTATTATTGAAATACATATCCAGAGTCTTATCTATTTTTTTAGATTTCTCATTATTTTCAATTTCTACATCTAAATCATCGATTGTCATTGAAACTAAAAAACCTTCTTTGACTTGATAGGTAATCACACCAAGCAGACTTACATATTTGTGATACATCTCATACACTTCCTCTTAAAATGATCTGTTCTTTTTTTTATTGTCGTGAAACATACTATCAATTAAGATAACCATTACTAAATAGAATGTTTCATTTTGATCTTCAAAAATTGTTATTTGATAGGAGTCACCCCATGATAGCCATTTTTTAGTCACACTAGCGACTTCTTGACCATCACTCATCACTTGAAATGAGTGGGCAAAATAATTGCCTTCAATCATGAAGTTCTTACCTTCCTTTTCAACGAAAACCTTCGGTCTTAACAGAGAAAACTTTCTTTTAACAATTGCTAATACATTCATATCAGCATCCTGTAACTCATAGCATGGCATAATTCTGAAAAGTCTTCTTTTAAAATGATAAAGCACTGAATCATTTTTTTGATCGATAAATTTCATTTTATTATGAATAGAAAAGACTTTACTCTTTACATAATAAACAACATTTTGATTTTCATCAAATATTTTGTATCGATCCGTGAAAGAAAATACCTTTTGTTTCAAATAGAAATGTTTCATATGACTCCTCTTTTCCATTGAATACTTATACTCATTTATTATACATCAATTTTTTATGTGTGATGAAAAACGATAAAAAAAACTGCTGGATAGCAGTTTATTCATGTCTTTTTTTATCCTGATACATTCTATAATCAATAAACCTTAGAAACTGATCAATACTCTTAAATTCCTCTGAGTATACTCCATAGCCAAAGCTACAGGATAATGGATAGGGCTTTACCTTATTTTCGTTAAAAACTGAAAAGGATAATTCAATATCACTAATCAAGTTTTTCAATCTTTCTACATCATTTGAGTTACTGATAATGATGAACTCATCTCCACCAAGTCTTGCAATAATTTCGTTTTGAGTAACTAATCCACGAACGCGCTCAATCACTTCCTTAATGGCTTCATCACCCTCAGCATGTCCATATTGATCATTGATTGATTTTAAATGATCAACATCAAAGAATATGCCACCAAATGGTTCAACAGACTTTTGTTTTAGCTTTTTAGTAATATAAAAATCAAATGATTTTCTAGTCCATGTACCTGTTAATAAATCAAGATGGATTAATCTTTCCTGAAGATAAATATATACAAATATTAAAGCGAATGCTGCACTACTCCACATCATCAATACTCCATAATTGAAATACTGAACAATACCACCGAGGATTGGAATAATTGAGAATGTGATAAGTAATAAATATTCTTGAATCACTATAGTTTTTTTATTCAAAAAGATATGCATGAGTCCTAGTAGCAAATAACCATAGGTAAGTATTACTGGAATAAAGAATAATTCGCCACGAGAATAAACATTCGCTTGAGTTACATAAAAATATAGACCATTGAGTGGTGTTGTCAAAGTCATTAATGCATTAATTACTATAGGTATGATAATAAAAATCTTATGATTATTTGTTATTTTGACATTAGTTGTCATCATATTGCGAATTAGAAAGTACCATGCACTAGATAATATAGGTGCGATAATATATAAAAGCATATGCAAAATATAAGATACAGGAATCCAAATAGGCTCTGGTCTTAAATTAATAACACAAGTGAAAGCTTCAACAAATAATAATGTCATTACAACCAATATCGTGGCTAAATATACTCTATTTAATATATTTTTTAAATCAAGTCTTTTATATGCAATTAAAAAGACTAATCCCAACATTAACATAGAAATAAGATTGATATCAATTCTCAAGAAGATTGCCAAATCAATCACCCCAATATCCCAACTTATATATATTATATATCAAGATGAAAGTTATACGCAATTTTAGGCTTCATTTAACTGTTTTTTTTGATGTGACATTAAAACAAATAGCGTGATGATGGATAATACTTCCATAGTTACTGAAAAGATAACTATAAATAGAATCGAACGCTCATACGCAAATCCAATAATCATACTTCCTATAAACCAAAATAGTCCAAAAACTGAACTAAATATACCGTAGCCTGTTGCTCTTTTCTCCTTTGATACAAGATTTGCAATCACAGCTTTTAATATCGATTCCTGTGCTCCCATACCAATCCCCCATAAAACAATACCTAAAATGATGAAATAGATATCACCAAATAGGAATATAACAGGAGTTGAGAATAGAGCTATGGATATCGCAAATATCAAGGAATATAATCCCTTTTTATCAAATAGATGGCCAAAGATTAAAGCAGCTATTGCATCAACACCCATGGCTATTGCATAAAATAGTGGAATATAAATGACATTGACTAATCCGCTTGAATCCATATGAAATGCTAAAATTGGGTAATCGATAAATCCCATTGCAAGAAAGCTAATTGCAAGCATATAAATCCAAAATTGCTTATCCTTTGTTAGTTCCTTTGGTTTTAGCTTTGGTGCTTCAAATTGATCGGGATTAGGATATTTGAGTCTTGCAACAAAAAGAATAATTAAAGTTACAATAGCAAATATCCCCAACAATAGAAAGCTCATTTGATATCTAGATAATGCATCTCCAGATTGTGAACTGATCATGAAAAACACGACCAGAGGACCTAGAAATGCTCCGAATTGGTCTAGTGCTTCATTGATAGCAAAAGCCTTTCCTGCGCCTAAATGTGGGGCTGTAAAGGAGGTTAATGCGGATTTAGCAGGTGCTCTGACTGCTTTACCAATACGTTCTACTAGGATTAATACAACTGCAACCCACCAAATGGATGGTTGAACAAATGCGAGTAATGGAATTGCAAGCAGATTTAAGGAATATCCTAGAATCATCATCGTCCAATATTTCTTTGTTTTATCAGCGATAATTCCTGTAAATATTCTGAGTGCCTGTCCGATAAATTCTCCAAGACCAGCAGCAAGAGCAACTACAAATGCACTAGCACCTAATATATTTAAATACGGTCCATAAATACTTCTAGCACCTTCATGGGTGAAATCAGAGAAAAAGCTAATAATTCCTAGAAAAAAGATAAAAATTAATGCTGCACGCTTCATGTCTTTGCTCATGATTTACTCCTTATCCAAATCTTTTTCTATTTCATATTTTAATCTTTGTTCAAGTTTGGTAAGCTCTTCTTTGAGTTTATTAGGAAGCTTAGATCCTATTGTTTTGTAATATGCATGAATTGATTCTACTTCCTCTAGCCATTTCTTATTATCAATATATAAAAGTTCACTGAGTGCTTCAGATTTCATAGGTAAACCTCTGATATCAATGGATTCCTCTGTTGGGACATTTCCAATAGGTGTTACCCTTGCCTGAGCAACTCCATCACATCGTTCAAATATCCATTTGAGCACTCTAGAATTATGTCCAAATCCTGGCCATAAATAGTTGTTGTTATCATCTTTTCTAAACCAGTTCACATAATATATTTTAGGAAGCAATGCATCATTTGAAAGCTTGCCCATATCCAGCCAGTGCTTTAAATAATCACCAACATGATATCCAATAAACGGTAGCATCGCAAAAGGGTCTCTTCTAACCTTACCATAATCATTAGAGATGGATGCTGCAGTTATTTCTGAACCCATCATTGAACCCATAAAAACACCATGACTCCAGCTAAACGCTTCATGAATTAAAGGAATGGTTGAAGGTCTTCTTCCACCAACTAAAATTGCAGAAATTAAAACTCCTTCTGGTTTTTCCCATTCCTCAGCAATCACTGGGGATTGCTTAGCACTAACCGTGAATCTACAATTTGGATGGGCTGCTAATGTTCCCTTGGATGGTGTCCAATCTTCCTTTTTCCAATCCATTAGATGATCTGGAGTTGGTCCATCAATATCCTCCCACCAAACATCTAAATCATCAGTAATCGCAACATTGGTAAACAATGTATTCTTTCTAATTGCCATCATTGCATTCGGATTGGTTCGGTATGAGGTTCCTCTAGCAACTCCAAAGAAGCCAGCTTCAGGATTAATCGCATATAATCTACCATCATCCTTCATCCAAATCCATGCGATATCATCACCAATGGTTTCAACCTTCCAGCCTGGAAGGGTTGGGACTAGCATCGACAAATTAGTTTTCCCACAAGCACTTGGGAAAGCTCCTAAAATATATTTAGATTTTCCTTCAGGATTGGTTAGCTTTAAAATAAGCATATGCTCTGCCATCCACATTTCTTCTCTTGCTATGACAGTAGCAATTCGTAATGCTAAGCATTTTTTACCTAATAATGCATTTCCACCATAACCTGAGCCATAGGACCAGATCAGTTTTTCTTCTGGAAAGTGTGCTATAAATTTTTGATCAATTGGAGCAGAAGGCCATGTTAAGTCTTCGATTCCATCCTTTAATGGATAGCCTACAGAATGAAGGCCTGGTATAAATGAACCTAATTCTTCAAGCTTTCTTAGAACATCTCTTCCCACACGTGTCATGATTCTCATATTGACTACAACATATAAACTATCTGTAATCTCAATTCCTATTTTAGATAATGGAGAACCAAAGGGTCCCATCATATAAGGAATGACATACATGGTTCTACCAAGCATTGAATCTTTATAAAGAGTAAGCATCGTTTCCTTTAACTCTTTTGGATCCATCCAATTATTGGTAGGTCCTGCGTCTTCTTTTTTGAGTGATGCAATAAATGTTCTGTTTTCTACTCTTGCAACATCACTGGGATCACTAAAAAAAGCATAGGAATTTGGTCTTTTTTGAGGATTTAATAGAATAGCTTTTTTTTCTTCCACGAGCTGTTCTAAAA
Organism: Tenericutes bacterium HGW-Tenericutes-2; assembly: GCA_002839095.1. Taxonomy (GTDB): domain Bacteria; phylum Bacillota_I; class Bacilli_A; order Acholeplasmatales; family Acholeplasmataceae; genus Peloplasma. Next base: position 121,634 of record PGXL01000003.1, on the reverse strand, counting down.
ATCGATCATTTTCCTCTTCACTACCATCAATCCAATGAATGTCTTTCGGGTTACAAAGCTCTGCCATCTTTTGAACCCATTCATTCAAATTTTGATATGAAATCATTTTTTTCTCCCTTTTATGTTAACTTTTTGATCATTCTGATTTCAGTAACTACATCCCCCAATACCTGTTCCTTCGTTTTTCCATCCGAAACAAAGCCTAAGTGGTCATAAAATAAGATGGCTTGTTGGTTACTATCTAGAACCCATAATGAGATTCCTTTGAACCCTTCATTTTTAAAATAAGTAATCGCATGCTCCATTAATCTTTTACCGATTCCTAATCCTTGATGAGCCTTTAATACATAAAGAGCATAGATTGCCCCAAATGAATTTAAATCCTCTTCAGTTGATGGGTTATAGTTGATAAAGCCAACAACAACCTGATTTTCCTCAGCAAGAAAAATGTGCTCACAATGTGTTCTTTCGAACATCTTCGCACTTTTTTCAGGACTTCTTTGATTTAAATAGGAATCACTAATTAAACCCTTGTAGGTTTCAATCCATGATACATAATGAACATAACCAAGTTGATCAGCATCCTCTAATTTTGCTTTTCTAAAAGTTATCATTCTATTACCTTTCTAGAAACTTTTTCAAATCATTTAGTTTTTCTTGGTCCTTTTGTTTCTTTTCTTTTGATCTTCTTTTATCGCTAATTAAGAATTGGTATAACTTTTCTAGATTTTTAGCACTGAGTAATTCATACTGAATTTTATCTTGATGAATCAAGGTATTCTCTTCAATATCCCAATTTGAATTTTTAATCCATTCTTCTAAATTAGATATTTCAATTTCTATCCCATTTTTTTCAAATGTTAAAACCTCTTGATTGAAATAGGTAAACCCATTCATTACGAAAGCTTCTATTAAATCTATTTTGTTTTTGAGTACTTCTATTGGTATGAGTAAGTCAATATCATGTGCCTGATAGTCTTTTTTTAATATTTCTTCTAGTGCAAAAGAACCATAAAGAAGGGGAATAACTTGAAATTTTTCATTTAAGATCTTGGTTACTTCCATTAACGTTTTTTTCACATGCTACTCCTTTGAATTGATTGATTAACCTAGTGTTTTGATTATGTCAAATGCTTTTTGATAGATTGGCTTCATTCTATCTTCTGATATATGATTTAAAACATCATCAATATCAAACCACTTCACACCACTATTTTCAGCGTGATTAATGCTTAAGTTCTCATTTTCATCAGCTATTAATAGGAATGTAGCATTCAAATGCAGGTGATCTGGCACATATTGATTCTTCTTGATATGGTTTTTTACATAAATGACATCGATTGTAAAAATATCAGTTGAATAGGGTTTAACTGTTTGAATACCTGTTTCTTCGATTGCTTCTTGAATAGCTACTTCTAGCAAATTAGGGTTCCCATCATTATGTCCACCTAACCATGACCATGAATCATAAATATTATGATAGGCAAATAGAATTTTATCCATTTCTTGATTAACGACAAAAGCTGATGAAGTAATGTGTGCACAAAGATTGGTTCTATATAAAGCATCAGGATTTCTATCGATGAAGTCTAGTATCAATGCTTGATCTACTTTTTCCTGTTCATTTTTTGGAATATAGTTTCTAAATAGTTCTTTGTACATGTTGACCCCTTCATTTATTAGTTATTATTTGATAATCAGTTCATATTTCAACTCATCATAAATATATTCTAGTGTCTTTCTATCCTTTCTCACATTCTTTGTGAGTGAGACCTTTTCTAACCCCAGTTTTTCCATGACTCTAATCGATCCAATGTTTCTTGAATCACAATGTGCAACGATTCTTTTAACCTTTAATTCTATTATAGCAAATTCCTTCAAGGCTTGAGCAGCTTCTGTAATATATCCATGTCCCCAGTACGCTTGATGAGATATCCAACCCATTTCTCCTTCTTCTAAATCTTCAGTTAGATGAATAGATACTGCACCTAATATTGCCCCATCCTTTTCAACAACCATCTCATAGTGTCTTATTGGAACTTCCTTATACCAAGTGTCTATGATTAAATGAACAAAGTTACTTGTTTCCTCATAAGTATTTGGACCAAAGAGCATATATTTAGTAATTTCTGGATTGGATGCATATAGATGAATAGAATCTAGATCACCATATTGAAATGGTCTTAATAATAGTCTTTTAGTTTGAATAGTTAAATTAAACTCTGACATGGGTGTGATTCTCCTTGATTGATGAAAATATAGTTGATCTCTAGATAACAAAAAAAGACCATGGTTAAGATCAAAGCATACTCCTTAAGTAGCTGAATGGCTAAAAAAGCAGCTAATAAAATTTAAAAAATGGTTGATGTAGAATATTTATTCTATGATTTTATTATAAAACAAAAAAGTGTTTTGTTTGCTATCTTTCTATAATTTTAGCAATCCTCTAAATCCTCTAACACCATAATAGGAGGATGCTCCATTATGATATAGGAATACTTGATCATATCTGCGGTCACAAAAAAGTGCACCACCAAGTTTACGAATGGATTCTGGTGTTTTCACCCAACTCGAAGTCTTAAGATCCAATTTTTCTAGCTTTTGTAGATATCTATATTCTTCCTCAGATAATATGCTAATACCCATCTCATTTGCCATATCCATGGCACTATTAGCGGGTTTAAATTCTTTTCTTGAATCTAGTGCTTCCCTGTCGTAGCAAACGTTTCTACGACCAGCTGGAGTCTCCTTTGAGCAATCCATGAACATAAACTCAGAAGTTTTTGAATCGAATCCAACAACATCAGGTTCACCACCTGTTTTTTCCATCTGATATAATGATAAAAGCTTATCAGGTGCGCTAATAAGCTTTAAGGCAATTTCAGCCCATGAAAGTTTTTGATGACGATGCATATTTTTCTCAAAACGATTTTTGAGCATGATAATCAGTTCTTCTGTTTCTTTAACAGTCAATTGTATGATCGTGTTTTCCATTTGAATACCTCCGATATATACTATTAATTTAACGCTTATTGGTGTAAAGTACAACCCATTTGCATAGTAACGCGAATTTTATTTTCTCAAGTATTCAAAGAGATTTTTGTCAAAAATTGTCAAAATAAAGATCAAGAATCATGGTTTTATTTTTTACATTCTTCTTAATTAGCAAATCAATGACCTGGCCTTTTTGGAGTTTTTTTGTGTATTTATTCTTCATGACCGCTTGACCATGTATATATCTATTATTATCTTTTTCATATACATAATCTATTCTTCCTCTATCTTTAAAAAACCCAACATTTATAATTATGCCTTGGATTGTATATGTATCATTTAGAAATGATTTAATATATTTTATTCTTATAAAGAATAGTGCAGCGAATAAAGCTGCCAATATACCAAAAATGAGAATAAGATTTTTGTCTTCGTTGATAAAAATGAAAAAGATGATAAATCCGATGAATATGACTGGGATAGTTGTCGTAATCATCAAAATATAATCATTCCAAATTGATTTCTTTAAATCGAATTTTTTCATTCAAACTCCTTTTAATAATTATATATTAATTACAATAGTCCTCATTTTAGAGAAAGTAAAGTGATCGTTTCAACATGCGTTGAGTTGATACCATTATGTAACATATGTACTTTGTTTTTACTTTAATATCCCATTAATTTAGAATCTTCATCCATAATTGCTGTGCTTCAAAAACTAATGTTGCTATCAAATGAACAAATTTTGAATAGTTTAATGTGGTATGAGCAGTATCTAATGCCTCATAATATGCAAGTCTACTTTCTTTTTTTATAACTATTGGTGGATAACCATTTGACATTAGAACCAAATTCAAGAGCAGTCTTGCAGTTCGACCATTGCCATCAATAAAGGGATGGATTTTAACAAATTCGCCATGCAATAACGCAGCTCGAACAACAGGGTGATAATGAATCCATTCTCGATTGTCTTCATAAACTAATTTCTGCATTTGTACTGGAACCACAAGGTAATCTGGTGGTATATGTTTTGCCCCACCAATCAACACGTTCTCCATTCTATATTTGCCGGCATTTAAATTATCAATGTCTTTAAGAATGATTTGATGCAAATTTCTTATATTCCACTCGGATATTTCTTCTTGTCTATCAACAATGCTTTCTAAAAACAGGATGGCATCTCTATGGTTGATTGCTTCCAAATGTTCGACAACACTTTTCCCACCAATCGTAATACCTTCTAGTACGACTTTTGTTTCTGACAAAGTCAGTGTGTTGCCTTCTATAGCATTACTATTATATGTCCATTCAATAATTAAGTTATTTCTTAGTGTGTTATATTGATTCTTCGTAAGTGGACGACGCTGATCAATGGCTTTTTTCTGTTCATCGATTAAATTAAAAAAATAGTCTAATCCCTCAAACTCTGACTTAATTTTTGTCCGATTATCGATAGGTTTCATTGCATTAGAAGGTACTGACCAATTACGGCCAATTTTGACCGCACCTTCAATTTTGCCTTCAGTGCATAATATTCTGATACGACGATCAGAAATGCCCCATTTTAGACTTGCTTCTTTTGTTGTCATATAGTTCATAAAATCACCTCACAAGTTTATTATATACCGATATCGGAATAATAGCAAGTTTGAACGATCTTTTAACTTATAAAGTGCCATAATTTATATTCAAAGCATACAGTAACTAATAAATATTATTACAAATAGCTTTATTTATGATGTTTTTAAAGAAAGCAATGATATCGTTTCAACATGAACAGTTTGAGAAAACATGTCGACTGGCTGACAAACTTTAACCTCATACTTCTCACTGATTATCTTGATATCTCTAACCTGAGTTGTTGGTTCACAGGATATATAAATAATTTTCTTCGGTAACAATCTCAATACCGATTTCAAGAAATCCTCTGATGCTCCATCTCTTGTTGGATCCATAATTAAAACATCAATCTTATCCTTATAATTCTCTAGATATTTAGATACATCTTCATTAAAGAACTGAACGTTTTCAATTTGATTTAATTTCTTATTAAATAATGCATCCTGATGACTCGTTTTATTGGTTTCTACAGCAATGACTTTCTTCGCGTATTTCGTTGCTAAAAGTGAAATCGTTCCAATTCCAGAATATGCATCAAGTACTGTATCTGTCTTTTTAATATCTGCAAGCTCTAACGCCTTTTTATACATCTTAATCATTTGACTCGGATTGACCTGATAAAAGGATTTCGACGATAATCTAAACTTAATTCCATCGATTTCATCTGTTATATATCCTGAACCAAATAAAATCTTTTCTTCGTCTAGTAGTACCAAAGCAGTCTTTCTGTGATGAATATTTTGAATAACTGCAACTACCTTTGGATGAAGCTTGATAATATCCTGAGCCATCTTTTTAGCATTTGGTAACAGGTTACCATTGGTGACAAATACCAAAAGCATTTCATCTTTGGCAAAGGATTTACGGATTAAAATATGCTTAATAATACCAGTTTCTTTATCGATATCATAGGCTGTCATCTTGTACTTATTTAAAACAAGCTCTACAGTCTTAAGGACTTCATTGCCATCTAAATCTTGAATGTGGCAGCTTGTATAAGGAATCACTTTTTTAGTTCCTTCTTGATAAAGTCCAAGCTTGACTTTATTTTTTTCTGTTGTAGCGGACGCTACAATCTTATGACGATAGTTTAATGGACGATCATTTTTGATAATGGGTAGAAATAGAGCGAACACATTTCCCTTAAAATATGCTGTTTTTACATAGGATTCCTTCATTCTAAGCTGTTCATCATATTTAACATGTAGAAAGTCACATCCACCACATTCGTAAAAAATCGGACAGATGACTCTTGCACGATTTGGTGATGACTCTAAAATATCAGATTCTAGAATTGTCTTATTCTTCCTGTTGTAGAATTCTGCTCTTTCACCAGGAAGCATATATCTGACCTTAAAATTGTTTTCACAAACAGATTCGGTCATTTCATTTATTTTTATACATTTAATTTCCATAATTAACCTCACGCTTCAATTATAACATCAATAAGAAAAAAAGGGCTAAGCCCTTTATGGATTTGATGTTTTTAGCTTCTCTTTTTCAATCTTGTATAATTCTTCTACTGCAAAATGAAGTTTAGTTACACAATCATTTTTTGTTAGTGGATAAATATAATAGGTATCATTAATTGTTGATAAATCGATACAATCTCCCTTTTTAAAGTAGTCATACTCGATATGAAGTGAATACATGGATAGTGGTGGTTTCTCTAAAACAAGCTTTTGTCCTAATTCATCGCCTTCTAGTCTAAATCCATTTAAATCATGGATTAATTTACCCTTTCCAAGTGGAATATATCCATCTGCGTTTGGTAGAGATTCAATACTAACTTCATCCTCAAAGTAATAGGTTTTATCCAGTATTTCTTTTCTAACATGCTCTCTTTCAAATTCATACCAATCAGGAATATGTGGAAATTCTGTTACTCCATCGATTGCTTTTAGCTCTCCATAAACATCCATATCATAGGTTTTACCACAGTGTTTACAGTATATTCGGTTTGATTCAGAACCCATTTGATGCTCTGTTAAACAGCTTGGACACTTATATAAAACCTTATGAATATTTTTTGCTCTTTCCTTGAAATTAATTTTAATTTTATTATCCTTTTGCCATTGATATTCATCATAGACAAAAGCCTTATTCACTCTTTCATTGATTTCATCAACACTTAGGATATCTATCTCATCTTTCGTGATGATTTGAGTCATATCTGCAGCAAGTGGAACATATCTCATCTTTAAATTCCAAGCAGGCTGAGTTAAGAAGTTTCCATGCATATTGAGCATCACGACAGGATGCTTTAATACCTTAATCATTTTTCCTAAAGAATCTGGTAAAATCGCATTCGTACCAATTAAAGAATATCTAGCTTCTGGATAGATTGCTACTATATTTTTCAATGTTTCAAGACTGTATTTGATTTGCTTAAATAATTTTGTATCATTGGTGAACTTTCTTTTGCAAATAGCTCCAACATTACGTAGTAACCACTCTCTTTCAATAAATCCATCGATTGCTACAATATAGTTAGCTCTTCTAGGAAATATTGCAGCAGTTGTAACCTTGAAATCAATAAACGCATGATGTGTAGCAAGTAATATGTAAGGAGGCTTTAGTCCTTTCATACCAACCTTGTTAATCTTTAGCTTTCGGTACCAAACGGTTGGAAAGCTTAAAAGATATGCTAAAGGAGTAAGAAAGAATCTTTCTTTCACGGGCTTTTTATCTAAGTCGAAGCGTTTAATTTGATCCATTGATTTTTATACCTCTTCATTTTGCTAATATAAGATAATTATAGCATGTTAATTAATGATTTCTAAATCCTAATAATCCATATTATTCAACATAAACAACTTTATTTTTTCCTGCATTTTTTGCAGCATACATTGCTAAATCTGCGCGATGTATCGCATCCATATGCTTTTCTTTTTTACGCATTAAGGTTGCACCAATTGAAACAGATAACTCAAACTTGTAATTTTGTGTTCTTGGTCTACTTTGTGAAATTAAAACACGAAGGAATTCTGAGGTCTCAAGAAGACTTTCTCTAGTCGCAATATGAATAAAGACGACAAGTTCTTCTCCGCCAAATCGAACGGCTAAATCTTTAGCAGCGATATTTGATTTTATAGTCTTTGCGACCGATGCAAGCACGTCATCACCAAATAGGTGACCAAATTTATCATTAATATCCTTGAAGTTATCAATATCTAAAAACAATACGCCATAGCTTTTCGTTTTTTGTTTGTTAATAATTTCAGATAATTCGTCCATTAAAAATGATTTATTGAATAAGCCAGTTAGTCTATCAATTAACAAAAGCTTATTTTTAATTGATATTTCTTCCTGCATCAAGTTCTTTTGGGTTTCATCGGTAAATACTTCAATTGCTCCAACAACTTCACCATCTTCTACATAAGGAATGGCTCTGACATGGACTTTAATTCGATGACCAAGTTTATGATGTAGGTAAACCATATGATCCTTGACTTTATTTTCTTGAATTGCTTCCACTAATGGACAACCTGAAAAACATAGATTTTTACCGTAGGAATCGACGTGATTCAAAATATTGTCATAGCAAAAAAAACCTTGAGTTTCTCCTTTAGTAAAGCCAGAAATATTGGAAGCTTCTGGATTAAAATATAGAATCTCACGTTTCTTATCCACGATATAGACCGCTTCATGGAAGTTTTCAAAAATCATTTTCATCTGTTCTAAATACTTCATAGCCACCTCATTAGAAAAAAAGGGTAATGGACCCTTTCATCTATGTTTGTTGATTATAGACATAGAATTCATCAATCCATCCTTGTGTATAATCAAATATTAACATATATATTTCTTTTTTCATTCATTTTTTAATATAAAAAGTTTGCATATCGAAATATTTAAAGAATATTCATTTCCTTTGCTGTTTGATAAATGATAGATACAGCTTCATCAAGCTGAGCTTTTGTATGCAGTGCTGAAACCATGCAGCGGATTCTTCCCATGCCCTTTTGAACGGTAGGAAATACAATACCTGAGACATAAACACCACGGGTGAGTAGAGCTTTAGAAAACTGGATTGTCTTGGATTCTTCACCAATCATAATTGGTGTGATTGGAGTTTCACTGTGTCCAATATCAAAGCCTAAAGCTTTTAGCTTACTCTTGAAATAATTCGCATTATCCCATAGCTTATCTGTATATTCTGTGGATTCTTCTAGCATCTTAAATGCTTCAATGATTGCTGCTGCTGCACCTGGCATCATTGCTGTAGAAAAGAGTAGTGGTCTACCACGATGTAATAGCCATTCTCTAGATGCCTTAGAGCCACATACATATCCACCGACAACACCAATTGCCTTAGATAAAGTTCCGATAATAAAGTCAACTTGTCCATGTAAATTGAAATGATCGACCGTTCCTCTACCTGATTTACCTAAAACTCCAGAGCCATGTGCATCATCGACATAGGTCATTGCCTTATATTTTTTTGCTAATCTAACAATTTCAGGAAGCTTAGCAATATCACCATCCATGGAAAATACTCCATCAGTGATAATTAATACTTCCTTGTATTGATCTCTTTTTTCTTTTAAAATTGCTTCTAATCCTACCATATCGGAATGCTTATAGACTGCTCTTGCAGCCTTAGATAAACGCACACCATCAATAATAGACGCGTGATTGAGTTCATCAGAGATAATTAAATCCTTTTCATCTGTAATTGCTTGAATCACTCCTGCATTGCATGCAAAGCCTGATTGAAAAACAACTGCAGCTTCTTCATGCTTGAATTTAGCAATCACTTGATCTAGGGTTTCATGGATATCCATATTACCTACAATTGTACGTACTGCACCAGCACCGACACCATATTTTTCAATTGCATCGATTGCTGCTTTTTTAATTCTAGGATGACTTGCAAACCCTAAATAATTATTAGATGATAGGTTGATTACATCCTTGCCATTGAGCCTAATTATGGCTTCACAAGGTCCTTCATTAATTGGTAGTACACGATACACTCCCAATTCTTTAAGCTCATTAATCTTAGTATCTAGATTTGACATAACATCCTCCTTTATTATGGGATAAGTACAACCTTACCACTATTTCCTGAAATCATGACTGCCATTGCTTCTTCCATTTGATCAAGCGGGTAGGTGTGTGTGACAATCTTTTCTAAATCCAATTTATTACTTTGTACCATTAGGGTTACTTGATCCCAAGTCTTAAACATTAGACGTCCTACAACACCATAAATACTAATGCCTTTGAAAACGACATCATTGGATAAATCGATTTCAATATTGGATGGAACAATACCTAATAAGGACATTTTACCGCCTGGTTTAATATATTTAAATGATTGTTCGATTGCTGTTTTATTTCCTGAGAACTCAGTAACTACATCAACACCCTTGCCGTCTGTTTCCTCTAAAACGCGTTTGATTACATCTTCCTTTAAAGGATTGATCACAACATGTGCTCCAAGCTCTTTAGCAAGCTTGATTCTATAATCATTGACTTCAATGGCGATGATTTTTTTAGATCCAACAGCCTTAGCAATGTTGACTCCCATGAGACCAATTGGTCCACATCCAACAACTGCAACTGTTTTATCAACGATATCAAAGTGCATCATGGTATGCATTGCATTACCAAGAGGTTCTTGAATCGATAAATACTTCGGGTCAATATTGGAGTTATTGACAATTAGATTATAGGCTGGCATTCTAGCATATTCAGCAAAACAACCATCGGTATCAACACCAATAATCTTCGTGTTTTCACAAATATGATATTCACCACGCTTACAAAACTCACAGGTATGACATACGATATGTGTTTCTGCCGACACGATATCACCAACACTTACAGTTTTAACGTCTGTTCCAACAGCTAAAACCTTACCACAAAACTCATGTCCCACAGTTAGTGGTGGCTTAATTCTACCCTGACTCCATTTGTCCCATTTATAAATGTGTACGTCAGTTCCACAAATTGACGTGGCTAAAATTTGAATGAAAACCTCATCCGATTTTAGCTCATTAGGGATTTTTTTCTTCGTCTTTTTAAATCCAGGGTCGCGCGTTTCCTTAATGAAAGCGGTCATTTCCATTGTTTTAATTTCTCCTTATATTTGCATCGTTACTTTAATTCCATTATACGCTTTTTAAGTCATATATTTCTAGTGAAAATAAAATTATTTTAATATTTGTCCTGAGCGATTCGTAAAAATGCTGCTCCATAATGATCAAGTTTGAAAAGATAATTTTTATTTTGGTAATAAAAAGCAAAATCTCTTCTAATCGTGATCGTTGGGTTCTTAATCTCATTTAAATCAATGGTTTCATTTATGCTTCCGCACACTAAAAATTGCTGGTTAAGATATTTGAGTGTAACCTCACCAACATCATCCATTTCTTGTGTTTCTTCATTGACAAAACTTAGTAATGCACTAGTCTCTAATGTTGAACTCATCAATTCTTTTTTATAATTTCTTTGAAATTTATTCCAATCAATTAAATTATCATACTTGAAATTTTGGATAAAACCAAATTTATCCATATAGCCTTCTGTTTTACAATTCGTACACTTGATCGTATTTCCTTTTGTTTCTAAAGTGTGTAAGCTTTCACATAGAGGACATACATACAAAACATCCTCTAGTCCTTCAGCTAACTTCTTCCCAGGATGAGGAATCATTTTCTCTCTTTGGAAGTCATAGGCATTATGATAGAGTGCTTCTTTAATGATTTCATTGATTTCATCGACACTTAAATCCTTAATTTTTTCCTTAGGAATAGTCAGGCTGTAGTGAAACTCAGCATATCTATTTTTTCTCTTTCCTGTAGCCCATCTTGGCTTCGATAAGTACCCGCCTCTTACATTACATGTAATGACATCGATTTCAAGCTTTTTAATTAGCTTCATTGTCGATTCTTCTATATAATTTGTTTCACCATAAAAGGTAGTATCTCCTTCTGGAAAAATCAAAATTGGATACCCTCTTTTCACAGCACCAAGTAAATCTCTAACGGTTGAAGTATCACTTTGACCCTTCGCTTTAGAAATCACATGAGCGACTTGAGTGACTAGGAATTTGGTTGCTTTCTTTTTAAACAAGGTTTGATTGGCAACGATAAAAGGAACCTTTTTAAATCGAAGTGGGACATGAATAACGTCAAACATAAAGGTGTGATTCGCTAAAATCACAGAGGGTTCCGTTCTTTTAAAGCTAACACCTTCACCCAAAAAGACCTTTCTTCTTGAATCCTTACGCATCCAAAGTTTGACAATTGGACGCATGATGTTCATTATAAAATCTTGTCTTCTATCTAGTTTTGATCTTTTCATGATTTTCCTCTATTCATGTAATAAGTAGTATTGTAATGCAATAATAGTTTTGCCGTCAGTAATTGCTCCACTTTTTAGTAAATTATTGATTTGATTTCTTTCAATATATTCTACTTCAATAAATTCATCTGCATCAGGAGATGCTGGTTTTTCTATTTTCTCGCAATCATAGGCAATAAAGATATCAAGGACTTCATCACAAAATCCAACTGCTGGATGAAACGTAAAAATCTTTTTATAATTAGAGGATTGATATCCTGTTTCTTCCTCTAACTCACGCATTGCACAGGTCAATCCATCCTCTGTTGGATGATCCTTTTTACCTGCAGGGATTTCTAAGCTAATTTTTTGAATCGGATATCTATATTGTTTTGTTAAAATTATTTTTTTGTCTTTAGTGATAGCTAGAATTGAAGCAGCTCCTGGATGTTTAAGCAGGACTCTTTGTGATGTGTTGCCATTAGGAAGATAAACTTCATCTTCATAAAATGATATGAAATTTCCCTCATATATTTTCTTGCTTGATTTCGTTTTTTCTATCATGATTGACCTCTTTTAAGTGTTCTAACCATATTATAACATTATTGAGCATCCCACACATAAAAAAAGGGGATGCATTTGTATCCCCTTTTGCTTCATTTTAACTTAATTATGGTAAAAGCTTTATTTTCATCACAACCGGATTATGATCTGAGTGTTCAAAATCTTTATTGATAGTAATTGCTCCAGCAAATGTTTCTGCTTCACTAAACTTTTCAACCTCTATATTATTAGAAACAATAAAACCATCGATAATATAATACTGTGTATTTTCACTATTTGGATCATAGGGTTGATTAAGCAATCTGCAGGATGGATTAGTTATATCAATCATAAAGCGATATCCAATAGGTAGGAAATCGTCTTCGATTGGAAAAGCTTCATAAAAGTCTTGAGTGACCGGATAAATTCCATTCGCCTCAGGGAAAGTTTGATTGAAATCTCCACCAATCACTACATAATTACCAAGAACCTTTTCAGCCTCTAAAAAATCTCTTAAAAATTCCATTTCTTGAGCACGTAGTGAACCATCTCCATCATATGCAGACATATGCAAATTAACGATAACCAATTCCTTTGTAGAGCCCTCAATAGCTAGTCTAGAAACCATCATTGCGCGCTTTAAGTTCGCAACCCGAAGTGGCCATGAAAACTCTCCTGGAAATTGATATCTTTGACTTTGATTGACTCTATAACTTGAAAATGTTGCAATTCCACTTTCCACATAACCGATATAGTCAGTTAGAGATAAAGGAAATGGTACTAGTAAGGATTTAAAGTTATATGCAAATTGAGAACTATAGGCAGATCCAAGCTCTTCTTTAATTTCATCTAATTGATTGATTCTATAGCTTCTTCTAGAATTGAGATCAATTTCCTGCAAAAGATAAAAATCAACAGGATATTCTTTTAATATATCCTTGATTCCTAAAAGATATTCTTCAACAATATCCTTACTCTTTGGAATACCATTTGTTCCACCATCTAAAATGAAATCTTCATCCTTACCTAACCCTGCATATCCAATATTAAAGGTCATAAAGGTTAAGGATTGATTGAGGCTAACTACGGTGCTTTGGTTTTGATCAATGCTAACTGTTTCGATATCCTTTGGTCTATATTCAAATACTGTCAATGTTAAGATAAAACAAATAGCAAATGAAACAATAACTATTAACAATCTTTTGATGATCTTTAAGATTTTCATAAATCCTCCATATGCACTCACTTTTACGTATATTATACATCGCTTATACACTTATGTGTTAAAAAAATGGTTGACATCGTTTGTCAACCATTCATTGATCTAAAATTCAATTGTCTTATATTTTTTCACTTCATCAACAATTAAGTTCCCACCATAAATATCATAGGTAACAATTGCTGGGAATTCTTTAACTTCTAGCTTATAGATAGCCTCTGCACCTAATTCAGGATAGAGTACCACTTCACTTTGAGTAACCTTTCTAGAAAGCAATGCTCCAGCTCCACCAACTGCCTGAAGATATACGCCTCTATACTTTATCATATCATTGATAAAGGAATCGCTTCGATCTCCTTTACCAATCATGACCTTTAATCCTTCTTCCATAAGTGGTGTGGAATAAGCATCCATACGGTAGCTAGAGGTTGGTCCACAAGAACCAATAGGTCTTCCTTCCTTTGCAGGAGTTGGTCCAACATAGTAAATCACTTGACCCTTTAGATTGAGAGGAAGTTTTTCTCCTTTTGATAAGGATTCAGTCAATTTTTTATGCGCAGCATCTCTTCCTGTATAAATAGTCCCCGTAATATAAACAATTTCTCCTGCCTTCATTAAGGCGATATCTTTATCTAAAATCGGTGTGGTTAGTTTCATATTTAAATACCTCCTATATCGTCATATCTTTGTGTCTTGAAGCATGACACTGAAGATTGACTGCAACAGGTAATGAGGCAATGTGACAAGGATAAGCATTGATCTTAACTGCTAAAGCAGTGGTAGATCCACCAAAGCCCATCGGTCCAACACCAAGCTGATTGATTTCATCTAATAATTCTGCCTCTAATTTTGCAAGCACTGGATCAGGATTTATATCATGTAAATCACGCATAATCGCCTCTTTAGCTATGAGTGCAGACTTTTCCAAATTACCACCAATACCAACTCCAACGACTAACGGTGGACAAGGTTTCCCACCTGCATAGAAAATTGTGTGAAGAACTAGTTTTTTAATACCTGCAATACCATCTGATGGAATAAGCATTTTCACTAAGCTCATATTTTCCGATCCACCACCCTTTGGTGCGAGCGTAAACTTAATTTTATCTCCAGGAACTAATTTCACATGAATGATTGCTGGTGTGTTATCATTGGTGTTTCCACGAGTTATTGGATGCTTTGCTACAGACTTTCTAAGAAGTCCATCCTCATAGGCTTGTCTAACACCCTCATTGATTGCATCATACAAATCACCTTCAAGATGAACCTCATAACCTAGTTCAACAAAAACAACCACCATACCAGTGTCCTGACACATAGGTTCTTTATTTTCTAAAGCAATCTCGTCATTCTCAATAATTTGAGAAATGACGTTCTTTCCAATATCTGATTTTTCCTTCTTTAGTGCATCTCTAAGTACATCAATAAATGATTTTCCTATATTACAGTTTGCATCTAAAGCTAGTTCTTTTATAGTCTTTACGATAAGACTTGACTCTACATTTCGCATACTTTTCACCCAATTCAATTATAACATTAAAAAACATAAAAACAAATCGAGTTTGCCTGTTGTAATTTTTTTCAATTTGTATTAAAATACAAGTGTATGAAAGCGTTTTATTTTTTTTGTAGAGATTTGAATTTATGGCTGCTGGAGGAGAAAATGAAGTCGATTGTTATAGGCGTTATCGGAGCTGATGTTCATGCTGTAGGAAATAGAATCATCGAATATACATTGACACGTGAAGGATATAACGTTGTCAATGTGGGTGTCTTATCGACACAAGAAGATTTTATTAATGCAGCGATCGAAACATCGGCTCGTTTAATTTTAGTATCATCTTTATATGGTCATGGCGAACTAGACTGTAGAGGAATGAGAGAAAAATGTATTGAAGCTGGTTTAAACGATGTTATCCTTTATGTTGGAGGAAATATTGTTGTAGGTAAACAAGACTTTGCAGATGTTGAAAAAAGATTTAAAGCGATGGGGTTTAATCGTGTTTATCCTCCTGGTGTTACCATTGATGAGGTTTTGGACACTATTAAAGCAGATTTAGGAGACTTGTAATGAAAAGCTATTTATTGGTGGATTTCGGTTCGACATTCACTAAGCTTACTGCTGTCGATTTGGATAAAGAGGACATCATTGCAACCTCTAAAGCAATTACAACTGTAGAAACAAATATTATAGATGGCTATAATCATGCACTTTCTAAGCTCAATGAGCAAATAGGAAGAGAAATCAAATTCGAAAAGATTGTTGCTTGCTCTTCTGCAGCTGGCGGTCTTAAAATGGCTGCAATTGGTTTAGTTGAAGAATTGACCACTGAAGCTGCGAAAAGAGTTTGTCTTGGTGCAGGCGCCAAGGTTGAACTTGTTTTATCTCACAATATCAATAATGCTGAGGTACAAAGCATCCTTGATAAAAAAATTGACATTATTCTACTTGCTGGTGGTGCAAATGGTGGGAATAAGGAATGTGTCATTCATAATGCGAAGCAACTTGCTAAATCAACTGTAAAAGCACCGATTATCTTCGCTGGAAATAAAGATGCTATTGATGAAATCACAGAGATATTATCTGCAGCAAATAAGGATTTTCATATTTGTGAAAATGTGATGCCTAAACTCAATCATTTAAATATTGATAGTGCAAAGAATAAAATCAAGGAAATTTTTGTCAAAAATATTATTGAAGCAAAGGGAATCAAAAAGGTTGAAGAAACGATTGATCAGGTTATTCTTCCAACACCAAACGCAGTTTTAATGGCTGCTGAACTATTATCAAAGGGATTTGACGATGAAAAGGGACTTGGTGATTTAATGATTGCCGATCTTGGTGGAGCAACCACAGACGTCTATTCGATGGCTCTTGGCTTACCAACTCAGATGAATGCTCTTTTATCAGGGCTTGAAGAACCATTTGCAAAAAGAACAGTTGAAGGTGATTTAGGAATGAGATATTCTGCACTAGGTGTCCTAGAGACAATGACCTCTGCAGAAATCAGTCACTGGAATAAACTGGGCATTGATATCGTCTTTGAAGCAAATAAAAGACATAATGATATCGAGTTTCTTGCAAAAACAGAATTCGATGAACATGTTGAAGATATCATTGCAGGAAAATGTATTGAAACAGCTTTATCTCGTCATGTAGGTACATTAAAGCCAGTATATACACCGATGGGTGTAATGTATTATCAATTAGGAAAAGATTTAACCAAGGCGAACTACTTTATTGGTACTGGTGGAGTTGTAATACACAGTAAAGATCCAGTATCGGTATTAAAGCATGGTACAAAAATGGAATCAAAACCAATGGAGCTTAGACCACATCATCCGAAGTTTTTACTTGACAAGGATTATATTTTGTCTGCCATGGGGTTATTATCTATAGATTATCCAGAAATTGCATTAAAAATAATGAAGAAACGCATTGTAGAACTTTAGGAGAAAAATCATGCAGGTCGTAAACAAAAAATGGTCTCTAGAAAAATTTCTAGAGGTACGTAAGGAAGTACTCGCATCTTGGCCAACAGGGAGTTCACCTCTTTTAGACTTAGATGTTGCTGTAGAGAATCTAAAAAAGGTTCCTGCACATAAGAATTTCGCATTAAAACTGATGGAAGCAAAGGCTCAGGGTAGAACCTATGTTCAACCTCGTGCTGGTGTAGCTCTTTTATCCGAACATATCGATCTAATGCGTCATCTAGAAAAAGCTGGCGCTGATTTTTTGCCAGCTACTATCGATTCCTACACTAGACATAATCGTTATGCAGAAGCTGAAGAGGGTGTAAGAGTAAGTCAACAGGAAGGTAGATCGCTACTCAATGGTTTCCCTGCTGTGAATCATGGTGTTGAAGCCTGCAAGGAAGTACTAGATGCAGTGAACGTTCCCATGCAAGCAAGACATGGAACACCAGATGGTAGACTTTTAGCTGAAATTATTCATGCCGCAGGTTGGACATCCAATGAAGGTGGAGGCATTTCATATAATCTTCCATACGCTAAAAATATTTCTATAGCTGATTCTCTTTACTATTGGCAGTATTGTGACCGTTTAGTTGGCTATTATGAGGATCATGGCATTCACATCAATAGAGAACCATTTGGTCCTCTAACAGGAACACTTGTACCACCATCGATTGCGATTACTATTGGAATTATTGAAGCACTTTTAGCAGCTGAACAGGGTGTTAAAAATATTACAGTTGGTTATGGGCAATGTGGTAATATCATCCAAGATGTTGCCGCTATTCACATGCTTCAAGAACTAACAGATGAATATCTACACAAATATGGTTATAACGATGTATTTGTAACGACAGTATTTCATCAATGGATGGGTGGATTCCCATCGGATGAAGCGAAGGCTGCAGGCTTAATTGCAATGGCTTCTACTGTTGCAGCACTGGCAGGTGCTACAAAAATGATTACGAAAACTCCTTATGAATCGATTGGTGTCCCTACCAAAGAAATCAATGGATTTGGGATTAGAGAATCTAAGATGGTAGTTAATCTATTAAAGGATCAAAAAATGCAACCTTCTCCTTTACTCGATTCAGAAAAGCTACAAATCAGAAAAGAAGTTACTTGTCTTTTAGATACAGTTTATGAGCTTGGTGATAATGATTTAGCTGTTGGTACGATTAAAGCCTTTGAACTTGGTGTTATCGATGTACCATTTGCTCCAAGTAAACAAAACCAAAACAAAGTTTTACCAGCAAGAGATAATAACGGATGTGTTCGCATCCTTGAGTTTGGCAGCTTGGGTATGTCCCAAGACATCAAAGATTTCCACAAACAAAAATTAGACGAAAGGGCAAAAGCCGAAGGAAGATCAATCACATTCCAAATGACTGTAGATGATATTTACGCAGTCAGTCAGGGACAATTGATTGGAAGACCAATGACAGGAATCAAAAAATAATATGAAAATACAAAATGTAATTTTAACAAAAAGTTATACAGGTTTTTATTTTGACGATCAAAAAGCAATAAAAAAAGATGCTCAAAAGGATGGGTTCTTGTATATTGGTGAACCACTAACTGAAGGCTTTAAGGAAGTTAGAGTGCCTGGTGAAGCAATTTCCGTTCAAATTGTATTAGAAGACGGTTCAGTTGGTGTTGGTGATTGTGCTGCTGTTCAATACTCTGGTGCAGGTGGTAGAGATCCTTTATTTTTAGCAAATGATTTTATTCCATATATTGAAAAGCATATCGTTCCATCTTTAATTGGGGAAGATTTAAAAAAATTCAAGCCACTTGCAGAAAAATATGATCATATGACCATAGAAGGTAAGAAAATTCATACTGCAATTCGTTATGGTATTACACAGGCTTTATTAAATGCAGTTGCAGTAGCCAATCATAAAACAATGGCTGAAGTGATTCGTGACGAATATAACTTCAATCATAAAATATTGACAAGAGTACCTATCTTTGCACAATCTGGTGATGACAGATATACAAATGTTGATAAAATGATTTTAAAGGAAGTGGATGCAATGCCACATGCCTTAATAAATAATGTCAAAGAAAAATTAGGATATAATGGAGAAATCCTTTTAGAATATGTCACTTGGCTAAAAAATAGAATTCTTTCAAAAAGAAATCATGCTGATTATTCACCAATTTTACATGTTGATGTTTATGGTACAATTGGTATCGCATTTGAAAATGATATTGATCGTATTGTCAGCTATTGTAAGGATTTAGAGGCTGCTGCTTCTCCTTTCCAAATTAGTTTAGAGGGTCCAATAGATTCTGGTGATAGAGAAGGAACGATGTTAGCACTCAAGGAAATCACAAGACGTTTAGATGAAGAAAAAATTAATGTAAAGATAGTTGCTGATGAATGGTGTAATACCCTAGAGGATATTAAATACTTTGCTGACCAAAAGGCAGGACACATCCTTCAAATTAAAACACCAGATTTAGGTGGATTAAATAACATAGCTGAGGCAATACTTTATTGCAAGGAAAAAGGCATTGGTGCTTATTGCGGTGGAACATGCAATGAAACCAATCTTTCTGCAGAAGCAACTACATCTGTTGCCATCGCTTGTCAAGCTGATTTATGTCTAGCTAAGCCAGGTATGGATGTTGATGGCGGTTTTATGATCGTTAAAAATTTAATGGAGCGTACCATTGCTATAGCAAATTCAAGAAAATAGGTGATTATATGTTAGTCGCATCCTGCGGTTCAATTGAATCCAATGATTGTTTAATAACAGTTCAACCTTATGAAACTTTAAAAATCGAAATTGAAAGTATTGTAATTGATCAATTTGGAGAGCAAATCGAAAAAGTAATCAAGGATACCTTAAGTGAATTGAAAATCGAAAAGATATTTGTACGTATCGACGACAAAGGTGCATTAGATTATACTGTAAAAGCTAGATTAATGACTGCAATTCAGAGATTGGAGAATAGCCATGCGTAGAAGTTTATTATTTATTCCATCCAACGCGCCAGCAATGCTTCAAAATGCTGATGTTTTTGCTGCTGATTCTGTTATTTTTGATCTTGAAGATGCAGTTCTTCTTTCTGAAAAGGATGCTGCGCTACAATTACTTAACCAGTTTTTAAATTTATATCCTTTAGGTTCTATTGAAAAAATTGTTAGAATCAATGGATTAGATAATACTTTAGGCTTTATTGATTTAACAACAATCGTCAGTGATAAAATCGATACCATCATGCTTCCAAAGGCTACAATGGAGTCTACTTTATTACTTGATCAGGTTTTAACTAAAATTGAAAAGAAAACCAAAATGAGTAAAAGAATTGGGATTATTCCAATTATTGAAAAAGCAGGCTCAATCATTGAAGTGAATAACATCGCTAAAATAGAAAGAGTGAATGGTCTTCTTCTTGGTGGGGAGGATTTAGCAACCGATTTAGAGGTAGAAAGAACTGAAGATGGATTAGAAATACTTCTTTCTAGACAAATGGTGATTTTAGCTGCAAAAGCGAATCTAATCGATGCGATTGATACACCCTACACAAATCCTACCAATCCAAAAGGTCTTGAAAAGGATTCAAATTTCGCTAAATCTCTAGGTATGAATGCAAAGGCTTGTATACATCCAGTTCAAATTGAAGTTGTCAATCAAGTGTTTTCACCTAAAGAGTCTGAAATCGAATATGCGAAAAAAGTATTGAAGGCAAATGAAGCTGCGATAATTGAAAATAGAGGAGCTTTTTCTGTTGATGGTAAAATGATAGATAAACCAATCATTGAGCGCGCTAAAAAAATTATTGAAAAAGCAAAACAATGGAATTTATTATAGGTGAATTATGATCAATAGCTTAAACCGCTTTATTCCTGATGATTTAGCACCTTATCAAGGTCTCAAATCAGGCAAAAGAAAACTAATTCAAGAGGTTATTTCAACAAACAAAGAAAAACTAGTTGATAGTATTTCTAAGGTTTTTGATTTAATTCCAATCCAATCAGGCATGACTTTATCCTTTCATCATCATTTAAGAAATGGTGATGATGTTTTAAATATGGTGTTATCTGAAATCAAAAATAGAAAATTAAAAAACATGATTCTTGCTCCTTCTGCTATATTTTCAGTTCATGAACCTATGGTAGAATTAATAAAAAATGAAAACATCATAAAAATATATACAAACTATATCAACGGTCCTGTTGCAGAGGCTGTAAGTCAAGGCTACTTAAAAGAGTTGCTCGTGATGGATACCCATGGCGGTAGACCAAGAGCAATCGAATCTGGAGAATTACCTATCGATGTTTCTTTTATTGCAGTTCCAACCTCGGATCACTCAGGAAATGGAAACGGTATTGATGGTATGAGTGCCTGTGGAACATTGGGCTATGCAATCTCTGATTTAATGTATGCCAAAACAAAAGTTGTCGTTACTGACCATTTGGTAGATAAATTAGATAGAATTGATATTGATGCTAAATATGTAGACTATGTCATAAAGGTTCCAAGAATTGGCGATGCAAAGGGTATCGTATCTGGCACAACAAAGCCAACCAAGGACCCTGTTCAATTAAAAATAGCAAATGATACAGCAAAATTAATTGAGGAGCTTGGTTATATTCAAAATGGCATGAGCTTTCAAACAGGAGCAGGTGGAACCTCTTTAGCTGTTGCCAATGCATTAAAGTCCAAGATGATTGAGAAGAAAGTCAAGGGATCCTTCGCTTCTGGAGGAATCACTGATTTTCTAGTTCAAATGCATGAAGCGGGTTTATTTGAAAAGCTTTATGATGTTCAGTGCTTCGATTTAGAGGCTGTGAAATCCTATAAAAAAAATAAAAACCATATCTGTATGAGTGCATCCAAATATGGTAATCCATATGACAATCCAGTTGTTGATCAGCTCGATATAGTCATTCTTGGTGCAACTGAGATTGATTTAGATTTCAATGTCAATGTCACAACTGACTCACATGGAAGTATAATTGGTGGTAGTGGAGGACATTCTGATACTGCTGCTGGAGCAAAGCTTACCATCATCACTACAAACCTACTCAAATCAAGAACATCTATGGTTAGAAAACATGTAACAACCATTACGACACCAGGTGAAACCGTTGACTGTTTAGTTACTGAGCGTGGTATAGCAATTAACCCAAAAAGAGTTGATTTACTTGAGAAGCTTAAAAACTCAAAATTAAATATCGTAACCATGAAGGAGCTACTTGAAAAATCAATTGCAATCACAGGTATTCCTAAAGTAAAACAAAAAAGTGAACAAATCATTGGAGTCGTCAGATATCGAGATGGTTCGATTATAGATAGCATCTACAAAGTTTAAGGAGAAATTATGTATCGATTTGTTGATTGCATGTCAAAAAGTGAATTGGATGACGTAAAAAACCTTTTAATTCAAAACAATTTAAGCTTTGATGATAACGTCACTCAAACGATTGGAATCTATGAGAATGACAAGATGATTGCTACTGGATCTCTTGATTCTAATGTAATCAAAATGATTGCTGTGGATGCGACTCATCAAGGAGAGAACTTAACAGCACTTATCTTATCTCATTTGATGAGTATTCTCAATGAAAAAGGTATCCAAAAATATTTCCTTTTTACAACGCCAAAAAATAAGGCTTTCTTCTTGAATTATAATTTTTCACTCATTTATGAAAATGAAACCATTGTTATGCTCGAAAACAATTTTAATACTATTATTGAAAGATTATCAAGACTAAAGCTTTCCTTAAATTTAGTCAGAGGTACAACTGCTGCTATCGTAATGAATTGTAATCCAGTCACCTTAGGTCATTTATATTTAATAGAAAAATGTGCTTCTCAAAATGATAATGTATTAATCTTTTTGGTCGAAGAAAATAAGTCAGTATTTCCCTATGAAGTTAGATATGAGTTATTAACGAAGTCTACAAAGCATTTAACGAATGTGCATATACTTCCATCAACACCATATATCATTAGTACAGCTACCTTTCCGACCTACTTCCTGAAGGAAACCAGTGAAAAATCCTATGCTTATATGAATTTAGATATATCAATCTTTCAAAAATACTTTGTCCCTATTTTTTCAATCGATTTTAGATATGTAGGAAGCGAGCCTCTCGATCCTGCAACCAATGCCTACAATGAAACCATGAAAAAAATATTACAAGATAAGCTAGTCGTTATCGAAAGACTCAGAAATAAACAAGATGTTGTGAGTGCGTCCTTAATCAGAAAGTTAGCTAAAGAAAAAAAATACGATTTAATTAAGTTCTATACACCTGTCGCAACCTATAAATTTTTGAAATCCAAAAAAGGAAAGGCTCTATTCCATCATGAATGAAATTCTTGAATCTAGAGAAAATAGACATGTCCGTATCCAAGAGCTCCAAGAAACATTTAGGCTCTCTTTGATTTCGATTAAAGCAAATATTCCAGGAGATCATAAAAATATAAGTGAAGCGTATCTTTTGGTACGCTTATTTTTCAATGAGCTTAAGGATAAAATCTCAATCAAATATTACGAGTATAAAGAAAGCATGGATGGACCATACTACTTAATAGTTGCTAATAAAGAAAATGTAGAAAATATTAAATCTCTACTAGTTGAGCTAGAGGATAATCATCCACTTGGTAGATTTATCGATCTTGATTATTATATTGAAAGTAAAAAATCAGTTTCAAGAACTGAATTAGGCATTAAAAATAGAGTTTGTTATCTATGTGAACAGGATGCAAGAATTTGCTCAAGAAATCAAACACACACTACAAAAGAACTTATAAACCATATCAAGCAATCTGTTTTTACCTATTTACGAAGTCTAATGACAGAGTATGCAGAAAAAGCGATGCTTTATGAATTAAACATTGAGCATAAATTTGGTTTGGTTACTAAAACGACCAAGGGTTCTCATCAAGACATGACCTATGAACTCATGCTAATTGCTCAAAAGGTTATCATTCCTTATTTTGGTAAAATGTTTGAAATGGGTTATTACTCTAATGACATAATCAATCTCTTTAGCGAAGCTAAAGAAATTGGAATTATTGCTGAAGAGGACATGCTAAAGGCTACCAATGGTATCAACTGCTATAAGGGATTAATCTTTGTTTTAGGCCTTGTGATGCTATCTACAGGATATTTAATCTCACATCATCAGCAATTTGATTTAATCTTTAAGAATATTCAAAATATGACCAATGATCTTTTAAGAGAGTTTGATAGAGACCCAATTACTTTTGGTGAACAAGCATATCATACTCACCAGGTCAAGGGAGCTCGTGGTGAAGCCTATCTAGGATTTCCTACAATTCATCTCGCCTTAGTCAACTTAGAATATAAGGATAGTTTAAGTGATTCTAGCTTACGTGGACTTTTAAAAATGATTGTATTATCGACTGATGATACAGTTTTATTAAAAAGAGCTGGTTCTCTTGAAAGATATATGATGATTAAAAGAAAGCTTGCACAAGTAGATACTGACAATTTAGATGAAGTCATTGAGTTTACTCAGTATTGTATAGAAGAAAACATTAGTTTTGGTGGTGCAGCTGATTTACTCGTATCAACGATATTCTTATACTTAGTTAAGAAAAAACTATATTAAAAAAGGTGCAGTTCTTATGAACTACACCATTTTTTTTGGATTAAAATGCTTCTGAAACTGTCTTTCCTTGCATATGAAGGATTAAATAATCAGGTCCACCAGCCTTAGAATCTGTACCACTCATGTTGAATCCACCAAATGGTTGATAACCAACGATTGCCCCTGTACATTTTCTATTTAAATATAGGTTTCCTACATGAAATTCCTGTCTTGCTTTTTCTAAATGCATTCTATTATTAGAAATGACTGCACCTGTTAAGCCATACTCTGTATTATTAGCAACCAATAAAGCTTCATCAAAGGATTTCACCTTGCATACAGCTAGAATTGGTCCAAATATTTCTTCCTGCATTAATCGTGAATTGGCATCGACATCAATAAATATCGTTGGATTTACAAAGTAACCCTTAGATTTATCTGACTTACCACCAATAGCTAGTCTTCCTTCTTTTAGTCCTACTGCAAAATATGAAGATACCTTATCGAATGCTTTTTCATCATTTAAAGGTCCCATAAATGTATCTTTTTCTTCAGGATTTCCAACCTTAATGGTCTTTGTTATATTGACCATTTTTTCAACGACTTCATCATAAACATCCTCATGAATAATTGCACGAGAGCATGCGCTACACTTTTGACCAGAGAAACCAAATGCTGAGCGAACGATACTTTCAGCAGCTAGATCTAAATCTGCATCACTATCAACAACAATCGCGTCTTTTCCACCCATTTCAGCAATGACTCTCTTCAGCCACAATTGGCCCTTTTGAACCTTAGCAGCCTTTTCATAAATAGAAATCCCTACTTCTTTACTGCCAGTAAATGAAATAAAGCGAATTTTTGGATGATTAACGATGTAATCGCCAATTTCTGCACCACTACCTGGAATAAAGTTAATAACACCTTGTGGTAATCCAGATTCCTCTAGAACTTCAACGAATTTATATGCAATCACTTGAGTTGTACTTGCAGGCTTTAGTAAGATTGTGTTTCCACTAACGATCGCAGCAGTTGACATCCCAACAAGGATAGCTAGCGGAAAGTTCCAAGGAGAAATAATAGCACCTACTCCTAGAGGAATATATTTATATTCATTTCTTTCCATATTTCTTCTGCTTAACACGACATCATCAATACGATCTAAGGATAGCATTTGACGACCATAATACTCTAGAAAATCGATTGCTTCAGCAACATCTGCATCTGCTTCTCCCCAAGGCTTACCAGCTTCTTTGGTCATTAACGCTGCGAATTCAAATTTTCTTCTTCTAATAATACCTGCTGCTTTAAACAATACGTCTGCTCTAACCTCAGGTTTTACTTTCTTCCATGTCTCAAAAGTTTTTAATGCAGCATCCATAGCTAGGTCAGCATGCTCAATTGAAGCCTGTGAGATAGTACCAACAATTTCCTTGTAGTTAGAAGGATTTAAAGAAGTCATTTGTTTATTGGTTCTGATTCTTTTTCCATTGATAATCAAATCATAGGATTTACCCATGTATGAAGAAACAACTTCTAAACCTTTTTCATACTTCTTGATATTCTCTTCTTTACTAAAATCTGTTAGTGGTTCTGTTTTATAACTGTAAATTGACATTTTTTTCTCCTTTTATTTATACGACTGATTTTTCTACATGGAAATCACTATTTATCTTAAATCTTTCTAGATGTAGAGGTTCCATATCAATCGTTGTTTTTTCTTTGAGTATAACTTCACTTAAGAGTAGACCAGTCATTGGGGCGAACATAAAGCCGTGTCCTGAAAATCCACAGGCCATATAGAATCCTTCCAAATCCTTCGTGTCACTGATGATTGGCTGTCTGTCTGGTGACATATTATAGGATCCACCCCATTGTCTTACGACTCTCAGTTTACCGATGAGTGGCATAATATCAGTAACAGTTTTAGCCATATGATCTAAAAACTGCCATGTGGATTCAACATCATGTCCCTTTTCAACAAAGGGATTACTTCTACCCATTAAGAATGCTCCATGAGGTACTTGTTGACAATAGATGTTTTTTGAAAAGCTCATTACCATTGGACCTTGAATACGTTCAACTGGTTCAGTAGCAAGTATTTCATGATTCTCTGAATAAACTGGTATCTCTACTCCTGCCATATCACCAATTTCCTTAGCATATCCACCAGCAGCATTGACTACCATCGTGGTTTCATATGTGTTCTTATTGGTAATGACTCTTTCGATTTTCTTATCCTTCGTTTCAATCTTTAAGGCTTCCTCAAAAAATGAGAAGGTAACACCTAGTTTCTTCGCAGCTAAAAAGTAAGCTTCAGTCATCTTAAATGGATTTAAGTGACCATCGGTCTGACAAAAGGTTGCACTTAAGAATGCATTTGGATTTAAATGAGGAACAATTTTTAAGGCTTCCTCCTTTGTTAATTGCTTCGAAGGTATTCCTAATGAATTTTGTAGTTTAACATTTTTTGTGAATTGTTCATGTTCTTCCTTTGTTGTAGCAAGCATTAAATATCCCTCTTGCTTAAACTCAAGATTTCCTTCATATTCAAGTATTTCTTTAGCATTTTCAAAAAATTCTATGCTTTTCTTAGCTAGGATACAGTTCATTGGAGTAGCCCACTGCTGTCTAACACCTGCTCCACATCTTCCTGTTGCACCATTGGTGAAATAACCTCTATCGATGACATGAATGCCTTGTACACCCTTTTTTGCTAGGTTATATGCAATACTAACACCGCTAATACCTGCACCGATGATTAAAATATTAGTCTTCATCTTTATGATCCTCAGCAATCTTACCTAGTGGCACACCTAAAACAAGTGGTCTCACCTTATGAACAGGTACATCTTGAATTGGTGTTTTCGTATGCTTAGCGATTTCTCTTTGTGCAAGATGTCCACATGTATTTGCTTGACATGGACCCATACCAACTCTAAGTAATCTCTTTAAATCTTCAAATGTGTCATAGCCTTTTTCAAATGCTTTTTCGATTTGCTCTAGTGATACATCCTCACAACGGCAAATGATAATATCTTTTTTATTTGTCATAGTTTTACCCTGATTGTTACAAAATCATGAAGAAACTCTACAGGAACACTCACTGTAACAACTGCTGTATGATCTTGTTTCTTATTGATTGCTACATGTTCTATTTTTGCATCACAAATCACATCACCACTACGATTGACTCCATCCCAGATTGCATCTTTTTCTGGCATAGGCATAAATTCATATGGGATTTTAAAAACTGCATCTTTACCTCTAATTTGTGCAATAACGATTGCTAGTCCAGGACAGCTTGGAACACAAATGCCACATCCTGTACAAACATCAACTAAAAGATGAGGTTGCTTATTAATATTAGGTCCGATTTCAATTGCATCAAACGGACAGCTAGTTGAGCATGGATTACATGGAATATCTTCGTAGCATTCTAAAATAGCTTTGGGCTTTAATAAAGCCTTTTGATCGGGGAAACGTGATAAAACTAACTCTTTTTCTGGAATACCAGTTTTATTTAGCATGTTGATTCCCCTCTCTTAATTTTTCTAAACCTATTTTAGTTTTTATTCCAAATGGTCCATCACGAAGCATACTTAATTGCTTTTCGTAATGTTCAATGAGTTCTTTTTCATTCGGATGGTTCTTCCCAAGATTACTAGATACATAAAGTCCAGTTAAATAGCCTTCCATCATTGCTGAACTTGCTTCTTCAATACCAACCGCATCACCACATACAAAAATATTAGGGATACTTGTTTGTAGGTGTTCATCAATTACAGGAACAAATCCTCCAAGCTCATTAATATATTTAGTTTCTGCGTTGACCATGGATAGCAATTGATGCATAGGTGAAAGTCCAACTGAGATGCATAGTGCATCTAGACTCATGAATTGACTTGTATTTGGGATTTCATTCCACTTTTCATCAAGTGAAACGATCTCTATTTGTTCAATTGAATCTTTACCAATCGCTCTTTTTACAGTTGTGGAGGTTAAAATTGGTATACCTAATCTTCTAATTTTTGAGGCATGAACCTTATAGCCACCAATGGTTGGTGCTGCTTCTATAATCGCCTTGACCTTAACTCCTGCTTGAAGTAATTGATAGCTAACGATTAATCCGATATTCCCACTACCAACCATCACAATCTCTGAGCCTGGTAAAACACCATAGCTATTCATTAAGGTTTGAACAGCACCAGCACCGTAAATACCTGGTAAATCATTGTTTTCAAAGGCTAGGAATTTCTCACTAGCTCCTGTAGCAACGATAATTGCTTTTGCTTGGTATCTAAGATACTCATTATTATCATATGTTGTAACAACATGATCAGGATAAAGTCCTGTCACTGTTGTATTTGACTTAATCTCAAGATTCTCAAAAGAATCTAAATCACTAATTAATTTTTTAGCGATATCAAAGCCTCTTGTCTTTGCATATTGTGCCTTAGAACCGAAAAATTTATGTGTTTGCTTAACGAGCTGTCCACCCAAATTAGGGCTACGATCAATTAATAAAACATCGATTCCGGCTTCCAAGGCTGTCTTTGCTGCACAAAGACCAGATGGTCCACCACCAATGATAATTAAATCTTTACGAATCATTTGACTACCCCCTTATTGGTCTGTCTTTCAACAACCATGTTTTCTTCAAGAGGGGTAATACATGTTCTAACGTTTGGAACTCCATTCACTATCATGTTGCAGGATGCACAATTGCCAATTGCACAATAAAAACCGCGTGGGCGGTGTTCTTTAATGCTATAGCTAAGTGTTTTGATTCCAAGTGCGTGAAGTGCTGAAGCTATGGTATCACCCTCGATACCTTTAACTTTTTCACCTTCAAAAATAAAGAAAATCTCTTCCTTTTTCGGGAAAGTTAAAATCGGATGTTTTTCGATTCGCATGTTCGTTTCCTTTGTCTTTTTTCTTGTTTGTTGATTTTATTTTATCACATATTTATGTGATATCAAAGGCTATATGAAAAAACGCTTACATTTTTATTATTATCCATATTGTTTATGAAATGGCGAGGTAATAAATAAAAAAATGAGCAAATTTTATGCTCATTTTTGTTGGTTTTTTTAAAATAAATTCATCAGTTCTTTAATGTCTTGAATTTGTAAATTCGCTTTTTCTAATTCCTTTGAAGTACCATACCCATAAGAACATCCAATGGTTAATGCATGATTATAAATACCTGTTTCAATATCTAAATCTCTATCCCCAATAACGATAATATCCTTAGGTAAGGATTGTATAACTCGCTCAAGAATATATTTCTTGGATATAAAGCTATACATCTCAGAACAAAGCATCATATCGAAAATTTCACAGAGATTAAAGGCCTTATCCATAGCATTCATGTAATAGGTTTTCGAGTTGGATAGATAGACTAATTTGTATCCCTTGTTTTTTAAATATTTTAGTGTTTCTAGTGCATTAGGATATAAGACTGCTTCATTATTTAGGATGCTTTCCTCCATGCTTTTCGATATCATTGGACTGACAATATCAATAACTTCCTTCGTAAGTTTTGGTTCAAAGCTTTCCCACATTTCCTTTGGATTTTTACCTAGAAATGTATGAATTTCTTCATTTTTCCAATCCTTTTTTAAAGCGTATTTATGATCAACGAGATATTGATATGCTTTAAGAAAGGCTTTTTTGTATATTTTCATACTGTCATGGAGTGTTCCATCCCAGTCAAAAACGATTGTTTTAATTTGACTTAAATCCATATCATCACCTCTTGAATCAAAGCTATTCCTTAAATTTAAGAATATGACCCATTTTTTCTTTTTTCGTTTTCATATATTCAACATTTCTTTCATTATGATTGAGTTGAATTGGTTCTCTATTGGTGATTTCTATTCCATGACCTGATAGTCCTGTTAATTTAAGAGGATTATTTGTCATTAATCTAACCTTAGTAACCCCTAAATCAGATAATATCTGAGCACCGATTCCATAATCTCTTAGGTCTTCATCAAATCCTAATGCTAGGTTCGCTTCTACTGTATCAAGTCCTTGATCTTGAAGGCCATACGCTTTTATTTTATTGATTAAGCCGATGCCTCTTCCCTCTTGTCTCATATATAGTAAAATACCTTTACCTTCTTGTTCAATTTTATCAAGTGCTGCATCTAATTGCTCACCACAATCACATTTAAGTGAGCCGAATGCATCTCCTGTTAAGCACTCAGAATGGACTCTGACAAGCACTTCATCACCTGGCTTAATATCTCCTTTGACAAGTGCGACATGATGCTCACCATTTAAAGCATTTTCAAATCCAACCATTCTAAATTCACCATGCGATGTAGGTAGATTGGCTTCAGCAGCACGTTTGATTAGTGAAGCATCCTTCTTACGATATTCAATTAAGGATGCTATTGAAACTACCTTTAGGTTATATTTTTGTGCAAATCCTAAAATTTGATCAAGCTTTGCCATTTTACCATTTTCACAAATGAGCTCTGTTGTAACACCAGCTGGAAATAAACCTGCTAAAGATGTTAAATCAAATGCCGCTTCAGGATGACCAGCTCTTTTTAAGACTCCACCTTTTCTAGATATGACTGGATAAATATATCCAAAGTTTGTGAAATCAGATGGTAATGATTTAGGATTTGAAATCGCTTGAATTGTATTCATGATTTCAACAGATTTTGACTTACTTCCAGTTTTCATTCCTACAGTTTCTTTTTGAATTGAACTGATTGAACGTTGGTAGGATGCTAAAATGTTTAATTCATCAAAACGATTTTTTTCTGCGACAACAGAAATATATCCTCTTGCGTTATTCAAGAGAAAGTCTATCGATTTTAAATCTATTTTTTCTGCTGCCATAATGACTTCGCCGACATTATCTTCTTCATCGTCATCAACAACAACTACCAATTCACCATTTTTTATTGCTAAGATTGCTTCTTCAATTGTATTAAATTTCATATGTGTTATCTCCTTATTTTTACCTTGTAAAATTCCCTTCAATCATGATATCTTCATCAAAATAATGATATTTGATTTGTGTTAAAGAAATCGCATCCTTCATCAAATCAATACCATTTCCTCCAACAGGTGTTAGTGCATCTTTTCCACCAACCATTTTTGGTGCTATAAAGACAAATGCTTTATCAATCATATTGGATAGAAGTGCTTGTCCTAATAAATAAGATCCACCTTCAACTAAAACACTATCGATATTCATAGTTCCTAAATCAGTTAATAAATCGTTTAAATCTATATTTGGGCTCGCTTTTTTCAATATGACTTCAACGTGAAGTTCCTTTAATTTTTTAACTTTTCTTTCATCGCTATCTAATCCTGTAACAATTATTGTTCTTGTCTCTTTTGCAGTTTCTATAACCTTAGACGCTAAGGGAATTTCTAGCTTTGAATCAATAATTATACGTATTGGATTCCTAGATGGTACATCTCTTCTAGTGTCTAGACTAGGGTTATCAGCAATCACGGTACCTACACCTATCATAATTGCCATATATTGATTTCTTAAGTCATGAACAAATGCTCGTGATTTTTGATTCGTGATCCATTTCGAATCCCTTGTCTTTGTTGCAAGCTTGCCATCTAGTGTCATTGCATATTTCATTGCAACAAATGGTTTTTTTGTTTGTATGTATTTTAAGAATATCTCGTTTTGTAATTTAGTTTCATTTTCTAGAATTCCAGATTGAACTTCAATTCCAGCATCTTCTAAAAGCTTAACACCTCTACTATTTACTAGAGGATTTGGGTCAAGTTGACTAATATATACTCGTTTAATCTTTTTTTCGATGATTTTCAAGGCACATGGTGGTGTTTTCCCGTAATGAGAGCATGGCTCAAGGGTTACATAAATATCAGCACCTGTAACATCCTCAGTTGCATTTAAAAATGCATTGACCTCTGCATGAGCTTGACCAAAGCATTCGTGATAGCCTTCACCAATGATTTTTCCATTTTTAACGATAACTGCGCCTACCAGTGGGTTCGGATTAACAAAGCCTTTCCCCTTATCAGCAAGCTCAATCGCTCTTTTCATATATTTTTCTTCCATTTTAGTCTCCTTGGCCATCTATTTTTTCACATGCTTTATTTTTGTTATTTAGCTTCGATAATATTTCATGTAATTTCATAGCATCCTCTAGCTCTAAATCAACGCATTTGAAAAGTTCAAATGGAACATGCTTCGCTTCATCAGAAAGTTTTTTACCTTGCTCAGTTAGATCAATCCAGACTTTTCTTTCATCCTTTGAGTCTCTTGTACGTTTGATTCTTCCATCATGCTCGAGTTTTTTTAAAAGTGGTGTTAGGGTTCCTGAGTCAAGACTTAGTCTTTGACCAAGATCTGACACCATTTGATGATCTTCTTCCCATAGCGCTATCATCGTAATG
The DNA here is from genome assembly GCA_002839095.1 of Tenericutes bacterium HGW-Tenericutes-2. Lineage (GTDB taxonomy): Bacteria > Bacillota_I > Bacilli_A > Acholeplasmatales > Acholeplasmataceae > Peloplasma. Next base: position 88,503 of record PGXL01000003.1, on the reverse strand, counting down.
TATTGTGTATAGGTTAGACCTAATGGATCTAACAAGTCCTTATAAAGCTTAATCACATTTCTTGAATTTGCGTAGAGAAGAAAGCATAACTGATCGTTTAGCTTCCATTCCATAATTATAATGCTCCCTCGATATATTTGCTAATATCTTTAGGTAAGAATTTAGGTCCAAATCGGTAAATAACGTTACCTTCTCTATCAACTAAGAACTTCGTAAAATTCCATTTGATTGTTGTTGATTTAGACTTTGTGTCTTGAGTAGCTGATTCTTGAAAATCGACTTTTTTAACTTCTCTCATATATTTATATAGGTCATGTGCGCCTTTACCATTCACATTAATTTTTGCAAAGGTTTTAAATTGAGTTCCAAACTTCAACTGGCAAAAGCTTGCGAGCTCCTCATTCGTTCCTGGAGCTTGACCCATAAACTGGTTGCAAGGAAAATCTAAAACTTCAAATCCCTTGTCCTTATAGGTTTCATAAAGCTTTTCTAATCCTTCATACTGTGGGGTTAATCCACACTTTGTTGCTGTATTTACGATTAAGAGTACCTTACCCTTATACTCACTTAAAGACATTTCCTTTTGATCGACTGTTTGAACTGAAAATTGATATACACTCATTTGATTTTCTCCTTTTATATTGTATCCAATTTAATTTTATCACATATTATATTTTACACAACTAAATTGCATTCAATATTTTAACAAAAGAAAAAAATATGCAATTGCTTGCATACTTTCATTAGATCTTCATTAAAATGAGTGAGTCTTCTTCCTGAATCACAATTTCTTCCTTTAAATGTAGGTCTCCTTCAATAATCATTAACTGATTCTTTTTATAATAACCAATTACAATCATTTCTTTATTGAATGAGTGATAAATAGATTCGATCAATTGTTTCTTTGATTGAAATACCAAAGGGAATTTCTCATTTATGACAGAGCCTGCATTTTCGATAATGATAGCTTGACTATCCACATTATTCGCGTTTGGTGCTATGGTTAATAAATCTTCATAAAACAGTGCAGTCTCATTGAATAATGCTAGCTTGCTGAGTAATAAAGAAATGATTTTATTGCTTATTATCGTATTTTTAATGGAGAAGCCCTTCACAATTGGATCATTTTTAGGATTCAAAAGTTCTACAATAATATGGACATTAGGATTTGTCAAATGGCCTTCGAGATAAATCAAATTGTTAATTACATTGGCATCTAGTGAATCCTCATCTTGAACTTCATCACTTAATAGTAGAATAGTTGTTTTTGTGTTTTTTGAGTTCACTTCATTTACAAATGTTTCAAGCTCATTTTCATCCATCCAGCTTGCTTTAAATTTAGATCCATGAATCGCTTCATATTGACGAAATGAATCTAGTATAAAGCTTAGTTTATTGTTCTTACCAAAGATAAATACCTCGAGTTGATGAGATTCTGAAAATTTACGTTTTTTCAGGGTAATAGGCTTAAACTCATGATTTGATTTTTTATTTTTAATTGCGTTATTAAGGGATAATACGAATAATCCTTTAGGACTTCTCGCTAGAGGAACAACATGTGAGTACTCCTTAAGAGCAAGATCAAAATCAACATTTTCTAGCAAATATACCTCTGACCCTTGAAACGAAAATAAAGATAAATAAACATCTTCAATACGATTTTCAATCAGTGTTTGTGCAATAATTTGGCCTAGTCTCTTATCAAAGCATATTGGCATAATTGCATGCTCATGAAGTTGCTCGACAACTCTTGATAGGGTTGTAATTTTCTCTTTGGTTTCGATATGCTTAATTTCGACAACAATAGGTGGTTTATACTGAAACTCAAGTGGCCCAAGAGATAAAATAGTTTTGATTACAAATAGATCACTCTTTGACATATTTTTTGTAACATGTTCATGCTGATCTGGATTCATAATTAAAATAGCTTTTGCATTACTAATAGAAATGTCATCTAAATCCGATTTTAATAAAGGATCTCCTTTTTTTACAAGGACATTCATCTTGCCGATATCTCGAATACCTTTGATTTTATCTATTGCATTAACAATCTGCTTTTCTGCATACTGCTTATCAATATCTGCAAGAATCATTACAGTTACTTCTTTAGATTCAACAAACAATAAATCTGATACGAGTTCCGGTACTTTTGAATTCCAATTGAGAATGACAATATGCTGGTCTAAATGAATTTTTCCTGAACCTGAATTTTTCTTTTGAATATAATCCTTAATCGCATTGGTTGTTAAAGCGATAATCGTCCCTGAGAAAAGAATCAATCCTGTGATTAAGACAACCACAGATAATGCTAGGGTCTGAGGGTTTTCAATATCAAGAATCGCATTTGGTGTTAGCATCCATTTGACTGAGCCATTTGCAAACGCATCAATAAACGAAGTATATGTATCATCAATAGATAATGCAATCAATGCAGAAACGGATAAAATGACGAGATTGATAAAAATCATCAACATGATGATATAGATCAATGGTCTTTTGTAAGTCTTGATGCTGATTAAACTTTTAGCTCGTGCAATACGATCTTTGATTTTACCCAAAAAAATCACCTCAATTACTATCATTATATCTAAATATTTCTATTTTCAATGATTATTAAACGGAAATTTCAACTTTTTTTTAGCATCATACAATAAATACGCTAGATAGCTTAATGAACCTAATGTAAAAACAGAGGAAAAGATAACAAATCCTGGGTATTCGAATTGAAATGGATTTGGTGGTATCTCTTCACCAACCTCGAATCTAGCTTCAAATTCAAATGCCTGCTGTGGTGTAATTACTAATTTTTTATTAGATGACATCAGATATCCATTTGAATCATACCAGCCTATAAATCGATGATAATCCTTTGGGATTGCCTCCATGGTAACCATCAAATTATCATAAAATTCATTTTCATAAGTGTCGATATCTTCCATCACAAGTGAATTCACTTTGATGTTACCCATTGTTTTATCCAAGTTAACAATAAATGGATGTTTAGAAAGATTGCTTAAACCTAGATAATCCTTCATTTGACCTTCTAAATGACTAGGTCTTCTTGTAGCAAATTCAACCATACGCTCAGAATAATTCAACCAAGTCGCATAGGAGGATGGATAGCCCCATCTATCGATATGCTCTTGAATTTCAGGTTTATATAAATCAATCATCTCATTCACTATAGATGTAGCTCGATCAACCTCAAACGTTGAATCCATTAAATCCATTAATCTATAAATAAACTTCGCCTTAAATTCATCATTTTTCAAAAGTGATGTAAAGAGTTTACCTGTTTTCCAATTTTCACCTGTAAGCCTTTCAAAGCTTTCTATCTCTGGGTAAAAACCGCCCCATGAGGCTCCAAATGAAGCATCAACATCATAGACTATCCAACGCCATCTGCCATCATGACCATAGGGTGCATTTGGATTATAATTCACATTTTTTCGCCAATATAAAATATTATTTTGTGGCCAATCGACATTTCCAAAATACAATTCAGCAATATAATAATCAATTAAATTATCGACATCGATTTTGGTTTGAACATGCTCATAGTTCTTCTTTGAACTCATATCCTTTAGGGTAATGAATTGATAGATAGCTTGATAATGTGCTGCACCACGCGTATCACCATCTTCAAAATAACCATTGCCTGTAAGTATAGTAACATCATCAGGATCCATACCATAATGAGTGCTTAGATAATACCGATCGATTCGATCTCTAATATTTCTAATCCCAAAATATTCACCATTGATAAAAAGAATAATGGGTTGACTATATTGCATATCTAAATCTAATGGCTTTAATAAACTTTGTGCTGCTGCTTCTCCCATGACTGTATATTGATAGGTTTGGCCACCAGCTCTTAGGATAATTCTTTTGAATAAATCTATTTCCTTATCTTCAAAAAACTTGTAATTGAAATAGCTTTCTTCATCATAGGATCCTCTAGCATATAATCGATAGGATTTAACGGGATATTTTCTGCTTAATCCTCCATGAATTCGGATACCTGCATTTTGTTTGAATTCTAGACTACCATCACTAGTAAAATATTCGATGTGAACTGGCTTTTCCCACTCATCACCTGTTTGAAAATAGTTACCTGTACGATTGGATGTTCCATCCTCACCTAACTCTGCATTATAAAATACTCCGGGAACATTTATCCCAGTTTCATAATCAAAAAGATTAGAAATATCCGTTGAAATAGACATTACAGGAAATGTGTATCTTTCATCCATATTCTCATCAACAAAATAAGTGTTTGTTATAATCATACTTGAATTCATATCTTGATCGTAAGCAACAACTTTAACTACTGTGGCTTTGAATATATCTTCAACAGGTTGAATCCATCCTTTGGATGTACTAACAATCATTGAAATCGGGTAACTAGGTTCACCAATCGGTATACCATCATTATTTCTTTGAATAAAGACAGGCTCACCATCAACGCTGACATAATCTTCTTCAATTAAAATGGGATTGGTATACAAATAAGAATTTTGATTTGGCTCAGATGAATCTAAGGTGTAATAAACTGTTGTATTTGGCTTTGCCTGAATTTCAAGTAGTATGGAAGTATCATAAAATCCTGCTTGGTGAGATAAAATTGGATTCAATTCCTGTTGCTGACTACTTAGATTGTAATCATTTCCTGCTACCTCATGAGTTGGAAATAAAAAAATAGAGAAAATCAACAACAAACAAATAGCAAGTATCAAGCTTTTCTTCATCTGATTTCCTCCTTTTTTAATATTTTAAGTTAAATAAAAAGTCTATTTTTATTTTATCATATCTATAAGATTTTTTTATTACGTTCCTTAAGATTCATAAAAATCAATGAACTTAAGTTCAAATACCCTTTTCATTATGCTTTCATGTTCAAAGTATGCTATAATATCTATAGATTTTTTTAGGAGACGCTATCATGAAAAACACCATACCAAGAATAAAGTTTTTTATTGTGATGTTGATATTTTGGTTCTTACTCAATTTCAATTTTGAGTTGACTACAATCATCTTTGGCATCTCAATCTCTTTTTTCGTGTCATTATTTGCGTATGAGATACTACATGACGAACATGGATTTAAATATAAAGGCATCAAAATACATCGCCTTATTTTTTATATGTTCTTACTATTTTTTGAAATATTCAAGTCTGGAATTACCTTTACCATTAACCTGTTCAAACGTGAATATGTCCCAACCATTTTTAAGATTGAACTAGATTTAGATGATCCTGTTAAGGTAGCTATCGTTGCCAACTCAATTACACTAACACCTGGTACAATTACTATTGATATTGTTGAAAACACAATCATCGTTATGGTTCTTGCTAAACCGAATACTCCTCATGCTGAACTAGAAAAGCCTATTCGTGAGAAATTCGAAAAACTTTTAATGATTAAGGAGAAAAAATCATGACAACCTTAGAACTTTTCTTATTCATTACGCTTCTTGTTTTAGTGCTAGCTATGATTTTATCCTTTGTTCGTTTAATTCAGGGTAAAACGATTTGGGATCGTATTTTAATGTTAAATCTAATTTCTGCAAAGGTTGTTTTATTTGTTGCTGTTTATGCGATTTTTATTGATAATATTATTTTATTAGACATTGCAATTAGCTATGGAATCATCGGCTTTTTAACCATGACACTTTTAGCGAAATTTATTATGACAGGGGGAAGAGAAAAATGATGATAGCAACATATATTATTTTAATCCTTTCCTGGTTCTTTATCATATTTGGAATGATTGCAATCTTTAGATTGAAGAATTTATATACAAGAATACTCACTGCAGCTACGATTGATACCGTTGCAAGCTTTTTAGTACTAATTGCATTAATATTCGCATCTAGTCAATTTGAATATGCAATTAGACTTCTTCTACTGATATTATTCTTACTGATTACAAATCCTATCAGCTCGCATGTTAACATTCGTTCTGCCTATTTAATTGGAATTCCAACAGATGTGAAGGATGGTGATATTATATGACAAATATCATTCCAACTATTCTTCAGGTTTTATTAATTATCATTGCATTGGCTATTGTATTTCATAAGGAAAACTTTACCATTATTATTTTAATCGCCTCCTTTGGTTTAATTGCGGCAACTCTCTATGCATTAAACCAAGCTCCAGATGTTGCAATCGCTGAGGTTGCTATTGGTAGTGCGATTATTCCATTAATCTATGTCATTTCGATTTCTAGACAACGTGAATTCATCGTTTTAGATCGAGTCAACCACGACCAACATGATTTAGATGAAATGAATGAAGAAATCTACAAAGTAATGACTAACTTCGTCAATGACTACGATTTAAGACTCAATATCTGCTCAGATATTCAAGGTAGTGCTGAAGAATTAACAAAAGAATTAAATGTAGATTTAATCATTAGCTATAACGAAGAATTAAAGAAATTCGAGTTTAAGGGTAAATCAAGCTCAATTTTGATGAAAAGATTAAAGGAAATGACTAAGGATTATACTTATATTCGTGTAATCGCCTTGAAGGAAGGTGAAAGCATTGATTAAGCGTATTAGTCTTGTCTTTCTCTTAGGATTCATTTTATATTTATTTACGGTTTCTATAGAAAACCTTGCAGATATTTATAATTCAGCAGGAAAAGACTTTTTTAGAGATAATGGATTCTATGATACTGGAAGTATGAATTTAGTAACTGCTATCTATTTGGATTACCGTTTATTTGATAGCCTATTTGAGGCTGGAATTCTATTGATAGCTGTTTCTGGTGTGATGTGGATATCACAGCATAATACCCTAGAAAAAAATGCAACCTTTATGTTGGATAAGCAGAAAACACCTGAGCTATTCATTACATTCTCAAGACTTCTATATCCAGTGATGCTTCTTTTTGGAATGTATGTCATTATCAATGGACATCTATCCCCTGGTGGTGGATTTCAGGGTGGTGCAATTGTAGCAACCGCTATTTTAATCCTTTATTATATCGATATTTCAAAATCAATTGATGTCAATAAGATACTAACAATCGAAAAATTCTTGTTTATTTCACTATTAAGCGTTGCCTTTATGTCCTTAATCACTAGAAATGAAGTATTCACCAATTTTATTCCTTTGGATGGTTCTACTGCCCTAAAGTCAATCTATTTAATTTTGCTCAATATGATTATCGGTGCCAAGGTTGCACTTGGTCTGATTGCCATATTCACTGCTTTTCTTAAGGAGGGACGCTAATGAATCCTATACTCTCATTTATAGTCATCTTAATCGGCGTTTACGGCCTTGCGACAAGTAAAAATATCATCAAGTCAGTATTTTGTGTCACTATCATTGAAGCTGGTACCATTTTATTATTCTTAAACTTTGGTGTTTATGAGGGTGGACTTATTCCAATTATGAATTCAATTGGTATTGAGATCGTTGACCCATTACCACAGGCTTTAATGATTACAACCATCGTTATTGGTTCAACCATTACATCACTCGCTTTAATGCTATGTATAAAGATATTTCATCATTACGGTTCAATTGAATGGAAAACTGTACTTAAGGGGGATAAATAATGTCTTTAGCTCCTGTACTTTTCGTATTTATTCCAATTCTTGCATCCTTAGTTGTTTATTTATTTAAAAATAAACTAGCAAGCTATGTCTTATTTGTTGCACAAATCGCTCTTTTCATTCTTTTTTTTCAATATATTCAAGCACTAGAAGCCAATCCTGATCTATCCTTAATTGTATTTGGTGGATGGGACGAGATGTATGCCATTAGTTTTTATAATGATCGATTATCCTTAATCTTTATTGGATTAACAATCTTTATGTGGACTATCTTAATCATGTATACATTCAAAACAAATCAAAAGGAAAATAAGTTTTTATTCTTCCTCATGTTTTTGCAGGGTATATTCTTAGGTTTAATTCAAACCAATGACCTATTCAATCTTTTCGTGTTTGTAGAATTAATGACCGTACTAATTACAATTTTAATCGCCTACAAAAAAACTGGTCCATCCTTTAGAGCAGGCATCTATTATTTATTACTAAATACTGTTGGTGCGATGTTCTTCTTAATTGGTATTATCATGATTTACTATGTATATGGCACAATCAATATTCAATATTTGATTCAAAATATTGATTTGCATAGTGATGAAAGCTTAATTAAACTTGCTTTCATTATGATGATGTCAGGCATTAGTATTAAGGCAGCGTTCTTTCCACTATTCACTTGGCTACCTAAGGCACATGGTGTTGCACAATCCTCTATTTCCGCTTTACTATCAGGTTTAGCAGTGAAAGGTGCACTCTACATGTTTATAAGAATCTATTTAGAAATGTTTTCTAAAGCGAATTATAACATGTCAGAATTCTTCTTCTACTTAGGTGCGACAACAGCAATCGTTGGTGTAACCTTCGCATTGACCCAAAAGGATTTAAAGCAGGTACTTGCCTATCATACGGTTTCTCAAATTGGAATTATGATGATGGGACTATCCTCTGCATCCGATCTTTCCTATGTTGGTGGGTTGATGCACATCCTAAATCACGCATTGTTTAAGTCCTTGCTCTTCCTTGGTGCTGGTCTAGTGATTTATGGATATCAAACCAAAAAGATTTATGAAATCAGGGGGGTATTCAAAAGCATGCCTTGGACATCAATCTTACTCATTATTGGAATGCTAGCCATCAGTGGTGCACCACTATTCAATGGTTTTGTCTCCAAAACATTAGTAAAATATGATTTCAAGAATGACTTGTTTAAAATGGCTTTATTTACCATCATCAATATCGGAACTGTAACATCATTTATTAAATTCTCACAAATCCTTTATGGACCTAAGGTTGATGTAATCAAAAGAAAAGACTTTACTCAAATTTTAGGAATGACTATTTTAGGAATAGGTTGTATTGCAATAGGTATCTTTTATATACCATTTGGGCAACTAGTTTTTGCTAAAGATTTATCCTATGTGAATTTATTTGATATTAGACAATGGATTGATTACATCACCTATATTATGATTGGTATGATGTTCTATAGATATATAGTCAAAAGAGATTTCAAGCCACTACAGCTTATTAGAGAATGGACCATTACATTTGAAAATGCGAATTACGTCTTTATTCTTTATATGGCATTTCTATCATTTTTTATGTTTTTTAGATAAGGAGCCTTGCTCCTTTTTTTTTTTAAAAAGAAAAGACAACTGCCTATTCAGCAATTGTCTTAATTTGAGAACGATAAATATTCGCGTAAACTCCATTTTTTGAAAGTAAATCCTTATGTCTACCCTCTTCAACCTTAATTCCGTTTTCTAAAACAACAATTTTATCTGCGTTTTTAATCGTCGATAATCGGTGAGCAATGACAATCATTGTTCTCCCTTTTTTTACGGTCTCTAGGGCTTGTTGAATCATCGTTTCCGTTTCAGTATCAATATTTGCAGTTGCTTCATCCATAACAAGTATAGCAGGGTCATGAATGACTGCTCTGGCAAATGAAATAATTTGCTTTTCACCAACGGATAGATTTCCACCACCACGTGTAATCATTTGAAGAACACCATGCTCTAGCTTATCTAGCAGTTTAGATCCACCTATTTCACGAATAACTTTTTCCACTTCTTCATCAGATACTTGGTGATTTCCGAACTTAACATTATCAGCTATGGTTCCCTTAAACATAACAGGATCCTGTAAAATGATACCTACATGAGTTCTAAATGACCTCTTTGAAAATGTTTCAATATCGATATCATCAATATATATTTTACCCATATCTGTAGTCTTTAGATCATAAAATCTCATTAATAGACTCATTAAGGATGACTTTCCTGAACCGGTATGTCCAACGAGTCCAACCATCTCACCCTTTTTAATATCTAAATCGATACCCTTTAGAACAGGCTTACCCTCTTCATAGGAAAACCATATGTTATCAAATTTGACATGACCTTCAAAGCGTTTGATTTCAGTAAATGAACCATCCTCTTGTTCTCCATCAATAATTCTGAATATTCTTTCCGTTTTCACTATCGCGTGTTGAAGGTTTCCGATTTCTCTAAATAGTGTTCCAACTTGCTCAATTAATCGTGTTAAATAGTCATTATAGGCGTAAATAATACCGACACTTACAACAAATCCAGGAATGGATAAGTAACCATTACCAAAATATAGGATAATAACAGAGGTAACTAATGCACCTAGTAAGCGAATTAAGTTCCAGCCTATGGATAGATGTAGCAGGTTTTCCTTAATCTTTTCTTTTACGAAGTCAGCTGATAAGTCATTAAACTTCTTCTCTGTTTGTTTTCTAAAGTTGAAGATTTGAAGAATTCCAATACCATTAATGATTTCATTGAGCTGCGCAGTGATCATTGAGCTTTGTTCATTGACCTTAACTGCAATCGTATTGAGCTTCTTAATAAAGAATTTAAGCCAAATATAGATGATTGGAAATACAATAAACGTCATTAAGGCAAGTGTTGCATCCAGGTAGAACATTCCGATATAGGCAAAGATCACTGCCATTGTCGCATTCACTAATAAATTCATGATGGTGGAAAATAGATTCATCATTCCACCGACATCAGAGATAATTCGATTGGCAATTTTTCCAGCTGGTTCTGTTTCAAAATATGTCATTGGCATCCTTTGAAGTGAGGAAACAGCATCCTTTCTCGCATCTCTTACGATATTAACGTTAATCATCGATGTGGATATACGTTGGATGTATGTAAATAATATTTGTAGGAAAAATCTAACCATCAATAAGATAATTAAAATGGAAAGTGGTTGAATATATGGATTATAAAAGTTTAATACTTCAGCTCTTGATAATGGAACGACCTGATAGGTCAAGACTTGATTATCTTGGGTTGTAACAGTTAACTGATTACCTACTAGCACTTTATAGCCGCTTGGAGCAATCTCATCGATAAAATAGTATTTACCTTGAATAATAACAATCGATATACCATTTGTATTTTCAGTCTCTTGTGTGAAGTATCTCCCTTGATAGCTGACGGTTTTATCATTTTCGGCTAATACTTCATACCAAGGTCTTTGAATACCAATTAAATAATCATCCAGAATCGTCTTTACGATTAATGGAGCAAGTAATCCTAATGCTTGAACGACTAACATCGCTGATAAGCTGATAAATAATAGCTTTTTATATTTGGAGATGTATCTCCATACTTTTTTCATTGTTTTCATGTGGCTACCTCATCGTCATCTGTTCAATGTACTGCTTTTTATACCAGCCATCGATCTTAATTAACATCTCGTGAGTACCACGTTGTGTAATTTTACCAGCTTCTAATACATAGATTTGATCTGCATCACGAATCGCTGAAAAACGGTGAGCAACAATAATGTTGGTCTTCCCTTTTCTAAAATCCTTTAAATGCTCAATGATTGTATCCTCTGTCTTCGCATCGACTGCAGATAACGAATCATCAAGAATTAAGATCTCAGGATCCTTGATTAAAGCTCTAGCGATAGAAAGTCTTTGTTTCTGTCCACCAGAAAGTGTAGATCCAGCTTCTCCTACTTGAGTTTGCATTCCGTTTTGAAGAAATAACAAATCCTTTTCGAAATCAGCAATTTTTACTGCTTTATCTAAGGCTTCATGATTGGCAAGTGGGTTACCAATCATAATATTTTCATCGACTGAGCGTTTGAATAGCATATGTGCTTGTGGCACATATCCAACTAGGTTTCTAATATCTTCAATCTTATATTCTTCAATTGAAATATCATCAATAAAAACCTGACCATCTGTTACATTGAACTCTCTTAAAAGCTGTCTGATTAAGGTAGACTTTCCAGCACCTGTTGGTCCAACAATACCTATTGTTTCACCCTTATTGATTTCAAAGGAAATATTTTTTATGACTGGTGATTTATCAAATGGATATTTGAATGTTACATTTTTAAATGCTAGCTTATTAAACTCAACAATTGGTTTTGAGAATACTTCATCATGAACCTCAGGCTTTTCCTTCATGATTTCTTCGTAGCGATCGATGGATATCGTCGCATTATTAATCTGCGTAAAAATAGTTGAAATAGAAATAATTGGTCCAAACAGTAATCCAACATAGGATATAAAGGTAATTAGGCTACCTAGAGTCATTTGCTGATTGATAATAAAATAGATCCCAAAGCCAAATGCTAAAATATAACTGATTCCATAAATCACTTCAAAGAGTGGGTTGAACCAGTTTTCATATTTAACAATATATCTCCATGATTCAATATCCTTATCAATGGCTTCATATTGCTTTTTTAAGTCGTTTTCTTCTTGGACATAAGCACGTATCGCTCTTTGACCTTCAACGGATTCTAGGACCTTTTCTGTCATGTCTGCATAGATCTCACGATGTCTTTTGATATATTTTCTTTTGTTATAACGAATGATATTTAGAATAGTTAATCCAACTGGCATAATCGCAACCGATATTAGGGTTAACTGCCAGCTAATGGTAATGCTCATTACACCAATCGCAAACAATATAATACCAACATTAAAGATAATTCCTTCTAAAAGTGAGGTTGCTGCCTGAGTAATCGCATCCAAGTCAGCTGTTACTCTAGAGATTAAATCACCCTTTTCGTATTGTTCATAAAACTTAGAATCCATATCAAATAAATGAGATAAATATCTTTGTCTTAATTTGTATGATAATTTTTGAGCTGTTTTATTGCTTAAATAGTTATACATAAAGCTAAGTAAATATCTTCCAAGCGGTAGTAAAACAAGTGCGATGACAAGAAGTGTCAGGCTTAATCTAGTTAAACCACCAGAAACGATAATATCGATGGAGTATCCTAATACCCAAGCTGGTGTTAATGCGATAAATGCGATGGATAACAGTAAAAAAAGCATGAAAACATAGGTTTTCCACTCTTCTTTGATAAACCAACTAATTTTTTTTAGAATGTTTGACATTGAACATACTCCAACTTGTTTGTAATAAAGCCTATAGCTTTTTAAGGCACGACATCATTATACACCGAATATATTATTTTTCCACCCATAAGACTAGAAAATGATAATCATTTTTCGAAAGAAAAAGCACATGGAAATCATGTGCTTATAAATGATTTTAAAATGGTTTATCCTTCAAAATACAAATCACAAATAGCGTGTGACCAACTCCAGAATGGTGATGTATCTAATCCCTTTAAATCTATTTCATATACGCTATAATACTGATTCGAATATGTAGGAATATTTGGTATCAGTTTATTCCATCGAAGTTGATATGCTTTCCAATGTATTAAATATGTAGCATAATCACCAGGATTAACTTCTCTCATTAACTTGGTAAGCTCATCTAATGTCTTTTCTTCACCAATCAATGGTGCTTGAGGATGATCTATTGAATCTTCTAATTGATTTGCATTTTGCCACGTTCCAAGAAAATCTGAATGCCATCTTGTATAGGGATCATTATCTACTGGAAAGTTTGTTGCAAGATTAAAAATGTGATATTTTCTATCCTCAGGATCTAAATCATAGGAATAGTAATAATGATCTAAAAGTACCTGAAATGTGCCTACTGATATTGTATACTTTATACCAGCGAGTGGCATACTTGTATTAAAACCATAAACTTCTAGTGGATTTACTGCACCACTCTCAGTTGCGAAATGATTAAGCTCTAAAACTTCCCCTTCAGCATTATGACGATAGTATTCATTAATTTCAGTTGCTTTACTTGCGTCAAATAAGGTCACTCCATCAGACTCATAAATCCACTCTGTTTGATCTAGAGTTAAATTAGCATTTGAAATCGAGTATGCATATGGGTTCATATTTAGATCCATAAAACTTTTTGAATCCTCATACATCCATTGATGAATTCCATAATCTGAATTGATAATCGTGCCATAACCATCAAGTATATAATCGATAGCACTTTCTCTATCGGTCAAATATGCAATCGCTTGTCGAACCTTATAATTAGCAGTTGGTCCAAAATCAGCTACTAAAGAAAGCATTCCAAAGCCATTTCTGGTGTACATGTTTAAATCTGTTTTTGAAGATTCGGTAGCACTTTTAATTTTTTGACCTTCTATGACTCCAGCAACAAGATCAATATCACCGGATATAACTAAATCTACATCGAGTGTTTGGTTAACTCTTTTAACAATAATATGGTCAATGACTGGTTTATTTCCTTCAAAGTTTCCTTTATAGAGTGGATTTAATTGCAATATAGCTACTTGATTGATGAAACTTACAAATTGATAGGGTCCACAAGTCACGTCAGGACTGTAAATATATCCACCTGGCTTTTGAGCATCAGCTAATAACGAAAATCCATTGCTATCCATCCAAGTACCATTCACATCCGAATAAATTTGTGTATTTAATGGAGTCAGTCTATGAAATGGTAGAGGTTTAAACGTAAGATATACTGTTTCAAAAAATAGAGATGAGTATTTTGCATCAAGTGTAATTGAGAATCTAAAGTCATCAATCAGTTGTATTCCCTTGAATTTAACGGATTGGGAAGTACTTGCCTCACTATACTCAGTATATCCAACTATTTTTTCACCAATTTTTGATGAGACTGGCCACTTTCTAGTTTGAACTAATAATGAAAATACATAATCTTTAGCAGTTACTTTTACATCATTTGACCAATAGAGATCTGTATGAATCTCAAATAGAAAAGTTTTATTTCCATCCGCTTCATAAATCTCTGTTGTTACACTTTTAATTGCTGTTTCATTCAATACGATTCTTCCATTTTTATCAACTGTATAGGTTTCATACCCATGTAGTAAGTTTTTTACATGATCATCTGGTTTAAAGTTCATATTCCCATGTGCTATATCACCAACAAAAACACCACTCATCTCAGATACCCCAACAACAAGTGTTTGTTCTTCTTTATCTGTTGGTGTAGGATTCGGATCGGTTGGAGTATTATTATTGTTGCAAGCAGTTAACATAAATAAGAATATAAGTAAAATAAGAAAAGAATGTAGCTTTTTCATCTGAATGACCCCCAATATGTGAAAAAATAAAGAACTTATCACAATTTTACTTTATATCATAGCATAAGTCAAATATATAAAAAGATTCTAATTAGTCTATTTATTTCAAAATCTCTTCATCTATTTCTTTCGTAAGTAATTCTTAAGAAAATTAATTATTAAAAGTAATTATAATTATGCTAAAATGTATCTACATATACGAGGTAAATGTCATGCATAATGAAAAAAACTTGATTGCCTTAAAAACTGAATACAAAATTGATTTTTATCAGGATAAAATACTAGATATAACAAGTAAAGTTGCGTTTTATTTTGACTTATATGACCCTGAAAAGATGGTTCATATCATTTCTGGAGACCTATCTTTGGTTGGATTACCTAATTTTGAATCTATTCAGATCAATCAATTGATTAGCTATGTAGAAACAAATAATAAACTCGCAGAGGTTGAAGGAAAAAATAACTTTATTGAGACCCTTAAAAAGAAAATCAAACGTATTAAAAATGAGTTGTTTTTATATATACCAGTTAAACAAATAGAAAAGCCTATTTGGTTATTCATTAGCTTTCATGTAATCTCTGAAAAAAATGATCTGCATAAAGTAATTTTAGGTAGAGTTATTCGAGTTCTAGAGGATACACCTGATGAAATCACTTTCTATCAAAAAACATATCAGGATGCATTAACTAGACTGTTTACAAGAGAAACACTAAAAAAACATCTTAATTATTTGAAAACCACTGAAAACTCATATGGTTTATATTTAGATATTGATAATTTTAAAAAGATTAATGATCTGTATGGACATCATCAGGGAGATGAATTTATAATTAAAATTGCTGATCACTTTATTTCTGAGTGGGAGCATAACGTCTTATATTATCGTCTCGGTGGTGATGAATTCTTTGTATATGTCAAGGATCATTCACTTGAACAAGTTCAAAAACGTGCACTAAAGATTATTCATGATATTGAAAACCTGACTGTAGAGGGAAAAAATGTTGGTGTGAGTTGCTCTATAGGTATTGTGAAAATGAGTGATGATTTAAAGGATTATCATTTATTGTTAGATTTAGGAGATAAAACCATGTATCAAGCAAAAAAAAGTGGTAAAGGACAATATGCGTTTCATGAATGTTCATAGTCGATATTTTCATATATATAACCTAATGAGTGCATAAAAATCTTTTTTTAACAAAATAGTAAATCTCTGAGTCGTTTTATTTTAATATAATAAAGGATAGTTCTATACTAAAATAAAAAAGGAGTATTAATTATGGAAGTGAATATTATAGGTGTGGGACAAATAGCGATTACTGTTCAAGATATCGAAAGAGCAAGAAATTTCTATCAAAATCAATTGGGACTAACATATTTATTTAGCGCAGGGAATCTAGTATTCTTTAAAAGCGGAGACTTAAGAATACTTCTTACTACTCCAGAAACTCAAAAAAATGAAGTTTCAAATTCTGTGATTTATTTTAACGTAGCTGATATCAATATGTCTTATTCGAATTTGTTAGAAAGACAAGTTGTATTCATTGATAAACCTCATTTAATTGCTAAAATGGGTAATGTAGAAACATGGATGACATTCTTTAATGATTCAGAAGGTAACTTACTCGCACTCATGAGTGAATTCTAAGTCACATCATATTGTATAAAACAAAAAATCGCTAATGGCGATTTTTATTTTAGGTTAACTAAATTATAGCTTGCTGCCTTAGACAGTCTATTCATTATTGCTTGACCTAGATCAGTATTGGGTAGTGTATGCATATAAATGTGCTCGATACCAAGCTGATCCATTTGTCTTAATGCAATAAAGATATTAGATGCAATCTCATTTAAGTCATTCAAATGACCAAGATTTGCTTTATATTCTGCATCAATTTGACTTAAATACTCCTCAACACCTATCACTGCAGTTCTAACTCTTTTATGCTTCTTGATTTCATTGTTGATGAACAGAACAACTTCTTTTTCTTCTCCATCAACAAGTGTCATTTTACCCTTTGGTGCGTAATGCGTGTATTTCATTCCTGGAGATTTGGGTATGTCTTCAATTTTAGTTTCTGAAGCATCTATGATTTTATAGCCTAGAACTCTTTCAATCATATTTTTTGTTACTGCACCAGGTCTTAGCATCACTGGAATTGGTTGCGTAATATCAAGTACGGTTGATTCTAAACCAATCTCAGTTTTACCACCATCGATGATGATATCCACTCTTTCCTCAAAATCAGAAGCCACATGATCAAAGATGGTTGAAGATGGCTTACCACTCAAATTCGCACTTGGTGCGCATATGGGTAACCCAGAAATATCAATGATATCTCTAGCAATCTTTAATCCTGGTATTCTTATCCCTACAGTATTTAAACCACCAGTCACTTCTTTTGGTATAATCTCATTTTTATTAAATAAAAGTGTAAGAGGACCTGGCCAAAAATTATCCATTAAAGATTTCGCGATTTCAGGAATGTCACGCGCATATAATGATAAATCCTCAACCTTTGAAATATGTACGATTAGTGGGTTATCTGATGGTCTTCCCTTCGCTTTAAAAATAGATTTAACAGCTTCGGGATTGGTTGCATCCGCACCAATACCATAAACCGTTTCCGTAGGAAACACTACAAGTCCTCCTTTATGGAAGACATCTTTGATATGCTTTTGAATGGTTTTGTCGGATAGCTCATATCCTTTGTAAATCATGGTTTTCATATACACCTATATTTTCTAGTTAATATTTATTCTTGTTCACTCAATTTTTCTTTATACGAACCATCTTCTGCTTCATAATAAAGCTGATTGGTCAAATCCATAAAGTGGTTTGCTATTTCTATTTTTGAGTATCCTTGATTGGATAACTTTTCAACATATTCAGGTTTACCAATACTAATGACTCTCTTCTTTTTATGGAAGGATATTGGGTATATTGGCAAATCAATTCCTGTTTGCTGAAAATAGTATGAGGATAATCCTACAAATCCTTGAAGGTACTTTTCTAAAATGACCTTAAATCCGTCTACAAAATCCTCAGGAAAGATTAGAATTGGTATATCAATATTTAAAAATGCTTCGCTTGTTCTTAATGTCGACAAAAATCTTGCATCTGGATAGGTTGGAATCAGCTGAGCACCTTTATATAGCATTTTTGAGATGCTTGCAAAAAAGGTAGATAAAACAAAGGAAACAAACCGATTCGCACCAATTACATCTCTATAAATATGGTGGTATAGATATCTCCATCTTTTCTTAAACTTTTCTGTCATTTCATAGGTTCCCCATGGAACGAAAAATGACGGTAAATATAGAGCAAGAAATAGAGGACCTGAAATTGCACTATGATTCGCGATAAAAATAGCTTTTTTATCGAATTCTTTATTGTAGTTTACAATTTTAGGTTTTCTAACAAATATTCTAATGATAAAGATTAATAGCTTTACAATAGGTCCGTGTTGTTTTTTCATGCTTACTCCTAATTGAAGTTCTATTTTTTGTAATAAGTTAAATAGGGTTTGACTGCATTTACAATTTCATCAAACATTTGGTCTAAAGTTATTTTTGGTAGATGTTCAATTAATGGATCCTGATAAAACGCTTTTCTTGCATAAGATAAATCTTTCTTATCAAATGAATTTAATAATAGCTGATGATTTTCAATATGTCTTTTTGTTAATTCCAATGGAAAACTTGGCATATCTCCAGCATAAATCGGTCTAACTTCGTCTCTTCTAAATAATGCATTGGTTTCTACAACATGACCAATTGGTAAGTTGGGAATTTGACCGGTATTGATGATATTGACATTTGTTATCAGTGATGCAAGTCCTAATAAAGCCTTTAACTGAAGAATTCCTTCTTCACCTGATGGTTCTATTTTAATTTTTTCTTCATTTTTAATAATTCTTAAAGCAGTTTCATTTGCTTCTTCCTTGCGCTTCATTCTAAAATCTACTGGTGTTAAGAAAAAATGCCAATCGAAAATCATTTTTTTATCCTTTAAATACCAGCTTTGTGGAAGAAATTCTACTAAATGTCTGTCACCTGCTGCAGCAATCACACCAGATTTTTTAAATAAATCAAACTTAACTCTTTCCCCACTGCCAAATGGATAATAGGTTTCCCATTCATCCTTACCTAAACCAAATTCATGATATTTAAGAGCGAATTCCTTATAGATTGGCATTAAGTCCATATGCTTATAGGATGCATAATTAATCCATGTAAAATGGTTGATTCCTATTGGATTAATCTCGATTTCTTTTCTGCTTGCTTGAATACCTGTTTTTTCCTTGAGTGCTCTTGCTAGGATATCCTGGACATGAAATACTTCATGACAGTTTCCAAATGCTTTAACCTCTGGAAATACATGATATAGTGTTTGCACACACATGGTCATTGGATTTGTAAAATTGATAATCCAAGCATTAGGACAAATATTTTTGATTTGAGTTGCAAATTCCTTATAGATAGGCATCATAATTAATGCTCTAAACAGTCCTGCAGGACCAACAGTATCTCCTACGGTTTGATAGATTCCATACTTCTCTGGGATATGTGCATATGCCTTCATTTCTTCAAATGTCGCTGGTAGAATCGATATAAAAACAAAATCAGAATTCACTAAGGATTCCTCTAATGTTTTAGCAACAATAAAGTTCCATTTCCCCTTTGCTTCAGGAAGTGCCATCATCATATTCCCGATAATTGCGTTATTTTTTGCTGCTTCATGATCGATATCATATAAAACAACTGTACCAGTTAAATCTGGTTCTAATGCAAGATCGCTCATTAGATTTCTAGCCCATTGTCTAGAGCCTCCACCAATATAGGCAATTCGAATCGGCTTATGCATTTTCAATTCCCTTGGCTTTCACAACATGTTTTGCGAAAAGATCATAGATTTGTTTATTACTCTTAAGGACGTTAGTAGGTCTTAAATTTGTATCTAGCCATACTAAAACAGATTCACCAACATGAATAAGTTCATCTTTTTCGTTATATATTTCATATCTGAATGTCATTCTTATTCTAGAAAAATCAATAAGGTATGTATATTGCTTGTACTGATTTCCAAATAGTGCAGGCTTCTTATAAATACTTCTTAAATCAATCATCGCAAGTCTTAATCCACTATCTTCTATTTTCTTGAATGGAAAGCCAATATCGTCACAATATTTGACTCTTCCCATCTCAAACCAAACTGCATAAACGGAGTGATGAATCACACCCATTTGATCAGTTTCTTGGTATCTTGGTTCTATAGTTATGAGTGATTTCATAAAGGTCCTCCATGAACTAATTTCTAGTATATATTATAACATATTTAGCAGTTGAATTGGGAAATCCTTCTTTAGAAGATGATTTTTGTTTCAAGTCATAAAGATATTATCTTTTTTTGTTTTTTAGATCATGATATCATTTCTATTCAAATTCAATGTAGAAATGGAAGTTATCTTTTTCAACAACTTTATGATGGCATTCCATAAATGAATACATGTTATAATACAGGTAGTGAAATTATATGAAGGGAGCTCAAATCGATTAGATTTGGAGACTTATGGACAATTATATTATCAATTTAGGAAAAAAACTAAAAACAATTCAACCAACCAACAAAAAAATGGTCATCGGCTTTGATGGATTCATCGATGAAATCATCCATGCAGTGGATAAAAGACAGGATAGTCATACATTCACAAGAATTGAAACCATTGCTGATTTAGCAAAAAGAATTGAAAAAGCGAGTGGCTTATCAACAAATATAGAATTATACCCCTTGCAACAAAAAATTGGCGGAAATGGTCCAATCATGTGTAACGCATTAGCTAAGCATGATGTAGCAATCACTTATATCGGTGCCTTAGGTGTTCCAAATATTCATGAAGTATTTTATGGTTTACCAAAAAATGTTGAGCTCTACTCATTTGCTAATAGTGGACATACGGACGCGATTGAGTTCAATGACGGAAAGCTTATGTTCGGCAAAATGAGTTCTTTAAATGATGTGACTTATGAAAACCTAATTCAAGTCATTGGAATGGATAAGATTGTCAGCCTATTAAATGAAACCGATTTGTTTGCTGCAGTCAATTGGTCCATGATTCCAAACATGACTGATTTATGGGAGAAAATACTCATTCACATTGTTCCTATCCTCCAAAAAAAGAATAAAAAACCTGTGTTTTTCATTGATCTAGCAGATCCTGAAAAACGTGAGGTTTCAGAAATCCAAAGAGCATTACTTCTTCTACAAAAATTCAAATCTCATTTTTATGTTGTTTTAGGATTAAATAAAAAGGAAGCCTACGACATCGCTTCGATGTTAAAACTAGGAAATGAAGATTCATCACTAAAAGAAATAAACCAAGCTATCTATAATTATTTAAATCTAGATGCTATCGTCATCCATCCAGTAGACCGCTCAAGTACAATCATGAACAATAAATATTATGAAGCATCTGGTCCTCTTGCTAAAAAGCCTAAGCTTACAACAGGTGCTGGAGATAACTTCAATTCAGGCTTTGTATATGGTTTATTACTAGGACTAGATCCAATGGAATCACTTCACATGGGAATGGCAACCAGTGGCTACTACGTAAGAAATGCAATGAGTCCAACTTATAATGAACTTTCTGAGTTTATGATCAATTGGGGAAATAACGCTATTGAATAATCAGAAAGGGGAAAGAAAATGACACTTTATTTAATTATCATCTTATTCATGTCTTTAGTTACTTTTATAAGCTATTCGATGGATAAAAGAAAATCAATCAAGGGAAAATGGAGAACAAAGGAAAAAACTTTATTAATGATGAGTATCTTTTTTGGAGCACTTGGTGGGTTACTCGCTATGTATACAAAAAGACATAAGACAAAGCATTGGTACTTTGTAGTGATTAATTGGACTTCATTATTACTACATCTTGTCATTGGATATTTTATTTACACCTTGAATCTATTTAATTCCATCCAAATCTTCTAAAACAAAAAAAAGCACACTGTGCTTTTTATTTTTCTTCTCCGATTTCAAATGCGAGATGCTTAATCATGTCTCTCACTTCATCGATTTTATCAATATTTCTAATAATAAAATCCTTTTCATCGGTTTCAATAATTAATGCAGTATAAATTAAGAATGGCTTAGCCCAAATGTTGATGGTTGCTTTAACATTAACGATATCCTTGAAATTGACTTGTTCTTGTCCTAATTTTCTTTTGAAGATATAGATAGCATTTTGATCATACTCCATCATCACTCTTGGATTCGAGATCATTAGAATAACAAGAATGAATAGTAAAATCATCACAATAATAAAAACAAAAAATATGGCTAAAATAATGGTTGGCATGGATGCGACTTGGAAATTATAGTAGGACCATAGAGAAAATGCAACCACCTGTGCGATGATACACATTAATGCTGTTCTAACGATTTGAGGTGTTGACTTTAAGGCTAACTCTTTTTTCATAATCTCACCAATTTCCTTTTCTTAAAGTATATCATTATTCGATGCAAGTAATCAAATAATAGAAAAAAAACACAAAATATCTTGTGTTTTTTTTATTCATATTCTTCGATCAATTGTTCTGTTTCTTGTCTAATTTTTACCTTAGGCTTATAATCTACCTTTTTATATAAATACATACCAACAAACATTATTAAGACATTACTAATAAGCATCGCATACCAAATACCGCTACTGCCAAGATTAGTTCCTAGCTTGAATAAATAAACTAGTGGTATACGCAGTATCCATAATCGAGTAATTGTAATAATAAAGGTGAATTTAGTATTTCCTGTTCCATTGAAGGCACCCATATAGGTTTGAAATATAGCCATTAATGGAAGACCTATTAATAAGTAAAACATATATTCAGCAGTTAATGCTAAAGCGACTGGATCATCCTTGATAAAGAATCCGGCTAGATATTCTCTAAACCCTATCATAATCAAGCTACCAAGAAACATTAAACCAACCGATAAGATCATTGCTTTCTTAAATGTCTCTCGTGCTCTTGGAATATTCTTATTTCCAATATTTTGACCTAAATACGCAGCGAGTACACCTCCAATTGCCATGACAGGATGCAGTATTAAGGAGCTGATTCTATTTCCGACTGAAAATGCTGCAACGGTTTGAGTCCCATAGGAAACAATAATACCATTCATGATTGCAAATCCAATAGCCGTAAATGATTGTCCTAATGAAGCAGGTATTGCAGTTTTTATAATCGAATGACTAATTTTTTTATCTAAAATCAAATATTTCTTGGCAATGGTTACACCAGATTTAGATCGAAATAGCTGCAATAATCCAACCGGCATGATAATGACATTGGCTATAAGTGTTGCATAAGCAGCTCCTGGTACACCCATATTAAATACTGAAATCAGTATTGGAGATAATATGATATTAACGACCATCGTAAATACACCGTAGATAACTGGTGTAACTGTATCACCTGAGGATTGCCTAATCGATGTGAATGCGAAAAATAAGAAGACGACCGGTAGCTCAAAGGATCTAATCTTTAAATATTGAACACTATTTTCATAAACAAAACCTTCTGTTCCCATCAATTCCATAATAGGTCCTGCTGCAAAAAATGAGAAAATATTTAATATAACACCTGCAGCTAGAGATAAGATAACCAAATTACTTGCGAACTTTCTTGCGTCCTCATGTTGTCCAGAGCCAACTTGTTGGCTTATTAATGCGGTTCCTGCTGCACTTAACCCAATCCCTAAGGAAATAAATGTGAATACTACAGGGAAAGTGAGTGAGATTGCACTCACGGCATCTGCTGAAAAACCTGGTATTTCACTGACGAAATACATATCAATAACATCATGAATTGTTTTAATAAAATTATTAAGCATTAGGGGTATAGATAACAAAAAAAGACCTTTATAAATATTGGGGTCATTTAGGATTAAATTACGCTTTTTCTCGTCTTTATTCATCGTTGTCCACCAATTATTTATTATATCATAAATAACATTTCTTGACTTATCTAAACCCGATATTTTTAAAAAAAACAATTGAGGCTACTTGCTCAACTGCTTCTTTTTACTATTTGACTTTTCTTAAAATAATATCTGCCTTAGATTCAATTTCTAAGTTCTTGAAGTATCTATTTTCCATTGGAATCCATTTTATCAAAAACTGGAACAGTTTTTTAAATCCATTTCTTTGATAGATTCTCTTTATTTGCTTAAAGTAGGATACTTTCATAAATACCTTTAAATCAAAATGCTCGAAGATATATGGATGCATACTATATGCTCCTTCAATGATAGATATATTTTTATATGGTATCGTTTCTGGTTCTAATAATGTGTGAGACCTTAGGTCCATTTTTTGAATAAAAGAAGGTTCTTCATTATGAATGGGCTCAAGTATTTCCTTTTTGATTCTCTCAAAGTTTATATTACTCGCATAATAGGATATCTCATCAGCTGGATTCACTTTAGGCTTTTGAAAGTAATTATCCATATGAAATACATTGCAGTCATAAAATTGCTCAAGCTGCTTACTAAATGTAGTTTTTCCTGATGAAGCATTACCATCAATAGCAATATTTACCTTATTCTCTTTCATCAGTAGTGTATCAATCGCACTTAATACAAAGAGTTTACCAACTAAATCCCTTTTCATAATGAAGTATGACGTCAATAAATAATTTGTTTTTTTCTTTGGTTTATACTCCTTATCTAAAATACTGACAAGTTTTTCTATTGTATTACTAGATATCCAATAGGATCCACTATTCTTAAGTTCAACGATGACTAAAAAATGATTGATGGTCTGAATTGAACCTATATATAGACTATCCAAAGAAAACCCTTCTTCAATTTGAAAGAATTGGTTTTTATCATTTTCTTTAATCATTATTTACTCCTTACTCAGTAATAATGTCAGCCTTTTTTAGCCCAATAAATAATGTTGGGATTAGTATAAGCTGCAGGATAATTCCAGGGACGGCATTGATAAATGCTCCAGCTAAAAAGATTTGAAAATTGAAGTTGAAACCTGCAAGCGGATAGATTAAAAATGCAGCAAGTCCCCATATCATTCTACCACCTATCATCGAAAGTATCAAAGATAAGAACACGTAGACAACCTTTTTTGGTAGTAATTTATAAAATAATCCAATGAGTAAACCATAGGTTCCAAGCTCAAAAGCCATCACAAGTGCTACAGGAAATAATGGTGGCATACCTATAGTTATTGCGCGTAGTAAAGGGGTTATAATACCAACAAGCAAACCATATTTCCAGCCTAGAATGATGCCTGCAAAAAGAACTGGAATATGCATTGGTAAAAATCTGGATCCAAGTATTTGAATATTTCCGGTGATAAAGGGTAAAACAATTCCTAATGCAATAAAGAAACTTGCTAAAATCATATGTCTGATTTCTTTTCTATTTTGTGATTCTTTCATAGTCAAATGTTGCCATCTCTTTCTTTTTGTTTTACAAAATATAAGCACTCGCTTTTTTGAAAGCGAATGCTTTTCAACATGCAATTTAAAATCTATTTTTATCGATCCAAAGTCCTAATGCAGGATTTGGAATGTAAAATATTTCTTCACCATCAGGCATGATATTCCATCCAGCCTTAAGCTTTTCAGGGTTATACCTTTTTGCCATCTGATCATAATCTGCAGCATTGAAATAAACACCTTCAACCTCTTTTTGTGTTATATTTTTTACTGCATAGGTTACTGAGAATCTTCCATCAGATGAACCATGAATTAGATGTGCTGAAATACTCATATTCTTCTTTAATATTTCATCATGCTTAAACATTTCAAGTACTTTTAGTCTACCCTGATATCCATATTTTCTAATCAACTCATCGTTATATGGATCTTCACCGAACTTATTGATGCCAGGTGCTAAAATTAATAATTCACCACCATCTTCAATTGCCATGCGTGTACGGTAAACCGCTTTATTACCAAGCCAAGTACTCTTAAATTCCTTTGGCTCTAAATAGACAACACATTTTTTAATACCGCGATCTAAAAAGATTAGGTTCTTTTCTTGTGCCTTGACAATACCAAGCTCAAATCCTTTTCTAGAACTTCCTATATAAAGTCCGTGAGTCAGTGTATTTCCTCCTGGAGCTGTTGTTACAGTTAAGACAAACATAATAGGGCGATTGTTTAAAAAGTGCTCCATACCGTAATCTAAGACCTTACGCACGGGTGTATGATCCTTACCCATCATGCGTTCCATTCCGTAAACAGCACCTAGCATATGCGAGGAGTTAATAATATCTTTTCCACCACAGCCGACAAATAGATTCTTTGAATGGTTAGCTATACCTACTACTTCATGAGGTATGATTTGACCAATCGATATGATTAAATCATAGGATTCATCCATAATTAACTTATTGATTTCAAAGTTAACTGGTTCATCCCATAGACCCTCAGAAATATCAAGTAAAAATTCTTTTGGTGCCTCACCAATTTTAACGACATCATTTCTCCAATTATGGTAAATGAATTTCTCGAATGGAATATCACCAAACATCTCTTCACATTCTTCTTTTGTCATCGCAACATGCGTTCCAAGTGCAGGAAGAATATCAACGACTGCTGTATCCTTTAATAAATGATAATAGGTATTGGTAATCACTCCAGCGTTTGAATAAAATCTAGTAAAATCTGGAGGTACTAAAAGTACTTTCTTATATTTTTTACCCTCAAGAGAATCCTTAATAGCTTTTTTAATTTCTTCTAATGATAATCCTTCAGGCTTTGTTTCCGTTAGATAAATTTCTTTCATTTAATCCTCCTATACTCCTGAGTAAGCAGAGAATCCACCATCTACAGGAACAACGACTCCTGTAACAAATCCAGAGGATTCGTTATCTAAAAGCCATAGTAGTGTTCCAATCAGCTCATGAGCTTCACCAAAGCGTCCCATTGGTGTATTGTTTAAGATCTTACCTGTTCTAGGTGTTGGTGTTCCATCAGCATTAAATAGTAATGCAGCATTTTGTTGAGTTGAAAAGAATCCAGGAGCAATCGCGTTGACACGAATATTGCTCTTAGCAAAATAAACAGCTAACCATTGTGTGAAGTTTGATACTGCTGCCTTAGCTGCACTATATGCAGGAATCTTAGTTAATGGAGTAAATGCGTTCATTGAGCTCACATTTAAAATAACAGATCCTTTTTTATCAATCATGTCTTTAGCAAATATTTGAGTAGGAAGCAGAGTTCCTGTAAAATTTAGACCAAATACAAAATTAAATGAATCTAGATCTAAATCGAAAAAGCTCTTATGTCCATCACTACCCATTTTTCCTTGATCAAAAAACTCATCAGAAGTTGTAGCCTTTGGATGATTTCCACCAGCACCGTTAATTAAAATATCACAAGTGCCTAATTGTCTGACCACTTCATCATGTGCTTGTTCAAGTGATGCTCTTTCTAAAACATTCGCTTTAACTCCTATAGCAATAAATCCTTCTTTTACAATTTCATTTGCTACTTCTTTTGCTTTATCTTCATGTAAATCAAGAATTGCTACCTTAGCGCCACACTGTGCAATCGCCTTTGCAAAATCACTTCCGAGTACTCCAGCACCACCAGTGATAACGACTACCTTGCCATTGAAATCTGGCTTAAATGGTAATTTCATATATAAAACCTCCTATGGCATTAGCCATTATATGTTGTTGACGAAGTATCTCCGCCGCGACCTGTCCAATTGGTGTGGAAAAACTCACCACGTGGCTTGTCTGTTCTTTCATATGTGTGAGCACCAAAGAAATCTCTTTGTGCCTGTAATAGATTTGCTGGAAGAGATGCACATGTATATCCATCAAAATAGGATAATGCTGCACTCATTGCTGGAGCTGGAATTGCATGCATAACTGATGTAGCAACAACTTTTCTCCAGCTATCGGTTAAGGTTTTCATTGTATTTTCAAAGTATCCATCAAGTAGCATATTTTCTAAATTAGGATTTTTCTCATAGGCATCCTTAATTTTATTTAAGAATTGAGAACGGATAATACATCCTTCTCTCCAAATCATTGCTATTGATCCATAATTTAAGTTCCATTTGTAAGTTTTAGCAGCAGCTTTCATTAAGTTATACCCTTGGGTATAGCTAATAATCTTAGCAGCATAGAGTGCCTTACGAATATCTTCTATAAATTGTTTCTTATCACCAACAAATTGCTCATTCTTTCTTGGATAAACTTTGCTAGCAATCAATCTTTCTTCCTTCATTGAAGAAATAAATCTTGCATATACTGCTTCAGTAATTAAGGTTAAAGGTACACCTTCATCAAGAGAGGTAGTTGCTGTCCATTTACCAGTCCCCTTTTGTCCTGCTGTATCTAATATTTTATCTACTAAAGGACTACCATCAGTATCCTTAAATCCAAGAATTTCTGAAGTGATTTGAATTAAGTAACTATCAAGTTCTGTAAGGTTCCATGCCTTAAAGACTTCATGCATTTCATCTGCAGTCATATGTAGTAAATCTCTCATTAAGTGATAGGCTTCAGTAATTAGCTGAATATCACCATATTCAATGCCGTTATGAACCATTTTAACGAAATGACCTGCACCATTTTCACCAATCCATTCACAGCATTTGATTCCATCACTTGCTGTTGCAGAAATTGCTTGAAGAATAGGTTTAACTAAAGGCCAAGCCTTTGGTGAACCACCTGGCATAATTGCTGGTCCTAAAAGTGCTCCTTCTTCGCCACCAGAAACACCGGTACCAATAAAGAGTAATCCCTTATCTTCAACATATTTTGTTCTTCTAATTGAATCTGGATAATTTGAGTTTCCACCATCAATAATGACATCTCCTTGATCAAGTAGTGGAATCAATTGTTCAATTACACTATCAACAGGTGATCCAGCACGAATCATCATCATAACTTTACGTGGTTTTTCTATTTTTTCTACGAAATCCTTTAATGTATATGCTGTAACGATGTTTTTACCCTTTGCACGTCCAGTTTCAAAATCCTTGACTCGTTTGGTATCAATATCAAATGCAGCAACCGTAAAGCCCTTGGACTCCATATTCATTACAAGATTCTCACCCATAACGGCAAGTCCAATCATTCCTATATCTGCTTTTTTCATTTTCTATGTCACACTCCTACTCTATATATTTTAACGTTTTACTCTTGCATTGCCTTCCCATATGCTCCAAATCATTTCTTCGTCAGCTGGTTGACCAAAATCATCAAGTAACGTTGTAACGAACGCTCCAGAAGCCCAACCAAATTGAGCACATTTTTCAGATGGAAATCCCTTTAGGAATCCATAGAGTAAACCGCCAACAAAACCATCTCCACCACCAATACGATCAAGCACTGGAATTGGTCTTGGTTCAATCACTGTCCAATCATTACCATCTAAAAGGATTGCTCCCCAATGATGTTCGTTTGCACTGATGACTTGACGTAGTGTTGTTGCATAGGTAGTTGCGTTAGGAAATTCTTTTTTTACATTGTTGATTAATTCTTTAAAGTTTTCGATGTTGTCACCGATATTTTTTCCTCCAGCTTCAGGACCATGAATACCTAAAGCAAGCTGAAAGTCTTCTTCGTTACCTATTAAGATATCAGATACAGATGCAATTTCCTTGAAGATTGCTGATAATTCAGCTTCTCTATTCTTCCAGAAGGATGCTCTATGATTTAAGTCAAATGAAATTTTCGTTCCATATTTTTTAGCGTGTCTCGCAAGCTCTAAGCAAAATAATCCTGTTTCAGGAGATAAAGCAGCAATTAATCCTGATAGGTGTAATAATTGAACACCTTCAGTATCGAAAATTCTTTTTAAATCGAAGTCCTTTAGGTTTAATGTTCTTCCGACTTCGCCTGCACGATCATTTTGAACACGAGGTCCTCTCATTCCATAGCCACTATCTGCAATATTAAATTGATGACGATAGCCCCATGGTCCTCCTTGGGGAACTTCTACTCCTTCATAATCAATATGACGACGCTTTAAATCGTTTTTAATCAATTGAGCAATTGGACTTTCCTTAACAAAAGTTGTCAAGACCTTTGCTGGTAAGCCTAGTGCAGAAGAAATGCTTAGGACGTTAGACTCAGCACTTGTTGCTTGCATATGAAACATATTGCTTAAATGAACTGGTTGACGGTCTACTGGAGTAATTCTTACTCCCATTGAAGTTGGACAAACAATTGCATACTTAAAGTTTTCTCTAAATTTCATGTTTTTTCTCCCTTAATTATTTTTCAAAGCCGCTATATAAAAGCTCTAAATGTCTTCCAATGTGTTGATAAAGCATATCTGCATAAACCTCACGTTTTTCTCTCCATAAATCGTAAAGCTTTGTTTTAAAGCGGAAGGAATCATCTTGGTTCTTAGCGTTTAGTATAAATCCATAGGTAATATGAATTAATTGTCTAGCATCATTTTGCTTAAATAGGTCTACTAGCTCATCATCTGTTAATGTGTCTACATTTGCAATCTTTGTTAAATCAGTAGTTACATGATAGAACTTTTTCGCTTCTTCAAACATGGATAGTGCATATTTGTGAATTTCACGGTAAAGCTTAGGGTCCGTTGCAGCAACTGCACGCATCGCTTCTAACCAGTTTGTACCAGCTGTCTTGACGTGGAAATGACCTCTTGTGTATTTTCCGACCAATTGGAAAATTGAAAATTTGTCAGATCCAGAATGAATGCTAAGCTTATAACCATAATGTCTAGCAATTGCAGCATGTATCTTTAATTCTACTTCAAATTGCTTAATATCTCCAATATAGTCGACACCTTTTTGGAATTCACCACAAAAGCGTGGTGCCATTGTATCGAGCTTAACTCCTCTTCTTGTAAGCTCATTGGCTACAAAATAGTGCTGAGTCGGTGTTGTAGGTGTTGCAGTTTCATCAATTGAGATTTCAAAATTCGCATCTGTTTTGTCATCTGCAAAATAATCTTGATAAATTTGAACAGCAAAATCAATTGCTTTTCCATAAACTAATACATTTCTTTTTAATTCTTCTTCATCAAAGCTAATCTTCATGCCTTCAACTTCAAAATCATGTTTTAAATAACGATTTTTAATTTCATCATCTAGCTTGCATGCATGATTGACTTGATCCTTAGTCATATCTGTAACATCGTTTCTGATGAATTCACTGCAATCCAGTGTAATCATAGAAAATCCAAGATTTAATGCCATCTCAACTTCAGAGGCTTTCTTTAGATGATCTCCATCTGCACCAAAGCCATCCTTATAGCCATCTCTAAAGACAGAAAAAGATGCAGCATCCAAAACATCCTTATATGTTCTATTTGTAAGTGCTAGCTCACGAATGGATTGTTGAGCAAATATTGGATATGCATCATACTCCTTAAATACTCTTATATGTCCTTCAGTAGCAATCCCTAAACGATCACCTAGACCAAAGCTTCTTAATTTATTTAGTACTGGAATTGGTTTTGTAAACGGAAATAGATCTCTTAATGTATTTGCATTATGATGGATTAAAGGAGCTTTAACATAACTAAATTCTCCCTCTTGAAAAAGTTCACCTTCAAATTGGCTAGAACCGATGCCGGTTGCGATTAGAAAATCTTGATCACCTTCATGAATCATAAAGACATGTAGATGCCCAAAATGGTTAACTGATAACGGGTAAACACCATATTCCTTTGCATTGGTTACTGAAGGTAACTCCTTAATAAAACGGATAATATTAGACATGTAAATCCTCCTATGAATTATTGATATTGTGGCATGATAAAAAAATTAACTACCTCAATTGATTTTGATGATACTATTTTGCTTTTTCTTCACGATACTTGGACCTCCCAAACCGTCCGCATATATAGACTGTGTCCGCATATACTATTATATCATAAGATATAAGAAAGTGTCAACGCTTCCATGGCCTATAATTCATCAATATTCATTGTTTAAAATAAAGAAAAATGCATACTTTAGAGCATGCATTCTTATCTTAATATTTGATTATTCAACCCATTTTGCCTTGAGTACATCTGTTACAAACACTTTTGCAAGTCTTGGATCGAATTGAGAACCACTACATTTAATGATTTCAGCAACCGCTTGCATCTTCTCTAACTTCTTTTTATAAGGACGATCTGTCGTCATCGCCTCAAAGGAGTCACATATGCATATAATTCTTGCATATAAAGGGATTTCTGTTTCTTTAAGTCCTCTTGGATATCCTTTTCCATCCCATCTTTCATGATGAGATAAAGCATATTCAGCAAGATTGGAGTAATCATCAGCAGCCTTCAATATTTGATATCCTGATTCAGTATGTGTTTTCATAATGTCATATTCTTCTTTAGTTAATCCTGATGGCTTATCTAGAATTGCATCAGGAATTGAAATTTTCCCAATGTCGTGATACATACCTGCCATCACAAGCTCGTTTAAATCTTCATTCTTGATACCAAGTTTCATTCCTAAAGCCTTACATAAAGCACTTACTCTTTCTGAATGAACTCTTTCTTCCTTATATTTTTCTGTTAATGTCTTGTGGATTGCGCGGATTGCATTATTTCTTACGCTCATACCCTCTGATAGCTTACTTCGATACATCTTGTTTTCAGCAAATTTAATGATATCTTGAATATTAGATTGTTCATCGTATTTTAATTCAAAGCCAATCGCCATCGAAAGATGGATATTTTCAACTGTGATTAAACTAATCTCATGACGGATTTTATTTTTGATTTTATCGATTTCTTCTTTTGAAGTGTTAGGAATGATTGCAGCAAACTCATCTCCACCAATTCTTGCAACAATATCTTGCTCTCCAAATGAACTTAATAAGACCTCACCGACTTGTCGAAGTGCTGTATCTCCATAAAGATGTCCATATGCATCATTTAAGATTTTTAGACCATTTAAATCAAAATTCATCACACCTAAGGGGTAATATTTTTTTTCATCATATTTTTTAAGCATTTCTGCATAGTATCTTCGATTATAGAGACCTGTTAAATAATCATGACAATTGATAAAGTCAATTTCATCCTGTCTCTTTTTTGGCTCAGTAATATCTCTTGAAATACCTACCGCACCTACAACTTGTTCGTTTTCATCATAAATTGGTGATATAGAGGATTCAAAATATAGCATTTCTCCATCCACTTCAATTTGCCAGTCATAAATGTTTGCTTCACCGCGAAGAGCCTTATCATAGGCTATATCTTTATGCTTAGCTTCTTCACCAAAAGCATCTAATACATTTTTTCCAATGTATTGATCTGGTGTATGCTTTATCTTTTGAATACCTTTTCCATAAACAGAAACAAATCTCTTCTCTTTATTTATTTCAAAGATAATGTCAGCAGTTGAATCAATAAGTAGCATGACACGTTGATTCTCATATAACAACTCACGATGTGCTTGTTCATTTAAATCAAAATAATGTTTAGTTGTTTCTAGTGAATGATTCAAAACATTTCGAATTTCTGTAAATCCTTTTTTATTTTCTGTAGAGACTCGATAATCTAAATCCTTATTGATATCTATTTTATTGATATCACGAACAAGAAAATTAAAAGGATTAAAAATATATTTTTGATTCAAAAAAATAAAGGTCGTTCCAATTGAAAGGATAATCACAGATAGCACGGAAAATATAGTAAATAACAAGATAGTTGAAGCATTGTATTCTTGATTCGGTATGAATAAATATAGTTGATACGAATCATTAATAAATTTACTGAACGCGATGATACCCTTTGTATCATTAAGAATATAATTTGATTGATAACCTGTTCCATCTAAATCATCTAAGTTGATATCTACCTCATCTATTGATATAAGTTGAAGTGTTGAAATATTTAGGTTGGGATGTGCAATAATGTGTCCATTCTTATCGATGAGAAATGCATAGCCTGTATTTCCTATTTTTTTATTTTTGACAAAGTCCTGTATTGTAATGATGTCGATATCAGAGGCAATTACCCCAAGTAATTCATCATTTTCATCATAAATAGCCTTTGAGATCGTCACAATCATTTTATCTTCTGTGACATTTAAAAATACTGGTGAAAATGCAACTTCATTTGTAGCTAGTGCACCTGTATACCAAATACGACTTCTAAAATCGATTGAAGGTGGTGGGGTATAACCGCTTGAGTTAGTCATTTCATTATCCTTAGATAAGTAATATATTGAAAACATTTCTTCACTATCAGAATCAACTTCAATTAAATAGTTGAGAAGTTCTACATCACCATTCGTTTTAATATAAGAACCAACGGTTTCCACAACATGTGATGTGTCCATAAAGAAATTTTCGATTTCTATTTTCATGTAACTACGCTCAAGCATAAGTTCATTGTATTGCTTATCCGATATAGTTTTGGATGAATAGGCATATAAAATACCAAAAAACGATAGAAATACTACCAAAAATACGAGTGTAGTTATAAGTTGTATTCTAGAAAAACGCTTCAAATTGAAAAACCTCCTAAAACTAAAAAAGCTGTACCTGACCCTATACCATGTTATTATAACACTTCGAAAAATAAAAAAATCAACGTAAGAACTTCTTAAGAATATTTTAAGTTATATATTAGATTTATACTACCAATGTGTAAAATTTCATTCAATTGCTGTTTTTACCAATAAAAAAAACAAGATAAAAATTACCTTTATCTTGTATCAGTATTTTATATCACAAACTTCTTATTTTTTGATCAATAGCCATGGCTGCTTTTTTCCCAGCACCCATTGCTAGAATTACAGTTGCTGACCCAGTAACGACATCTCCACCCGCATAAACCATTTCTTTTGATGTTTCTCCACTATCGCCTAAAGTGATGATACATCCTTGTCTTGTGGCATTTAAATCAGGATTTGATTGAATGATTAATGGATTAGGAGTAGTACCAATTGCCATAATAACTGAGTCGACTTCGATGATGTGATTTGAGTTGATATCTTCAATGGGTCTTGCTCTACCAGATTCATCTGGTTCACCTAAAATCATATCCACACAACGAATCTTTCCAACAAATCCAAATTCATTTCCAATGATTTCCTTGGCATTCATTTGCATTTTAAAGATGATGCCTTCCTCAATTGCATGATGTACTTCTTCTAATCTAGCTGGAAGCTCCTTCATTGATCTTCTATAAATGATATAGACTGTTTCTGCACCTAAGCGCTTAGCTGCTCTTGCTGCATCGAGCGCGACATTACCTCCACCAATAACTGCAACTCTTTTTGCAAGCTGTATTGGTGTTTCGCTTATTTTTTCATATGCCTTCATTAGGTTTATTCTTGTTAAAAATTCATTTGCTGAATAAACGCCATTAAGCATTTCACCTGGTATACCTAAAAACTTTGGTAGACCTGCTCCAGTTCCTAGAAAGACAGCTTTATATCCATTTTCGAATAATTCATCGATATAAATCGTTTGACCGATAATGACATTGGTGTGTATTTGAACACCTTGAGACTTTAACATATCAACTTCTCTTTGAACAATATCTTTTGGTAGTCTAAATGCAGGTATACCATAGGTAAGTACTCCACCTGGTGTATGAAGTGCTTCAAATATATCAACACTGTAACCCATTTTTGATAGATCGTTTGCTGCAGATAGTCCCGCTGGTCCTGATCCGATCACAGCTATCTTGATTTGATTAGGAATAATTTTCGTAGATTCTATTTTTTGATGCTCGTAATGGTAATCAGCAACAAATCGTTCAAGATTACCAATTGCTACAGATTCACCTTTATTTACTCTAACACAAAGTGCTTCACATTGTGTTTCTTGTGGACATACTCTTCCGCATACAGAAGGAAGTAAACTTGATTCTGAAATGATTTGATAGGCTTCTTCGATGTCTCCTTCAATAACTTTTTGGATAAATCTAGGAATATCAATACCTACAGGACATCCATTGACACAAGGTTTATGCTTACAATCTAAGCATCTCTTCGCTTCATCTTGAGCTTGCTCAAGTGTATAGCCTAATGCAACTTCATCAAATGTTTGAATTCTTAACTGAGGATCTAAAACAGGCATTACATTCTTCTCTTTAGACAAATTGATCATTTAGATTCCTCCTTTAAAGTATTGCATACCTCTTGGTATTTTTTAGATTCAAAGGATTCATACATTTTATTACGCATGATTGCTTCATCAAAATTGACTAAGTGCCCATCAAACTCAGGTCCATCTACACAAGCAAACTTCATCTCATTACCAACTGATACTCGACAACCACCGCACATACCAGTACCATCCACCATCACAGGATTCATTGAAACGATAGTTTTGATTTGATATTTTTTTGTAAGTTCACTTACATATTTCATCATTGGAAGTGGTCCAATCGCGTACACTTCATCATAGGTTTCTTTCTTTTCAAGCAAATCTTTTAGGATATCAGTGACCCGACCTTGATTTTGATATGAACCATCATCAGTGACTAAAAAGGATTTTTCACTAATTTGTTTAAATTCATTTTCAAGAAATACTAAATCCTTTGTTCTAAAACCAATAATTGTATGAACAATCGTATTTTTATCAAATAATGCTTTAGCTATCGGATAAGCAATCGCACATCCAACACCTCCACCAATCACACATACCTTTTTTAAACCATCAAGCTTTGCTGGCTTTCCCATAGGGCCAGCAAAATCTAATAAATAGTCATCTTTTTTTAATAAACTTAACTTTTTAGTAGTAGCTCCAACAACCTGAAAAATAACTGAGATTGTTCCATCAGTTTGATTAGCCTCTGCTATGGTTAAAGGAATTCTTTCACCATTTTCTTCAACGCGCAGCATCACAAATTGACCAGGTTTTGCATGTCTTGTGACATCAGGAGCTTTAATTTTAAGTAGTGATACTGTTGGAGTTAAGTTTTGCTTATCTGTTATTAGAAACATGTATATTCTCCCATCGTGTTTATACCTTTATTATATCATGCAAAGGGCTCTCAAAATAAGCTTTTTTTGATTACAAAAATAAAAAAAACTAAAAGTTTTGACTTTCAGTTTTGATTGCTAATAATCCTTTATCAGATAAGGTATAGCTACCCCTATCAATTCTTTGAAACCATCCATAATAGTTTTTTTGGAGAATAGATGCAACTTTTGGATTATTGGATAAAACTTTAATTTCCTTTGGTGATATTCCTGGATGATTATAAATGATTTGAAGTATTTCTAGTGCTTGTTCCTTATAAAAGGTAAGCTTTTTTCCCTTCATTCCACCTATATTTTCATTATTTTTTCTATTTTTAAACTCACTTAGCAATTTATACTTTGCCTGCTTATTTCTGCTTTTACTTAGGCTTAAATCATAGTCTTTTGCCTCTAGAAGCACTTCTATACCTTGACTTGATATAACAAGAAGTCCAATAGAAAGCCTTCTAAGAAGCAATAAAAATGACTTGGTTTGGCTTTGATGACTCTTCATCGCACTTTTAGGAATTGCGATATAGACAAAGTCAGCAACTTTTTGTCTCTCTATTGCTTGATAAATTAATTTTAAGGTAATTGATGTCTTTAATTCAACCGCAATCGATTCCTCTTTTTTCATCGCGAAACAATCGATTGCACCGATTTCACCCTTGACTTGATATCCTTGATTTTCGAGAAACTCCTTAACAGG
Source organism: Tenericutes bacterium HGW-Tenericutes-2 (assembly GCA_002839095.1). Taxonomy (GTDB): domain Bacteria; phylum Bacillota_I; class Bacilli_A; order Acholeplasmatales; family Acholeplasmataceae; genus Peloplasma. Next base: position 50,813 of record PGXL01000003.1, on the reverse strand, counting down.
TTGAAAAAGTTCTGTCTCTAGCATGACTAACCTCTATTTTGAATTTTGATATTCCTTTTGTTTTTCTTCCCAGATGTTTTTGTCCTCATCTGTTATCTTTCTAATGACCTTGCAGGGATTTCCTGCAGCAACCACATCACTAGGTATATCTTTTGTAACTACAGAACCAGAACCAATCACAGCACGATCTCCAATGGTTACTCCAGGATTGATCACAACATTCCCACCAACCCAAACATCATTTCCAATCGTGACCTTTAATCCAAACTCAAGCTGAGTTCTTCTTACATTTGCATCAATTGGATGTCCTGCTGTATAGACAGAAACTCTTGGTCCAAACATGACGTTATCCTTGATCTCAATTTCATTGACATCCAGGAAGATACAATCATGATTCGCATAAAAGTTTTCACCAATTGATATATGCTTTCCATAGTCTATATAGATGGGTGGTTGAATTTTAAAATTGTTACCAGTCGATTTAAAAATAGATTTAATTAAATCCTTTCGATATGCACGATCATATTCTGTTGTCTTATTAAACTCATGCATTACTCTTTTCGCTTCTAGTGACATTTGTTTGAGTTCGATGTCATCTGCAAGATAAAGTTTGCCATCAAGCATTTTGTTTTTTTCACTCATGGTCTCACCTTCCTTTGATTTATAGTTATATTATACCCTTCAAACCTAAAAGCTACAAATGATAAAAAGAAAAAGGTTAGTAGTAACCTCTTATTCTAAAGCAGATATTGTTGGATATGGCCAGTCGATAATTCCACCCATGTCAAAGACATGTTGGTAGCCTAAATGCTTCATCACTTGTCTTGCATAAACGCTTCTAACACCACTTCTGCAATAGATGAGATAAGTTAAGTTTTTGTCAGGACATAATGTCAATATGGATTCAAATATTTCTGTTACAGGGATTAAGACTGAGTTTTCAATATGATCATTCAAGAATTCCTCTTTGGTTCTAACATCCAATAAAACAATGGAATCATCATGATCCATCATTTCTTTACCTTCTATAGATGTGATTACATAGCGATCATCTTTATATTCTATTTCTTTATTTATCATTAGTTCAACTCCTCGGTATGAAGTTTTTTTCTTTTTAATAAAAAATTCAATACAGGGTCGTATTGAACTGGATTTTATATAGATGGTGAAGTTAGTAGGGATTGAACCTACGACCCCTTCCACGTCAAGGAAGTGCTCTCCCGCTGAGCTATAACTCCGACCAATTTCTATTATACATACTTTTAATCATATAATCAATGATTATATTACTTTGCTATTTTTCTCCAAGGACTTACATATCCACCTGAGACAATAGAGACTTCATTAGCAACGATTACAGCTTTACTATTAATGCTTTCGATTAAATCAATAATGGTTTGCTTGTTCTTTCTATTTGCAAAGATCATTAAAACTACACGATCAGAATCCTTACCATGAGCATCTAGGCTTGTGACACCATGACCTGACTGTCTTAATACCTTAATAATATCTTCAGAGGTTTCTTTACTTGAGATGACATGAATTAAAATCTTACCTACTGCAACCTTATTTTCAATGATTGAGCCTATATAAACACCAATTGCAAAGCCTAATGCATAGATAATTCCTTTAAGTGGTGCATTGGTCATACCCATGATGACGGTTGATGCAACAAATATCCATAAAAGAACCTCAAAGAAGGCTAAAATGCTTCCTGGTTTTTTATATCCCTTGCTGATTAAAATGATGCGCATCGTACCAATAGCAACTTCAATAATCTTAGAAAAAAAGATTAATGCTAGTTCCCAAAGAGGTACCGATGTTAAAAAATTCCATATCGATTCAAACATGTTTCATCACCTCATATATTATAACATTAAGAATCTATAATACAAGGTTTATTCTAATGATTTTTTAAATCCGACGCAAGACCATTCTTCATCTAAACTAATATTAGCATTAGGGATTAATCCATCCTTTTTTGCAAAGATAAAAAAAGAATCGCGATTGATATCATATTTTACTTTATTATTCGATTTTTTATAGGAAATCCACAATCTCGCATCATCATCCATGATAGATAATGCTTCTTGGATTCTAATCTCATACTCTTTTTTTGATTCAACGAAAAGATGAATGAATTTAGGGTTCATTTGACTATTGAAGTCAACAAAATCCTGATTTTGAACCATCTCTTGATATTCTTTTGGTGCATATAAATAAACTCCTGGTGTACCAGGTTTCACTCTCATCTTTTTAAATACTAAATCATCCATGATTAAACCTCCACTATCCACATTTTATCATGAAACATATATAGGTATAAAGTGATTAATGTTTATAGGTTAAAGTCTTTTCAGGATAGAAAAACTTAGTGATTGCACCAATTGCAGTTGCTGCTTCTCCTAATGCTGTGACAATCATTCTAAGCTTACCTTCATAAAACACACTATTTCCAACTGCATAAATACCTTTTCTAGAGGTTTGCATATTTGGCGATACCAAAATCGAGTTATCTTTAACATCAACTGCCCATTGATCCATTTTAGATTTTACAGGACTAACTCCATAAAACACCAAGATAGCATCTGTTTGAATGGTAACAAGCTCCTTGGTTTCTATATTTTCAACGATGAGTGCCTTTGCACTTTCCACTCCAATGACATCTTTAGCAACAAAAGGAGTCATCACATTTAATCTCTTTCTAGCATCATCAACGTTGTGTTGATGTGCTCTAAAATCGTGTCTGCGATGAATGAGAGTTACACTTTTTGCGATATCGACTAATGTGAGTGCCCAGTCAACTGCTGAGTCTCCGCCACCTAAAACAATGACATCTTTACCCTTGAATTGGGAAGTATCCTTTACAAAGTAAAAAATGTTATCCATTGATTCTGCTTCAGTTATTTCAAGCTTTTTAGGGGAAAACATTCCACCACCATTAGCGAGTAAAATAGTCTTTGTAATAAATAAGCCTTGGTTGGTGTGAAGGACATAATGATCATCATGCTCTTCTACCCCAGTAGCTTGAGTATTCATATGGAGCGGCACTTCATTTTCGTATTCCTTATATTGCTCAAAAAGATTGTTTGCTAAGTCATTTGCATTAATTCTCGCAAATCCTGGCATATCATAAATCGTTTTTTCTCTATATAGGGTAAGCTGTCCGCCATATTCTGAGGATGATTCAATAATTACTGCTTTTATTTTATTCATTGCTGCACATGTCGCTGCGTATAAACCAGCTGGACCTGCACCAATGATAACTAAATCGTAGATCATAAATAACACCTATTCTTTCTTTGATGGTGATATGAGTTTACCACAAAAACGAGTGAATGTCGAGATACTTTGAACTTCAAAAAATCAAGAAAGTGTTTTCATTTTTTATATATGATTTACTGATTACATTTTTTCTAAAATATCTAAGAAAAAAGACCAAATGGTCTTTTATGTTCCTCTTAAACCAGGGTTTGATTCATAGTAATCGAGTTGATTTGCTATGTCATTTATCTTCGCTTCAAAATACCATTCTATATTTCTTAAACCAAACTTAAGATTCATCTTCGCGTTATCAACATCCTCATTATAAAGTGCCTTTTGCACTTCATATAAAGCGCTAAATGCTTCAAATGAGAATAAATGATTGTCTGGATTAATCAACTCTCTTAAATATCCTTCATATTCTAATTGATATTCCTCAAACTTAAGAATTTTATCAACCAATGGATGTGGATACTCATCCACGTTTAATATTGCTTTATTTAGGTTTCCCCACTGATAGATATCAGCACCAACTGTCCAATTGGAAAAGACTTGAGAGCCATCCCATCCTTGAGCTAAGCCATGATCATAATCATAAGGAATCATCATCCATTTGTTTTCAATATTGTTATGATAAAGATAATAGTTATTTCCCATTGCTCTATAATCATCTGGATTACCAAGTAAAACACCAACTGCTAAATACTTTAAAAACATAGATACATCAAAATTCGCCTCTATATAGTTTTTGAAATTTGATCCTGTTCTTTGATTGATTTCATAGATGAAATTGATTAATTCAGTATGAACATTGATTTTTTTATTAGTCTTCAAATCATAAGCTGGTCGATAATTTAACGATTCATCCTTGATTCCTATCGCGTTTTGCGGATAGTTTATTCCTAGGTTTGCAGGACCAAATTGCTGCCATAACGATTTATATAGATTACCATTGGATTCTAATTTATCAAGTCTTCTTTGAATGAAATCCTTATCGATTGGCTCAAATATCGTATAAATACCATAAAAATGTGTTGTGTTACCTATTTGAATATAAAACTTGGCTAAGGTTGTATGCGCCGCGAAAACACCCATTTGATTGAATAAATCCATGGAATACTTCTCAGTTAAATAGGTAGCATCTCCATTGCGGTTAAATTTCATATCAAGCTCTTCAACCTCGAACACTTTTCTTTTATCGTTTTTTGGATTAAAGTCTGCATTAAACTTGACCTTAAAATGAGAAAGATTAAGTGAACCATCATCGTTTTGGATTCTGACTCTAGAGAGATTTCCTCTCGTTCTAAATCCAACATCAGTAATTTCAAACTCACCCTCACTATCAGAATAAACCATATTAGCCTTCGCATAAAAATCAGTTCGATAATTTCCGTACTGATTATAATAAGCCTTCATTTTGCTATCTAAATTATTCCATTCACTTTGTGAAATGACAATTTTAACGGTTTTTTCAATCTCATCGTTAAAAAGACGATCAAAACCAATGACCTTAGCCTCTGGAAGTGGAATTGGATCTTTAGGTATAACTACATAGTCACAGGATGACAGTATGAGTAACATAAGGATAGATATAAGGATGACACTGATTTTTTTCATACTTTTCTCTTTTCTTGAACTGCTTTATATTTGATGATTGATTTCATTTGCACGATTTATTATATCATAAGGATCTATAAAAAAGAAAAAGCCAAATCGGCTTTTTCAGTTTGAATGGTTATTTATTTTCACCATCTAAATTGACTTCAAATAGGATGCTTTCTAATATCTCGTTGGTTGCTAGATCATAGCTGACCATCTGACTATAAGAAAGTGTGTAAATGACACCTTTATTATTGCCAAATACATCAATATAGACTCCGCGGTCAATACCTGAATAATAGTTAAATTCATCTTGACTGATTACGATTGGATCACTAATGATATCATTAGGATCTGCTGCATCAAAATTGATATAGAAAACTAAGAATTGACTTACATAAGTATAATTCCAGGATCTATCATATTTCCAGCTCATCACAGGGAATGCAATGATATTATGCTTTGGAGATACAATCATAGCCTTTGGATTATAGGAAGCCTCAGAATATGAATAGGAGTAAATAGAATCTTCATCCACTGCACTTAGGATATAGGAATCTACTGCATCAGATTCACTCTTTAGTTCTGTTGTTCCACTAATCATAAATGCTGAAAGTCTAAGTCCATTCACCCAGCCATTGGAATCCGCATTAAATCCAAAGCCAATTAAATTTGTTTTTTCATCATTCCAAACATGAAGATATGTAGAGAATCCCGGTTCCTTTTCAATGGAAATGATTTGTGGATTATATGGGTTTTCTAAATCAATTGTATAGAGAGGGTCTGTTTGTTCAAATGTGACAACAAAGCCTCTATTTCCACTAAATCTTACTGATTTTACTGTTTCGTTTTCTAATCCTAAGCCTTCAGTGATTGAACCTACAATATCAAGCTCATCAGTCGAACTATTTTCCTTTAGAATATGAAGTTCGTTATGAATTGGACTCCAAGAGCTTGTTACGACTCTAAAATATCCGTTATATTCATCCATCCAATACTGATCGCTAACATATCCGGATAATACTTTTTGACCTGCATAAGTAACTGTTGAGTTTTCAACATCTAAATTGTATTTAATAATTTGAGATTTCGTGTTGTATTGGCCAAATGAATAGGTGTAATAGGTTTGAACAGTATATAGTGATTCTAAGGAAGCGTAAATTTCAGATACACTACCTAGAAATGCTTGTGATGTCGTTTCAAAGGTTTCAATGTTGAATCCTGTTAAAACTGTCATCCCGTGAATAGGTACACCATCAAAGTAATAAATATCATTATAGCCTAGATAATTGGTGACTGTTACCCCATCTTCTGTTTTTCTAAACATTGGTCTTAATTCTTCTGTGTATAACGATTTATTTGAAATTAGGAATAATGAATTATCAATAAGTCTGTGCTCATAGAAATTTGAATCAGTCTCTAGTGTATATTCAAGTTCAAGTGTCTCTTTATTATAAACTCTAATAGCACCAGTGAATGCAGTATACATATAATCGTAGACACCTGATCCATCAATATATTGATAAGGTCTATAATCATAGATATAACCTATAACAACAAGCTTCGTATCAGTTAAATAAAGTGAGTCTGTATAGAGTTTGCCTAAGTCTAAATCACCATTTTGAGTGACGAGTCCATTGTCATTGACTGTTAAAACTCTAACTACATTTTGATATCTAGCTGCATAATAGATTGTGTTACCATCAGTTTTAACGATATCTGCTTCATCAACACCTTCGACTTGAACATTGGTTCCAATGAAATCCTTTTGAGTTGCACCATCAGCCTGATTTGCTTCAGGAACCATATTATCAGTTCCAAATCGATCACCACCAACAAAGAAATCCCAAAATGAATTACTTTGCTGACTTTGAAGTAAGCTTCTAATGGTCGATTCACTACCAACTGGTCTAGCATTTAAAAGCACTTTATCACCTAACATCGTCGGTGTGTTAAATGCTCCTGAAAAGACAGTGGCTGCAACAAACATAGACGTTAAAACAAACCCATATGATCTTTTCAACCAATAGATTTTCGGTACCCTCGGCAATTTGATGCCACTCGATTCATGATATTTTCCAAGCTTTTTATTCCAAATAATATCTTTGACTAATTGAATACCGAAAAAGATACCTAAAATTGATAATAACGATAAGATTAACCATCCGATAAAGGTCATACTAATCCTCCTTTTTTTGAATGCCTAAAGCATTCTTGAAATCTTTGACGAAGGAACGTGAAACCTCAAGGTGAGTACCGTCGATAAGCTCTAAATCCAACTTTGCATTAAATGTCGTTCTAATATAGCGAATTTTTGTAATATTGACTATAAAAGATTTTCCAACTCTTGCAAAGTGATGGGGCTTGAGCAATTCTTCTAATTGATAAAGTGGTTGTTTGATGACCTCTGATGAATCTTGATGTCTGTGCATATAGATTTCGTCCCCAAAGGACTCAAGATAGGTGATTTCTTCTGTGTGTACCTGCATCCATCCTGAAACAGTTTGAAGCATAATCTGGGATTTCTGTCTTGCCATCATTTCTAGGATGGGTTTGATTGTATCTATATTACTCTCATCAACAATAATTCCTACTTTATTTTCTGGTACCTCATTTGGATCATCAGTAACAAACAGATGATAATCTTTAGATAACTTCGATTGTATTTTTTCGAAATCATCTCTATTCCAAATGATTTTTAACATCCAGGAGTTCCTCCCATCTACAGTATAGTACGACTTCCTTTATAAAAAAAGGCTTCAAGGACAAGATGCAAATATGAGCGATATCTTGCATGATTACTTCTATTTTATCACATTCAATGCTACGAAATATCAATTCAATAAAAAAGCCGAAATCAAATGATTTCAGCTAATCTTTTTCTCTTTATCCTTCTTCTTAGTTATATCAATATATATTTTAGCAATTGCTATAAAGATGACATAGAATTCAAGTCTACCCAAAAACATTCCGATTGTTGAGGTCCATAAGATCATTGGATGTGCATTATATCCAGTAATACCTACTGATAATCCAACTGTTCCCAATGCAGATGCAAATTCAAATAGTGAGTTTTCTAATGAGTGACCAAAACTTGATATAATCAAGGTTCCTGTTACCAAAACAACTAAATAAATCATTAAGAAGGAATGGTTAAATATAATATCCTCCCGATCAACAACTGTTTTAGATCCTATTTTATTGATAAAATGAGTTCTTATTGTTTTCTTATGGGATAGTTGTTCCTTAATATTCCAATACATACTCTTAAAAGCAAGTGCAACACGGTATTGTTTCATACCACCAGCTGTTGAACCCATTCCAGCTCCAAGCACCATTAAGATGATTAGGCCAAAGAAGAAAAGACTTGGTGTCATAACACCTACAAATGATGGAACAGTTTGGTAACCAGTTCCTGATACTGCAGAAATGAATTGGAATGTCCCAATACGTAATGAGTGAAGAATATTCCCATTGTATACAGATAATAGGTTTATAGTAAATAGTGGTAATCCAATTAACATTAAGATGCCTAATAGTTTAATTTCAACATGACCAAATACATTCTTCATTTTTCCTCTTAACAGCATTAAGTGAACAAAGAAGTTAGTTCCTCCAAGAAGCATTAGTACCATCGTGATCATTTCAATAGGGACACTATTATAATAACCAATGCTTTGTGATTGAGTTGAAAAGCCTCCTGTTGCTACAGCGCAAATTGCATGATTAAGCGCATCAAAAAATGGCATACCAAATATCATATATAGAATAATACCTATTGTGATATAACCTACATAAATAGAAAGAATCATTCGTCCAGATCGAATTAAATTAGGCATCAGCTTATCACTATGACCTTCTGCACTATATAATCTCATTCCAAACTTATCAGATATAGCAGATGTTAAGACTAAAACTAATCCAATACCTCCAAAGAATTGCAAAAGGCTTCTAAAGAGTAATAATGCCTTGGGGGCGACTGAAACATCTACTACAGTTAAGCCAGTTGTTGAATATCCACTAGTAGCTTCAAATACAGCTTGGGTAAATGTATAATCACCAGTTAACACAAACGGCATTGCAGAAATCAAGATTGCCATAATCCAGATGTTAACAACCAAAATAGCATCCTGGTTTCTTTCGAGTTTCCCTTTTTCTCTTCCCTTAAATAAAAGTACAACAATAAAACCAACCAAGATACTAATAATCCCAGGGTATAGAAAAAGGTACGCATCACTAATATCTTCCATTCGAAATGGAATCAATATCAATGGTATCAAATTAATAAATCCGATGAGTATTGCAAATATGCCAAGATAATTGATAATCAATGGATATCCAGAAACTATTTTTTTGTTCATATTTATTTTTTCTTTCGAATGTATTCAATAATTTCATCTTGCTCGCTTGGAGTAGAGATAATAATTAGCTTATCTAAAGCTTTAATCACTGTATTCCCGTTAGGAATAATAACGTGTGGATCTCTAAAGATACAGCTAATGTTAATGTTTTTAGGAAAGTGAATATCCATAATGCGCTTATTCACTAATGCAAAATCAGCTTCAACACCTAATTCAATCATCACAATTTTTTCATCTTCTATAGAAAGTGTTTTAATCATGTTTTCGATTGAAGACTCATTTATTATCGTTTGAGCTAGCAAATATGTTGAAGAAATAACAGAATCAACACCTAATTTTTTAAATAATTCTACATTTTTTGGGTTTCTAACTTTAGAAACGGTTTTTTTAATATTGAATAATTTTTTACCTGTGATACAAGTAATGTAGTTATCCGTATCGCTATCTGATAAAGCAAGTAGTACATCAGCATTATGTGCTTCAGCATCAGATAAAGTGTATGCCTTGGTGGGGTCTCCTGGAAATACAGGAATATCGTTATGAGAGCTAATGTATTCAGCAAAATCTCTATCTTGATTGATTACGATTAAATGATGATGTTCCTCTTGGAGCATTTTTACAATAAAGTCAGCTTCATGCTTTCCGCCAGTAATAACTATTTTCATCTTATTCCTCCTCCACTTCGCTTAAATTCATAAATTCATTTAATGACAATGTGAAAGGATATATAGCTTTAATATAGGTGCCTTCTAATAAACGACCTTTGTCGGTATCTGCTAAACGTACGAAAATTCTTGGAACATTATAAACATAATAGCAAATATGGGAAAGAAAAATATTCACATTATCACTATCCGTAGTAATTACTACTGCTTTCGCATGCTTGATATATGAATTTTCTAAAACAGATAAATCTGTTGCATCACCAACGACTTGATATCCTGAAAATGATTCTTGTAGTTTTCTAAACGAATCTTCAGTCGCATCAATAATGATCACATCTTCCCCAAGCTCTGACATTTTTGTGGCAATATTCGCACCTAAACGACCAGAACCGATGATAATAAACTTATTTCTCTTCATAAAAATCTCCTTGTGCCTGTATCTTTATTTGAAAAAGAATGAAAACACCTTACATATTCTATCATCTAAATCCAACAATGTATTCAAAAAAAGAATACCATATACATATTGTACTCTTTTTTGTTCATAATTTGAAGTTATTTCTCTAGAACTAATAGTTTTTTATAGGTTTTATCCATAAGGATCGCTCCAATTGGAGCTGTGATGATGATAGCGAGTACTGCAATCGTTAGGATTAAATTTCCGCTTGCAATACCGAGTGAGAGTGGAATAGCTCCTATCGCTGCTTGTACAGTTGCCTTTGGTGTATAGGATATCGCAATAAACAGTTTTTCTTTTTTGTTGAAGTTTGTTTTAATAAGTGCAATCCAAACACCAATCATTCTAAATACTAAGGCAATCATAATCAGTAGGATGGAAAGGAGTCCAACATTGACTAAAACTGTGATATCTACTGCTGCTCCTACTAAAACAAATAGCATGATTTCAGCAATAACCCATATCTTTTCAAATTTACCTACAAGTCTTTTTGCAAGAATTTCATATTTCTTTAAAATGGTTCCACCTAGTGTTATTACTGCAACTAACCCAGAAATTGGAATGAATGATGATAATTCATGTTCGATTACGAGAAAGAGAAAAGCAGCTGAAAATAGTATTAATACCTTTAGAGTATCTCTTATATGAAATATCTTAAATAACCAAATGAGAATTATTCCAGAAAGAATTCCCAATAAAATACCTAGAAGAATAGAAACAGGGACGAGTAATATATTCAATATACTAAACGTGCTGGTCTGATAGGCTTGAATAAAAGATGCAAATAAAACAATAACAAAAACATCATCAATCGAAGCTCCTGCTAGTATCAATTGAGGCACTTTCTTTTCAGTACCATATTTGGATTCCATTAGCTTAATCATTCTAGGAACGACAACTGCTGGTGATACTGCAGCTACGATAGCACCTAAAATTAAAGCCTCTAAATATGAAATTCCAAAGAATATGGGTGCTAAAAAGGTTATTGCCAATAGTTCTATCGTTGCAGGAATAAAAGCCATGAGTATCGCTGGTCTACCAACCTTTTTTAAATCCTCTAAATCCAGTGATAAACCTGCACGAACAAGTATGACAATTAAAGCAACCTGTCTTAGATCGGTAGAAAGATTTAGAATACTTGGATCAATCAAATTTAAGACAAATGGACCTAATATAATACCTGATAAAAGCATTCCAATGATTCCTGGAAGCTTTAATTTAATTAGGATTTGAGATAGGATAAGACTTGTTAAAATTATTAAAGCGGCTGAAAGTAGCATAATTCCTCCTATGAAAAAGACTCCTACAACAAAAAATGTTGTAGAAGTCATCAGCTTGTTTGCGGTTTAAGTCATTATGACTTCGGGAGACGTTCATTCCCACGTTTGATTATACGAAGATTCTAGCGATTGTCAAGCATTTTCATGAATCTTATGATTATTTTCTTCTTTTCTAAAGAATGGAATGAGCTTTGATACTCTTTTTTGATAATCCATATATTCAGGTCTTGTTTGAATAATCTTTTTTTCCATCCATGGAATGCTGATGAACAAAAAGAGTGATGTCATTGCTATAGGTGCTAGAATCAGTAAATCTAGCTTCATTACGCTTCCAAAGTATATAACATATAAGCCCCACCAAACCATGACTTCTCCAAAATAATTTGGATGTCTCGAATATTTCCATAGACCTTCCTCGATACAGAGCTTTTGGCCTTTAGTTCTTTCCTTAAACTGTCTCATTTGACCATCCGCGACAAATTGAATGATTGCAGCTGATACCATGGTGGTAAAGCCTATCCAAGTAAAAATGGTTAAGGATGGAGCACTCATGAAATAGACTGCACCAATTAATTGAATAAAGACAATCAATGTTGGAAATATTTGAATTCCAAATAAATTGGTTAAGAAAAATAGCTTAGGTGACCTCTGATACATAATTGTGTATCTCCAGTCTTGTTCCTTAAATCCATTCCAATTTTTTGCCCAATTATAGGTTAATCTTAAGCTCCATACAGACAAACCAGCAATCATTAAATAAATAGGAAAGGATGAGGAAAGCCCAAGATGAAAGAATAAAAGAATTAAGATCACTGGTGGAATAACACTCCAATAGGGATCATATGCGCTTGCATTTTTAATAACAAGAGAAAAAATCCAAACGACTAAAGTAGCTGCTAAATCAGCTATAAGTAATCTTAAAATCAAAGATAATGACTCTAGATTTAGAAAAACAAGTACTCCAATAAGAATAGAAAATAGATATAAAATGCCCAATACAATCATACTTTGGTATTTTTTTGACATATGAAATCCCCATTTCGCGCGTTATTGGAAATATTATAACATAACAACTAAAAAAATATAATTAGCTAAAAATTTCTTTTGGCAATCTTAGATATATCAAATAAGCTAGAATGAGCTTTAACATATCAAATGGTATGAAAATCAGTAGTCCTGATAATGAAGTAAAATAGTTAATTGAAAGAAAATAGGAAAGCCAGAGATTAGCAACCAAATAGAGTAGAACTACTCCGATAACAAATCCCATCACTAAATTAAAGAAATGCTTTTTCTCCTTTGATTTTAATATTGAAATGAGTAAACTTATAATCGGAAACATGAGAATAAATCCACCAGTTGGGCCAAATAAAGTGGATAATCCTCCGCGATAGCCACTAAAAACTGGAAATCCTAATGCACCTACTAGAACATAGATAAAAACCGATAGAAATGCTTCTAGCGGTGTCAGTAAAAATCCAATTAATATAATAAATAGTGTTTGTAGTGTAAATGATACATTAATTAAAGGGACATAAATAGGTGGTATCAAATACACACTGACTGCAATCATTGCAGAAAATAGTGAAATTCTTGTTACCTGTTTAAGTTTCATATATGATATCTTTCATAATCCTTGATTAATATATTAACAAGCTTAGCAAATAGCTTTTTCAAGTCTTGTTTAGACTTTAAAATATTCTTAAATGATGTTGCAGGTAGGTTATCAAAATTTTCTTGATTAATATTGATACCAATACCAACTACTACGTAATCATAGATATCCTTTGAGGTTTGAGTCTCAATTAAAATGCCACAAAGCTTTTGATCCTCAACATAAATATCATTTGGTTCCTTGAAATAGCAATTAATACCATTTGAATTGATGAAGGTGATTAAGGATTCTAGAATCCAAAGCTTAACATTTCCAACCCGCTTCACATCAATTTCCTTAAGTAAAATAGAAAACATAATATTTTCGTTTTTATTTGACGTCCAAGTGCGGTCAAATTGACCTCTTCCCTTGGATTGATAATTTGCCCGAATCATTGTCATATGTGGAAAATATGAGTGATTCTCCTTTAGAAAATCACTCGTTGAATTTAAAGTATCAAATTCAAGCAATGTATAAGAAATCATTTATTGACCAATAGCAAATGATATTTCAGCCTCACATGCAAGTTCTCCACCAACATATGCCTTTGCTAAACCAAAGCCAAATCCTCTTCTAATTTTTGTAAGCTCACAATGAAGCTCTAATGTATCACCGGGTAGTACACTTCTTCTAAACTTAGCATTTGCTATCCCAGTAAAATATACGATTCTACCTTCATAATCAGGATGTGATAATAAAATGACTGCACCTACTTGTGCAAGTGATTCAATAATCAGTACTCCAGGCATCACTGGTTTTTCAGGAAAGTGACCCTTGAAAAAATAGTCATCAGCCTTCACATATTTAATCCCTACACCCTTTTTTAATACTTCAAGATCTCTAATTTCATCTAGAAATAAAAATGGATCGCGATGGGGAATAATACTTTTGATTTGTTCTTGATTTAGATTCATGATTTCACCTTCTTGAATATAATTGCTGCATTTTGTCCACCAAAGCCAATGTTGATGTTCATGCCATACTCAAAATCACGTTCAACCATGACATTTGGAGTATAGTTTAAATCACATTCTGGATCTGGAGAGTTTAAATGGATTGTTGGAGGTATTTTTCCTGTTTCTAGTGCTTTGATGACTGCAATTGTTTCAATAGCTCCTGCAGCACCTAAGGCATGACCTGTCATCGATTTTGTCGAGCTAATGTTGACCTTATATGCAGCAGCACCTAATGCCTTCTTAATACCTAAGGTTTCTAGCTTATCATTTAAAACAGTAGATGTTCCATGTGCATTAATATATCCTAATTGATCAGGTTTTATCTGCGCATCTTCTAGGGCTAAACGAATACATTCAGTAATTCCATTTGCTTCATCATCTGGAGCAGTCATATGGAATGCATCTGATGTTGTTCCATAGCCAACCATTTCAGCGATAATCGGTGCATTTCTCTTCTTTGCAGCTTCATATTCTTCGAGGATTAAGATCCCCGCAGCCTCAGCCATAACAAATCCTGTTCTTCTCGTATCGAAAGGAACAGAAGCGATTTCTGGGTCGTTTGAGAAATTTAAGGCTTTTAGACTTGAAAATCCGCCAACTCCAAGCTCATTGATTGGAGCTTCTGATCCACCAGTAATTGCTGCATCTAAATAGCCATCTCTAATATTTCTAAAAGCTTCACCAATCGAATTCGTTGCTGCAGAGCAAGCAGTGACCTGAGGCATGTTTGCACCCTTTGCTTGATACTTGATACCAATTCTAGCTCCAATTAAGTTTATAATCGAATTTGGAATGAAAAATGGGGATATTCTATCTTGTCCACGTAAAACAGAAACCTTGGTTTCATCAAAGATTGTGTTCAAGCCACCAATTCCACTTCCTACAAATGTTCCAACTCTAAAAGGATTATAGGTATGATTCATAAAATTAGCTTGAGCAACAGCCTCTTGTGTAGCAACCATTGCGATGTTTGTTACACGGTCTGCTCTTTTAATCTCTTTTTTATCTAAATAATCTTCTAAATTTAAATTTTTAATTTCACCAGCTATTTTAACCTTCCAGTCAGTTGCATCATGAAGCGTAATAAAATCAACCCCGTTTTTACCAGCGACTAAATTATTAAATGATTCTTCGACTGTATTTCCTACTGGGGATAATAAACCCATACCTGTTACGACAACTCTTCTTTTCATATCTTCACCTACATTACCAATCCGCCATCTACCTCAAGGGTATGGCCTGTTATATAACTTGCTTCTTCACTTGCTAAAAATGCAACTGCATAAGCAACCTCAGTGGATTGACCAAATCTTTTGAGTGGAATCTGTTGACTCCAAGCGTCGGTAACCTCTTTGGATAATTTCTTTGTCATTTCTGTTTCTATAAATCCTGGTGCAACTGCATTCACTGTCACACCACGTCCTGCAAACTCACGAGCAAGTGCTTTTGTTAAGCCAATAACTCCTGCCTTAGCGGCACTATAATTGGTTTGTCCTGTATTTCCCATCACTCCAGAGACACTAGAAATATTGATAATTCTTCCGTATCCGGATTTGAGTAATGTTTTCGCAGCATGCTTTGTTACGTTCCAAACACCCTTTAAATTCGTGTTAATGACACGATCAAATTGTTCTTCAGACATTCTAAGAATAAGTGCGTCATCAGTAATTCCAGCATTATTGACTAAAATATTTAATGTTCCATATTTAGCGACAGCCTCTTGTACAAGTCTTTCTGCATCAAGAAACTTTGAAATGTCTGCTTGAACAGCATAGGCTTCTCCACCAAAGGCTTCAATTTCCTTGACTAGGCTTTCTGCAGCCTCAGCACTTCTGTTGTAGTTTAAGACAACCTTAGCACCTCTTTTTGCAAGCTCTAAGGAAATATATCTACCTATTCCTGCTGCACCACCTGTTACAATAGCAACTTTATTTTGTAAATCCATGTTCAGTTAACCATCCCTTCAAATTGATGAAATCATCATACTTATCTAAGTTTATGACCTCACAATTGATATCTATTTTTTTAATGAGTCCTGATAAAACCTTGCCAGGTCCAATTTCGATAAAATGAGTGATTCCATTTTCAATCATATGCTTGATTGATTGCTCGAAATAGACAGGGGACTCGATTTGACGCTTCATTTCGTGGTAAAGATTGTTGGATTCGAGTGGAAGTGCTGTTGTATTCATATAAATTGGATAAGTTGGCTCCTGATAGGGAATCATTCTAATGAATTGGTAGAAAGCTTCTGCCGCTTCACTCATCAGTGGTGAATGAAATGCTCCACTCACATTGAGTTCTACTACACGCTTCGCACCCATTTCCTTTGCAAGCTCCATTGCTCTAATAACTGCACGATTTTCTCCACTAATCACAATTTGGATTGGTGAGTTATAATTTGCAGAAATCACGACTCCATCACGGGAAGCAACCTTGCAAATATCATCAACAACATCCTTCGATAGTCCTAGAATAGCAGCCATTTTACCTGGCTTTTTTAATGCACATTCCTGCATGAGCTGTGAACGCTTTAAAATGATTTTCATCATGTCCTCAAAACCAAAAATATTGGTTGCGTAAAGTGCAGAATACTCGCCTAAGCTAAATCCTAAAACTGCATCTGGTACAATTTTTAGTGTTTTAAATGTTTCAAAGGCTAGGATGGATGAAAATAAAATAAGCGGCTGTGCATATTTCGTATCATTGATTCTACCATCATCAGATTCTAGAACCTCTCTGATATCAAAGCCTAAGATTTTATTTGCAGTCAACTCTTTTTCTAAAAATTTAGGATTTGCCTCTATATAATCAAGTCCCATTTTTTGATACTGACTACCCTGTCCTGCAAAGACTAAAGCTAATTTATGCATTTTTTTTACTTCCATTTCTTATTTTAATCTTTGATTACAGCTGCAAAATTGCACTACCCCAAGTAAATCCGCCACCAAATCCAACAAGAAGAATTTTCTTATTCTTTGTTTCATTTTGATCGAAATACTCAGAAATTGTGATTGGAATACTCGCTGCAGATGTATTACCATACTCACTTAAGTTTAACATAAATTTCTCCATAGGAATACTCATAGATTTAGAAACTGATTGAATAATTCTCTCGTTTGCTTGATGTGGGATGACCATATCAATGTCTTCGATTTGCAAACCCGCATCCTCTAAAACCTTATGAATTGCCTGTTGCATTGCATCAACAGCAAACTGATAAACCTTTTTTCCATCCATTTTGATCTTGCTAACAACAGTTAATGTGTTGTTGGTGTCTCCTCTTGCTGCATTGAAAAAATAGGCTTTATTGCGTTCGACTTGAGATGGTTCAATAATCATTGCTCCTGCACCGTCACCAAAAAGCACGCAGGTGTTACGATCTGTATAATCAACTATATTGGTTAGCGTTTCACCACCGATGACTAAAGCTGCTCTAAATCTACCAGATTGTAAAAGAGATGCAGCAACCTCAAGTCCATAAACAAAACCTGTACATGCTGCATTGATATCAAAGCTCATCACTTCATGGTTCAATCCAAGCTTTGCTTGTATAAAATTGGCTGTTGATGGTGTCATTTGATCACCAGTAATCGTTGCCATTATAATTAAATCTATTTTTGATACATCGTAATTGACTCTATTTATCGCATTTTGTGCGGCCTTGACAGCCATATCACTCGTTAGTTCATCCACTGCTCTATGTCTAGTTTTAATGCCTGTTCTTGTAACTATCCATTCATCGGATGTTTCAACAAGCTTTTCTAAATCTTCATTGGTTATTAATGTAGACGGTACGTATTTTCCACTGGATACAACCTTAATCATTGGTTGATTCATTTTCATTTTTTTCTCCTTGTTCGACAAACACACCCATCTTTCTAAATTTGTTATAACGATTATTTAAAAGTTTAGTAGTTGAAAGAGAGGTAAGTTTCTTCATAGTTTTTGATAATTCTTTTTTGAGTTCTTGAATACCAAAGTCAGGATTGACATGCAACCCTTCACCTTCTTTGATGATAGTATCTATCACATTAAAATGGAGTAGATCCTCTGCAGTTAATTTCATTAAACTTGCAGCATGATCTGCTTTCGTTGAATCTTTATAAATGATCGATGCGAATCCTTCTGGCGAAAGTATTGCATAAATACTGTTTTCAAACATCATAACATAATCACCAACACCAATAGCGAGTGCTCCACCAGAGCCACCCTCACTTAATACTAGAATAATAACTTGAGTTTTTAAACCCATCATCGCCTTTAAATTATAGGCTATTGCTTGGGCTTGACCACGTTCTTCAGCACCAATACCTGGGTATGCACCTGGGGTATCGATAATACATAAAATTGGACGTTTAAACTTTTCTGCTTGTTTCATTAAGCGAATAGCCTTGCGATATCCCTCAGGATGTGGCATTCCAAAATTATGCTTAATTTTTTCTTCAGTGGTCCCGCCTTTTTCTTCAGCAATCACAGTCATTGGAATACCATTGAGCGTTCCGATGCCTCCGATGATTGACTGATCATCAGCAAATCCTCTATCTCCATGTAATTCAATAAAATCTGGAAATAATTCTTTAATTACATAACTGCTTGTCGGTCTTTTAGGATGACGAGCGAGCTTGACTTTATCCCATGCTTTATTTTCGCTCATGCTAATCCCTTCTTCCTGTATGTAATTGTAATAGTTTATATAACGTTTTTCTCATGTCCTTGCGGTGGATGACTAAATCAACCTGACCATGCTCTAATTGAAATTGGTCGGTTTGAAAGCCTTCTGGCAAGTCCTGGCGAATCGTCTGTTTAATGACTCTTGCGCCGGCAAAGCCTATAAGTGAGGATTTTTCAGCAATATTAATATCACCTAACGATGCAAAGCTTGCTGCAACCCCACCAGTTGTTGGGTTTGTCATCACGCTAATGTAAAGTAATCCCTCTTGATCGAAATAATGAAGTGCTGCACTGGTTTTCGCCATTTGCATTAAAGATAAAATACCCTCTTGCATACGTGCTCCACCTGATGCTGAAAAAATGATTAATGGCAGCTTATGCTTAGTCGCATGCTCAATGAGTCTAGTAACCTTTTCGCCAACTGCACTACCCATTGAACCCATCATGAAATTGCTGTCTAAGACACCAATTGCTACTGGAATACCAACGATTGTTGCTGTTCCACTTAAAAAAGCTTCATTCATTTTGGAAAGCTTTTTCCCAATTTTCATTTTTTCTGAATAATCAGGCATACCCAGTGGGTTTGTTGATGTAATTTGCTCGTTGATTTCAATAAAGCTACCGTGATCAATCGTCACATCTAATCTTTTATGAGCTCCCATTCTGAAATGAAATTCACAATAAGGACATATTAAATGATTGAGTTCAAGATTTTTTTCATAAATAGCTGCTCCACATTGGTCGCACTTGACAAAAAGACCATCCGGAATATCGATTGGTTCATATGTTGTCTTTTTCTTTCTGACATTTTTCTTGAAGTCTTCTAATTTATTTTTTCTCTCATTTAAGAAATCATTCACGATTTTGCGCCTCCACGAGTGTGTTGAAGCGAGCGATAAATCCTGTATCGTATTGACCCTTGATGAAGTCTGGATTATGCATAATTAAATATTGGTATTCAATATTTGTTGAAATACCTTCAACGACAAATTGTTCTAAAGCTACACGCATTTTTTTGATTGCTTCTCTTCTTGTTGGAGCGTGGACAATCAATTTAGCAAGCATGGAATCATAAAATGGTGGAACCTCATAGCCTGGATAAATATGTGTGTCAATTCGAATACCAATTCCACCTGGGAATAAGATATTCGTGATTTTACCTGGAGTAGGTATAAATCCCTTCATTGCATTTTCAGCATTGATTCTACATTCAATGGCATGACCATTGATTTTAATATCTCTTTGCTTGAAGGAGAGTTCCTTACCATAAGCAATCTTAATTTGTTCCTTGACTAAGTCAACACCTGTGATTGCTTCTGTAATTGGATGCTCAACTTGAATTCTTGTGTTCATCTCAATAAAATAAAAATTCCCTTTAGGATCAACTAAGAATTCCATAGTCCCTGCATTTACATATTGAATCGCTTTTGCGAGCTTAATCGCAGCAGCACCTATTTTTCTTCTTAATATTTCATTTAGAATTGGAGAAGGCGTTTCTTCAATCATTTTTTGATTTCTTCTTTGCATCGAGCAATCTCTTTCAAAAAGATGAACGACATTACCCTTTGTATCTGCAATAATTTGAATTTCGATATGTCTTGGTGACTCGATAAATTTTTCAATATATAGAGATTTATCACCAAAACTAATTTCAGCCTCCATCGATGTACGTTCAAAAGCACCCAGGAATTCTTCATCTGAGCGAACAATACTGATTCCACGGCCACCGCCACCACTCGATGCCTTAATCATGACAGGGTATCCGATTTTTTTAGCTATTTTTAAGCCCTCTTGAGCATTTTCGATAATTCCATCACTACCTTCAACAATGGGTACACCATTATTTTTGGCAATTTCTCTTGCAGATGATTTATCACCAATCATCGCAATCGTTTTTGAGCTTGGCCCAATAAAAGAAATATTACAGCGTTCAACCATTTCAACAAATTGGCTGTTCTCAGATAAAAAACCATAACCAGGATGAATTGCATTGCATCCAGTAGAAATGGCAGCAGATAAAACGCTATTCATGTTTAAATAGCTTTCCTTACTCTGATTTCCACCAATGCAAATTGCTTCATCAGCAAGCTTCACATGTAAACTATTTTCATCTGCAGTCGAATAAACAGCAACGGTCTCGATGCCTAATTCCTTTGCAGCACGAATCACACGAACCGCGATCTCACCACGGTTAGCAATTAAGATTTTATTTTTCATTGGCATCACCGATTCGTATCAGTCCATGATTAAAGCCGACGACATCGCCATTACGCACAAAAACCTCTTTTACGATACCCTCGTAAGGAGATGTGATTTCGTTCATAATTTTCATAGCTTCAATAATGCACACGACTTGTCCTTTTTTAACATGCGATCCGACTTCAACAAATGGTTTTCCAGTCGGTGTAGATGCAGCATAAAAGGTACCTACGAGTGGTGATTTGATCATTGTATGATTGTTATTTAGTTCTACCTTAGGGGTAGTTGATGCATGTGTTTGCTGTGGTTTGTTGTCTTCTTTTTGATCTTCCTTCACAATAACTTCATTCGTTTTATTTTTGGAGAGTCTTAATTTAAAAGTATCCATTTCAAGTTCAAGAGACATCAAGGATGAACTCTCAAAATCCTTGATGATACTTTGTATTTCTTTAATTGTCATATATTTACCGTTTCACTTTTCATTTGTATTTTTTAAAACTTTTTATCGTCACCGAAAATCTATCTTTTGTAGCATGACTAAGTTGTTCATACACGATAGTATTTAAGATGTTTAATTCAGATAACCATTCTCAATTGAAATATGTTTCATAATTCAGTACTTCTAATTTCAATCTATTGAATACCTATCCCTTTTGTCAAAGCACCACTCCCTTCAGTTGAACCTCAAATGTTTTGAAATTCAAAGAATACGCCTGTGTTTATTCTATCATATATTTACACGAAGTCAACATTTTTAGGAATGTAAGCGGTTTACATAGATAAATAAAAAACCTATGAGTTTCTCATAGGTCTTAAAGTTTAACAATATTGTCTAATTCTAAATGATTAAAGTAACGATATAGTGTGTCGCTTACTTCGTCCATCAATCTTTGATGGACATAGGGACTTGCTGAAGAATTATGTGGAGTAATAAAAATATGAGGAGCCTTCCATAGTGGATCATCTTCTGGCAAAGGTTCTGGAGTTGTCACATCTAGTCCAGCACCACGAATCTCATGATTCTTTAGAGCTTCAATTAAAGCCTCTTGATCTACAACTTCTCCTCTAGCAACATTGATGAATAACGCTGTAGGCTTCATCAAACTGAATTCCTTTTTTCCAATGAAATGATGTGTATCCTTATTAAGTGGTATAGAGACAATCACGTAGTCACTGGTTTTTAATAATTTCTCTAGTCCAGCTCGATCATGATACATCACATCATAATGCTCACTCATAAATTTTGACCTGCGGTATCCAATCACCTTCGCATCAAATGCCTTCATTCTGATCGCTATCTCTGTGCCAATCGATCCTGCACCAATAATACCAATTGTAGAATGACATATTTCATGCTTCACTGGTGTGTGCTTCCATGCACCAGTTTTTAATTGCTCGTGATAAACACCAAGATTTCTATTAAAATATAGTATTTTTGAAAAGACATCCTCTGCGATTTGGATACTAAAAACATCCTTCGCATAGGTTAATAAAATCTTTCTTTCCTTCAAATAAGTTAAATCTATTGTATTATAGCCAGCTGTTAACAATTGAATCCATTTCAACTTTTTAAATTGATCCAGATTTTCCTTTGTTATAAAGCCAGGCATAGCAATGATGATATCAGCATCATAGGATTCATCTAAAATCGTAGAAAATTGATGTTCTGGGTACTTTTCGAATAGTTCTTGATAATGCTTTTCCTTCAGTGTCCATGTGTCAAACCAAATCTTCATAAGTGCCTCCTATATCTTTTTATCGAATGCAAGTCTCTTTAAATCTCCTTCACCAGGTTCAAGCCATATCCAACCTCTTAAGATGTATCCAAATGACTCAAATAATCGGATTGCATATTTATTGGTGTAATAGGTGTCAATTCTTATATAGTTAATCCCTGTATGGATAGCCAATTGATCAGCAAATGTTAATAATTTTTTTGCGATATCACTACCAAGATGACCTCTTTTTACTGCAAGTCTATGAATTGTTAAATAAGGCGAATCATAGCCCCAGTTTCCATCATAAATCACATTATAAGTTCTTTCAATTCCTGATCGAATAGCAATCATACCTAAAATCGCATTGTTTTCTTCATAAACATAAAACTCACCTAAATGAATATCGTTTTTAAAGGTTTCAATGGAGGGATTGGTATGCTGCCACTGATCAATACCACGCTCTTTAAGTAGAGCCTTGGTTTCTTCTCTTAATTGCCAAATTTGATCTAAATCACTTAGTGATGCTTTGCGTATCATATGGATCCTCAACTAATATAACTGATAATGGAAGTGCATCCATTTCTTCTATTTTGATAGGTAATGCATACATCATATATTTTCCTTCTTCTATTTCCTTTAATCTCAAACCTTCAATAATAATGATATCTGCTTTAAATAAGTTTTTATGTGTAGGATGACCTTCTTGGTCTCTTTCCACACCTAAACCATCAACACCGATTCCTGACACCTTTAATTCAGCAAGATATTCACTTGCAGATTCATTGATAAAAACAAAGTCAAAGTCAAAGGTTTCCTCAAAGGAATTTCTAGTTTTAAATAAAACAAAGTCATTTTTCTTAATATCAAGGCTTCTTAAATCATCTGCATCGATATAGGATTTTAAATGCGTCATATCATAGACTTTAACCATGGTTATAAGTCTATCTAAATCAAGAGAGCTTGAATTAGCACCATTTGGTAACATATGTAGTGGGAAATCCATGTGTGTACCTGTGTGTAAATTAAAGTTCATTTTGGTTTCTCGTGCAGAAGCATAGTCAAAATCTGAAACGATTTCAAATGTTGGTTTCTTTTCTTCTTTGTTTTTATAAACTTGAATATCCTTAGAAATCGTCATCGATACATCATAAATTTTCATTTCATTTCCTCTTTCGTCATCTCTAGGATGATTGGCTTTAAATCCTCATAATTCTTATATAAAATTGGATCTTTTTGGTATTTTTTGATTTGATCAATAAAATGCCATGATAATTCAATTTCATCCCATCTTGTAAATAATGATTTATGGTGCTCTGTGACTTCTAAAAGTAGCTTTTCATAGGCTTCTGACATATTGCCTACGGCATGACATGCGATACAGTATTCTAATTCAACAGTTTCGACATCATCTCTTAATCCTGGAACCTTACTATTAAGAATTAAACCTACGCCATCGAGTGGTGCAATTTTGATATAAAGCTTATTGGTTGATAATGGAAGATTCCATTTTCTTTGTTCGCTTGTTTCTTCAAATTCGATAATAATTAAGGATTCCTTTTGATCTAGCTTTTTACCTGTCATTAAGTAAAAGGGTACACCCTTGAATCTTGGTGTATTCACAAATGCCTTTAAAAAGACGAAGGTCTCCGTTTTTGATTCAGGACTTATATTTTTTTCATCAAGATATCCATCATATTGGGCAAATAAAAGTGAATCCTTTTCAAAGGAAAGATGCTTTAAAACCTTTACTTTTTCATCCTTTACATCATCAGAATGATAGCTCATTGGAACTTCCATTGCAATCATCGATAGCATTTGAAGTAAATGAGATTGTACCATATCCTTTAAGGCACCAGATGTATCATAATAGCCAGCACGACCTAATATTCCATCTGTTTCCTTCGCGATGATTTTGACACTTTTAATCGAGCGATTATGCCAAATCTCTTCAAAAATACGATTCGCAAATCTAACCATCATGATATTTTGAATCATTTCTTTACCCAGGTAATGATCGATACGGTAAATTTGTTTTTCATCAAAATAGTTCCAAAGCATTTCATTGATTTGCTTCGCACTTTCTAAATCATGACCAAATGGTTTTTCAAAAATAATTGATTGATTGACTTCACCCATTTTAACTAATCCAGATTCATTGATGTTTCTAGATACGATTGGAAACAGCTCAGGTCCGATGGCAAGATAGAACAATTCTCTAGTTTGTTCATGCTTATGACTACTTATTTTTAAGACTAGATTTTTATAGTCCTCTAGATTCGTTATTTCTATTTGATGGTACTCAACAATCTTTTCTAGTGTTTTGATGTCTAGCTTAGATGTCGATGATTCCTTCATATATTCAAGATAGCTATTGGTATCATATGCTCTTCTACCAAGCGCTACAATCATCATTTTTTCAGATATTTTTTTTCTTTTATATAGTTTTGCTAGTGCAGGCAGTAATTTCCTTGACGTTAAATCACCTGTTGCTCCAAAAATTGTTATAATCAGATCTTTCATTATTTTTTGTATACGGCGTGTCCACCGAATTCCTTTCTCATCGCTGCGACGACCTTTTCTCCAAAGAGATTTTCATCTCTTGATTTATATCTTGCATAAAGTGCTTGGGTAATAACTGGAAGAGAGACCTTATATTTCAATGCTTCCTCAATCATCCACATACCTTCACCAGAATCATCTACTCTTCCTTGAATAGCTGAAAGCTTAGCATCCTTTGAAAATGCGCTATGAATATATCCAATTAAAGCTGATTCGATGATTGAACCATGGTTCCACATCTTAGCAATGCTTTCATAATCAAGTTCAAATGGAGAAGCCTCTAATAAATCAAAGCCTTCACCGATTGCTTGCATCATCCCATATTCAATTCCATTATGTACCATCTTCACGAAGTGCCCAGATCCAGGTCTTCCAACATAGGAATATCCGTCCTTGACTGATATATCTAAAAAGAGAGGTTCTAAATAATTTACAACTTCTCTATCGCCACCTGCCATTAAACATGCTCCATGTCTCGCTCCATAGGTACCACCACTGGTTCCTAAGTCGACAAAATCTATTCCTTTGCCCTTTAGCATATGAAATCTTTTAATTGAAACATTGAAATTGGAATTCCCAGCATCGACAATAATATCATTTGGTACTAGATGAGGGATTAACTGTTCAAGTACGTTATCAACCACTTGATTTGGGATAAAGAGTAGGACAACTAATCTTTCATTTTGATCTCTTTTGAATAGAGCAGATAAATTATCAACTGAATTTAATGCATTTAATTCAAATTCATGTCTAGCTTTTTCATTTACATCATATCCTAAAACTTCATGTCCGTGATCCTTTAAATTGAGTGCAATATTGGTGCCCATTTTTCCAAGGCCGATAAGTTTAATTTTCATTTTTTCTCTCCTTAAATATTTAAATTTGACTATCCCAAGCATGCCACAAGAAATGTGACACTATAGAGCGGTAAGGACTCCAGTTTAAACTCATTTCTTCTATTTCTTGATTTGTTAAATTGGGTAATTCATAAAGCTTTTTCAATGCATTTCTTAATCCTAAATCTAATACAGAGAATACATCTTCTCTACCAAGTGAAAACATTAAAAACATTTGTGCACTCCATATACCAATACCCTTGATTTTGACTAGCATCTCAATGATATCTTTGTCAGATAGATGATTTAAATCGGATAAATCAACTTCCTTTGTTAGTACGCAGTCTGCTAAAGATTTTAAGTATTTTATTTTTTGATAGGATAATCCAATTCCTCTAAGTTCAACCTCATCTGCATTTTTAATATACTCTGGAGTGATGTTTCCCTTTAAGAGATTAGATAATCTATTGTAGATAACTGAAGCGACTTTTGAGGATAATTGTTGAGCAACAATGACTCCAGCAAGCGATTCAAAATAATTCTCATTGATATTTACAATAATTTCTTCCTTCATTTTGAATAATTTTTCAAGTCTAGCATCCTTATGAATTAGATACTTCACTTCATTTGAAAGGCTATGATATTTAATCTCCTTCATAAAAACCTCTTTCATCATGATAATTATATCATGTACAAATAAGAATAGGTGATTGTACTATCTTTATTAACATAAAACTATTTTACTCTATTTTATTTGACTTTCAAAGTAAAAGAACTATAATCATAGTAAAATGGAGGTTTATGATATGGATTGGCTAATGATTTTATTATTAATTTTTGGTTCGCTACTTGCTTTATATTTATTTTATTATTTAATTAAGAAAAACAAGAAACATTTTATACCCTCATTACTCTTTTTAATCTTTGGATTGGTCTTGATAATGCTCTCTCAAACAGTAGAAACAGGTGGAGGATTTCTTGATGTCATTTATATGCTATTTGGTATCCTATCTATATTCGCTTCGATCATCATCGGACTAATTGTTATCGCAATTCAGGCAAGTAGAAAAAATAAGAAGTAATTCATGCTCTTTAATAAATTTTCTATAAATAGTAAAGTAAGTGGTAAAATAATGTTAAAGACTTCGAAGGATGTGTACCTATGGAAAAACAAAACTATTCATCAATACGTAATGTAATCTATGCAAAGCACGGAATGGTAGCTACCTCTGAGCCACAGGCTGCTCAAGCAGGCCTAGATATTCTAAAAAAGGGTGGTAATGCAATCGATGCTGCAATTGCAGTTGCTGCATGTTTAACCGTAACTGAGCCTACATCAAACGGTATTGGTGGAGATAATTTCGCATTAATCTGGCATAATCACAAGCTACATGGACTTAATTCAAGTGGACATGCTCCAAGTTTACTATCTTTATCAGAATTAAAGAAAAAAGGCGTTAAGGAAATACCTAAATATGGCTTCATTCCAATCACAGTTCCAGGAGCAGTTGCTGGATGGGCTGAAATGTCTAGAAAATTCGGAAAATTGTCCTTAAAGGATTGCTTAAAGCCAGCAATTGATTATGCAAGAAATGGATTTGCTGTTTCAAAAACAGTAGCTTACTATTGGAAGGCAGCAAACCAAATCTATCAAAAACAATTCAAGCACGAAATGTTTCAATATTGGTTTGATACATTCACTAAGGATTTATCTATACCAAAGGCTGGAGACATTTGGACCTTAAAGGATCATGCATATACTCTAGAGGAAATCGGTGAAACCATTGGTCAATCCTTTTATCGAGGTAGAATTGCTGATGAAATCGATGCCTATTCAAAAAAATATGATGGTTATATTAGAAAATCAGACTTGGAAAACTTTAAGCCTGAATGGGTAGAGCCTATTTCTACTTCTTATCGTGGATATAACGTTTGGGAAATTCCACCAAATGGACAGGGTATCGTTTCTTTAATGGCTTTAAATATTGTCGAAAACTTTGAATTCAAGGAAAAAGAATTAATATCTACCTATCATAATCAAATTGAAGCACTTAAGCTAGCGTTTGCTGATGGATTTGAATACATCGGCGATATTAAACATATGAAGACTTCTCTTCAATCCTTGTTATCTAAAACATATGCTTGGAAAAGAGCTAAGGAAATCACTAAGGATGCGATGATTCCTCAATGTGGTAAACCAATCGGTAGTGGAACTGTATATCTTGCAACTGCCGATGAAGATGGTAATATGGTCTCAATGATTCAGAGTAATTATATGGGGTTTGGATCTGGACTTGTAGTTCCACATACAGGAATAGCACTACACAATAGAGGTCATAATTTCTCATTAAATCCATCTTCAGTCAATGCACTTGCTCCAAATAAGAAACCATTTCATACGATTATCCCTGGCTTTTTAACAAAGGGTCGAGAAGCGATAGGACCGTTTGGTGTCATGGGTGGCTTTATGCAGCCACAGGGTCACTTGCAGGTGATTATGAATATGCTAGATTTCGGTTTAGATCCTCAAGAAGCATTGGATGCTCCAAGATGGCAATGGACTGAAGGTAAAAAAATATTAGTTGAACCAGAGATTCCACAAAAAATTATTCACGGATTGATTAAAAAAGGTCATGAAATTGTCGTAGAACCAAATAGAGGAACATTTGGTAGAGGACAAATTATATTAAGAAATCCGATTACAGGAGTTTACACTGGTGGTACAGAAAAAAGAGCAGACGGTACAATAGCATCCTATTAAAATAAAGACTTCCATCAATTTGGAAGTCTCTTTTTTAGCTCTTTTTTAGTTTGTGTAATCTAAATGGTAGAATAAACAATCCTAAAATTAAGAAAATTGGATATAAAATCATTGTGAGTAATGGAATGAGTATCTCATTTAAAATATTGCTCTTTCTTACATGTTTGAATGTCAATGTTTCCTTTAGCAACCCTAATGAGATCCCCATTGAATTTGTCATCGTAATCACTTCGCATGCAGATAATATAGCTTTTGCTTTATATTTTCCATATTTTTCAATCAGTTTTTGATAGAACTCTGGGTCTACTGTTTCTTTATTGAAAGCATAATCCTTAGCAAATAAAACTGCGATACTTTCCTCAGCAGGAACATTTTCTAAATCACCTGCTAAAAGCTCTTTGATCTCTAAATCTGTCATACCACCATTTAAGGCTAATTTCGTATGCACATATGAACAAAGCACACAACCGTTAACCTCTGTTACTGCTAGCATTATTCTTTCCTTAAGCTTAAAGTTCATTGCCTTCTTCTTTTTCAAGCTTTTTAATGTTAAAAAGCCTAAAGCTGCACGATAAACTATTGGAATATGTTCGAACACATTATATTTTCTTTTTTCGTATTTACTCATCTTAGCACCTCAATTTATTTTACCATTTAGGGTGGTTTTAATTTCCTTGCACGCTCATCACTTAAAGTGTATTTTAATTGAAAACGTGTGCATTGTTTAGATTTACAAGTTTATGAACTATTGGGATTTAAGTCTAATCAATAAATCCTGAAAAAAGACTTGTCCTCTTGAGTTAAGATTGAATATAAGAATCTTTTCATGTATAATCATTTTGGACAGGAGGATTTATCTATGCATTTACTAATTGACCGCTTTATAGAGAAACTAATCAACGAATCCACACCAGAGCTACCCATTTGGAATATCGAATCCATCAAGGCTGGGAAAACACCACATTGGAACTATATTGATGGCTGTATGATGACCTCATTAATTGAACTTTACAAGGAAACCAATGATTCAAAATATATCAATTTTGTTTTAAATTTTATCGACTATTATGTATTTGATGATGGTACGATTCGAGGTTATGATATCAACCATTTTAATGTGGATGATATTTGTGAAAGTCGCATCCTTTTTGACTTATATCAAATCACTCATAATAAAAAATATCTAAAGGCGATTGAATATACCTACACACATATAAAGACACAACCAAGGACTAAGGATGGTAATTTTTGGCATAAAAAAATCTACCCAAATCAAGTTTGGCTAGATGGCTTATTTATGGCTCAACCCTTTTATACGAGATATGAAACGACATTCAATAATCATCAAAATTATGATGATATCATCAATCAGTTCAAAAATGTAAGAAAATTAATGTTTGACGAAGATAAAAAGCTTTATTATCATGGCTATGATTCAACCAAATCTATTTTCTGGGCAGATCCAAAAACAGGCTTATCCAAGAACTTTTGGCTAAGAGCGATTGGTTGGTTTGTAGTAGCTATCGTTGATGTTGCTAGCTACATGGATGATGACTTAGCTAAAAAGGAATTCTTTTCACCTCTACTAAAGGAAATTATTGATGGTTTATTAACCTACCAGGATCAAAAATCTAAGCTTTTCTATCAAGTCGTTAACCTTCAATCCAAGCAAGGAAATTACCTAGAAGCCTCTGGTAGTGCATTAGTTAGCTATGCTATCCTTAAGGGAGCAAGATTAAAATTATTAGATCATGCCTATGAAAAGGTAGGATTAGATATTTTTAATGGAATAACCAAAACCTATCTATCAGAAAAAAATGGAGATTTGAACCTTGGAGGCATTTGCTTAGTTGCTGGTCTCGGACCAGAGCATAATACAAGACGAGATGGCACCTTTGAATATTACATTTCAGAGCCAGTCGTTGAAAATGATGCGAAGGGTGTTGGACCACTTATTATGGCATACACTGAAGTTATGAAGGTAGATAAAAATAAAAAGGACTGAGTCCTTTTTTTTTATTATCGTTTATTTCCCATAAAGAATACTGCAATTGTTCCAGGTCCTGAGTGTGCTCCAATGACTGGTCCAATTGTGCTATAAATGATATCCTTCACTTGATATTTTTCATAGATTAATGCTCCAACCTTTTTCGCTTCTTCCTCACAATCACCATGTGAAATGAAGATTGTTTGTTTCTTAGGCTCTATAATTTTATCATTCATCAATTCAACCATGGATTCCAATGAGAAATCTCTTCCACGTGCTTTTTTGAGTGGAACAAGCTTACCTTCATCTGATACATGTAAAATTGGTTTAATCTTTAATAATGAGCCAAGAAAGGCCTGTGTATCACTTAAACGTCCACCACGCTTGAGTGTGCCTAAATCATCAACAGTAAATAGATGACAAAGATTGAGTTTATTCTCGTTAATCCAATTTTTTATCTCAACGATTGACTTTCCTTCTTTTCTAAGCTGATCTGCATACCATACGAGTAAACCTTGACCCATCGATGCAGCAAGTGTATCAACGACATGAATATTTGAATTGGGATACTTTTCCTTTAATTCATTTGATGCGATGACTGAGGATTGATAGGTTCCACTCAGTGCTGATGAAAATGCGATATAAAGCACTTCTTCACCAGATTTTGCATAGGGTTCGAAGAAATCTAAAAAGGTTCCTACATTCACTAAGGATGTTTTAGCAATTTTTTTATCTCTAAGCATTTGATAGAAATCTTTTATTTTTAATTCTCTTTCATCTGGATAATGAAGGTATGTTTTCCCTTCAATTTCAACGGATAATGGTACTATTTTTAAATGCATTTTTTCTACGAAATCATTGGTTAAATCTGAACAAGAATCTGTGACAAAAATCATGATAAACCCTCCATTTTTTGTTTAGAAATATGTATTAAAATTAAAGAATAATTCTTTGATTCCGACAATAGTAAATGAAATACCGATAAACATACACATAAAGTGAATCAGTGTAAACTCTCTTTTGAATAAGATTGTATATAAACCTAGCATCGTTCCGATAAATGAGGATAGCCATCCTACTCCAATTAATATGGATAGTGAAATATAGAACCATTTGACTAGAAAATCTAGATTAATATAATACTCATCCAGAAAAGCAATGAGCATCAAATAAAGAATACAGACACCAATCAGCATCGTAGATAATATGCCATATTTAGTTTTTGGGAGGAAATTGGTATGCATAGATACCCCCTAAACTAATAACTCAAATATATTATACAATATTTTTCTCTATTTCGTAAAAATGGCCACGATTTTAGAGAAGCAGAATCGTGGCCAGTTGATTATATTACTCTAATTTTTATTACACCTTGAATTTTTCGAATGGTTTCAAGTAGCTCATTACTCATATCATCGTTCATATCGACAATTGTGCAGCCATATTTATTATTTTTTCTATCAATACATTGAACAACTTCCTTCTTTGAAAAATATGGATGAAGTTTTTCATGTAAATTGATTGCTGCATCATATAAAATAGATACTCTTGTTTTAGATTTCTTTTTACCTACTTGAATATTTGGATAATTCACTGAGTTTTTTATATTTCCATTTTCTAAATAATCAACGACTTGATGGATTGCCATTACTGCGCAATTTTCTTCTGCTTCTTCAGTCGATGCTCCTAAATGAGGAATAGATATTACACCTTCCATTTTAGCAGTCACTTCATTTGGAAAATCGGTTACATATTTTCTAACCTTTTTAGATTGAATTGCATCCATTAAATCTTGATCATTCACTAAACCATCACGTGCAAAGTTTAGGATGATTACTCCATCCTTCATTTGATCAAATGCAGTTTTATTGATCATATGTTTGGTTTCTGGAATTAATGGCAGATTTAAGCTAATAAAATCACATTTTGAGAATAGTTCTTCGTTTGTATCAAGAATCACTAAATCCTCTGGCAATTTTACTTCCTTTAAATATTCTAAATCCTTAGTCACTGCAAAGACCTTCATACCAAGTGCATGACATGCATTTGCAAGTAGTACTCCAACAGCTCCAAGACCGAAGATCCCAATTGTTTTATTAAATATTTCTGTTCCACCAAATTGACCTTTTGCTTTTTCAACCTGTTTTGCGATTTCAGGATCATTTTGGTTTGAATCAACCCAGTTCATTCCACCTTTAATATCTCTACTTGCTAAAAGCATTCCTGCGATCACAAGCTCCTTAACTGCATTTGCGTTTGCTCCAGGTGTATTAAATACGACAACACCTTTTTTCGCATAATCATCAAGAGGAATATTATTAACACCTGCACCTGCTCTAGCAACTGCTAAGACGCTTTCATTTAATATGGTTTCATGCATAGCTGCACTTCTCACCAAAACTGCATCTGCTTGATTGATATCAGAATGAACTTGATAGTTTTCTGGAAGTTCTCTTAACCCAACATTTGAAATTGGGTTTAAACAATGTATTTTCTTCATGATTAACCCCTATTTCTCTTTTCAAATTCCTTCATAAATTCAACAAGTGCAGCAACACCTTCAACTGGCATTGCATTGTAGATGGATGCACGCATACCACCAACTGATCGGTGACCCTTTAGATTATCAAATCCTAGTGCCTTCGCTTCCTTGATGAACTTGTCATCAAGCTCTGGTGATGTTGATTTAAAGCAGACATTCATTAAGGATCTTGATTTCTTTTCAACAGTTCCAAAAAACATTTGACTTTGGTCAAGATAATCATAGATTAGATTAGCCTTTTTAACATTAATCTTATGGATTGCTTCAAGACCACCTAAATTTAGAAGCCACTTGAATACTTTACCACATAGGTAAATACCATAGGTAGGAGGTGTATTATACATCGATTGATTTTCTGCATGAATATCATATCTTAGCATAATAGGTACATAATTTTCTAAATCTTTTGTAATTAAGTCTTCTCTAATGATGACGATAACTGTTCCAGCAGGTCCTACATTTTTTTGTGCTCCTGCAAAAATGATGCCGTATTTTGTCACATCAATTGGTTCCGATAGGAAACAAGAGGAAGCATCTGATACTAAAACCTTACCCTTAGTGTTTGGAAGCTCATAATATTTAGTTCCATAGATTGTGTTATTATCACACATGAAGACATAATCAGCATCTGGAGTCACATTTAAGTTTGAGACATCTGGAATATAGGAAAACATCTTATCCTCTGATGATGCGATGATATTGACTTTTCCATATTTTTGAGCTTCTTCAGCTGCTTTTTTTGCCCAATGACCTGAGACGATATAGTCTGCTGATTTATTTTTCATTAAATTCATTGGAATCATTGCAAACTGTGTTGTTGCTCCACCTTGCAAAAATAGAACCTTATAGTTTTGTGGAATGTTTAAAAGCTTTCTTAGATCACTTTCAGCATCATCAATAATGGTTTGATATGTTTTTGAGCGGTGGCTCATTTCCATCACTGACATTCCACTATCTTGATAATCAAGCATCTCTGCTGCTGCTTCCTTTAATACATCCTCTGGTAATATTGCTGGCCCTGCTGAGAAATTATAAATTCTTTTCATTCTTATTTTCCTCCCTTTGTATTTTCTTTTTTAATCCATCGGCTTTCTAAATAATAACGTTTGGCTGTTGCACATCCCATAGAAAATGATTTTCTAGGTAATACCTTGCCAGTTTGAATAAATGGGAATAAATCCTTCTTTTCTATCGTAGGCATTTTAATGCCGATACTGCCTGGATGACTGTTGCAAACCTCTATCAGTTCATCATCTCCATGAATGTAGTCAATGGTTGTTTCCTTATGCTTACTCAAATAATCGTCTATGAATGATTGAATCTGTTCATAGGCATCTGCGGTATTTCTTGGAATAAAAAACTGCTGCTGACCAATTTCATTGGTATAGACCCATGTATCCTTTTCTTTATCAACTGCATGAAACATATCAATCAAAAAGCTTTTGTCTGCATTAAATAAAACACGGTGTATGCCTTCAAAATGAAGACCTGGATCATAAATATTTACAACTTCAACCATAGCAAATCTTGCAGGATGATTGTCTTGCTCCTTAGCTGTTAAGCTCTTTTTCACTTCTTCCCAATGCGCCTTAGCTGTTGCAAGACTATGATTGCCATCTCCTACAACAAATAGCATTGGATCATTTGGATCTTCAATAAGATTATAGAAGTCCTTAATTATTTCGTCACAATCCGTGATTTGATAGCCTCTGAGATGTCCCCCCATCATATTGAGTACGAAATCGTATTTCTTTATGAAGGTATCTCTTTTTTCATAGAGCTTTTCAATAATATGTTGCTTCGAATCGTTCATTAATAGCATAACATGTGAAAGCTCAAGTGGAGCATTCTTTCTAATTTTAACACGAGGTGGAATGCGTTCAATAATGGTTTTCTCGGTGGTACGGATTAATGGCTTTGAATGTTCACTGTAATCATAATTTTCTAAATCAATTGCTAGGATCAAACCTAAACGTTTATTAGTTAAATCTGTTGATCGTTCAATAAGCATCATTGATTCACCAATAGACTCTAAAACGTCACTTGCAATATACTCATTCATCGTTTGATTGATCTTTTCAATCATTTTTTCATCCATCTGTTCTAGATAGACCTCAGGTAATATCATGTTGTAGGTTGATGGCGCATCATCGATATAGCGCTTGAGTTCCTTCCAGTATGAAGGTTGACTTGTGAATTGGTCACAAGCCACTACTGCCCATTTTGAAAGATCGATCGACCTTTTCGGTAGTAGCATTTCGGGTAAATGAATTGGTTTTTGTTTGTCATTTAGCGGCATAAAAATAACTCCCTTTTCCTTTCCTAGAGCTTTATGTAATTTTAATTGATTCAATTGGTTGGAAATTTTTTGTGAATCGCATATTGATATCGGTTTCCCTTTTTTATGTGATTGAATATGGTTTTCATACTGAAAAAATTTGATAAGAAACGTGTGTAGCTTGACTAAACTCATTGTAACATGAAAGCGCTTTTATATCAAGGTAAAGAATACAAAAAAAGCATGATTTTTTTCATGCTTTTTTACATTATAAACGAAGTTCCTTCGATTTTATTTATACTCTTGAGTTTTGTACTCTGCATCAAATGCCTTTGCTAATGCTCTATCAAATAATTGGTTGGTTAATTCACGATCATATCCTCTGAAGTTTTGCCAAAATTCAGGCATAGTATCATTTTCGCCAACATAGGATACTTGGAGTCCTCTTCTACTAACAACGATAGGATGTGAACTCTCATCAATAATTAAAATACTTTGATAATGATCATATAAAAGACGTTCTTCAGTAACGATATAGACATTGTTAGCTTCTACTGCTTCAATATAGATTTTCGCAGCTTCTTCATCAATCATTAAATCAATGATATCAATACCTTCACTATTTTGATAGCTAACACCCTTTGGATTTGTTGATGAATCTACGACAAGCGTATACATTTCATTATCAACCATGATATATTTAGCAAAATATCTAACTAAATAACCATCAACAAGCTTTTCAATATTTGGATTATTGATATCAAACTCATCATCTACCTTTACCTGTGCCCATTTGTGCGGTAAGGCATAAACATTAAACATAAATGAGTTTGGATTATTTGGTCTTACACTCATATAATCGAAAGATAAACTGGCTACATGATCAGAATCCACAAGTCCATAACCAACAGGACGAGATGAAAAATTAGTTTCAGTTTTGCAAGCTGATACTATAAATAAAGATAAAAATATAAATAAAAAGATTATATATTTTTTCATCGAATCACCCCCTAATTAAATGTATCTTATCATAATTCCTATAAAGTAAGTTGTTTTAAATAAAAAAAAGTGAGATTTACTCACCTTTTAAGGATACATTTCGTCTAATACTTCCTTTAATACAGAAGGTCTATTGGTCATGATACCATCTGCTCCATTTTCAATTAAACGTCTCATCTCGTCCGGATCATCAATGGTCCAATAATGAACTGCTATATTATTCTTATGTGCATTGCGAATGAGTCTCTTTGTTGAAAGACTTAATCCATATTGGACAGTTGGTAGCTGAAGCACATGCACTTGATCTCTATAGAAAAAACTAAGTCCAGTAAGTTGGAGTGCATAAAACTTGATGACTGAATTGGTTTCTGGAGAAACTTTCAATTCTGGATAATCTGTTTTTTTATACTGAAGCATTTTTTGGAAGATTTCTTCATGAAAGGATGCTAAAACAATTCTATCAAAAGTTTTATACTCCTCATCTAATAAAGCCATTAATTCCAAAACTTTATCTAATGCTTCAAGCCCTACTTCGTCATATTGCTTGATCTCAACATTCAGATAGTTATTTGGGAATGCCTTAATTAAGTCCTCTAGGGATGTAACTAGAAATTTTTGATTGTGTCTAGGAGCAACACCCATTGGATAAGTAATATCTAGTGGTGTTACAGATTCACCCATATAATTTTTATAGGGCTTTAAAATACCTGATACATTAAATCCGTTAGAGTTAGGAACAACATCATTATGATAGCTAAAATCTATTTCATTAGATACTAAATCACTATAATTGGTTTCAATGATTAAAGCATTGGTTAAGGTTGTCTTGCGATCAAGAGTCGTATCGTGTGACAGGATAATTACACCATCCTTAGTTAAGCTCACATCCGTTTCCATCATTACATTGGAATCAATAGAATAAGCGTGATAAAAAGCTTCTAGCGTATTATCTGGAAATTCATGATTTCCACCACCATGAGCAATCAAAAAAGGTCTCTCATTAGCTTCTATTCTTAATGGATTATCTCCATTCGCATTATCTGGTTTAGGTAAAAATACAAATATTAAATATATGAATAATAAAACAATGAGTGCTCTTTTTACAGGTCCTATTCTTCTCATCTAAACTGTCCTTATTAACCTTTCAATTTATAATAAAACACCTTGATTCACATCTTTTTCTAGCTTCTTTTTTTGCTCAAGTGCAAACACCCATATGAGTAGCAGTACACCAATGATAAAGGATATTGCACTAAAATCAAATAACACAAGTGGGTGAATATTAAATAGGTAACCACCTAATAAGGGTCCCAACACCATTCCGAATGAAACAAATGACTGTCTTAGCCCCATGATACTACCATATTTATTATTGGTAGCTTGATTTGCAATATAACTTTGCTCTAGAGGTTGATAAATCGTTTTTAGAACTACATAAATCATAAAGATTGTATACATAATCAATAAGAAGTTACTCGCTCTAAAGGAATAAAAAATAATTGCTGCACAAATGAGGTGTATTATACCAATGAGCTTTAATTGCTTTTTAACTTTTGCAAAATAAGGTACTAAGAATATACTTGAAATTAAGGAGACAACTCCTGTAGCCATCACAAATGTTCCTAGCTGTTGAGGATTATAGTTTAATTCATCAAAATAGACATCTAAATATTTCGAAACGTTTATACTTCCAATCGTCATAAAAGTTAGCGATATAAGGAAAATCAGTAATGATTTATCAATCTTAGTAATTTCCTTTAATCCTGCTATCATAGATGGTTTCTTCATAGTTGAAATAACATTTTTTTCTTTTTTTAAGAGTATTACAATCAGTAAAGTGTATAAAATATTAGATATAACCTGAATTATAAAGATCATTCTTAAGTCAGATGTTCCTAATAAATTTACCATTGTCGGATTTGTAGAGATAAATCCACCGATATAATATCCTAAGGAAGCACCAAGTGTTGAGGACGCTGCAGCAAAGGCTAAATGCTTGGCTCTATCTTTAAATTCTGATTGTTCGATAATTTGAGATGTGAAAATAGTTAGTGCACTACCAACTCCAAATCCCGCAATCAATCGAAAAACTACCATCCATAAAGCATCACCACTGTATGCAAAAAAGAATTGTCCAATGCTATAAATAGATAAACCTAATGCAATATATAATTTTCTTCTTCCTTGGTCAGATAATATACCCCAAAGTGGAGAACCAATCATTAATCCAAGACTCATAGCAGCAAAAAAAACACCAAACATGTAATCTGGTATTTCTAGCCCTCTAACGAACGCTGGAGTAACAGGATGTCCTATGTTGTGTATGATTCCTTGAATAAAAAAGAAGAAAATAATAAGATAAATAGATTTTCTCATGTAGTCCTCCAAAACGCCTTACTTTTATTATATATGAGATACTTGATTAACATCATCAAATTACTAAAATTAAGTCATATAATTTGACTTTTTTTGTAAAAAGATGTGTTATAGAGGTGATAAATAAAAAAGAACCTGGAGGTATATATATGAAAAAAGCAGAGTATGATGTTATCGGGATGCATTGCGTTAGCTGCTCGATGGGAATAAATAATATTCTCAAGAAAACAAAAGGTGTTTCAGAGGTAAATGTTGAATTAGGTAGCAGCAAAGTATTCATTACCTACGATGAGAATGCAGTCAATGATAAATTAATTGTTGATCAAGTTGCAAGACTTGGATACAAAGCAGTTAAATCTAAAGAATTGTAAAAAAAGAGCAATGCCAGTTTGTGGCATTGCTTTTTTATAAGTTTTTTTTAAACTTCAATTTCATATAAGTAATTATCTTTTCCATTCGCTTTCACTTTGTATAATACATCATCAGCCTTACGAATCACGTCTTCTCTTTTGGTTGCTTGAATAATTCCAATGGATACCGTGACATTTTTATCACAATTAGGAATTTGGATTTTTCGTGTTTCCTCTAGAATGTTTTTTGTAATATCTCTTATTTTTTCTTCAGATTCGAACAGCAATCCAACAAATTCGTCGCCACCGATACGGTAAAATTTATTCTTTTCAGTTTCATGTGTTTTTAATATTATAGAGAACTTTCTTAGAAATTCATTTCCACTTGCATGCCCATATGTATCATTCATGATTTTAAAATTATCTAAGTCTAAATATATCGCATGGAAATTTGGCAATTGATAGCGTTGACCATAATGATAATCAAGGGAGTATTTATTATATAAATTTGTTAGCGCATCTTTGTGAGTTTTTTCATATAACTTCTCCTCTTTATCGAGTAACTCCGTTACATCTGTAACAAAGAAGGTAACCACATTCTTATTTTTCTCAACAGGAAAATTATTAAATCTTAACCATTTACGCTTCTTCTCAATAAATACTGGAAAAGTTACATCGATTTCTTTATGAAAACTGAAGAGTTCACTATATACATAGTCAAGATATTTTCCCTTCCCTGACAACTCAGCGTACTTATTGGTTAGATCAATATGATTCAACAATTCTGAGAGTATGAACGATTGACCGTTTGGTAGACCAATATATTCTAAAGTCCCAGAGATAACCTTCATTTCAATGTGATTTTTATCAGATATATCACCATAGAGAAGGACACGATCTTTTCTTCCTAGAATAACATCAAAAATGATATCTATATCATATTTCTTTTTAAGTTCTTCTGTTGCTAAATTAAAATATCTATTACTCACTTCATCACATCCATTTCTTCATATTTTACTTATAAGCTTGATATGATTTAATGTACTCGATATGAATCCATTTGTATTATAACATAAGATACTTAAATAATTTATTACATAAATATTACGTTTTAATAAAGAAAATTTGATAGATTTAGGTCGTTGTCTTCAAATCTTTACCTAAAAGTATGTTTAATACATCTTTTGCTGTATAACTAAGCTGTCCAGGTTTAAGAAAACGTAGGACGAATTTCAGATCATCTCCTGCTGTTACGATAGGAATTTCTTCTGTTCCATTTCTTCTTTTTTGACCTAATCCTAACGTTGAAACAAGTCCATTACAAAGACATCTTCTGCCAACAGTTTCTTCAATTTTTCCACCTTTTTTCACATAGTCATCTACAGGTTCTGAAGGACATCTGTAACCGATGTTACCATTTTCCTTACGATAAGCTTCTCTAAGGTACCCTAGGTCACAAATTCTTTGTCTTTTTTCTGCTGTTTCATGAATACCGTTTGTACCTTCAATTTCAACAACCTTAAAGGGAAATCCTGTTGGTGAAGCTAAGGGGTCAGTTCTTACTCTTCCTAAACCCTTTTTAACTGCTTCAATAATGCGTTGCTTAAGTGATTTTTCCATGCCGGATTCTTCACAGAATGCAAAGGCTGTACCAACCTGAATCCCTGAAGCACCTAGGTTTGTTGCCATGACATATTGTTCACGAGAACCATATCCACCTGCAAGATAGAAAGGTAATCCTATATTTTGAATTGCTTGGAAATCGACTTCATCGCGTATTCCGTAAATTGGTTCTCCATTTTCATTGAGCTGCATTTTTCCTCTTGGTGGTGCGTTGTGCCCACCAGCAATAGGCATTTCAACAACAAAACCATCTGGACTACCATATTGTGAACGGTGCAAATGAAGAGCAAGTGGAGCTGAGCTCACAATTGCTAAAAACTTAGGTCTCTTAAGCTTAGGTAGATTTTCACCTTCAGCAAAAGCTGTTGGAGAAAATCTTGAATAAACGATTTCTCCTGTTTCATCATCAGCTACCTTCACTGGTAGACTTGAATCTTTATTTTGTGAAAGCTCATCAAGTACTTGAGGAATTCGAATTGGTATACCTGCACCCATTAATATATAATCTACACCAGCCAAAAGTGCACCATAAAGTGAAGATAATGTTGGAGTTACTATTTTTTCTAATAAATTCATCCCAACTAAACCGTCATGTCCATATTTCGCCATATAAACCTCTACAAAGCATGCTACAACTGTGAGTTCTAATAAGTCCTTAGAATATTCGATTGTAGGCATCGGAACTCCTTTAAAGCGGTCTTTATTAAATTGTTCATCCGTTGATGGTGCATATTTAGCACGAATACGTTCAACCATTTTTGGAAATGGGAATGCATCTAATGCACGATTCACATCTTCTTCATCAACTCGTTCCATAATTTTTCTTGCCAATGTTAATGCAACTGCAGTTCCTGAAATAACACCAAGCTCACCTTCCATGGAAACTGTTCTTGCTAATCTCCAACTTGAAATTCCAACTCCCATTCCACCTTGGATAATTCTTGGGATTCTTTGCTCACTCATGAGATATCCTCTTTGCAAACTTTAGAATGGTATGCTTTTGAAACTTTGCTATTTGAATCCAATAAATCTTTAATGCATTTTCTTTCTGTCGTCATTACAATTCTCCTTTTTTTTATTTTTGTAGTATTCGTCAACTACACTTTTTATTTTTCCCACTGCTAAACATTCACAGTGCATTTTTTTGTTATTATAAAAATCAAATTCTTAGGCTTTGGTCTTACTTTAAAAAAGTAATTACTATTATCTTACTACTTTTACTTTGATGTTCAACATATTTTGCATATTTCTTTCATTTATTTTCATGATTTGTTTCAAATAATCAATTAAGTAAACTATTTAATAGTTAATCTAGAAGATTAATAAAAAAAACAAAACCGAGTGATAAGGTCTTGTTTTCAGGTTATTACATAATTTATTCTGGTTGTAGTTCTGCTAAATGATCAATATCTACATCATCATCATAGTTGATATTATCAAATTCAAATCCATTGATTTGATAAATATCTCTTAAGAAAAGCTTTGTACCATTCAATTGAAGTAGATCTTCATTAGAAATAGTTTCCATCATATGA
Source organism: Tenericutes bacterium HGW-Tenericutes-2 (assembly GCA_002839095.1). Taxonomy (GTDB): domain Bacteria; phylum Bacillota_I; class Bacilli_A; order Acholeplasmatales; family Acholeplasmataceae; genus Peloplasma. The sequence continues at coordinate 8,140 of PGXL01000003.1, read as the reverse complement.
ACAGTCTCTTTTTGAATATGCTCTTCCATCTCTAGATGGTCAACTCTGATACGGTTTTGACTATCAACAATACGTTTATCGCCATAAATCATATCCTTGAATAATCTATATTTATGCTCTAATATGGATTCGTGCACGCCTTTTCTAACCATGACATCATATAAGCATGAAATGTAGTTGGTCATTGAAGGAATATAGACGCTTGCTTTAGTCGCTACTGCTTTACTTGATGAGATTAACGCTTCGCCATTATATTTCTTTTTCATCAATTCATTCATTAAGACTGCGTGACGCTCTAAGTCTTCTTTCGCTTTACCAACAGTACCACCACGATAAATTTTTTCTGTTGTTGGGCCACCGACATAGGTGTATGAAATAGTTTTAGCTTCAGGATTTAATAAATCGTTTTGATCAAGTATGTCAATCCAGTCATGCCAATCTGAACCACCCATTACATAGACTGTATCCTTAACTTCTTGTTCCGTTGCTGAGGTAACTACGAGTTCTTTGACTTCTAAATCTAGAATATCAATTGTTTTTCCCTTAGCATCTTCACCGATGGTTTTGATGTGTGATTTGATAATTTCATTGGTTTCATAATTCAATCTTCCACCTGACGCAAGTGAATATATGACTAAATCAAATTTACCTAAATGCTTTTTCGCATATTCCATCACATTTTCTTTCATTTCCTTACTGAATGCATCACCGATAAAATCCTTGTGAATATGATTGGTTTCCTTAGCTAGTTCTTGGAAATAGATATTATTCCACCAACCAGATGTACCAGTCTTTTTTGCTTTTGGTGCAGATTCAAATGAAACATTGAGTGTGTTTGAGCCAGCACCGAATGCTAATGCAATTCTAGATGCAAGTCCATAGCCTGATGAGCCACCAATAATTAATGCGTTTTTAGGTCCTTCGAACTTGTCAAAGGCTTTAGCTTCTTGAATTTGATTGAATACGTTTTGTCTACATCCGTATGGATGGCAATTGGTGAAAAAATTCGAACGTATTGAAGGTTTGATAATCATTTGTTACTTCTCCTTTAATGGAATTATTTAAATACATTTTACCACAACAGATATATCCTTTGGTCTATATGTGACTTCAAATAAACACTTCCATTGTAATGCATTTTCACATTGATAGTATTTTAACATAATTATGATACATTGTATATAACGCAATTCTACCTAATGAGTTAATTTCCATGATATAATTTTTTATATAAATATAGATTGGATGTGAATGTCGTGAACTCAATTCAAACACCTATTCAAGGCTTCGTTATTCGATATGCAGAAAAAAGCGATGCAAAGCTGATTTTAGAGTTTATCACTAGATTAGCTATTTATGAACATATGGAAAATCAAGTAACAGCAACCGAGGATAAATTAATCCAATCACTATTTGATGATAAAAGAGCTGAAGTGATTATCGGTGAAGAAAATGGAGTTCCTGTATGCTTTGCACTTTTTTATCATAACTATTCAACCTTTTTAGGCAAAGCGAATCTTTTCCTAGAGGATCTATATGTAAATGAAGATAAAAGAGGCTTAGGATACGGAAAAATGATGTTATCTTGCCTTGCAAATATCGCAGTCGAAAGAAATTGTAGTCGCTTAGACTGGTGGTGCTTGGATTGGAACCAACCTTCTATTGAATTCTATAAAAGCCTAGGTGCGAATCATCTAAAGGAATGGAATATCTTTAGAGCACAGCATGAGGGACTAGCATCATTAGCAAAGCACATAAAAAAATAGCCTAAGCTTAGGCTTTTTCTTTAGGATTATACAATCTATAATTTTTTATTGTATGCTTGATATTGAATATCTATAATTTGAGCAAGATTTTCAAGTGTTTCTGTTTCATTAGAAAGTCTTAAATCAATCTTTTTGAAATGTTCAATGACGAATACATTCTGATCAAAACGAATCCGTTCGTGAACCTTAGACAACTGATCTCCTCTTTTTAGCATACGATTCATTCTTGTCTTCTCACTCGCTTCAACATAAATAACATATGCATCTCTACCAATTTTATCAACTAATGCATTCGCACCATTGGGCTCAACGATAACAACACCTTGAATATCAACATCTTTTTTTTGAATACCATACCAATGATTATTGTATGAAGATACCTCAATAAAGCCGTTTTTCAATTCTATTGCTTTAAACTGTTCTAAAGTTAAAAAGTGATAATCCACATTATTTTTTTCACCTGTTCTAGGTAATCTTGTTGTTGTGGTAACTACCTTATGATAATTGTATTTTTGATATAAAATCTTTGCGAGTTCTGTTTTTCCACTCGCGCTTGCTCCGACTAAAACAATCATTTTTTCACGTCCTCAAAGAAAATTATAACACAGATTACTCTTATTTTTACGCTATAAACTGATAAGAATGATTGCAGCAATTAAACCAAAAAGAGTGGGTATGTGTGCAAATGTAAGTTTAACAATGGTGGCCTTTACATCCAAGTCATTTTCTAGGCTTTTTTTAATGATTTGTGTAGAGAAAAACAGAGAAAATGCAGAAGGAATTAAGAAGGTGATTAAGATGGTTTCATAACCAAAGCTAGTAGCTTTAGTCAGTGCTAACAATATAATAATGACTAAGTAAATAATGAAAGTTGCATAAGCTTGTGAAAAGTAGATAATCTTTGCAGTATTTTTCATATTTTTATCCATGATATTCTCCTTTTGTCTTTGAGACTTAATTATATTTTACTTTATTTTAGTATATATTGTTTAGAAATTTTTTTGTTCTATAAAAAATAAAAAAGACAATGGTGTCTTTCTTATTATATAAGTTTTAGTTAGCTATTTTATTGCGAATAATCTTCTTACCATTCATTTGAGCCTTTTTAAGTTGATTTTTCTTTAAGTGCTTACCCTTATAGTTTTTTTGCATGTTTTGCATAGAAGTAATCTCCTTTCATACCAATATGAATTGTAGCATAATCCAATTGAATTGTGATAGAAAATGATTACGATTTTTGAACAAAATGAAAGGCTTGAATTCTTTTCACATGAACCTAAGTTTTTATCTAAAAGTTATAAATGATTTTTTCATATGATCATTCGTAACTTTATTCTTTAAATATGATTTACTTATATAAACTTTGAATTTTTTGTTTGATATCTTTATTATCAATGAACTCATCTAGCGTGCCTTCATACATAAATGATCCCAATTCACCAACCTCAACAATCTTATTACAAACCGTTTGAAGTAATTTGTGGTCATGAGATGCCATAATGATTGAGCCCTTATATTCCTCTAAGCCGTTGTTTACAGATATAATCGCTTCTAGGTCTAGGTGTGTTGTTGGAGAGTCTATAATGAGTGTATTTGCCTGTGATAGCATCAGTTTAGAATACATGCAACGCATTTTTTCTCCACCAGATAAGAATTTCACTTGTTTTAGAGGTTGATCACCACTAAATAGCATACGACCTAAGAATCCTCTGATATAGGATTCATTTGGATCCTTTGAATATTGTCTTAGCCAGTCAATTAAATTTTGTTCGTTTCCTTCAAAATAGGAATCATTATCACTTGGAAAATAGGATTTTGAAACAGTTTGACCCCATTTGATTGTTCCTGTGTCTGGAGTTAGTTCTCCAGCAAGAACTTTAAGTAATGCAGTTTTAGCCAAATCACTTTGACCGAGTAATGCAACCTTGTCTCCTCTATTGATAATAAATGATACATTTTTAAATAACTGAACGCCTTCAATGGACACACTTAGATTGTTGACTTCTAATACATCTTTTCCTAATTGCTTATCGATTTCAAAGCCAATAAATGGATATTTTCTATTTGAAGGAACAATTTCATCTAGCTGAATCTTTTCTAATGATTTTTTTCTTGAAGTTGCTTGAGCAGACTTTGATAGATTCGCACTGAATCGTGCAATAAAGGTCTTTAACTCTTGAATACGTTCTTCTTTTTTCTTGTTTTTATCTGCCATTAGCTTTTGAACTAGCTGCGATGATTCCATCCAGAAATCATAATTACCTGCATAAAGCTTGGCTTGATAATAATCGATATCGACCATATGTGTACACACATTGTTTAAAAAGTGACGGTCATGGGATACAGTGATAACTGTATTTTCATAATTGATTAAAAAGTTTTCAAGCCAATTAATTGCTTCAAAGTCAAGGTGATTCGTTGGTTCATCGAGTAATAGAATGTCAGGATTACCAAATAATGCTTGTGCAAGTAAGATCTTCACCTTATTCTTAGGAAGAATATCACTCATCTTTTTATAGAAATCACTCATTGGAACATTCAGTCCGTTTAATAATTTCTCTGCATCTGATTCTGCATCCCAACCATTCATTTCAGCAAACATAAATTCAAGATTGCCTAATTCATAGCCTTCTTTATCTGTCATTTGTTCTTTCGCATATAAAACTTCTTTTGCCTTCATAATTTCAAATAATTCTTTATGACCCATAATGACAGTTTCTATAGCAGTAAAAGCATCATAAGCATTATGATTTTGTTTAAGTGTCGCTAATCTTTTGTTTTTTTCGATAATCACATCACCTGAGGTTGCTTCTTTTTCTCCGGATAGTAATTTTAAAAATGTTGTCTTTCCAGCACCATTCGCTCCGATGACTCCATAGCAGTTACCTGGTACGAATTTTAAATTGACGTCCTCAAAGATTTTTTTGTCTGGAAATATTAAACTTAGTTTTGATACAGTAATCATGATATAAACCCCTTTACAAATAAAAAATGGCATAGCATCATAACTTCTATACTTGCCATATTTGCCTTAATAAGTTTACCTTATTCTATATGCTTTGTCAACATAAATCAGTTGAATCCATTCAGATAGTAAAAACATGTAATAATAACTATAAAATTATAGTTTTTTAATCAATTTTTAATGATTCTATTTGTTATTTTTGTATTCATTGATTAATTGAACATAGAATTCATTATTCTTTTTGATATCTTCAATTTCTTTTTCGGTAACCATTCTAACAAATTTCATTGGGTTTCCCATGACTAAAGTCTTAGATTCTACAACTTTTCCAGGAGGAACTACAGTTCCTGCAGCAACTATAGCATGTGATTTAACGATAGCTCCATCCAAAATAATGCTACCCATACCTATTAATGCATGATCTTCTATAGTAGCAGCATGGATGATAGACATATGACCTATAGTCACATGATTTCCAATATGAGTTGGTATACCCTTATTGGTATGAATGATTGTTCCATCTTGAATGTTTGTATAGTCACCAATTTTAATATACTCCATATCACCTCTAATGACTGAGTTATACCAAATACCTACATGCTTTCCAATCACTACATCACCAGTAACAACTGCTCCAGGAAAGACAATTGATGTAGGATCTACTATTGGCATTTTGTCCTTGAATTGCAATATCATTTTTTTTACTCCTACTATATTTTTTACATTCTATATTATAGTTTTATGATAACATATGAACCTCTTATTAGATATACTCTTTTTAAGTAAAGAAAGGGTCAATATCCTAATTTAGGATACGACCCTTGCTTGTATTTATAATGAAGAAAGATTAAATTATGGTTTAACTACTGTAGTTGCATCCAGATTAACTGCAGTTTGTGCAAAAAGTCTTCCACGAATTGATGAGTTAGTTCCCATGGAGATGTCAGTCATTGCAAGTACGATACCTGCGAAATCTGAACCTGAACCAATAGCAACTGTGTCAGCAACTTGCCAAATAATGTTTTTAACTTGTGCTCCACCTTTTAGTGTAATCTTAATATCTGAAGCCATTGTTAGGCCACCAGCAATTTGGAAAATCCAAACGTCTGTTGAACTACCACTGAGTGTAAGATCTTTATTGATTAGAACTGATGTTCCAAACTTATAAACTCCTGAAGTCAAAGTTTTTTCACTTAGGTCTCCGCTGTATAGTTCATTGTAGTTTGCAGCTCTTCCAGCAGCATTCGTATATGCTGTACGCATATCAGCGATTGCTGTAGTTAGTGTAGTAAGTGTTGGTGATGTGTAATCAGCAGCATAGATTTTACCTGTAACTAAGCTTGATGTAGCAAATGTTCCAGTTGAATCCATGATAAGACCAAAACCCGTAATGTATGTAGCAACGGATGGTGAAACTCCAATGTCACCTGTGATTACTGAACCAGCTGTGGTTGATACTCCAGATTCAGCAAGTATAACAAAATCTTGTGCTCCGCCGATAACAACTGTGTCGGATTTTACAACTCCGATTGGTTCTACTGTTGTACTTTGAGATGTAGAACATGCTGTTACAAATAAAACTGATATGATTAATAGTGCAAATATCATCATTTTTGGTTGAATAATTTTTCTTAAAAAATTCATTTTAAAACTCCTTTTCGCCTCAATAAGATAGAATACTCTTTAATTCAAGCTACCATCAGTATACTCTTTTATTTTCATTTTGTATATCATATTTTCATATTATGTCATTTATCATCATTTATATTCTTTTATTGTATCTATCTTCATACATGTGTATATTATTTAATTAAAATTGTATACTAATTACTTTAAATATGATTTAAATCACATCATTTATGTTCTGAACTTTTTTAACAAGACTCCAATTTCTGAAAGCATATAGGTCATTGATTAAGAAAATAATAAAGCATACTACCATCGGAAAATAATTGATGTTTGAAATGGATGCTAATATCCATAAGATAATGAGTATGATATCATTTGCTGCGTATGCTATTGCATAATAAGGTACTCTAAAGATCATGAATAATGATGCAAGTATACTTGTGTAAATCGAAATGGTACTAAAGAATAGATTGGGTGTTTCAAGAGATCTTAGTATAAAGTAAAACAGAATGGTTAGAATAATGGATATAATAATGATTAAATATATGGATTTTTTGGTTAATCTTGATACACGCACCTCTGGCTCACCTTCCTCATAAGGATGCTTGATCCAGATAATGAATGTAACAATAGCACTAGGTAATGTCATACCTAAATAGGTAATCATCTCACCGTAATATCTATATTGATAGGATACAAGTGCATAGAGAACACCAAAAATGATTGTTAATATCTGTCCACTTGGCAATCCTTTAGCTAAAAATATTAATCCTGTAACACCCACCAATGAAGAGGCTAATATCAAGATATTTGACTGTGTAGCAATAAAGGATAACAAAATGGATAAAATGGATATCATCCAAAGGTTTAATTCAAATTTAGTTAGTTTTTTAAAGCTACTGATAATCCCCATGATATCCTCCAAAAAAAAATACACCCTCAAAACATATCTTCTAAGACCTAACGATATGTTTCAGAATGCAAATTGCATTTTCGCTTCCCGGTGGAAGCATTTATATTATACAACAATATAGTAAAATTTATATGTTTTTTTGTTTTTCCATATAAATTGGTTGAAATTCCACTGAATCAAGTGCTTCCTTATCTATCAGATGTTTAGGCATAACACTTTCAGTAAATCCAAGCCTTTTATAGAGCTTGATTGCACTTAAGTTATTCGGATTTGGATCCACCCATACTTTTTCAGCACCATGTTTAAAAGCTTCTTCTATAGCATAGGATAATGCTTTGTTCGCAATGCCCTTACCTCTAGCCTTTGAAAAAAGTTTAATATCTAGTGAAGCATATTGATATGAATCAATGGAATAAAATGTTTCTCCACAATACCCAAGTTCTTGATCATAAATTGAATAGTGATTGATTTTTGGTCGATTTGACTCTAAATATTGATACCATTTTTGAAGTCGTTCTATACTCATTCCTAATCCATTAGGATAACCAACAAACTTCATCACATCGCCGTTATTCCATAGTAATAGGATATGATTCAAGTCTGATAATGAGGTTTCTCTTATCTCTAATCCAACAATTTGATTATTATTCATTATTTACCTCTATATTATTATGTTCTCTCTTTTTATTTCCTTACTGATTTTATCACATTAAAGAAGAAAAAAACAGTATCTAAAATTCTGAAATTCATAATAAAAAGACTAGAAAATGAACTGCCCCCTGTCAAGTAGACAGTGGAAATAATTAAATATTTAGTTGAGTTAAGGCTTGATTTCGATATTCAATCGGAGTTAAGCCTTTTAATTTC
>PGXL01000052.1:801-1378 GCA_002839095.1 Tenericutes bacterium HGW-Tenericutes-2 | reverse complement strand
TTGGTTGTAATCAAGGGGTCATTAATTCTTGGGAAAGACTAGAAGACAGAGGGTATATGATCGTTGGACTAGACGATACGTTCGCACCCATGGGTTTTAGAGATAACTCTGGAAATTTAGTCGGCTTTGACGTTGATTTAGCGAAAGAGGTTGGCGAAAGACTAGGCGTTGAAGTGCGTTTTCAACCCATCGATTGGGATTCCAAAGTTTTAGAACTCAATAGTGGCACAATCGATATGATTTGGAATGGTTTAACCATTACTGAATCAAGATTAGAAGAGATGTTATTCTCCATTCCTTATATTGCGAATACGCAAATGATTATGGTGGCTTCTGATTCTTCGATTAATCTCATCAGTGATCTAACTGGGAAGAAACTCGGTGTTCAAATTAGCAGTGCTGCTGAAGAATCTGTTAATGCCAATGCGATTGTTTCAAGTTTAGGTGAGTTAATAAAATATGATCAATACAATCAAGCATTATTAGAACTTAAAAATGGCACGATTGATGCAGTTGTCATCGATGAAATCATGGGACGTTATATCATCAGCCAATCTGAAGGTGACTATAAAGTTGC
>PGXL01000052.1:0-788 GCA_002839095.1 Tenericutes bacterium HGW-Tenericutes-2 | reverse complement strand
TTTTAAATGACATGATTGAAGATGGAACAGCTTCAGAAATCTCCATTAAATGGTTTGATGAAGATATCTTCTTAGGATAATGGATTATTTATTAGAGGTAGCTCAATATCTCACAAAAGGCGCTTTCGTTTCATTAAGCGTCTTTCTTGTTACTTTGGTCTTCTCATTTCCCATTGGCTTAATCTTATCGATGTTACAACGGAAAAACAAAATCATTAAAAGAGCTATCTCGATTTATACCTGGTTTTTCCGTGGAACTCCTCTCATGTTACAACTCTTCTTCTTTATGTATGGATTACCTTTCATCGGTATCAATGTCAACCGAATGATGGTCGCTTTTATCGCCTTTGTGATAAATTACAGCGCATATTTCGTTGAAATCATCCGTGCAGGGATTGAATCCTTGCCCAAAGATCAATTTGAAAGTGCAAGTATGATGGGAGCGACTTCCTATCAAACGTACCGCCATATCATCTTACCTCAAGCGATTAGAATTCAGTTTCCAGTCATATCAAGTGAAGTAATTACTCTGATTAAAGATACTGCATTAGTCACCGTCATCGCTATTACTGACCTAATGCGTGGTGTCAAAGAAATTGTTTCGAGAGATTTTACGATTTCTCCTTTTATCCTCGCATCAGCGTTTTATTTACTCATTAGTTACGTGATTGTTAAGCTATTCAAACGATTAGAAAAACGGTTTGACTATTTGGAATTAAATTAGGACTTTTTGATTATTGATTATCAAACGAGACGGTTGAATGAGAAACGACTCGTTTTTCATTAGA